>CAWDQZ010000015.1:0-32289 GCA_963804595.1 uncultured Solirubrobacterales bacterium
GCAACCGCAGCCTCACCTGGTCACAGCGGTAGATCCTGGCTTGTCAGCATTTTCACAACCGCTGCGTACAACGGGGGGACACGTCCACTTCCGAGGGAGAGACATGCGTTCGAAAAAGGTCCTGGTAATCGTCGTGGCCCTGGTCGCCTGCCTGGCCATTGGGTCGGCGACGGTGGCGACGGCGAAGACGAAGAAGAAGAAGATCGCGTCGACGATCACTCTTGCGATTTCGTCCACCCCCGCGAACCCATATGCGCCGTACTCGCCCGGGTCGGCAACCTACTCCGGCCAGGTCAAGGCGAAGGGCCCGGGCGGGTGTAAGAAGGGTCGCGTCGTTTCGATCTTCAACGGCTCTACCCAGGTCGACGGGTCGGTCCTGACCGGCCCCGGCGGGTTCTACAGCCTCACGCAGCAGCTCGCACCGGCCCCCGGCACCTACACGGCGACGGTCGCCAAGCGGGTGATCAAGAAGAAGAAGAAGCACAAGAAGTTCATCTGCAAGGCCGCGACCTCGAACCCAGTGGTGGTTCCAGTAGGTCGATCCGGGATTTCGGTCAACCAAGCCGAACCTCGAGGTTTTCGAGACCCCTCGCCATCGCGGCGGGGGGTTTCGCTTTTTGAGGCTATACAGGCCGGTCGAGTGGGTAAGCGGCTGACATGGGACTGATCGGCGCAGCCGGAAGGCGCTTTGCGCGGCGCAGCCGCTGGCTCGCCCAGCGCCTCTGGGTGATCGCGGCGATCGAGATCGGCTGGGTCGCCAATCGGCACTGGCGCCGCCTCGACCGTGACGAGCGCCGTCGCGCACGCCAGCTCCTCGTCAAGTCCAGGGGCATGCCCTCCAGGCTGAGCCCCGAGGGAGCGGCGCGAGGCCGAGGCGCATCCTTCAGAAGCTCGACTACCCAGGGTTCGGCGGCCGCGCGGCGGGAATCCTGCTGCCCTTCCGGCCCCTCGGGCGAGCGGTCGAGTTCGCGCTCAACCGGATCGGCCCAGCGAATGGACGGGCCTCACCTCCGGATGAGCGGCGTACCACTCGAGCGTCCGGCTGATTCCCTCGCGGAGGTTGACCTTCGGCTCCCACCCGATCCGCTCCCGGATCTTGGTCGAGTCGAGGTACTGCCGGTCGATCTCTCCGGGAGGGTTCCCCGTCCCCTGGTAGTCGGGCTCGACGTCGTTGGGGCCCAGTTCGCAGATCAGGTCGATCACCTCGCGGACCGGATGCGGCCGGCCCCAGCCGGCGTTGAAGGCCTCGCCGCCGACCTGCCGGCCGTCTGCAGCGCCTCGGCGATGGCCAGATACGCGCCGGCGGCGTCCTCGACATAGAGGAAGTCGCGCTCGGGGGAGCCGTCGGAGCGGATGACCGGGCGGCGTCCATCGAGCACCGCGGTGACCGTCTCGGGGATGATGCGCGAGAAGTTCCGCTCTCCGCCGCCGTAGAGGTTGGCGAAGCGGGTCACGGCGACCGGCAGCCCGAAGGTGTGCCAGTAGCTGCGCGCGATCAGGTCAGTCGCCGCCTTGGAGACGTCGTAGGGGAAGATCGGCTGCAGCGCGGCGTCCTCGGTGTAGGGCAGCTGATCGTGGGGGCCGTATGCCTTGTCCGAGGAGGCCACGACGACCCTCTCGACCCCGGCCTCACGACAGGCTTCGAGCAAGACCCAGGTGCCCCCGATGTTCGTCTCGAAGGTCGGCAGGGGGGAGGCGTTGGCGTCGCCGACGATCGGCTGAGCGGCGAGGTGAAACACCGAGTCGATCCGATCCGCTCGCAGCAGATCGAGCACGGCGTCGTAGTCACGCAGGTCCGCGACGACGTCGTTCACGTCGCCCGCGATCCCCTGCAGCTCGAGACCGCTGGGGGAGGCACCATCGCGGTCGATCGAGGTCACCTCCGCGCCCTCTTCCAGCAGCGCCTTGGCGAGCCAGGACGCGGCGAAGCCCCGAGCCCCCGTGACCAGCGCCCTCACAGCGCCGGCTCCTCCGCCCAGACCCGCCAGGGAGGATCGCCCGACTCCCAGAGGTCGTTGAGCAGCACCGCGTCCTTGTAGGTGTCCATGCAGTCCCAGAAGCCCCGGTGGCGGTAGGCCCGCAGCTGCCCGTCGGCGGCGAGTCCCTCCAGCGGCTCGCGCTCGAGGACGCTGTCCTCGCTCAGATACTCCAGCGCCCCCGGCTCGAAGCAGAAGAAGCCGCCGTTGATCCAGCTCTCGACCCGAGGCTTCTCGTGGAAGGCGCGCACACGGTCCTCGTCGAGGTCGGCGACGCCGAACTGGAGCTCGGGCCGGACGACGGTCATCGTGGCGAGGGCGTCGCCCTCCCGATGGAACTCGACCAGCGCGCCGAGATCGATGTCGGCCACGCCGTCGGCATAGGTCAGGGAAAAGGGCGCCCCTTCCAGCCGCTCCGCCGCGAGCTTGACCCGGCCTCCCGTGGGCGTCTCCGACCCGGTGTCGAGGCATTCGACTCGGACCTCCTCGGGCCATGCGGTTTGGCCGACCCAGTCGGCGATCAGCTCGCCCTTGTAGCCGGTGAGCAGCAGGAAGCGGGAGAAGCCCTGGTGGCTGTAGATCGAGATCACGTGCCAGAGGATCGGGCGGCCGCCGATCTCGACCAGGGCCTTGGGGATCGACTCCGTGCGCTCGCGGAGCCGGGTTCCCCGGCCGCCGCAGAGGATCACGACCGGCTGCAGCATGGTCAGCGGCGCCATGCTAGGAGCAGCCAAGGGATGGGGTGTCAGCGAACGAACAACATCGTGGGGGGAACCGCTTGCGCCCGGAACTTTCGTATGGCCGCACGGTTACACCCCCGGGTTCACTGGGTAGCGGTACGGAAAGTTCATCCAGCTTCGAAGGGAGGCGCAAGCCGATGAGGAGAGTATCTGCAGCCGTCATGGTCTTGATCGCCTGTCTGGCGATTGGGTCCGTTTCGGTCGCGACGGCGAAAAAGAAGGGCAGGGTGGGCGCGAGGATCAGCCTGGCTGTGTCGGCCACGCCGCCGAGCCCATACAGCCAGGGCGGCGGCACCTACAGCGGACACATCAAGACGTCCAAGCGCTGCCGGAAGGGCCGGCGGGTGACGATCAAGCACAACGGCTCGCCAATCGGCAATTCGACCAGCAGCCGCAAGGGCAACTACAGCTTCTTCAGCCCGGTGGTGCCGGCCTCGGGGACCTACGTGGCCAAGGCCCACAAGAAGGTCTTCAACAACAAGAAGAAGCACAAGAAGGTCGTCTGCGGCGCGGCGAAGTCGAACACCGTGACGGTGCCGTAGCCCACCGTCGCTCGGGCCTTAAGGCTCGATTGCGATAATCAGCGGGGCAGTGGACCCCTCGCGCAAGCGAAAGATTCGTCTGGTGATAGCGCTGTCCGCCGCGGTCCTGCTCGCGGCGGGGCTCGTCTACACGTCGTTCAGCGCTTCGACCGAGGCAAAGGAGCCCTCGCAGCTGCTCCAGGCCGACCCGTCCGGGACCTATGAGCTGACCGGCGAGGTCGTGCCGGGCTCGATCCAGCACGCGGGCGATCAGCTCAACTTCAGGATCTCGGACCGCGACGGCACGGACCCGATCCCGGTGACCTACTCGCGGCACGGTGCCCGACCCGTTCCGCGACGGGCGTGAGGTGATCGTCACCGGCAAGCTCCAGGACGGCACCTTCGTCGGCCAGCGGGACAGCCTGATCACGAAGTGCCCGTCGAAGTTCACGACGACCACGCCGGGGCAGTCCAGCTGACCATCTTCGGCTCCGCACTGGTGGCCGCCGCGCTGCTCGCCGCCCTCTACGCGGCCGGCGCGGGCGTCTACGGCGGGCGCACCGGCGACCGCCGCTGGGTGGAGTCCGCGCGGCGGGCGGTCTACGCGATGGCGGGGCTGCTCACCGCCGCGGTGGTGATCATCGAGGTCGCCTTCGTCCGGGACGACTTCGGCTTCGCGCTGGTGGCGGACCACTCCTCGACCACGACGCCGACCTTCTACAAGCTGACCGCGATGTGGTCGAGCCAGGAGGGCTCCCTGCTGCTCTGGGCCTGGGTGCTGTCGCTCGCCTCGAGCGCGGTGCTCTTCATCACCCGCAACCGCCACCGCGAGATCGTCCCCTGGGCGACCGCGGTGCTGGCCGGCATCGGGGCCTTCTTCGTCGGGCTGATGATCTTCAAGGCACAGCCGTTCGCTCGGCTCGACCCGGCGCCGGCCGAGGGGGCCGGGCTCACCCCGCTCCTGCGCAATCCCTACATGGCGGTCCATCCGCCGATGCTCTACTCGGGCTACGTCTTCTGGTCGATCCCGTTCGCCTTCTGCGTCGGCGCGCTGATCGCCCGCCGCCTCGACGCGAGCTGGATCCGGACGACCCGCAACTTCGCGCTCTGCGCCTGGACCTTCCTCGGCATCGGGCTGCTGCTCGGGTCCCGCTGGTCCTACGAGGAGCTCGGCTGGGGCGGCTACTGGGGCTGGGACCCGGTGGAGAACGCCGCGCTCATGCCCTGGCTGGTCGGCACCGCCTTCCTGCATTCGGTGATGGTCCAGGAGAAGCGGGGGATGCTGAAGGTCTGGAACGTCAGCCTGATCTGCGGCACCTTCTCGCTCTGCCTGCTCGGCACGTTCCTCGTGCGCTCCGGGGTGCTGCAGTCGATCCATGCCTTCGGCGCCTCGACCGTGGGCGGCCCGCTGCTCGGGTTGATCGCCGTGGTCGCGATCGGCTCGACGGTGCTGATCGTCGTCGCGGCTCGATCAGCTGCGGCCGGAGCGCCGAATCGACTCGCTGCTCTCGCGCGAGTCGATCTTCCTCGTCAACAACCTCTTGCTCGTCGGATTGGCGGTGGTGATCTTCTGGGGGACGTTCTTCCCGCTGATCTCCGAGTTCTTCACCGGCGAGAAGCACTCGCTGGCCGCTCCCTGGTTCAACCGCTACGTGACGCCGATTGGGGTCCTGCTGGTGCTCTTCACGGGGATCGGGCCGCTGCTCGCCTGGGGCAGGCTGAGCCCGAGCGCCGCCCGGCGGCTGCTGGTCTTACCGGGCATCGCCGCCGCGGCGACGATCGCAGTCCTCCTGGTCGTCACGGACGCGAGCAGCCATCCGTGGGCCCTGTTCGTCTTCGGATTCGCGGCGTTCACGCTGACCGCCCTCGGCGGCGAGTTCTGGCGGGCCGGGGCGACGCGGCGCGCGCTCACCGGCGAGTCGTTGCCGCGCGCCCTCGCCGAGGGGGTGGGGCGCAACCGCCGCCGCTACGGCGGCTACATCGTGCACGCCGGGCATCGCGCTGACGCTGGTCGGGATCGCGGCCTCATCGAGCTTCCAGACCAACCGCGACCTCCACCTCCAGGTCGGGCAGACCGCCAACGTCGGCGACTACACGATCCACTACGACAGGCTCACCTCCGACCCCAATCCCGAGCGCCTCTCGTTCGTCTCCCATCTCTCGGTCAGCCGCGACGGCAAGAGCCTCGGCACGCTCGCGCCGGCGCGCAACTACTACCCGACCGACGACCCGAGCGCGGGGCCGATCGGCCGCTACTTCATGGGCGAGTCGACCAGCGAGGTCGGCCTGCGGACCCGGGCCGGCGGCGACCTCTGGACCGCCTTCCAGCCGGACCTCTCGGTGCTCAATCCGGACATCAAGCGGGGCAACGACCAGCTCGCGAACCTGCCGCCCGCGGCCCAGGAGTTCGCGATCCTGGCGCTCGTCCAGCACTACGTCCAGAACCCGCCGGCCGCCAACTTCCGCGTGATCGTCAACCCGCTGGTGGGCTGGATCTGGATCGGCGCGCTGATCGCCCTCGCCGGCGCGGTGATGGCGGGCTGGCCCGCCCTGGAGTCCCGCCGTCGCCTCGAGGCCGCCTACAGGGCCAGGCTCGGGCGGGAGCTGGGAACCGCCACCGAGCCGAGCTAAGGCCCCGGCAGGCGGCTCCGCCTAGCCTGCCCTACCGATGGAGTTCTTCCTCGCCCTGGTCATCGTCGTGCTCGTCGCCTGGTTCGTCACGGCTCCGATTCGCAACCGCGAGCCGGCTGAGAGCGACGATCCGGCGGTCGCCGAGCTCGCCGACCTCGAGGCCCGCAAGCAGGCCAAGTACCGCCAGATCCGCGACGCGGAGGCCGACCGCGCCTCGGGGAAGCTCACCGAGGAGGACTACCGGCGGCTCGACCGCGAGCTGCGCGGCGAGGCGATCGACATCCTGAAGCGGATCGACCGGCTCAAAAATGCTCGCGAGCGAGCCGGCTGAGGAGATCGGCCAGGCTCTCGGGATCCTCGACCATGGGGAAGTGGCCGCCGGGGATCTCGATCGGCTCGACTCCCACCAGTTCACGTGCCATGAACCTCTCCCAGTCCGGCTCGAAGAACTCGTCGTCGGCGGCGTAGATCAGCGCTGCGGCGACGTCGGGGTGGCGGCTGAGCGGATACGGCTCGGCCGGCATGGCCATCGGGCGCAGGCGCTCTGCCAGCTCGCGGGCGAGGTCGGGCGGCAGACGCCCGTACATGGCGCGCGATCGCCACCTCTGGGTCCCAGACGCTCGTGCCGTCCGGGCCGTCCGGGGGAAAAGGAAAGCCCTCGCGGAAAGTGGCCGGTGCGCCGGGCGGTTCGTCAAGGCCCCCGAGCCTGGGGCAGAGATGGACGAGCAGCGAGGCTGGTTGCCTGGCCGCGATCAGCGTGGAATATGCCGTCCCCTGTGAGTGGCCGACCACGACGATCTCATCGCCAGCGTCACCGAGCGCGCCGATCGCGGGCCTGACGCGCTCGTCGAAACCCGCGGCCGGGTCGTGCAGCGGCAGGTCCGGGGCCACCGCCTCATGGCCCTGCCCCTCGAGGTGCGGGATCAACTGGTCCCAGCAGGAGGGTTCGTGCCAGGCGCCATGGATGAGGCAGAAAGTGGCCAGCTCGCGGCATGTCTATCAGCCCCACCTCGGCCTGATCTACACTGCCGCCCATGGCAACCGTGCTCAGCGTGATCGAGGTCATCTTCTCGGTGGTCCTGATCTTCCTCGTGCTCCTGCACTCCGGCAAGGACGCGGGCCTCTCCGGCGCCTTCGGCATCGGCGGTGGCGGCAGCTCCTTCGGCGGCGGATCGCTCGTGGAGCGCAACCTGACCAGGTGGACCATCTTCTTCGGGGTCCTCTGGGCGCTGAACGCGCTCATCATCATCAACCTCTAGGGGCGCAGATGCGGCTGCGCGCCGCCACACTCGCGGTGCTCGCCCTGGTCGTGCTTGCAGGTTGCGGCGGTGGCGGCGGCGACGGGACCCAGCGCGCCTCGCAGCTGCCTGCGGCCGGCGGTGGCGGCACGCTGACCTACGCAGTGCCGAATCTTCCCCGCACCCTGGATCCCCTGGCGGCGAAGGACCGCATCGCGCAGACGGTCACCCGACAGATCTACGAGCCGCTGATCGCTCAGCTCGGCGGTCCGTACGGGCAGGCCGCCACGCATCCGGGACTGGTCACCGGCGTTCACCCCTCGGCGAAGCGGAGCACCTGGAGCCTCGACCTGCGCCCCGGCGTCCGCTTCCAGGACGGGACGCCCTTCAACGCCGCGGCCGTGCTCGCGAACTCCCGGCGCTGGCAGAGCGATCCGCGGGGTCGCGGCCTGCTCCCGGATCTGTTCGCCGTGGACGCCCCGACGCCCGAGCAGGTCCGCTTCCTGCTCGACCGGCCGGTTCGGAACCTGCCGCAGCTGCTGGCCTCGCCGCGGCTCGGGATCGTCTCGCCGCAGGCGCTCGAACCGCAGAGCGGCCAGCGCGCCCGCTTCCTCCCCGATGCGCGCAACTCCGGGACGGGCGCGTTCGAGCGAGGGACTGGCGGGCCGGCTCGGCTGGAGCTCTCGCGGTACGTGGGGTGGTGGGGGAGCCCGCTGGGGCTGGGGCCCGCCCTCGACGGGGTCACCTTCGTCGTCGCCCCGCTGCCGGGTCAGCGCTACCGGATGCTCTCCGAGGGAAGAGCTCAGGTCGCCGACCCGCTCGATGCGGCCGCTCTGCGTGCCGCCGAGGCGGATCCGCTGCTCAACACGATCGGCGGGCCGGAGAGCGGAATCGGGTTGGAGGGCTCGGTCCGCGGGTTCTCCTCAGCCAAAGCCATCCCCGCGCTGAACGCCGTCTGGCTCACCCGGCTGACCGGCTGATCCCCTGCCGGGATGGCTGCTACGGTCGCCAGCGCCGTGATCGTGGTGATCGGACGGGTCCGCTGCGAGCCGGAGCAGCGCGAGCGGCTGGTGGCGCTGCTGGAGCGGATGCAGGAGGACTCCCGCAGGGAGGAGGGCTGCATTCGCTACGGGTTCTTCGCGGCCGTCGAGGACCCCGTCAGCTTCATCGCAGTCGAGGAGTGGGCCGACCGCGAGGCGCTCGACAGGCATTTCGCCCAGCCTCACCTGCATGAGTTCGTCGCCGGTTTGCTGGAGGTCGTCTCCGAGCGGCCCGAGGTCGCGATCCATGAGATCGCGGAGACGGGCGAGTACCCGGGTTCCTCGTCGGGATGAAGCTGCTGATCGTGCTCGCGGTCGTGCTGGCGGCGGGCGCGTTCGCGTACGTCGTGCTCGATCCGTTCGGCGGTGAGTCCGGCTCCCCCGCAGGCGCCCAGGCGACAGCCACCGAACCGCTCTCGGGGACCGCCTGCCAGCGTCTGGCGGGTCTCGCCGCGAACCTCGCGGCCCGGGACCGGACCGCCGAGCGGTTTCTGATCGATCTCGGGCAGCAGGGGGCCGGCATTCGCCCGGGTCGGTTCGCCCTGCTCGATCTGGCCCGCGACGGGCGCAACGTGATCGTCGGTCGCGGCTTCAAACCCGAGTACGACGACGGCACCCGCGGCCAGGTTCGTCACTTCGTCGGCGTCGCCAGGGCGAGCATGTTCGGCGGATCCGTCGTCACCCGCTGGATCTCCGAGAATCTGCGCCGAGACCCGGCCAACTCCCCCGACGGGAGGCTCGCCGACCAGGGGATCGACTTCGCCCAGGCGCTGCTCGCCGGCCGCCTCGAGCTGAGCGATGCCTCCGGCTGGATCCGCGCGAGGCTCTGCAAGTCGTAGCCGCTGCGCCACGCCGCGACTGCAACGCCAGGCCCGCTATGGCGTCCTCAGCGCTGCAATCGACCCGACATCCATACGGCGGGCGACGGCGACGAGGGTCTGGACGACGTGGCGGGGTTCGTAGAAGACCTGCCCATGAGTGAATCGAAGCGTGACCAGCCCGGCCCCCGCATGCACCTGGTCTCGCAGGCGATCCCGTGCCTGTTCACTCGGAGTCCGGTGATATCTCAGCCCGTCGGTTTCGACCACGAGCCGGAGGTCAGGCCAGAAGAAGTCGACCTTGAACCCGTTGACCCGCCTCCCGGTCAGGGGGGAGGGCAGGCCGGCGCGGCGAACGAGCGGGAGAAATCGCCGTTCGAGCTGCGAGTCGGTCAGCCTGAATGTCTGCCGCTCGAGCAACGAGCGAAGTCGACCGACACCTGCCTGTCCGGAAAAGCGGTCCAATGACTCTTGAAGCTGCTCGGCGTCGATCAAACCCAGTTTGTCGGTCTCATTGACCATGGCCTCGAGCGCGCTCGGACTCAGTCGCGCAGCCAGGTGGACCAGTGTCTGGCCCGGGCTGGTCGCAGGTATTCCGTCTCGGCGCACAATCTCGCTCGTGAACAGTCTGCGGCGGTGAACGCGGATGTCGGGCTGCCGGCGGAACCGTCCTGGCGGGACCGTCACCTCGATCCGAGCACCTTGCCTTGGCTGCCTGGTTCGTAAGCCCCACAGTGCCGCGGCGCTCTCGTCGCTGAGCACAGCATCCGGCCCACAGGCCAGGACGGCTGCCATCCAGTGCCCATGTTGGGTCAGCTTTGGGTGTCCGATCGCGTAGACGCACTGGCGAACCAGGTGCAGGCGTCGGCGATCAAGGCGATGTTTGATCGCCCTCGGCGTGAGTCCCAGTTCGAGCAGCTGAGCCCGCGCGACGATGCCGTGCTGCTCCGCGGCGAGTCGCCAGACATCGCCCCAACTGGCCGATTGCAGCTTTGAGGACGCCATAGTGAACCCAAGGCTGCAACCGAGAGAAATCGCCCCTGGAGCTCAGGCCCGGCAGTTGCCCTTCGCAAGCCCCGCGGCCCAGAGGATGCCGCCGAGCAGGTGCCGGCGGAAGTCCGGCTCCGAGTAGGAGTCGGTCGCCGCGATCCCGGCCGGAATCGAGTCGTGTCCGAATCCCGCAGTTTTGGAGAAGACGAGCACCTGGGCGTGCGGCTTAGGCTTCGCCTCCGGATCGCTCGAGCAGGCGATCAGGCCCGCCGCCGCCACCAGCGCGGTCGCGGAGAGCAGGACAACGCCTCTCGTCGAGATCCACATAGGCCGATTGTGGCGGGCGTAACCGCGAGGAGGGACCGGGGACCGAACCGATGATCGAGGGATTCGCCTACAGGGAGATGGAGGTCGGCCCGACGAGGTACCGGCCGGGCCTCCGCGGGGAAGGGCCGCCGGTCCTGCTCCTCCACGGCTTCCCGCAGACCCACTACTGCTGGAGGAACATCGCACCGGGCCTCGCCGACGGCCGCACGGTCGTCGTCTGTGACCTGAAGGGCTACGGCGAGAGCCGCTCCGAGCCCGGCGGCGAGCTGGGGGAGGGGTACTCGAACCGCGAGCGGTCGGCCGAGCTGGTCGAGCTGATGTCGCGGCTCGGCTTCGACCGCTTCGCCGTCGTCGGCCATGACCGCGGCGGCCGCGTCGCCTACCGGATGGCGCTCGACCACCCCGAGGCTGTCGACCGGCTCGGCGTGCTCAACATCGTCCCGACGGTCGACCAGTTCGAGCGCATGGCCCAGGGCGCCAGCCTCGGCTACTGGCCCTGGTACTTCCTCGCCCAGCCGCCGCCCTTCGCGGAGCGTGTCATCACGGCGAGCGCGGAGTACGTGCTGCGGGACATCCTCCGGTCCTGGCCGGCCTCGCCCGAGGCGATCCCGGAGGAGGCGGTGCAGAGATACCTGGAGGGCTTCAGCGAGGTGACGATCCCGGGGATGTGCGCGGACTACCGCGCGTCCTTCCACATCGACCGGCAGACCGACGCCGAGGACCGCGACGCCGGTCGCCGGATCCGCTGCCCGGTGCTCGTGCACTGGGGCTCGGAGGAGACGGCTCTGGCCGACGCGCTCGAGGTCTGGCGCGGGTGGGCCGACGACGTCGAGGGAGGTCCGCTTCCCTCCGGCCACTTCGTTCCCGAGGAGGCCTCGGAGGAGCTGACTGCCTCACTGCAGCGGTTCCTCGTATCGTCCTCCGACTGAATGGTCCTCCTGCCACGCCTCGCTCAGAGGCTGAACTCGCCGGCGATCGCGACCCTGCTCGCGGTGCTCCTCATCGGCGTCGGCATCTTCGGCCTCGTCACCAATGACATCCCGACGGGCTACGCCGTGGTCGTCCTGATCGTCGGGATCGTCAACCTGATCCGGGCGCTTCCCTACCGGCGCTGAACAGCCGCACTCGGCTTACAACGTCCTTCGCTGCGAACGCCTAGTCGCCTCCATGCCCGCGTGCCACGGCAACCTCCGTCGGAGGGACCGTGGACGCACCTCGGCGCGGCAGGATCATCTGGATGCCTGGGATTTCTCGGAGAGCGCGGATGCCGCGATGCCGGAGGAAGGGTGCTTCGAAGAGCAGATGGAATCCGTAACAAAGCACTAGCACCAGCGGCAACCCGACCACAAGCAGCAAGCCGAACTGCGCCAGCGCGGGGATACCAAGGGGGCCGATCAGGTACTTGTCGAGCACGCCGAGGATCGGACCATGCAGCAGGTAAATGCTGTACGAGAAGAGTCCCAGGCGCAGCATCTTGCGGGAGGTCAGCGGGCGGCGGGCCGCACCGGCCGAGCGCCAGCCCGTGAAAAGCAGATAGATCGCGCATGCGACGAAGAGACCGAAGACGAGGTCTACGTAGAAGAAGTGGGCGACCATCCATTCGGAGCCGTGGAGAATCGCGCTGGCGACGACAGCCAGGAGGGCGGCCAGCGCTAGTGCCGCCTAGCCAGCGCGACAGCTTGGCGTTCTCTCCGGTACTGCCGAGCTTGACGGCGAGGACGCCCAGCGCGAAGAGCGCAAGGAACTGAGGCGTAAGCTCGTCGAGCTTGTTGAAGGGTGTACCGAGCCCCGCGACCATGTGAGCGATCAGAACCGCCACGATCGTCAAGATGACCGCAGCCTTGAGGCTCCACTTTATTCCTACCAACAAGATGAGCGGGAAGACGAAGTAGATCTGCCACTCGACTGCAATTGACCAGAACGCGCCGTTGGGCGTCTGGCTGCCAACGACGTCCTGCAGGAGCAGGCCATGGACGGCCAGCGCCTTCGAGACCTCCATCGCCCCGAGATCAGGGCGCAGCAGGTAAGCGGTGATCAGCGTCGAGAAGATCAGCGCGGCCCAATACGCCGGCAAGATCCGCCAGGCTCGCCGGCGGACGAAGCGGGACACGCCCCCTTGCAGCTGTCCGTTGTCACGCATCGGCGCCAGCGCCAGCGAGAAGCCGGAAACGACAATGAAGACGGCAACGGCGAGGTGCCCATACAGCAGCCAGCCCAGCCACCAGGGCCCGGTGTTATGCGGAAAGCCCGGCCAAGCTCGCCAGCCACGCGTGGTGAAAGACGACGAACATCGCTGCCGCGCCGCGGAGTCCGTCGAGCCAGAGGACTCGATCCTTCGTCGCCGCCGAGGCCGGCAGCGGCCGTTGGTTATGTCTCGAGGGCCTTCAGGGTCACTCCGCGTCGCTCGACGACGCTCGTCGGTGAGATCCGCCGTCCTAGTCACTAACGGATCGGGCCGCGCCTTCTGTCGCCCCTGAAAGCACGAAACCCCCGCGGAGCAGGGATTCCGAGGTGCGGCTGAGAGGAGTCGAACCTCCACGGCCCGTTAGGGCCACAAGGCCCTCAACCTTGCGCGTCTACCAGTTCCGCCACAGCCGCTCGAGGGCCGCCGATGATAGTCGGAGCAGAATCGTTCGCCTCAGAACGCTGCTTGAAAGCGTCCGCGGGGGGCGCTACTCTCCGAACGTGTGTTCGCCTATGACCATCGACCGCCGCCCACCGAGCGGCTGACTGAGGAGAGGAAATGGACCTCGTCAAGGACCTGACCAAGCGTCAGCGCGAGATCTTCGACTTCATCAGCCGCTACCTGAAGCAGCACGGCTACCCGCCCACGGTGCGTGAGATCGGCAAGGCCGTCGGGCTCCACTCGTCCTCGACGGTCCACGCGCACCTCTCCAAGCTCGAGAGCCTCGGCGTGGTCAAGCGGGATCCCTCCAAGCCGCGCGCGCTCGAGGTCATGGTTCAAAGGGCCAAGAAGGCCGTGCGCCCCACCGGGCTGCCGCTCGTCGGGCAGGTCGCCGCCGGCGAGCCGATCCTGGCCGAGGAGAACATCGAGGACTACCTCGACGTTCCCGACATCGTCGGCGGAGAGGACGGCGACTACATCCTGCGGGTCCGCGGCGAGTCCATGAAGGACGCCGGGATTCTCGAGGGGGACTTCGTCGTCGTGCGCCCCACGGAGCGCGCCCGCGACGGAGAGATCGTGGTCGCCCTGATCGGCGACGAGGCGACCGTGAAGCGCTTCTTCCGTGAGAAGGATCAGGTGCGGCTGCAGCCGGAGAACAAGAGCATGAAGCCGATTCGAACCCGCGACGTGCACCTGCTGGGGCGCGTCGTCGGGGTCTTCAGGAGGGTCCCGTGACGGTCCTTGCCGTCGAGAGCGAGGCCCGTCTGTTCGAGCCGTCCGAGGTGACGCTCGAGGACTCGATCCTCGACGCCTGGGAGGCCTTGACGGCTCACGGCCGGGCGCAGTGCCCGGTGTGTCATGGAGAGCTGGAGCGCCGCGGCTGCGACACCTGCGGCTCCTCGCTCTCCTGACGCGCGACTCAAGAGCCAGGTGGAACCGGGGCGTTCATATCGCTCTGGATCTCGGCCTGGGTGAGCGCCCGGTTGTAGACGCGGGCCTCGTCGATCAGGCCCTGGAAGTACTCGCCGTAGGGGCTGTTGCCGCCGATCCAGAGCGGGCTGTTGGTGGTCTGGATGGCGCCGGTCGCGGCGCGGCTGGCGACCTGGGTGCCGTTGATGTAGAGCCGCATGGTGAGGCCGTCGTAGGTGAAGGCCACGTAGGTCCAGGCGTTGACCGGATTGGCGCGTCGGGCCGCTCAGATACTGGGTGTTGCCGCCGAAGGTGCCGCCGCCCGACGGGCGGAGCGGCCCGTCGCTGTTGCTGGCGTTGAGGAAGTAGGCGTCGGTCTCGTGCTGGAGGATCGTCCGCCAGCCGCTCTGGCTGGCCGTCGGCTGGATCCAGGCCGAGAGGGTCATCGCCGTGGTCAGGTCGAGCGAGGCCGAATCGGCGACCCGGACCTGGCTGTTCGTGCCGTTGAAGCTCAGGGCGTTGCCGTAGCGGCCCAGCGTCGTCCAGCTGGCGCCGATCAGGGTCCCGGCGTTCCCATTGCCCGAGGCGTCGGCGGTGGTCGTACCGGCTCCCTCCGCGAAGCGCCCAGGCCCCGACCAGGCCCGGCGGCGTGGGCGGAGCGGCGCCGGTGGTCGCCTGTGGCGATCGGCGGAATAGGCGACTCAGGTTCCCGGCGGCGTCCACCGCCCGACCTGGTAGCGGTAGGTGGTCGAGGGCGAGACGGCCGGTGTCGCTGTAGCTCGTCGCGGTGGGCGTGGCGATCTGGGCGAAGTTGGTGCAGCCCGTGCCCTGGCAGCGCTCGACCCGGTAGCCGGCGACGCCGACGTTGTCGGTCGAGGCCGTCCAGCTCGAGGTTCACCTGACCGGACCCGGCGGCGGTCGCGGTCAGCGCCGATGGGGCGGTCGGCGGCGAGGTGTCCAGGACGGCCGGCGTCGTCGCCGTGGCGACGTTGGAGTAGGTGCTGAGGTTGCCGGCGGCGTCGACCGCCCGGACCCGGTAGCGGTAGGTGGTCGAGGGCGACAGGCCGGTGTCGCTGTAGGTGGTCGCGGTGGGCGTGCCCATCTGGGCGAAGTTGGTGCAGCCCGCGCCCTGGCAGCGCTCGACCCGGTAGCCGGCTGACGCCGACGTTGTCGGTCGAGGCCGTCCAGCCGAGGTTGATCTGCGTCGGGCCCGCCGCCGTCGCGGTGAGCCCCGTCGGAGCGGTCGGTCGGGTGGTGTCGGCGGCGAGGGTCTCGACTGGTCACGATGGCGGAATAGGCACTCAGGTTCCCCGCGGCGTCGACCGCTCGCACCCGGAAGCGGTAGTTGGTGTTCGCCGCCAGTCCCGTGCTGCTGAAGGTGGTCGCGGTCGGCGTCCCCACCTGGGCGAAGTTCGTGCAGCTCGTTGCCCTGGCAGCGCTCGACCCGGTAGCCGGTGACCGCCGACGTTGTCGGTCGAGGCCGTCCAGCTCAGGTCGATCCGGCTGGTGCTGACCGCGGTGGCCGCGAGCCCGGTGGGCGCCGACGGCGGCGTCGTGTCGGCCGCCGCCGGGGTGGTCGCCGTGGCGATCGCGGAGTAGGCACTCAGGTTCCCGGCGGCGTCGACCGCCCGCACCTGGTAGCGGTAGGTGGTCGAGGGCGCCAGGCCGGTGTCGCTGAAGGTCGGTCGCGGTCGGCGTGCCCACCTGGGCGAAGTTCGTGCAGCCCGTGCCCTGGCAGCGCTCGACCCGGTAGCCGGTGACGCCGACGTTGTCGGTCGAGGCGGTCCAGCCGAGGTCGATCCGGCTGCGTGCTGACCGCGGTGGCCGGCGAGCCCGGTGGGCGCCGACGGCGGCGTCGTGTCGGCCGCCGCCGGTGGTGGTCGCCGTGGCGATCGCGGAGTAGCCGCTGAGGTTGCCGGCGGCGTCGACCGCCCGCACCTGGTAGCGGTAGGTGGTCGAGGGCGCCAGGCCGGTGTCGCTGAAGCGTGGTCGCCGGTGGGCGTGCCCACCTGGGCGAAGTTGGTGCAGCCCGCGCCCTGGCAGCGCTCGACCCGGTAGCCGGTGACGCCGACGTTGTCGGTCGAGGCCGTCCAGCTCAGGTTCGACCTGGCTGGAGCTGGCCGCGGTCGCGGTCAAGCCCGGTCGGCGCCGACGGCGGCGTCGTGTCGCGGAGCGGTGGGCACGATGGACGTGTTCATGTCGGTCTGGATCTCGGCCTGGGTGAGCGCCCGGTTGTAGACGCGGACCTCGTCGATCAGGCCCTGGAAGTACTCGCCGTAGGGGCTGTTGCCGCCGATCCAGAGCGGGCTGTTGGTGGTCTGGATCGCGCCGGTCGCGGCGCGGCTGGCGACCTGGGTGCCGTTGACGAAGAGCCGCAGTGGTGGCGCCGTCGTAGGTGAAGGCCACGTAGGTCCAGGCGTTGACCGGACTGGCGCGTCGGGCCGCTCACGATACTGGGTGTTTCCGCCGAACGTCCCGCCGCCCGACGGGCGCAGCGGCCCGTCGCTGTTGCTGGCATTGAGGAAGTAGGCGTCGGTCTCGTGCTGGAGGATCGTCCGCCAGCCGCTCTGGCTGGCCGTCGGCTGGATCCAGGCCGAGAGGGTCATCGCCGTGGTCAGGTCCAGCGAGGCCGAATCCGCGACCCGGACCAGGCTGTTCGTGCCGTTGAAGCTCAGGGCGTTGCCGTAGCGGCCCTGGGTCGTCCAGCTGGCGCCCGTGATGGTGCCCGCGTTCCCATTGCCGGAGGCATCGGCGGTGGTGGTGCCGGCTCCCTCGTCGAACGCCCAGGCCCCGACCAGGCCCGGGGGCGTGGGCGGAGCGGCGCCGGTGGTGGCCTCGGCGACGGCGGAATAGCCGCTGAGGTTGCCGGAGGCATCGACCGCCCGCACCCGGTAGCGGTAGGTGGTCGAGGGCGCCAGGCCGGTGTCGCTGAAGCTGGTCGCCGGTGGGCGTGCCGACCTGGGCGAAGTTGGTGCAGCCCGTGCCCTGGCAGCGCTCGACCCGGTAGCCGGCGACCGCCGACGTTGTCGGTCGAGGCCGTCCAGCTCAGGCTCGACCTGGCTGGTGCCGGCCGCGGTCGCGGTCAAGCCCGTCGGGCGCGGTCGGCGGCGAGGTGTCGGCTACCGACCGGGAGGTTGACGCTGGTGCTGGACTTCAGCCCGCTGCTGTCGGTGGCCGTGAGGATGATCTCGTAGCTGAAGGTTCCGATCGTCTCCGTGGTCTTCCGCCACGAAGCTACCCCTGGTCACCGGTTCCGCCCACGAAGGTGTGGACGTGGGTGTTGTGATGAAGCAGCACCGTCCACTCAGGGCGGATCGCCGCCAGCGTCCCGTCCTCCGGATCGGTGGCTGACCCGCGGTACGTGACGGTCTGTCCGGGATAGACGGTGGTGCCGTCGGCCGGGGCGGTGATCTCGGCGTCGGCGGGAGGCTGCCGACGGTCACGGCGACCGTGTCCGTCGACGACTGGCCGGACTGGCTGGTCACCGTGAGCCGGGCCGTGAACGTCCTCACCGTCGACGACGTGTAGGTATGCGACGGATTGGCGGCGGTCGAGGTCGTGCCGTCGCCGAAGTCCCAGAGGTAGGAGAGCTGCCCTCCGCCGGGGTTGCTCGAGCCGGCGCTCGAGAACGACACCGAGAGCGGCGAGTATCCGTTGGTCGGCGTGGCGCCGACGCCGCCGCGACCGGTCCGTTGAAGCGGATCCGTCGCACTCGCCGGTCGTGAACGAGAGGTAGTAGAGCATCCCGTCGGGACCGAGGGTGAGTGCACCGGGCTCTGGACGTCGGTCGCGAACGGCTGCACCGAGACCGGGCTGATGGTCGGCGTCGAACACCACCCGCTGGATGAAGTTCCCCGAGTAGTCGGCGAAGAAGAAGTTGTCGCGGTACTGCTGCCGGGTACGCCGTGCCCGTGTAGAACGGGCCGCCGATCACCGCGGAGCCGACTGCTGTGGTCGTAGGTGTAGAACGGCGGCGTGACCGGGCTGATCAGGGCGCACTGCGCCGCGAAGTTCGCCTGGAAGAACGGCTGCGGGCCGTTCCCCTCGTAGCACGGCCAGCCGAAGTTCGTCCCGGCGGGCCCGTGGTCGACCTCCTCCCAGGTGTTCCAGCCGACGTCGCCCAAGTAGATCTCATCGGTCCCGGGCTGGATCGAGAACCCGAACGGGTTGCGGACCCCGTAGAGCCCAGACCTTCGATCGCCAGGAGTTCGTGCCGTCGTAGAACGGGTTGTCCGCTGGCGCGGATCCGTCGGTATTGATGCGCAGGATCTTGCCGTTCGGGCTGTTGAGGTCCTGGGCGCGCAGCGAGTTCGCATCGCCGTCGGAGCCGTCGCCGACGCCGACGAAGAGCGTGCCGTCGGCGCGCGAAATGAAGGGACCCGAGCGTGTGCGAGCCGCCGTCGGACGCCGATGCAGTCGGCGCTGGCAGGCTGGGCGCTGCACGGTGGCGTGCCGACGCTGCCGAGGATCACCTGCTCGCTTCCCGGCAGGGCGACATCGGGATTCGCCGGGTCGGCCGTGACCCGCGCCAGGCGGCGGTCCGAGGGGCGCTGCTGTTCGGATTGCCCGCATTCTCGAACGTGTAGGTCATGTAGATGCGGCCGTTGCTGGCGAACTGCGGATCGAACGCCAGGCCCCAGAACCCGCGGTCGTCGAACGTGTTGACCTTGGCGCTCAGGTCGATGAACGGCGTGGGCAGCAGCTGCCCGTTCTTGATCACTCGCACGACGCCGTTCTTCTGCCAGACGAACATGCGCCCGTCCGGAGCGAACGCCATGCCGACCAGGGTGTACGGCGGGAGGGTGGCGACCCTCTCGGTCGCGAACCCCGAATCGTTGAAGGTGTCCGCGGCGGCCCGATCCTGAGAGGGGAGGAAGCCGAGGGTGATGCCGATGGCAGCAACCAGGTACGCGAATTTCCGGAGACTGCCCATCCTCAGTGTCTAACCGGAATTACACAGCAGGGGGGACGCCAGTAAAGACAAGATCCACCAAAGACGGCACCCCTGCGCGCTCGGAAACTGGGCGAAAGCGGTTCCCCGGAGCCGCCGATTCGGACTAACCTGGGGGTGCGAGTCAGGCAGTCGCGGAGATCGCCGAAAGGAGTCTTCGAGGAAAGTCCGGACACCAGAGGGCATGGCGGTGGGTAACGCCCACCCGGGGAAACCCGCGGGAAAGTGCCGCAGAGAACAGACCGCCGATGGCGCGGCCACACGTGAGCCGCGCACAGGCAAGGGTGAAACGGTGCGGTAAGAGCGCACCGGCGCCGCGGTGACGTTGGCGCGCATGGCAAACCCCGCCAGGTGCAAGGCCAAGCAGGACCTCCGACCCGGCCCGGCGAGGTCCAGGTGGGCCGCAAAGATGGATGGCTGCCCCCGACAGAATCCGGCTTACAGACTCGCTAAGGAGGAGGCCCCGCAAGGGGCCTCTTCTATTTGGGCCGGCGGAAGATGCCGGTCTCGCAGGCCTCCGGCCAGCCGTCCTTGACGCCCACGAACTTCCTGAAGCGCCAGTCGGCGAGCAGCTGGAAGGCCTCCGCATACCCCGGCCGATCCGAATCGTCCAGGAGCAACAGGCCCCCCGACCGCACCTTGCTCATTACCGGCCGGAGGACATCCATCCGCGTGACGGTTGGAGCCTCGAGAAAGTCGACCACCACCAGGTCGAAGCGGGCATCCGGCAGCGCGTCCACCTCGGCGGCGAACTCATCGACGGGCAGCTGACGGAGCTCGACGTTCTCGAAACCGAGCTCGCGCAGCCGGCCTCGCGTCTCCTCGACCCAGAACCCGTTGTCCTCGAAGGAGAGCACCCGACCGGCACGGCGTGCGAGCCACGGCGTCGACCGACCCGCGCCCAGCTCGAGCACCGACCAGTCCGAGCGGATTCGCCTGCGCAGGTAGCCGATTGCCGCGGGAACGATCCAGGGGCGCTCGGGTGTGCTGCCGCGGCGGGCCCGCCACCAGGCCGCCGGGTAACGGAGCCAGCCGGAGAGGGGCATCGGCTCGCGGACGGTGTGGAAGCGGCCGGCGCGAGTTCCGGGGTCGTGTGGCCCCCTCAGCGGGGCTTCGGAGGCCACTTGCCGGACTGGACCTTCTTCTTGAAGGCGCGCTGGCGACGCCGGGCGTCGCGCATCAGCATGGGCGTCAGGCGCAGCGACAGCTTCGGGTAGCGGTCGAAGAAGCGGGCGAACTGCCCCCGCCACCGCGGGATGGTGAGAACCGGCTTCGGCTTGTCGAGTAGGCGTTCGACGTGCTCGGCGACCTTCTCCGGCATCAGCATCACGCCGGAGAAGGAGAGCGCGTCGTTCGGGTCGTCGAGCTTGTCCATGATCATCGGCGTCCAGACGCCGTCCGGGCAGACGCACGAGATCTGGATCCCTCCGAGGCCTTCGCGTCTCAGGTCGGCGGACATCCCGAGACTGAACGCGATCGCCGCGTGCTTGCTCGCCGAGTAGGCGACGATGCCGGTCGCCGCCGCCAGACCGGCGAGCGAGATCAGGTTGATGATCTGGCCCCGCCCGCTGCTCCGCATCCGCTCGATGGCGGCGAGCGTCCCGTTGACGGTCCCGAAATAGTTGACGTCGATGTGCCGCCGGTAGACGTCGACGCCCTGCTCCTGGCCGAGGCCGGTGATCAGGATCCCCGCGTTGTTTACCCAGACGTCGAGGGAGCCGGATCGGTCCACGACCTGCTGGGCAGCCGCGTCGACGGCCTCGGAGTCGGTGACGTCGAGTGGGAGGGGCCAGGCGCGATCGCCGAGCTGCTCGGCGGCCGCGGTGGTGTTCGCCTCGTCGATGTCAGCGACGGCGACCTCATAGCCCCGACCGACCAGCCGTCGCGCGATCTCCAGTCCCATTCCCCGACCCGCTCCTGTGACCAGCGCTCCCGGCATCGGCCGCAGCATATGGACTGGTGGGCGATTCCTTTCGAAGTGAAGGTTCGGCTCAGAACGGCCGACCTGGAAAGTAGGTGGGCGGTGCGCGGCACTCTGCTAACGTGCCGCCCGCACTTCCGCTGAATCTTCGTCAACTCACATAGACGGAGATCGGGGGACCCATCAGTTGGGGCGAGTCGCGGCCAGTACGCCGCGTAGCGCGATCTTTCAGCGCGAGCCCGTCAGCTAACCCCGTAAGCAACGAAAGAGGAAGGTTTGACGAGCAAGCGAACAATTCGTGCTGTTGCGGGACTCGCCTGTGTCGCCGCCATCGGCGTCGCCGCGCCGATCGCCGGCGCCCAGACCGGCGGGAGCGGAGTGCCGGGAGCCACGACGACACCGACGGAGCCGACCGCTCAGCCGAGCTCCTCACCGAGCTGGACCGTCTACAAGGCCGCCACCTGGTACGGACCCGGCTTCTGGGGCAAGTCGACCGCCTGCGGAACCATGCTCACGCCGACCACGATCGGCGTCGCGCACCGGAAGCTTCCCTGCGGCACACTGGTCACGTTCAGCTACGGCGGGCGCAGCGTCACGGCCACGGTGATCGACCGCGGCCCGTTCCACAAGGGCTACGCCTGGGACCTGACCAAGAAGACGGCCAAGCGCGTCGGCTTCCTGGGGGTCGGATCCGGGCGCATCCAGGCGACGGTCACGCCGCCGGCGGCCTAGCGGCCACCCCCTTGAGCGCTAACCAGCGCCGTGCGGGTTCTTGCACCACGGCGTGTTGGGGACCCCGGAACATGGCGACGGCATCGAGGTCTGCGACGGCAGTGGCAGCATCTGGACGTTGATCGGCCGCGGGTAGTTTCCGCAGCCAGGCATTGGTCCGAACGCCTGGGTCGCGCAGATCACCTGTAGCGAGAGCGGAGAGAGGAGGCCGGCGCCCTGGTTGGGCACCCCGCATGTCCCGTGGGTGCCCTGGAGGTCGTCGGGTGAGCTGGTGACCGGGCTGCCGTCGGGATGGAAGTTGCCGTGCCAGCAGTTGCCGGGATCATGCAGGCCCGAGAGGTCGGCGAGGTCGCCGTTGGTCGGGTTGCCGAAGAACCCGTTGCCGCTCAGCGAGTTGTCGGAGACCTCGTTGCCCCAGTCGTCGTAGAAGCAGGGGATGACGAGGCCGGGCGCGATTTCGAAGTTGAGCGTCCCGCCCTGGCAGTGCGACGGCGTGTCGAGAGGATTCTCGGTGGTATCCGGGAATGGTGCGAGCAGGATCCCCCAGGCGCCGTTGTCGGTGACCCGGTTCTGGGTGACCGTGTCGAAGCGACCGCCGGACACGACCATGCCGGTGCCCGGCGGGCCGAGCGAGGCGCTGCCGGCCATCGGCACGTTGGGGTTGTTGTTGTCGTGGATGAAGTTATTGCGGAAGATCGTGCAGGACTGGGTCGCGCTGCCGGGGCAGAGGCCGACCTGCGGCGACGGTGCGTCGTCGTTGTTCTGCGAGTTGGTGACGATGCCGGTGTTGTTGAGGTCCCATTCGGAGTTCTCGATCACCAAGTGGCCGCCCGAGTTGGTTCCGGAGTAGCCCAGCGCGCTTCCCTCGGCGTGGGCGTGGGTCAGCACCTGGTTGCAGTCGGGGCAGGCGCCGATGTAGTAGCTGGCGTCGTTCATGTTGCTCGCGTAGGAGTGGTCGATCACTCCCGGCCCCCGGGAGTTGGAGGTGAAGATCCCGTAGGTGCCGGCGGGGGCGTCGGAGCCGCCATAGAAGGTCGAGGTCGCCGAGAGGAAGTCGCCGCCGAACGGTCCCATGCCGACCTGGCCGCTGCCGTCACCGCCGTTGAACCAGATCTGGTTGCCGCCGCCGCCCGAGCCATCGAGGAAGTTGCAGGCGGTGATGTTCTCCACAGTCACGCCGTCGGCCTTGAAGACCTCGACCCCGTTGCGCCCGAGCCCGTTCGGCCCGAAGTCCTGGTTGCCGGCGGCCGACGAGCACCTCGGCGAGCCCGGCTTGGTCCCGTCGACGACGACGCCGTTTCGGTCGAGCCCGCGCAGGTGGATGTTCGGCGTGGTGATCAGCACACCGGCGCCGGCCTCATCGGTCGGCTGGTGAGTCGTGTAGTCGCCGCGCTCGTGGTAATCGCCCGGCGCAATCAGGATCCAGTCGCCGGGTCGGGCGGCGTCGACGGCGGCCTGGATCGAGTTGAACTGCGCGGCAGCCGTACCCGGCGGATGGCTCTGGGCGACGCGCAGGACGCGGGCCGACGCGGCAGTGGTGAAGGCAAGCGAACCGGCGAGGGCGAGTGCGAGCACCAGCAGCTGAATCGCCCGAGGGAGCTTCCATGCGCCCGTGATCAAGCCTGCGTTCTTCATTCGGCTGCCCTGTGGCTGAAGGCATACCACTCCGGAGTCGCGGGCGCAATACCCGCCCCAGCGACCATCGGTTATGGCTTCTGTGGCGCGGCCGCTCGTGGCCGCGATCCGAAGGCGAAGCCGGGCTACGCGGCGACGTCCCGGCGCACCGCCGGATCGCCCTCCTGCGGCAGGGCCGCGACGGAGGCGAAGAGGCTCTCGAACTCGGCGAGGGCGAGCTCGGCTACCGCGTCGAGGATCTCCTCGTCGGACCAGCCGGCCTCTCTCGCCTCCTCGACCAGGTGGTGAGGGGGACGCTCGGAGGGGTTCAGCGTTTCCTTCAGCAGCGTGAGCAGCGCAGCGTCCTTCTCGTCCGAGGAGGTGAAGTTGCGCGCCCGGGCGACCTCGTCCAGGCCGAGTCCGGCCGCCCGCGCCGTGCGGGCGTACTGGGTCAGCGTGTACGGGTCGTTGCGCCACTCGGCGACCGCGAGCCCGATGCGCTCGCGGGTGGCACGAGGGAGCTTGGTCGAGCGAAGCTCGGTGCGAAGACGGGTGTAGCCGCGCAGGGCGGCAGGGGACTCCGCGAGCACACCGATGAACTTCGAGACGGCACCGCCGGCCGTCTGGATGCTCTTGATAAGTGGAGCGCTTCCGTCCGGGGCGGTGAGCTCATCGTGGATGTGGAAGCGACTGACGTCTGTCTTTACGGTCATTTCCTCGATCCGCCTTTTACAAAAGGCTTACTTTACTTTTAGCCGGTTACTTACGCCTCGTAAGTGTACAGCCATATCCGAGTTTCTGCTCTCTGGTACGCGGGCCGAGCCTGGTTGGATGCCTGGCCTGGCGATACGCACCGGTTCCGCCTATCGACGCTCTCCGCGGTCCTCGCGTAACTTTCCGACCCCATGGCCTCGACGGGCACAAAGGAAGTCGTCGCGACCGACGCCAGGGAGGCGATCGCGTACTGCGAGGACAACGACGTTCGCTTCGTCCGCCTCTGGTTCACCGACCTGCTCGGCCAGCTGAAGAGCTTCTCCATCCACGCCGCCGAGCTCGACGACGCCTTCGAGGGCGGCATGGGCTTCGACGGCTCCTCGATCACGGGCTTCAACCCGATCGAGGAGTCCGACATGATCGCCGTGCCGGATCCGAGCACGCTCCGACTGATCCCGTGGCGCGTCGAGGAAACCAACCGGACCGCTCGGATGATCTGCGACATCCGGGTCCCTGGAGGTGAGCCCTACGAGGGTGACCCGCGATGGATCATGCGCCGTGCGCTGGAGCGGGCGAGGGACATGGGTTTCGACGACTTCTACATCGGGCCGGAGCTCGAGTACTTCTACTTCCGCTCGGCCGAGCCGGAGAAGGGAATCCCCGAGGTCCTCGACGAGGGCGGCTACTTCGACCTGACCACGCTCGACGCCGGCTCGGACGTGCGCCGCGAGACGGTGCTCGCACTCGAGCAGCTCGGCATCCACGTCGAGTACACCCACCACGAGGTCGGCCCCTCCCAGCACGAGGTGGACATGCGCTACAAGGGCGCGCTCGAGATGGCAGACGACTGCATGACCTACCGGATCACGGTCAAGGAGTACGCGATGAAGTACGGCTGGCACGCCACGTTCATGCCGAAGCCGTTGGAGGGCGTGAACGGGTCCGGCATGCACGTGCATCAGTCGCTCTCCAAGGACGGCGGCAACGCCTTCTTCGACGCGGACGATCAGTACTTCCTCTCGGACACGGCCAAGGCGTTCATCGCCGGCCAGCTCAAGCACGCGCGGGAGCTCTCCCCGCTCTTCGCCCAGTGGGTCAACTCGTACAAGCGGCTCGTCCCCGGATACGAGGCGCCCGTCTACCTGTCCTGGTCACGGCGCAATCGCTCGGCGCTGATCCGGGTTCCGCTCTACCACCCCGGAAAGGAGCAGGCGACTCGGGCGGAGATGCGCTGCCCCGACCCGGCCTGCAACCCGTACCTGTGCTTTGCGGGAATGCTGCACGCCGGCCTCGAGGGCATCGAGCACGGCTACGAGCTACCCGAGCCGATGGAGCAGAACCTCTACCACCTGACCCCAGAGGAGCGCCAGCGCCGCGGCATCGAGCAGCTGCCCGAGACACTCGGCGAGGCGATCGAGCTGGCCGCGGAGTCGGAGCTCGTCCTCCGCACCCTGGGCGAGCACGCCTTCAACCGCTTCATCGAGATCAAGCGGCAGGAGTGGGAGGACTACCGCGTGCGGGTCACCCCGTACGAGATCGAACAGTTCCTGCCGATTCTCTGAGGGGGTTGCTGCGCTATGGGCCTCGAGGGGACGATGGACGACGTCGCCCGTGGTGTCGAGATCCTCGGAGTTGCGACGATCGTCATCGGTCTGGCGGGAGCGCTCGTACGCGCCGGACTCGGTCTGCTGAGGGGCGAAGGAGCCGCGGACGTCTACGGCACCGTCAGGACCGTCTTTGCGCGCAGCATCCTGCTGGGGCTGGAGTTCCTGGTGGCGGCGGACATCATCAGGACGGTCGCCGTGCAGCCCTCACTGGAGAACGTCGCCGTTCTCGGACTGATCGTCCTGATCAGAACGTTCCTCAGCTTCGCGCTCGAGGTGGAGATCGAAGGTCGTTTGCCCTGGAAACGCGCCTGACGGTGGATCGCTATCCGAGCTGCGCCGCGAGCTCGCTCGGCTCCGTCACCGGGGCCTTGCAGGCGAAGTGCTCGCACACATACGCCGCCGGCCTGCCCTCGACAGCCGGTCGCTCCTGCAGCAGCTCCGGGCGGTCCGAGCCCTCGGGCCCGCCGGCGAGCACCATGTGAGGGCGGTGGGCCGAACGGACGACTCGGGCGAGCTCGTCCAGGCCGGCCGAGGAATCTCCGTTCGGCGGCAAGACCAGGGCGACCTCGCGCACCGGAGAGAGGTGGAAGTCGATCGCCTGGAGCAGGTGTCCGAAGGCGTCCGGGTGGCGGGCCGCCGCGGGGGCGAAGAGGCGCATCGTGCCGATTGCCCGGTCCTCGTACTCCCGCTCGCCCGTGAGCGCGGCGAGTCGCAGGAGGCCGTAGGCGGCGGCTGAGTTTCCCGAGGGGATGGGGTGGTCGCCGACGTCCTTGCGGCGGGCGATCAGCTCCTCGTGGTCGGTCGAGGTGGTGAAGAAGCCGCCCCGCTCGTCGTCGGCGAAGCGCTCGATCATCGTGTCGGCGGTCTCGCGCGCCGCGTCGAACCAGCGGACCTCGAGGGTTGCCTCGTAGAGCCGCAGCAGTGCCTCGACCAGCAAGGCATGGTCCTCGAGATAGGCGTTCAGTCTCGCCTCCCCGTCCTTCCAGGTCCGGCGCAGGTGACCATCGGAGTCCCGCATCCCCTCCCAGACGAAGCGGGCGCAGGCCGCCGCGGCGTCGATGTAGTCCTGGCGCCCGAGGGCGGCGCCCGCGTCGGCGAGGGCGGCGATCATCAGCGCGTTCCACGAGCAGATCCGCTTGTCGTCGAGGCCGGGGCGGACCCGGCGGTCGCGCCACGCATAGAGGGCCGTGCGAGCGTCGCCCAGCTCCGCTGGGCGCTGGGCGCTGGAGCCGAGCGGGACGTGGAGGACGTTTCGACCCTCGAAGTTGCCGGCAGGGCTCACGCCCCAGTAGCCGAGCACGCGCTCGCCCCCCTCCGCGGGGATACCGGCATCGGTCAGGGCCTCGCGGAGCTCGTCCTCCTCCCAGACGTAGAACTTCCCCTCCTCGCCCTCGGAGTCGGCGTCGAGCGCGGAGTAGAAGCCGCCCTCGGGGCCGCGCATCTCCCGCAGCGCCCAGTCGAGGGTCTCCTCGGAGACCCGCCGCCACCGCTCCTCGCCCATCACCTGCCAGCCATGGAGATAGACGCGTGCGAGCAGCGCGTTGTCGTAGAGCATCTTCTCGAAATGCGGCACGAGCCAGGTCGCGTCGACCGAGTAGCGCGCGAAGCCACCGCCGAGCTGGTCGTAGATGCCCCCGTGCATCATCTTGTCGAGCGTCAGGCGCACGGGGTCGTCTTGGCCTCGGTCGAGCAGGAACTCGAGCGTGCTCGCCGGCGGGAATTTGGGGGCGCCGCCGAAGCCGCCGTTGGAGCGGTCGAAGTTCGTCTGCAGACCCGAGATCGCCTGGGCGAGGATCGATTCGTCGAGCGGCTCCTGCGACTGCTCGACCGTGCCGACGGTACCGAGCGACTCGCGGATCCTGGCCGATGCCTCGCGCAGCTCCTCGCGCTGGTTGCGGTAGGCGCCCGCCGTCGCCTCCAGCACCTGCCTGAAGCTGGGCATCCCCTGACGGGGCTCGGGCGGGAAGTACGTGCCGCCGTAGAACGGCACGCCCTCAGGGTCGAGGAAGACGGTCAGCGGCCAACCACCCTGGCCGGTCATGCCTTGAACCGCCTCCATGTAGATGTCGTCGACGTCCGGGCGCTCCTCGCGATCGACCTTGATCGGGACAAAGTTGGCGTTCATCAGGGCGGCCGTCTCCTCGTCCTCGAAGGACTCCCGCTCCATCACGTGACACCAGTGGCAGGCCGAGTAGCCGATCGAGAGGAGGATCGGCTTGTCCTCCCGGGACGCCCGCTCGAGGGCATCGGGCCCCCAGGGCTGCCAGTCGACCGGGTTGTCCTTGTGCTGCAGGAGGTAAGGACTGGTTTCCTCGGCGAGCCGGTTGGCCATCTCTTCGAGAGTACTCGGAGCGTCTCATACGACCCCAGCCCTCGGCATATGATGCGGACGCCCCTACGAGGAGAGGTCGATGAAGGACCTGACGGTGATCATGGACGACCAGCCGGGGAAGCTGGCGGACCTCGGCGAGGCGACCGGCCGGGCGGGTGTGAATATCGCGGGCCTCTGCGCGATGGTCGGGGACGGCAAGGGCTTCATCCACCTCCTGGTCGAGGACGCGGCCGTGGCCCGCAGGGCTCTCGAGGAAGCGGGGATCAGCGTCGCCGACGAGCGCGAGGCGGTCGTCGTCGATCTCCACGACAAGCCGGGGGCGATGGGGGAGATCGCGCGCGACCTCGCCGAGGCCGGCGTCAACATCGACGTCGCATACACGATCTTCACCGGGGTGCGCCTGGTGATCCTCACCGAGGACATCGAGGCGGCCCGCGGCGCGCTGGCGCTGAACGGCGCCTCCGGCTAGTCCGGGCCGTCCTCGGCGAGCCCGTGCTCCACCTCGTCCAGCCGGTCGGCTACGAGCCGGAGACGTCGGCCGCGAACGCCTCGAACGCGGCCACGTAGCGGTCGATGTGCTCCTGCTCGTGGGCGATCGAGAGGGTCCACTCCTCCTCGACGCCCGGGGTCATGAAGATGCCGTGGTTCATGTGGTAGAGCCAGGCGAGGGTCGAGAGCTCGGCGTCGACCTTGGTCAGGTAGTCGCGGTACTCGTAGATCGGCTCGGAGGCGAAGATCACGCACCCCTTCGCCCCGAGGCCCTGCGTGTACGCGGGTAGCCCGTACTTCTCGATGACCTCGTCGCAACGCGCCTTGAGGGCGTCGTTGGTTTCCTCGAGTTTGTCGTAGACCTCGGGCGTGAGGACCTTGGTGAGCGTCGCCTCGGACGCCGCCATCACCAGCGGGTTGCCGTTGAAGGTGCCGATCTGGTGGACCTTGTCCGACGCCACGACCTCGCCGAGCTCGGCGGTCATCCCGATCGCTCCGCCCGGGTACCCGCCGCAGATCGCCTTGGCGAGGCAGATCATGTCCGGCTCGACGCCGAAGCGCTGGGTGGCACCGCCGTAGGCGATGGTGGCGCCCGTCTTCACCTCGTCGAAGATGAGCTGGACGCCGTGCTCGGTGCAGAGCTCGCGCACCCGCTCGAGGTAGCCCTCCTTCGGCGGGATGATGTTGATGTTCATCATCGCCGGCTCGATGATCAGCCCGGCGATCTTCCCCTCGTGCCGCTTCAGCGTCGCCTCGAGGAGGTCCGGATCGTTGAAGGGAACCGGCACGGTCAGCTCGACCACTGCCTGCGGATAGCCCGATCCAAAGGGAACCGGGTTCGGGTTCTCGCGGGGCCCCAGCTCATCCAGGTCGGGATAGCACGAGACCATCACGGCGTCGTGGTGGCCGTCGTAGGAGCCCTCGATCTTGATGATCAGGTCGCGGTCGGTCGCGCCTCGCGCCAGGTGGATCGCGGACATCGTCGATTCGGTGCCGGAGTTCGTAAACCGCCACTGCGGAAGGCCGAAGCGCTCGACCAGGTTCTGGGCGGAGACGATGGAGCCGTTGGTGGGGGCGGCGAAATGAGTGCCCTCGTCATGGCGGGCCTTGACCGCCTCGCCGATCACCGGGTTCGCGTGTCCGACGCACATCACGCCGAACCCGTTGTGGAAGTCGACGTACTCGCTTCCGTCGACATCCCAGACGAGAGCGCCCTTGCCGCGATCGATGTAGACGGGCCAGGGATCGTTCAGCTGGAACGAGGAGGGGACGCCGCCGGGCATCACCTTCCGGGCGCGGTCGAAGTACTCGGCCGAGGTCGGGGTGTGCTCGCGGAAGCGAGCCATCTGCCCCTCGGTCAGCTGGTTGACCAGCTTGCGGTCGATCGTCGCCTCGCTTGCTGAGATCTGTGTTGCCTTCTGTGCCACGTGAGGCGGGAGCGTAGCGGGGGGTTGGTGTCTCAGACGACCGAGTCCCCCGATCGGCTCCGGTTCGCAGCACCTGCGGCCAGAACTTGTGCCGATTCGACGAACGTGGTGGACAGGGCGGCGCAACAGAGTGCCGCGCCCGCCGCGACGTAGAAGGCAGCGCTGTACCCGGCGAGGGCAGCCGCGGCGCCGACGAGGGGTGAGCCGACCAGCATGCCGAGGTCGAAGGCGGCGGTGAACGTGCCCATGGCCTTGCCCCTCCGCTCCGGGCCCACCCGGTTGATCGCCACCAGGGACAGCGAGGGGAAGAGGAGCGAGAAAGCCGCACCCATGCCGATGGCCCCGGCGATCACCACGGCGAGGTCAGCGGCCACGCCCACGAGCGTCAGGCCGGCGGCCTCGATCAGGGCGGCGCCGACCGCGCATCGGGCGGCGCCGATCCGGTCGGGGAGCCCGCCCGCCAGCAGTCGCGTCGCTACCACGGTCGCCGCGAACACGCTGAACACCGCCGGCCCGTGGCCGATGCCGCGCTCGTCGAGGCTGAGGACGATGAAGGCGGACACGGCCGCGAAGCCGAAGACGCCGAGGGCGAAGGTGACGCCCGGGCCGAGCGCCTCGCGCGAGATGAACGGACCGCGGCCGGCGTTCTCGGCTGGCTCGTAGTCCTCCGGCAGCTGTGAGGCGATCGCAGCGCCGAGCAGCGGCGCGCCGGCCGCGAACGCCCAGACCAGGTGGAAGCCGCCGGCGTTCTGCAGCAGGACGCCGATTGGCGGCCCGAGCGTCAGCCCGGTCCAGATCGCGAGGCCGTAGAGCCCGATCATGCGGCCGCGGCGCTCCTCTGAGGCCATGTCGACGTTCCATGCCGATCCGGCGGTGAAGACCGTGCCCTCGCCGGCGCCGAGGAAGAAGCGCGCCACGATCAGCCCGAGGATCCCGGCCGGAACGAAGTAGAGGAAGCCCGCAATCGCGGCGAGGAGCGCCCCGACGATCACCGTCGGCTTGCGGCCTCGGGTGTCCGCGAGATTGCCGGCGATCGGCCGGCAGACGATGCCCGTGAAGGCGAAGGCACCGGAGACGATCCCCACCTCGAGGTCGGAGCCGTTCAGGTTGTCCTTGACGTAGTGAGGAAGGACGGCGAGCGTCGCTCCCACGGCGAGGAGGCCGAGGTTGGTGACGATGAAGATTCCCGCGAAGCCGGCCCAGTCCTCGCGCCAGGCCGAGGCGCCATTGCTCATCCGCTGTCCCGCAGTTGGGCGCGCCGGATCTTGCCGGTGGGCGTCTTCGGCAGCTCGTCGGTGAACTCGACGATGCGGGGGTACTTGTATGGCGCGGTCACCCGCTTGACGTGCTCCTGGAGCTCTGCGGCCAGCTCGTCCGACGGGTGACCGTCGGAGAGGACGACGATCGCCCTGACGACGGAGCCGCGCTCCTCGTCGGGCGCCGGCACGGCCGCTGCCTCGGCCACCGCGGGATGGGAGACGAGCGCGGATTCGACCTCGAACGGTCCGACGCGGTAGCCCGCCGTGATGATGATGTCGTCGTCCCGGCCCTCGAACCAGAGGTAGCCGTCCTCGTCTTCGCTGACGTGGTCCCCGGTCGGCCACCACTCGCCGTCGAAGGGCTCCTCGCCCAGGTAGTGGCTGAAGAAGGTCGGTTCCGTGGCCGGCCGGACCTGCAGCTCTCCGTCGAGGACGCGAGTCTCGATCCCCGGCAGCGGCCGGCCCATCGATCCGTCGTGCGCCGGGTCGTCCTCGTCCGGTCGCATCCCGCTGATCGCTCCGGTCTCGGTCTGGCCGTAGCCGTCGCCGATCCCGGTCCCCATCACCTCCCGGAAGGCGCGGATCACCTCCGCATTGAGGGGCTCTCCTGCGGAGACCATTCGCCGGAGCGATCGGACCGGCCGGAGCTGCGTTCGCTTGGCGAGGATCCGATATTCGGTCGGCGCCTGGCAGAGGACGTTGACGCCCTCGCGCTCGACGATCGCCAGGCGCTCGGCGGGGTCGAAGCGGGCGTCGTGAATAAGGCCGGCGGCTCCGCGGAGCCACGGGGCGATGAAGATGTTGCGAGTGGACTTCGACCAGCCCGGGGCTGCGGTGCACCAGGTGAGCTCGCCGTTGCGAGCCCCGACCCAGTGCTCGGCCTGCAGGTTCTGGCCGGCCAGATAGCGCTGGGGGTAGAGGACGCCCTTCGGCTGGCCGGTGGTCCCCGACGTGAAGATGATCACCGCCGGGTCCTCCGGATCGAGCTCCGCGACTTCCGTGGGATTCTCCTGGGGCCGGTCCTCGTCGAGCGCATCAGCGACCTCGGCCATGGTCATCGCGGGAACTCCGCCGGGCAGCTCGCCGAGCAGCTCCTCCTCGCCGATGCAGAGCTTCGGGTCCGCCGCCTGGACCCTGACCTCCAGGTCCTTCCTGCGCAGCTGGGGGTTGCAGGGCATTGCGACTGCGCCCATCCGGAAGCAGGCAAGCATCGCGAGCACCCATTCGATCCGGCTGCCGACCAACGTCATCACGGCATCGCCGCGCTCGACGCCGAGTGCCGCCATGGCGCCGGAGAGACCGGCGCTGCGGGCGACCAGCTCGCCGTAGTGCCACTCGCGCCGAGCGCCCTCGGCGTCGATCGCGACGATCCCCAGGGTCGACGCGGGTGCCCGCTCCATGACGTCCTCGATGAAGTTCACTCGGGC
>CAWDQZ010000016.1:0-78618 GCA_963804595.1 uncultured Solirubrobacterales bacterium
CTCTCGATGTCGGGCCCGTAGATCACCCGCAGCCAGATCAAGATGATCGTCTTGCTGATCGGTTCAGGCTGCTCCCTGGGAACCGGCCGAGTCGTTCTGAGAGGACGGTGGCGTTCATCAGCACGAGCGCCTCGGCGACCTGCTCGGGGTCGGGGACGGCAGCCCGGCCGGCCTGGTTCTCGGCCCGGATGCGGGTCGCAACGGCATCGATGAAGGCCTGCAGGAACACGTGCCTGTAGTGGAGCTCGACCGCCTCGTCGTGGAACGAGGCCGCATGCGCCGCCCTGATCACGTGCCCGTGCCGGGCAAAGACGCCGATCGCATCGTTCATCGCTTCTCGGAATCTCGCCGGACCCCCGCCCTGGTCTTCGAGCCAAAGCCTCGATGCGGCCATCATCTCGTGCTCGATGCGCCCGAGCAGACGCACGACCAAGTCGTTGCGGTCGGCGAAGTAGTTGTAGAAGGCCGCCCGCTTCATCCCGGTGCGCTCCATCACCGCGCTGACGGTCAGGTCGCGGAACTCGCTCTCGATGAGCAGCTCGCTGGCTGCGTTCAGGATCTCCGCCTCGGCGACCTCCGGCTTGCGCCGGACCCGTTTGGCCGTTGTCGACACAGCGTTGATAGTATGCCCCCCCGTCGGACGTGCACCGTATCCGTATGCAGTGGATTGAATCGCGCCCACCGTGGTGCCCCACAGTTGGATGGAGGCAAACGACGAATGCTGATCGCAAGCGACTATCCGTTCCTCGACATCCTCTGGACGATGATCATCTTCTTCGCCTGGGTGGCCTGGATCTGGATCGTGATCACGGTCCTGGCCGACGTCTTCCGACGCCACGACATCGGCGGCTGGGCCAAGGCAGGGTGGGTTGTCTTCGTGATCATCGTGCCGTTCCTGGGCGTCTTGATCTACCTGATCGCCCAGCACGACGGGATGCGCGAGCGTAGCCTCGATCAGGCCAAGGCCCAGCAGGCGTCCATGGACCAATACGTGCGCGACACCGCTGGCGGCTCGGCGACCGAGATCGCCAAGGCCAAGGAGCTGCTCGACTCGGGCGCGATCTTCCAGGCAGGAGTACGACTCGATCAAGGCTAGGGCGCTGTCCTAGCGGCGGATAGCCAGCCGCCCTACAGCTCGCCCCTCGTCGAAGGTCCAGATGCAGCCGCAAGTACGTGCCCAGAGCGAGTGAGGCGCGTGTCCCATGCCAGTGGCATCGTCCCAGGCTGATGCCACCGGCTCGCCCGCTCAGGGATCGCCCGAGCCTCGAGGAGGCAGCCTCCCGCTGACAACGAGCCGCTGATGCGCAAGTGGATCCCCATCATCATCCTGGCCTCGGGCCAGTTCGTGATGACGCTCGACACGAGCGTGATGAACGTCTCGATCTCCCAGATCACCGCCGACCTCAACACCTCGATCCAGGGAGTGCAGGCGGCGATCACGCTGTACGCGCTGGTGATGGCCGCACTGATGCTCACCGGCGCCAAGCTCGGCGACATCTACGGGCGCAACCGGATGTTCGCGATCGGGCTCGCGGTCTACGGCGTCGGTTCGCTGATCACGGCCCTCAGCCCCAATCTCACCGTTCTGCTCGTGGGCTGGTCCGGGATCGAGGGGCTCGGGGCGATCATGGTGATCCCCGGGATCGCCGCGCTGACCGCTGCCAACTACGAGGGCAAGGACCGAGCGGTCGCCTACGCGCTGATCGGCGGCATCACCGCGGTCGCCGTCGCGGCCGGCCCGCTGATCGGCGGCTGGGTGACGACCAACGCCAGCTGGCGCTATGTGTTCGCGGGAGAGACGGTGATCGTCACCGGGATCATCCTGGTGCGGGGACAGATCGCCCAGGCGCCGAAGGCCGAGCACCGCCCCAAGATGGACGTCATCGGGTCGGTGCTCTCCGTAGCCGGCCTGGGACTGGCCGTCTTCGGGATCCTGATGGGCAGCAAGTGGGGATTCGTGAAGCCACTCGGGGCGCCGACGATCAACGGAAACGAGATCACCCCGCTCGGCTTCTCGGTGGTGCCCTTCATGGTCCTGGCTGGGCTGGGGATACTCGCCGGATTCGTCCACTGGGAGGAGCGCAGGCACCGCCTGGGCCTCGACCGCCTACTTGACACAACCCTGCTGAAGATCACGCAGCTTCGCGCCGGGCTGACGACGCTGCTGGGCCAGCAGCTGGTCCTGATGGGCCTCTTCTTCGTCGTCCCGGTCTACCTGCAGGTCGTGGTCGGGCTGGACGCGTTCGAGACCGGCAAGCGGCTGCTGCCGCTCTCGCTTGCGATGCTGATCTTCGCGCTGGCCGGTCCCAAGATTGCGGGACGACGGTCTCCGAGAACGGTCGCGCAGGCGGGTCTCGTCCTGATCAGCGCGGGAGCCGTCGTGATGCTCGCCACGCTGGACGTGAACCTCAACGACACCGGCTTCAAGATCGCCATGGTCCTGATCGGCGCCGGCGGCGGGCTTGCTCGCCTCCCAGCTCGGCAACGTGATCATGTCGTCGACCGACCCCTCCAAGGCGAGCGAGACCGGAGGCCTGCAGGGAACGGCCCTCAACCTCGGTTCCTCGCTCGGCACCGCCCTGATCGGCGCGATCCTGATCCTCAACCTGATCAACGGGTTCAACGACAACATCGCCGATAACCCGCAGGTGCCCGCCCAGGCGCGCGAGACGATCGCCACCAACACGGAGGAGGGCATCGACATCGTGCCCGCCGCGCAGGTCGAGCAGCAGGCGCTCGCGAAGGGCCTCACCGAGGATCAGGCGAAGGCCGTGGCGAGCGACTACGGCGATGCGCAGCTCGACGCGCTGCGCATTTCCATCGGCGCGGTAGCGGTCATCGCCCTCCTCTCCCTCTGGTTCACGAGGAAGCTGCCGACCTCCGCCGTCGCGCCGGCCACCGACCCGGACCGAGCCGTGGCAACGGCCCCCGCCTGACCTGGGCCTGGCCGTTCAGCCCAGCGGCAGGAAAGCGGCCCGGAAGCCCGAACCGACGGAAGTGGCCCAGAATCCCGGTCAAGGGCGAGGCAAGGGACGGTCGCTCGGATTCTCGCGAGAGCCGGGTGAGCGCTGGGGGCAGTTCGCCGAGAGGGTCGCTAACGCCTTCGGGTTCGTCCTGCTCCTTGTGCTCGCCACGTATGCCCTCGGCTCTCTGACTGAGCTCAACGGCTGGACCGCGGTGCTGACGACCCTGGTCGCGGGTTTGGCCGCGTTCGTCGGGCTCGCCGGGGCGGGGGCCCGTCCGGCCGTCGTCCGCGGGGCTGGGGTGCTCGTCCTCGTGGCGTTCGTGCTCGCGATCTTGGCCGAGGTCGTTGATGACATCCATCTGCTGGGCGCCAGCTCATTCGTGATCGCCAGCCTCCTACTGATCGCGGCGGGTGCCATCCTGCGCGCCGTCCTGATCGAGACGGAGGTGGGGTTTCGCACGATTCTCGGCGCGATCAGCGTCTACACGATCCTGGGACTGCTCTTCAGCTTTCTGTACTCGGCGCTGGACCGGGTGCAGTCCACCCCGTTCTTCGGCGCCGGCGTTCCGGTTCAGAGCGGGGACTTCCTCTTTTTCAGCTTCACCACGCTGACCACCACCGGCTACGGCAACCTGGTACCGGCGGGACAGCCGGGCAGGATGTTCGCTGGGCTCGAGATGCTGATGGGCCAGATCTTCCTGGTCACCCTGGTCGCCGGGCTGGTTAGCCTCTGGCGCCCGGGACTCCTCGCCCGCCGGCGCCAGGGGTCCGGCTAGCCGCCGACGCGGCTGAGCACGTCGTCGAGCAGAGCCGAGCGATCGGCGGGGCCAAACCGATCGGCGAGCTCGTCCTCAATCGCAGCCCGGTCCAGACCGTCGACCGCCAGCTTCATCGCGACCAGCCGCGCCGCGGCGTCGTCCCCGTTGCCTGTGGTCGGCGCCGCCTGCTCCGACGACGGAGAGACCGGCGCCTCGGGGGCGCCGGCGGGCTCTCCTTCCCGCTCTTGAGGATGGGCGGGCCCGGGATCGGGATGGGTACTCGGCTTGGTCTCCTCCCCGGTTTCAGTCGGTTGGGGCTCGGTCTCGGCCTTCGGGATCGCCGCCGATGCGGCGGCCGCGAGTGTGCCGCCGAGCTCATCTAGCGCCCGCTTCGCGGCCTCGATCTGTGCGCGAGCGTCACGCTGGGCCCGCTCTCGAACCTGCACCGCCTCGGCCTCGGCCTGCTCGCGGATGCTCGCCGCCTTCGCCTCGGCGTCGCGGATGATCTCGGCGGCACGGGACTCCGCCTCGGCGATCAACTGCTTGACCGCCTCCGCTGCCCGAGCGGCGAGTTGATCTGCATCGGGTCGGCCGGCCATTACCCGAATCGTAATGGCGCATAGGATCAGGCAGCCTCATCGAAACCGCCTCGACATGTCGTCCACCACAACCCAACTCCAGATCGTCCCGCTGGCCCTGATCATGGTGATGGGGCCGCAGATCCTGACGGCCATCTTCCTGGTGACGAGCAAGGAGCCGGTCAAGAACTCGGTCGCGATGCTGCTCGGGGTACTGGTCGCGGCGTCGCTCAGCGTCCTGATCTGGTTCGGGCTGTACGACCTCCTCAACATCAAGCCCCCGTCGGGGTCGGGGCCGAGCACCGCGGACTATGTCGTCGCAGGCCTGCTGGCGCTGGCCGGCATTCACACGTTCCTGGGCCGAAAGAACGCCTCGGTCCCGAAGTGGATGAGCGCCCTTCAGACGGCCGAGCCGAAGCGCGCCTTCACTCTCGGGTTCCTGCTCATCCTGCTGATGCCAACAGACCTCGTCGCCGTCATCTCGACCGTGCATTGGCTCCACAACGGCCACCTGAACGTCTTGCACGCCTGGCCGCTCGTGGCCGCCACAACCCTGCTGATGGCGCTCCCGATACTCGGCTACCTGCTGCTCGGCCGCCGAGCCCGGGACGCGATGCCCGGGATCCGCGATTGGCTGACCACCAACGCCTGGCTGGTCAACCTCATCGTGATCGTCTACTTCATCTACCAGCTGCTCAAGTAGCGGCTACTGCGCCGGGACGAGCAGGTCCGCGATTCCGAAGATGCCCGCCTCGTGTGAGGGCAGGGTCGGCCGCCAGGATGGGTCCACCGACCGGAACGACTCCGGGTCCGCGTCGATGATGCCGACGAGCACCTCGCCGACGATCCGGCCGCCGACCGGACCGAGCCGATTCCCGTCCTCGAGCGCCTCCGCCTCCTTGAGGATGTAGAGCCAAAGCGGGGTCTCCTGATCCCAACCCGTCTCGGCGAGTCCGACCTGTTCCGGCGACAGCGGCTCGACCCCCAGCTCGCGGGCAACCGCCTCGCCGGAGGCCAGGCCGACCGCCTGGCCACGCTGGAGGTCCCGGTTGGCGAGTGACGAGTAGACCGAGCCCTCCTCCTCGCCGCTGATCTGGCGCGGCAGCGAGATCAGCCACCGGGGCAGCTTGCCGTCGATCTTCTTGGAGCGCTGGGCCCGCTCCTGGCCCGGAACGTCGAACTGGAGGCTCCAGTCGATCGCGTGATCGACCGGCACCGCGCCGAAGCCCATGAGGTCGGGGAAGACCGGGACCGGCCCGAAGTGACGGTTGACCCGATATGCGTCGCGGACCTGGCTGTGGCCGTAGCGGTACGCGGCGTCGGCGAACTCGAAGGGGATGAACGGGTCATCCCCGGGCTTGAACACCTTCGCGCCGCCATCGAGCAGCTCTCCCGTCAGACCAGAGCCGATCAGCTGCGGCAGGAACTCCCGGAGGATCACCCACTGGTAGTGCCAGGTTGTCGCGCGCCGCGCATCGTCGAATACCTCGGCCTCCTCCACCCCGTCGTCACGGAGCCGATCGACGACCCGGTTGTGGGTTCTGATGAAGCCGAGCTGCATCTGGCTCATGAACAGGTGCGTGTCGTTGCGCTGATCCCCGAGCAGGGCGATTCCCTCGTGGTTCCTGGGAACGTCGTAACCACCCTCACCGAGCAGCAGCTTCGCCGGATCGTCCTTCTGGAAGAGGTATGGGGAACCGGTCGGCCCGGCGGCGTAGATGACCTCGAGGTTGGCGCGTGGCGTTCGGAAGTTCTTGATGCGATCTGCGTCTGCGTGATGGCCCAGTGGAGAGCGGTCGGCGGTGATGTCATGAGCGATGAACTGGCCGAAGAACGGCCAGCCTGCGGCCATCTCGCCGTCGGTCGACGGATCGGCGTCGTCATCACAGATGCCGCCCGGGCTGCCGAGGGCGTGGAGCGCCTCGTCCTCGGAATCCAGGGCGGGCAGGTTCTCGAACAGGCGTCGGTAGCGACCGCCGTAGACGGAGTCGCCGACGCGCTCAGGCGCCAGGCACTGATCCCGGGCGATGAGCTTGGTGCTCACGAGTAGCTCGGTGTCGGCGGTATCTCGTCGCCCGCCTGAACGGCCTCGACCACCCTCTCCGCGTCCGGAAGCCGGTACTCCTCGCCGTAGACGGCCCCAGGCCGTCGCGGCGCCTCCATAACCGCGGCGTCCTCGTTCCTCCCCAGGTCGATCGGGGCATAGCCGGCATCGGCGATCAGGCCCATCACGACCTGCTTGGCGGCGACGTCGTCGCCGCAGACCCACTGGACGATCCGCTCGGCCTCCGGCCGGAATGCCGCCTCGGCCTGGAAGGCCGCGGTGAGAGTGTTGAAGCTCTTCGTGTAGCGAGCCCCGTCCATCCGGGCGGCGTGGAAGCTGGCTGCCGTCTGGCCCTCCGCGGGCATCTCGGAGCTGCCGTACTGGTTGGTCGTGTCGATGACGATCTTGCCGTCGATGGAGCCGGCGGCCTGGACGGCGGCGTCGAAGCCGTCCCAGGGAACCGCGAAGACGACCAGCTCGCCGAACTCCGCCGCCTCGGGCACGGTGCCGACGCTGGCTAGCTCACCGATCTCCTCGGCCAGCGGCTCGAGCTGCGACGGGTCTCGGGAGCTCAACTTCACCTCATGCCCGCCCTTGGCGAGCTGGACCGCGCAGTTGCCGCCGATCCTCCCCGCTCCAACGATTCCGATCCTCACGCAGAGCCCCTTCTCTCGAATTGGCTGGGTCGGCTGATCGTAATGAGTGGTCATCGCCGGCTCCGAGCACGCCGCGGGCCCGGCTCACGCCGGGCCCGCGACCACCACGGTTTTCCTGGGGCTACGCCCTCGCCGGCTCCGGGACTGCCGGCGGGGTGGGCGCCGCCGAGCGGTCGGCGAGGCGCCGCTTCGGCAGCCACTCCAGCCAGCTCGGCAGGTACCAGTTGCGCTCGCCCAGCAGCTTCATCGTCGCTGGGAGCAGAACGCCCCTGATCACCGTGGCGTCGATCAGGATCGCCGCCGCCAGCCCGACTCCCATCTGCTTGAAGTCGATGAAGCTGAGGGTGGCGAAGATCGAGAACACCGCAACCATCACGAAGGGCGCGCTGCGCTTCCTCGAGACCTGAGGTAGAACCACGGGGGAGAATGGCGACCGACTACGCACCGACTCCCGTGGAGGACTTCCTGGATCCCGACGATCCGGCGATGTTCCCGCGGCTGACCCCCGAGCAGGTCGAATACCTGGCCGGGATCGGCGCTCAGCAGACATTCGGCCGGGGCGACCAGGTGTTCGGGCACGGCCAGCGCGAGACCCCGCTCTACATCGTCCAGAGCGGAGCCGTGGACATCATCGATCACGCGCCGGAGGGCGACCGCTACTTCACCCAGTGCCAGGAGCGGACCTTCATCGGCGATCTCTCCATGTTCACGGGGGAACCGACGCTCGCCGCCGGGTACGCCGCCGGACCGACCTCGCTGATCGCGCTCCCGCCGGAGGACGTGCGGCGGGTGGTCGCGACCGCCCCCGCCGACCTCGGCGACCTCCTCCTGCGAATCATGGTCGCCCGCCGCGATTGGCTCATGGGTCGCGGCCTGGGCCAGCAGAAGCTGATCGGCTCGCGCTGGTCGGGCGAGGCGTTCGCGGTCAGGGAGCTGCTGGAGCGCAACCTCGTTCCCTTCACCTGGCACGACCTGGCGACCGACGAGGAAGGGAGGGCCCTGCTCGACGGCTTCGGCATCGGCGAGGAGGAGTGCCCGGTGCTCATCCGCTCCGACGACGTCATCCGGCGGGCGACCGTCACCTCGGTTGCCGATGAGCTCGGGCTACGGGCACAGGTCGACGGACAGGCCTTCGACGTGGTCGTGCTCGGCGGCGGCCCGGCCGGGCTGGCCTCAGCGGTCTACGCCGCCTCGGAGGGCCTCAGCACCCTGGTGCTCGAGCGCTTCGCCCCGGGCGGACAGGCCGGCACGAGCGCTCGTATCGAGAACTACCTCGGCTTCCCCACCGGTCTCACCGGCTCCGACCTTGCCCGGCGAGCGACCCTCCAGGCGCGCAAGTTCGGCGCCGTGATCTCCAGCGTGCACGAGGCCTCTCACGTGAGGGAGTCCGGGCCGGACGGACTGCGAGAGATCGAGCTGGCGGACGGCCAGCGCGTTCAGGGGCGATGCGTGGTTCTCGCCCCCGGCGCCGACTACCGGCGGCTGCCCGCTGAGAACGCCGAGCGGTTCGAAGGCCTCGGCCTCTACTACGCGGCCACCCACATCGAGGCCCAGCAGTGCGCGGCCGAGGACGTCGTCGTCGTCGGCGGAGGGAACTCCGCCGGCCAAGCTGTGGTCAATCTCGCTGCCAGTGCGCGCCACGTCCACGTCGTCGCCCGTCGTCCGCTCGAGGCGGCGATGTCGCGCTACCTGGTCGATCAGATCGAGGACAAGTCGAACGTCCAGGTCTGGACGGGGTGCGAGGTGAGGGCGCTCGATGGCGACGGGAAGCTCGAGTCCGTGGTGATCGCGGGCGGCGGTCCCGATCGCCGCGTCGAGACCTCGGCGGTGTTCGCGATGATCGGCGCCTCACCGAGGTCGGAGGGTCTCGTCGACTTCGTCGGCCAGGACGACAAGGGCTTCGTGGTCACCGGCGAGGAGGCGCGCTCGCCACCCTGACTTCTCCCGGCACTGGAACGGGGCGGACCGCGGACCGCTGATGCTCGAGTGCACGCGCCCCGGCGTGTTCGCGATCGGCGACGTACGCAGAGGCTCGACCAAGCGGGTCGCATCAGCCGTTGGGGATGGCGCGCTGGTCGTCCGGTCCATCCACACCGCGCTCGGTCGCCAGGCCTAGCCGCTAGGGCCGCGTCGGCGTCGGCGTCGGCGCGGGCGTCGGGACCCTCGGCGTCGGCTTGCGCCGCTGCGGGATCCACCCCAGCCACTGCGGCAGGTACCAGTTCCAGTCACCCAGCAGCTTCATCGATGCCGGAAGCAGGACCCCTCGGATGATCGTCGCGTCGATCAGGATGGCGACCGCCAAGCCGACCCCCATCTCCTTGAAGTCGATGAACGACAGGGTGATGAAGACCGAGAACACGACCACCATCACGATCGCCGCGCTGGTCACCGTGCCCGCTGTGCTCGAGATTCCGCGCCTGACGGCCTCCTCGGTGGTCATTCCTGCGTCGTAGTTCTCCCGAACCCGGGAGAGGATGAACACGTGGTAGTCCATCGAGAGCCCGAAGAGGATCACGAAGAGGAACAGCGGCAACCAGTTCGTGACGCCTCCGTTGGAGGTGAACCCGAGCAGCGATTCGCCCCAGCCCTCCTGGAACACCAGCACGAGCACGCCGTACGCGGCTCCGACCGAGAGCAGGTTGAGCAGGATCGCCTTGATCGGGATCACGATCGAGCGGAAGGTGAACAGCATGATGATGAACGTGAGCGCGAACACGAACCCGAAGATCAGGGGCAGCCGGTTCTTGAGCTGGTCCCGGAAGTCCGTCGACGAGGCGGCATCACCGCTCACGTTGACGGTGACGCCCGGAACCCCTCCGACAGTGGATGGGACCAGCACGTTGCGAACCTCGTCGAGCGCCGCCTCGGACTTGGCATCGCTGCCGCTGCCCACCGTCGGAATCGAGATCTGAGCGACGGACCCGTCCTTGCTGTAGGTCACCTCTGTCCCCTGGCGGAACTGGTCCGAAGCGGCCGCGCGCCGCTGCAGCTGCGAGATCGCCGCGGCGGTGGCCCCGTTGTGCACGTCATTCGCCTGCACGACCACGTCGGCCGTCACTCCCTCCTCGGGGAAGGCGGCCTTGACGCGGTTGTAGGTCTGGATCAGCGCGAGGTCCTGGGGCAGATCGTCGGGCCCGCTGGTCACGATCTTCATGTTGAGCGCGGGGATCGCCAGCGCCAGAAGGGCTCCGCCCGCGAGCGCGATCGACAGCCATGGCCGTCGCATGGCGCCGTTGACCACGCGCGACCAGAAGGGCGAGTCGCCGGCGCGGCGGCTGCGGCGGAGGAATGGGATCCGTCCCTTCTCGACGCGGTCGCCGAGCCAGGAGAGGATCGCCGGCAGCACGGTCAGCGAGGCGACGATCGCAATGGCGACCACGAGGATCGTTCCCTCCGCGAAGGAGATGAAAGTCTTGTCCCCGCTCAGGAACATGCCCGCCATCGCCGCGATCACGGTCAGGCCCGAGATCAGCACCGCTCGACCGGATGTCCCAGCCGCGATATCCAACGCGTCGGTCATCTCGTTTCCGGCGGCGCGCGCCTCACGCTCACGGCGCAGATAGAACAGCGAATAGTCGACACAGACCGCCAGCCCGATCAGCAGGATCACCGAGGAGACGTTGCTGTCGACTGGGGAGAGCTGGCTCGGCAGAGTCACCAGCGCCTCAGCCGCCATCACGGCCGTAATGCCGAGGAGCAGAGGCACCAATGCCGCCACCAGAGCACCGAAGGCGACGATCAGGATGAGCAATGTGAGGGGGAAGGAGAGAGTCTCAGCCTGCAGCAGGTCGGACTGGAAGATGCTGTTGAGCTCCTTCTTGGTGCTGGCGCTACCGAACTGCTCCACGCGGAGTTGGGGGTGCTGAGCCTTGACGGACGAGACCACGTCCTTCGAGGGACCGAGTCGATCCTCGGCCTGGAGATCGTCCCCTGTGATCTGGAATTGGACCAGCGCGGAGTGCCGATCCGCCGAAACCGGTGCGTTACCGGTAAGGGGCGATTGGACGTTCCGGACGTACTGCGCCCGCGATAGCTCGGAGGACGCCTGCACGACCGCGCTCTGAAAGCGCGGATCGTCGATCGTCAGCGTGTCGCTCTGCACGAGGACGTTCTCGTCGTTCGGCCTCAGCCCGGCGTCGTGCAGCGCATGCTCGGCGCGCCCGGACTCACCTGAGAAGTTATCGGCGCCGTGGATCGTCTTCTGCGTGACGACGTTGCCGATCAGGAACGCGAGAACGACGAAGCCGAGCCATCCGAAGATGGCCGTCTTGCGGTGCGTCGCGCTCCAATGACCGGCGCGCGCCGCGAGGTTCCTCTTCTCCATGCGGGCCTCTTCCTGGGCCGCTGCTGCGCCGGCTATTTATCGGACGCGACTGGTGGGCTGGCAGCCACCTCCCCTGCGGCCACCGTAGACCTATTGGAGGCCGCCCGTATTAAGACCAGCCCAACCGGGCCTACGCCCGGATCGCTTCGAGGTCCGCCCTGAGCTCCTTGAGCTCGTCGCGGATGCGGGCCGCCTCCTCGAAGCGGAGGTCGTCTGCCGCCGCCAGCATCTCCTCCTCGAGCTGGATGACCAGCTTCTCGAGCTCCTCCGGCGTCTTGGTCGCGGTCTCATCGCGGCGGCGCCGGCGGCGGCTGGGCGCGTTCGACTCCATCGCCAGGAACTCGGACATGTCGGAGATCCCCTTAGTGACCGTCTCGGCTGTGATGCCGTGCTCCTCGTTGTAGGCCACCTGGATGGCACGGCGGCGGTCCGTCTCGGAGAGCGCCTTGCGCATCGCGTCGGTCTCCTTGTCCGCGTACATCAAGACGCGGCCGTCGACGTTCCGGGCGGCCCGGCCGATCGTCTGGATCAGGCTGGTCTCACCGCGGAGGAAGCCCTCCTTGTCGGCGTCGAGGATCGCCACAAGAGAGACCTCGGGCAGGTCGAGGCCCTCGCGCAGGAGGTTGACGCCGACCAGGACGTCGTACTCGCCGAGCCGCAGCTCACGGATGATCTGGATCCGCTCGAGCGTGTCGATCTCCGAGTGCAGGTAGCGCACGCGGAAGCCGTGCTCGAGCAGGTATTCGGTCAGGTCCTCGGCCATCTTCTTGGTCAGCGTCGTGACCAGGACGCGCTCGTCCTTCTCGGCGCGGACGCGGACCTCGTTCATCAGGTCGTCGATCTGGTTCTTGGTCTCACGGACCTCCACCTCGGGATCGACGATCCCGGTCGGGCGAACGATCTGCTCGACGACGCGGGTTGACTCCGCGCGCTCCCAGGGGCCCGGTGTGGCCGAGACCAGCACCATCTGGCCGATGCGGTCGAGGAACTCGTCGAACTTGAGCGGCCGGTTGTCGACGGCGCTCGGCAGCCGGAACCCGAAGTCGACCAAGGTGGACTTGCGGGAGTAGTCGCCCTCGTACATGCCGCCGATCTGCGGGATCGTCTGATGCGACTCGTCGACGAAGATGACGAAGTCGTCCGGGAAGTAGTCGATCAGCGTGTAGGGCGGGCTCCCCGGTGGCCGGCCGTCCAGAATCCGCGAGTAGTTCTCGATCCCGGGGCAGAAGCCGAGCTCCCGGAGCATCTCCATGTCGTAGCGGGTTCGCTGCTGGAGGCGGTGCGCCTCGAGCTGCTTGCCGTGCTCCTCGAACTGGGCGACCTGGTTGCGGAGCTCCCGCTCGATCTCTTCGACGGCCCGCTCCATCGTCTCCTCTTTGACCGCGTAGTGACTCGCGGGCCAGACCGAGACGTGGTCGATCACGTCGAGGATCTCGCCGGTGAGCGGGTCGAAGTGCTGGATGGCCTCGATCTCGTCGCCGAACAGCTGGATCCGGTAAGCCGATTCCGCATAGGCCGGGTAGATCTCGAGCACCTCCCCACGCGCTCGGAACGTCCCTCTCCCAAGCGTCGAGTCGTTCCGGCGGTACTGCATGCCGACGAGCTTGCGGAAGACGTCCTGGCGGTCGATCCAGTCCCCCACCTTGAAGAGCTGCATCTGCTCGCGGTAGAGCTCCGGCGAGCCGATCCCGTAGATGCAGGAGACCGAGGCGACGATGATCACATCGCGGCGCGCGAAGAGCGATGCGGTGGCCGAGTGCCGCAGCCGGTCGATCTCGTCATTGATCGAGGAGTCCTTCTCGATGTAGAGATCCTGCGCCGGAACGTAGGCCTCCGGCTGGTAGTAGTCGTAGTAGCTGACGAAGTACTCGACGGCGTTCTCGGGGAAGAACTCGCGGAACTCGTTGCAGAGCTGCGCCGCCAGCGTCTTGTTGTGGGCGATCACGAGCGCCGGCCGCTGCATCCGCTCGATGGTCGCGGCCATCGTGAAGGTCTTGCCGGTGCCCGTCGCGCCGAGCAGCGTCTGGAATCGCTGCTTCGACTCGAGGCCCTCGGAGAGGCCATCGATCGCCTTCGGCTGGTCGGCCGTGGGGGTGTAGGCGGGATTGAGCTTGAAATCGGGCACCTGGGTGAGCCTAGCTTGACCGTCCCTCGGTAACGCGCCGCTAGGAACGACGAGAGGGGGTATAGACCCCGTTGTGGGAGGGCTGATTCTGGGACCGATGCTGCGCTACGTGAGCCAGACCGAGGCGACGATCTGGGTGGAGACCGACGAGCCGTGCGAGGTGGCTGTGCTCGGCGAGCGTGAGCGGACGTTCTGCGTGAACGGGCACCACTACGCCCTGATCTGCCTCCGCGATCTCGAGCCCGGCTCCTCGCACGAGTACGAGGTCAAGCTGGACGGCGAGCACGCCTGGCCGCCCCCGGACAGCGACTTTCCTCCAAGCGTCCTGCGCACTCTGAGCGCCGACCCACGGCTGCGAATCGTCTTCGGATCATGCCGCGTGGCGGTCCCGCACCACCCCCCTTGGACGCTGACGAAGGACGAGGACCCGGAGCACGGCCGGGAGATCGACGCGCTCTACGCCCTCTCCCTACGCATGAAGGAGGAACCGTCCGAGGAGTGGCCGGACATCCTGCTGATGATCGGCGACCAGGTGTACGCCGACGAGGACGCGCCGGAGACGAGAAAATTCATCCGCGACCGACGCGGCATCGACGGCGAGCCGGGAGACGAGGTCGCCGACTTCGAGGAGTACACCCGCCTCTATCGCGAGACCTGGGGCGACGAGACGATTCGCTGGCTGCTCTCGGTGATGCCCTCGGCGATGCTGTTCGACGATCACGACGTCCACGACGACTGGAACACCTCGATCTCCTGGCTCGAGGAGATGAGGTCGAAGCCGTGGTGGGACAGGCGGATCACGGGGGCATTGGCGAGCTACTGGATCTACCAGCACCTCGGCAACCTCTCCCCGGACGAGATCGAGGAACGCGGGATCCTGGCGCACGTCAGATCCGAGCCGGACGCGGGTCACGCCCTCCAGGAATGGGCCCGGGACGTCGACTGGGGCAGCGACGGCCGGCGCTGGAGCTTCAGCCGCGACCTCGGGAAAACCCGGCTGGTCATGCTCGACTCGCGCGAGGGACGGATCCTCGGCGAGCGCCCACGCCGGATGTTCGACGAGGAGGAGTGGGATTGGCTCGAGCGAGTGATCACCGGTGACGTCCGGCACCTGTTGATCGCGGACACCCTGCCGATCTTCCTACCGCAAGCGATCCACAACCTGGAGTCGTGGAACGACGCCGTGGCGGCCGGGGCGTGGACGCGTGCGTTCAAAGGCATGGGCGAGCGAATCCGGCGCGGGCTCGACCTCGAGCACTGGGCCGCATTCCCGCACTCGTTCGACCGCATCGTCGAGCTGATCCGCAAAGCGGGCGCCGGCGAGCGCGGCGAGCCGCCGGCCTCGATCGTCAGCCTCGGCGGCGACATCCACCATGCCTATCTGGCCCGTGTCGAGTTTCCGGACGACCGCGTCCGGAGCCCGGTCTGGCAGGCGGTCTGCTCCCCCTTCCGTAACGCGCTCAGCAAGCGCGAGCGGCGGATCGCGCGGGCAGGCGACTCCCGTCTTGCCCGATGGGTAACCCGGATGCTCGCTCGGTCCGCCGGGGTCGACCTGCCCGAGGTCGAGTGGCGGCTCGAGCAGGAGCCGACCTTCGACAATCAGTTCGCCACCATCGACATCGACGGCGAGCACATCGAGCTCCGGATCGAGAAGACCGTGCCCGGCGACTGGCGACGGCCACGGATCGACACCTCCCTGGAGCGACGCCTCGCCTAGGACTGGGACGCCGCGATGCTCTCCGCGGTCGCCCCGAGCGCGCGGACCAGCATCTCGACGAGGTCATCGCGATCCGGCTCCTGCAGCTCGAGCCAGGCAAGCATCGCGGCCTCGACATAGGAGGTCCACGCGCGCAGGCCGATCCGGACCACCGGTTCCTCCGGATCCAGCCCCATCGCCTCGGCCAGCCTCTCGACGCGCCACGATCGCGCCCGATCAAGCTCCTCCCGCACCTCGCCGAAGCTGACGCCTCGCGTCATCAGGTTGCGATACCCGGCGGGATGCTCGCTGATCGCGTCCGCGAAGTTGCGCAGCCCCTCTCGCAGCCTCTCGACCGGCGGCAGCTCAGCATCGGGCTCGATCCGGGCGCGGAACGCTTCGATCAGCGGCGCGAGGCAGGCGACGTAGAGGCCCTTCTTGCTGCCGAAGTACTGAAAGACCAGGCCGTGCGAGACCCCGGCGGCCTCGGCGACTTCATCGACCGACACCTCGTCGTAGTCGCGATCGCCGAAGACCTCGAGCGCGGCGGCAATCAGCTCGAGGCGGCGCTCTCCCGCGCGCTCGCTGGTCAGGGGACGGCTCGCCATGGAGCCAGACTAGCCCGGGTTGACTTTCGGTCAACACCCAATAGTGAGTGTCTGGGCCCTGGGAGGCGGGACCACCTTGATGGGCGCTTAACGCGAGTAGTGGTGCAAGAGCTGTAGCTCGACGCGCTCGGGTGGGCTGGCCAGCAGCGGCTCGATGCGGTCGTTGTAGGACGCGAACTCGGGGTCGCTGTTGACCTCGTCCGCCGCCTCGCGGTCGGTGTACACCCCGATGCCACGCACCACACCGCTCGCCTCGTCACCGACGACCATCACTGTCTGGAGCGCGGGATGGTCGCTGAGGAAGTCGGCAGCGAACTCCGAGTGGATCTCTGCGAGCTGCTCGAAGTGGCCGGGCTTGGCGCGCAGGGTGAACTCGGTGACGTACATGATTCAGACCTCCTTCGGCATCTCCTCGTGCCTTCCAGGTGAAGGCGGAGCGGCCATCGTATTTGCCCGTCGCCATCCGGCGCGTGAAGTGCGTCGGAGAATCGGTCGGAGGTCACCCCCGGCGAGTTGATCCCGAGAAATCCGCATCACCCCTCCGCCGTGGCAGGCGCGTAGATCATGCTCACCACGCCTCCCCCGAGCGGACGCGATTCGACCAGGCGCAGCGCGATCTTGTCCTGCGTCTCCGCGAACAGGCGAGCTCCGGCACCGAGCACCAGCGGGTAGACCATCAGGCGCAGCTCGTCCACCAGCCCCATCCCGATCAGTGCCTGCGATAGGCGGCGACTGCCAAAGACGACGATGTCGCCGTCGAGCTCCTTCCGCAGCCTGGCCACATCCTCCGGCCAGTCATCGCCCAGCACGGTCGCGTTCCAGACGGGGTCCGTGAGCGTCGAGGAGACGACGTACTTCGGCAACTCGTTCAGCCTGTCGGCGAGCTTGCCTTCCGCGTTGGGCCAGTAGGCCTGCAGGATCTCGTAGGTGAACCGTCCGAGCAGGAGGGCCTCGGCGTTCTGCGCCTGCTCGAGCCCGATCCCTTCCCTGTAATTGAAGTCGAAGTCCATGGCCCAGCCCCCGTGTTCGAAGCCGCCGCGGCGATCCTCATCGGGGCCGCCGGGCGCCTGCATGACCCCGTCGAGCGAGTAGCTCTGGCTTAGGGCGATCTTTGCCATTTTCGGCTCTCCCTTCGTCGGCGGGTCAGCCACACCGGAGCGGATGGCGTGATGTGCATTTGACCCCAATTAGCCGCGAAACTCATCGCTCCTCGCGGCTCTCTGCGTGAACGCAGAAATGCTGGGGCCAAAGCTGGGACCTCTGAAGGTGCCGCTTCGGACGAAAGCAGGGGTGGCGCTACGGCGCGTTGATGAAGTCCAGGCTCGCGGCCACGCGCGAGTAGACCGACGGCGCGGCGGGCAGGCCGCAGAGCGCGCCGCCAAAGGAGACGGTGCCAACCTCCACGGCCCCAGTCGGCGTGTCGGCGACGAGCGGCCCGCCGCTGTCACCCGAGCAGGCCGAGGTGTGGATCTTGAAGCGGCCTGGCTTCTTCCTCTTCGCACCCAGGGCGCAGATCATGCTCTCGGGCGCGAACAGGTCTCTCGTATAGGCCTTAAGACAGCGCTGGTCGGTGCGCGCTTTCTCGAAGGTCTGCTTGAGGAACGGCGAGAGGTGGACGCCGAACGGGTTGGTGGCCCCGAAGCCGGCCACGCGCAGCACCGAGCCGGGAAGCGTCGCGGCGGCGCTCTGCTGCGGGCTGGCGAGCGGGACGGGCGGCACGCTCGTCGGCTCCGCCAGGTCGAGCACGGCCACGTCGTGCAGCCCGGTCTGCTCGAAATCCGGGTGGACCCGCCCTGAGCTCACGCCGATCACCTGGCCGGCGGCCTTGTCGCGCAGGTTGGGCCGGCCGGCGATCACCTGGAAGTTTGCGAGGTTGAACCCGGCCACGCAGTGACCGGCGGTCAGCACCCTGGTCGGCCCGATCACCGACCCGCTGCAGTGCATGTGGCCCTTGCGGAAGATGGCGACGGCGTAGGGCCACTGCGCGGGGTTGGCCGCCGACCCGCCGACGATCGACGAGCGCGCAAAAGGAGCGGCGGAGGCGGCCGGCGACGCCGCGACGACGCTCAGCGCGCAGGCGCAGGCCACGGCTGCCAGCAGGTTGCGGTATCGACGCCTCGTCTGCATGATCTTCGTCCCCGGGGGCCCCTAGCCGAGTCCCAGCTCCTGACGGTAGTGGCGCGCGTAGTCATCGCGCTTGTCGAGCACGTCTTCGACGTATCCGCGGGTCTCGGGGAAGGGGATGTCATCGAGCCGGAGGCTCGAGCCGCCCCACGCGATCACGTTCGTCTCCCCCGCGTTGTAGGCCGCCAGCGCCGCGACCTCGTTGTTCCCGAACTTGTCCAGCAGGTAGCGAAGGTAGAAGGTCCCGTAGCGGATGTTGATATCGGGGTCGGAGAGGTCGTCGAACTTGAACGTCTGACCGCCGCTCAGGCTCTCGATCAGCTTCGCGGTGCTCGGCGTGATCTGCATCAGACCGCGGGCGCCGGCGTGCGAGGTCTGGTCGCGGAATCGCGACTCCGCGTAGATCACGGACGCGATCAGATCGGCGGGCACCCCCTTGTCGGCGGCCTGCTGGCGAATGATGTCCTCGTGGCGCAGAGGCAGCGTGAACTCCTCGAGCGTGCGCTGGAACCGGCCACTGTTGACGAGCAGGAAGGCGCCGAGTCCGGCGACCAGCAGCGTCCCGCCGATGACCAGGGTCCGGCGCCCGCGTCGGCTCCGCCCACGCGTTCCGCCTCTCCCCTGCGACCGGCGGCGAGCGCGTCCACCGCTCCTCCGAGGGCCGGCGCGCAGGGTCGCGCTCACCCTGGCTCCTTCGCGGTCAGTTGTTCGATCAGCTTGCGCACCTCTGCCTCCAACTCCTGGAGCGAGGAATCGTTGCGGATGAGGTGGTCGGCACGGCGCTCTTTCTCACTCTGATCGAGCTGCCTCTCCTCGCGACCGGCGAGTCCGCCCTGCCCGCGCTCGCGGAGCCGTCCATCGCGAAGCTCGTCTGCGGCGACCACCGCGACGGTCGCGTCGAAAGCGTCCTCCATCGCGGCCTCGAACAGCAGTGGCACCTCGACCACCGCGAGCTGGACGCCGGGGTCCAGGTCCTGCCGCCATTCGAGCACGTGAACGCCGACTCGCGGGTGGGTGACGCTCTCCAGCCAGGCGAGCTCACCGCGATCGTCGAAGACGATCTCGCTGACCTTGTCGCGATCGACCAGTCCGTTCGGGGCGATCTCGCTCCCCCAGCGGTCCACCAGGGCGGCCCGCACCTCCTCGTCGTCGAGCAGGTCGTGGGCGACCTTGTCGGTCGAGAGCGTTGCGGCGCCCAGCCGCTCGAATACGGCCAGCGCTTCCGACTTGCCTGCCCCGATCCCCCCGGTGAGACCGACGAAGCGGGTCAACCCTGGGGGGGCGGTGGCTCCTCGGACTGAGGCTCCTCGGTCGGAGGCTCCTCGGTGGGATCCTCGGACGGCGCCTCGTCGGAAACGACCTCCTCCGGCGGTGCCTCTGGCGCGACTTCCGCGGCCGGCTCGGCCGTCGTCTCCTCTGGGGCCAATTCCGCCACTGGAGCCGGCTCCGCCTCCGGAGCGGACTCCGCCTCCGGAGCGGGCTCCGCCTCTGGCGGCTCGATCCCCTCCGGCGGCTCGGCGTCCTCGATTACGACGTCGTCACTGACCGGCCGGGTCGGAAGCTCCTGCCCCTCGACGCGCTTCACGCTGAGAGAGAGGCGGCGGCGTGCCTCGTCCACCTCGAGGATCTTGACCTTGAGCTCGTCGCCGGGGCGGACCACCTCGGCCGGGCTCTCGACATGGTGCTGGGCGAGCTCGGAGATGTGGACCAGACCCTCGACCCCGGGCAGGATCTGGACGAAGGCGCCGAACGCGACGATCTTGGTGACCTTGCCGTCGACGACGTCGCCCTCCTTGTACTCGTTGAGGACGCGCTGCCACGGGTCCTCCTGGGTCTGCTTCAGCCCCAGCGAGATGCGCTGGCGCTCCTGGTCGATGTCGAGAACCTTGACCCGGACCGTGTCGCCGATGGAGACGACTTCGGACGGGTGGTTGACGTGGCTCCAGGAGAGCTCGGAGATGTGGATCAGGCCGTCGATGCCCTCCAGATCCACGAAGGCGCCGAAGTCGACGATGTTCGAGATCTTGCCCTCGACCACCTGGCCGGGCTGGAGACGGCCGAGGATCTGCTCCCGGACCTCCTTGCGCTCCTCCTCGAGGACCGCGCGGCGCGAAAGGACCACGTTGTTGCGGGAGCGGTTGAGCTCGATCACCTTGCACTCGAGCTGCTGCCCCATGAACTCGTCGAGGTTCTGGACCCGGCGGATGTCGACCAGCGAGGCGGGTAGGAAGCCGCGGACGCCCAGATCGAGGATCAGGCCGCCCTTGACGACCTCGATCACGGTGCCGGTGACCGGCTCGCCCGTCTCGGCGGCCTGCTCGATCCTGCGCCAGGCCTTTTCGAAGCGGGCGCGCTTCTTGGAGAGGATCAGGCGCCCCTCCTGGTCCTCCTTGGTGAGGACGAGTGCGTCGACCTCCTCGCCGAGCTCCACCTCCTCGGACGGCTTGACGGTCTTGCGGATCGAGAGCTCGTTGGAGGGGATGACCCCCTCCGACTTGTAGCCGATGTCGACCAGGACCTCGTCCTGGTCGATGCGCACGACCTTCCCCGACACGACGTCCCCCTCGCTGAAGGGGTGAATGGTGGCGTCGTAGTTCGGGACGAGCTTGCCGTCGACCTCGATCAGAAGGTTGTCGGAGCTCGCGGCGCCGTTGCCGGCGCTTGGCTCCTGCTCCTGCTCGGCCTGCTGAGGCTCGGTTTGCGGCTCCTCAGCCTGCGCAGCATCTGTCGTTGTGTCCGTTTCGGGCACGGCCGCACAGTGTGGCAGACACGTGCTCGACGCACGGGTGTCGTTTACCTTTGCGAGCGATGCCGAAGCGCCTCACCAAACGCGGGGAGCAGCGCACGCCGCTCACCGGGAGCTACGACGTGGTCGTGTGCGGGGCGAGCTTCGCTGGACTGACGGTCGCGAGGCAGTTGGCCGACTCGGGCGCGCGGGTGCTCGTGCTGGATCGATACGAGATCGGCGAGCGTCAGACCTCCGCGTGCGGCATCCCCACCGACTGGCTTCGCGTCATGGGGCTCGAGGCATCGGCCCGGCAGGAGTTCGGCGAGCTCGTCGTGCACACTCCGCACGGGACCTCGCGCTACCAGCTGCCCTGGACCTTCTCGACCTTCGACTATCGGGAGCTCTGCCGTCTGCTCTGGGAACAGTGCGACGCCGACTTCGAGACGGCGATGGTCAACGGCCGCACCGGCGAGACGGTCCACACCGACCGCGGAGACGTCTCGGCTCCCCTGATAGTCGATGCCCTCGGCTGGCGACGGATCCTGGCCTCCGACGGCGGCTACCAGCCGCCCGACGCTCCCCTCTCGCGCGGTCTGGAGGTTCATCCCGACGGCGGCTCGGACGACCTGGAGATCTGGATCGACCGCCGCTACGTGCCCGCCGGCTATGGATGGCGCTTTCCGGCGGGCGACGAGCAGCGAATCGGCGTCGGCTCCTTCGATCCGCGCTTTCACGTCAAGGACACCACGGTGCTGCTGGCCGAAGACCTCGAGACGCCGCCGGTCCGCTACCAGGGCAACTGGATTCCGCACAAGCTCCGCCCCGGCACGGAGGACGGGATCTTCTTCGTCGGCGACTCGGCGGGCCACTGCCTGCCGCTGACAGCGGAGGGAATCAGGACGGCCTTCTACTTCGGGATCAAGCTCGGCGACGAGCTGCGCGCCGTGGTCGAGGGGCGTCAGGAGCGCGGGGCAGCCCTACACGAGTACGCGGAGTTCGTCGACGGACACGAGTTGAAGTTCCGCTGGATGCTCCGCGCCCAGCGCCTCCTCCCCAAGCTCCCGGCCCGCGTGCAGCGGGCGGTGATCCGGGCCTGCGGGCGCAAGCGGTTCGTGGACTGGGCCTTCGGCCACTACCTGCGCATCGCGCCGCCGGAGTTCGCGGGCTCTCCACCCAAGCGCCATGACGACCGCGAGCCGGTGGCCACGGCGGCCTAGATCAGCGAACGATCAGATAGGTGCCGGCGAGCAGGAGTCCCACGCCGGCTACCCGGCTCGCCGTCAGCGGCTGCTGGTCCAGGCCGAGGAAGCCGATCCGGTCGAGCACAACCGAGGTGGTGAGCTGGCCGGTCACCACGGCGGCGGCGACCGGGCCCGCCCCGATCTGGCCCACGAGGACGAGCGCCGAGAACACGTAGGCGGCGCCAAGGGCGCCCCCCAGCAACAGATACCAGTCGACGTGAGCGACGTTGCCGATGCCGCCGCCCTTGCCACTGAGCAACACGATCGACGCGAGGAGGACGGTCCCCACCGCGAATGAGATCGTGGCCGCGGCAAAGCTGCCCGTGTGCTTGCCGAGCGCGGCGTTGATCGGGGCCTGCAGGGCGACGCCTCCGCCAACGACGGCCATGATCAGGACGGCGAACCCGCGATCCATCGCGCGTGATCTTCGCGGATCGCTCAATCGTTGTGATCTTCAAGCCGATTCCGAGTTCAAGCGCCTGACCTCCCGGCTTCTGGCCGGTCCAGCCCTGCGCTTCCAGCTCGACGGCCGACTCGTATCGCTCGTCCGGGACGGTTACTTCGCCGCCAGCCAGTCCCTGCCGACGCCGACGTCGACCGCGAGAGGCGGGTCGAGCTCGAACGCTTCCGTCATCTCGCGCTCGACCAGCTCAGAGGCCGCGTCCATCTCGTCCGTGGGACCCTCGAAGAGGAGCTCGTCGTGGATCTGAAGGACGAGACGTGTCTCGAGGTCCGACTTGTCCAACGCGCGCTGACAGCCGACCATCGCGATCTTGATGATGTCCGCCGAGGTCCCCTGGATCGGCATGTTGACCGCGTTGCGCTCGCCCTGGCCGCGAACCTGGGGGCGGCCGGAGCGCAGCTCGGGAATCGGGCGGCGGCGGCCGAGCACGGTCTCGACGTAGCCGTTCTCGCGGGCGAACTCGATGGTCTGCTCGATGTAGCGCTGGACCGCCGGGAAGCGCTCGAAATAGCGGTCGATGTAGGAGGCTGCCTCGTCCTGCTCGATGTTGAGCCGGTCGGCGAGGCCGTAGGCCGAGAGGCCGTAGGCGATTCCGTAGTTGACCATCTTGGCCTTGGAGCGCTCACCGGGGCTGACCTTCTTGGGATCGGAGCCCAGGATTTCGGCGGCGGTCGCAGCGTGGATGTCCTCGCCGCGGGCGAAGATCTCGCGCAGGGCGTCCTCGCCGGCGATGTGGGCCAGGATGCGCAGCTCGATCTGGTTGTAGTCCGCCGAGAGCAGGCGGTGGCCGCGCGGCGCGACGAAGCAGGAGCGGATCGGGCGGCCCTCCTCGGTCCGGATCGGGATGTTCTGGAGGTTCGGGTTGGTGCTCGAGAGGCGGCCGGTGGCGGTGGCGGTCTGGTTGAAGGTGGTGTGCAGACGGCCTGTGTCCGGATCGATCAGTTCGGGCAGGGCGTCGAGGTAGGTGCTCTTCAGCTTGGTGAGCTCCCGCCACTGCTCGACCTTCTCCACGATCGGGTGCTCCTCGCGGATCTGGGAGAGGACGCGGGAATCGGTCGAGAAGCCGGTCTTGCCGCGGCGTTTCTTGCTCAGGCCGAGCTCGTCGAAGAGGACCTCGGCGAGCTGCTGCGGAGAGCCGATCGTGAACTCGTGGCCAGCGAGCTCGAAGATGTCGGCCTGCAGGGTCTCGATCCTCTGCTCGAAGCCCTCGCCGATGTCGGCGAGTCGCTTCTGGTCGAGCAGGACGCCGGTCTGCTCCATCGCGGCCAGAACCTCGATCAGCGGCATCTCGACCTCGTCCATGAGGCGCTCGATTTTCTGCTCCTTCATCCCCTTCCGCTGCAGCTGCGCGATCTCCCAGACCAGGCGGGCCTCCGCGGCCGGGTCGGGCGGCGGCTCGTCCCCAAGCTCGAGCTGGTCGCCGTCGGGCGCCTCCTCCTTGGGCGCCGCGGCGAGCCCGCGCTGGGCCGCGATGTCCACCAGGTCGTAGGTGCGGCGGGCCGGGTCGAGCAGGTAGGCGCCGACCATTGTGTCGTGGCGAAGGTCCAGATCGCCGGGGGCGGCGGCGAGGACGCCGTAGCGGGCGCCGCCGCCGAGGGTCTTCAGGTCGTGTCCGATCAGCCGGCGCTTGCCCAGGGCCTCGGCGAGCTTCGCGAAGTCCGGACAGTCGCCCTCGACCAGGCGCTCGCCGTCGTAGCCGGACCAGGTCTCGCCGGCGATCGCGAGTGCGATATCGCCTTCGGCGAGATCGTCGATCGAGCCCTGCTCCGCGGTGGCGTCGAGCTCCTCCTCGACCTTGGCGTCGGGGACGAAGTCGGCGCCCAGCTCCTCCTCGAGCCGCTGCAGGATCACGCGCAGCTCGAACTCGCGCGCCACCTCTCGAAGGCGGCTGCGGTCCATCCGCTTCGACATCAGCTCGTCGAGATCGAGCTCGACGTCGATGTCCGTGATCGCCGTGGCGAGCTGCTTGGAGATGCGGGCGTCCTCGGCGTGGTTGGTGAGGTTCTCCTTGCGCTTGGCGCCGGAGATCTTGTCGATGTTGGCGAGGACGCCCTCGAGGTCGCCGTACTCCTGGAGCAGCTGGGCGGCGGTCTTGTCGCCGATGCCCGGGACGCCGGGGATGTTGTCCGAGGTGTCGCCCTTCAGGCCGATCAGGTCGGTGACCAGCTCCGGTGGGACGCCGTAGCGCTCGACGACGCCGTCGCGGTCGTAGATCTTGGTGTCGGTGACTCCGCGTGAGGTGGTCATTACGCGGACCCCGTCCTCTACCAGCTGGTAGACGTCGCGGTCGCCGGAGACGACCATCACAGCGAGGTCCTGCTCACGGGCGCGCTTGGTCAGCGAGGCAATGACGTCGTCGGCCTCGTACCCGTCCACCCTGATGTTGGTGAAACCGAACGCCTCGGCCAGGGGCATCAGGTGGGGCCACTGGTCGCGGAGGAGATCCGGGCGGGGCTTGCGCTGGGACTTGTAGGGCTCGTAGGTGAGCTCGCGGCCGGACCAGCCCGCGTCCCAGCAGACCACAACCGCAGAGGGGTCCTCGTCGATCAGGAACTTGGCGAACATCGAGGCCAGGCCGTAGATGGCGTTGGTGGGGCGGCCGTCATGGGTGGCGATCGATTCGGGCAGGGCGAAGAACGCCCGGTAGGCGAGCGAGTTGCCATCGATCAGGAAGAGCTCGCCGGGCTTCTCCTTGCCCTTCGCGCGCTTCGTGGGCGCCTTTTTCTGAGTTGTCGCAGGCACGTATCCATCATAGGTCGGGGGTCAGGGAGCCCCGGCCGACCAGCGCACGCAAAGTGCGTACAACGAATTCAGGCGCCTCCCTGATCTGCCGGTAAGTGAATCGCAGGACGCGGAAACCTCGGCTCTGAAAGTGAGCGTCCGTCTCAACGATCCGCTGCCGATCCCGCCACAGGAAGTCGACCTCCGGGGGCCGAGGCGGGCATTCACCTCCGGCATGGGAAGCCGGTGGCGTCGACAGAGGCTCAGGAAGATCCGCTCGAGTTCGCTGCGGGTGAGTGCCTCCTGTGACTTGAGCTCACCTAGGAAGGTGGCAGGCACGGCGGCGCGATACGCTGCAGGTGCGGTAGGTCGCGCGTCTCCCGGCCATTGTCACCCGGAACCGTGACCTCGATGGGCCCGTCGTGCGGTCGCAGCATTCCCCAGAGCGCGGCAGCGCTGCGATGCGAGATCGCCGCGCTCGCTCGCCGAAGCCAACACGGCCGCCATGCATCGTCCCTCGAAGCTGAGGTGGGTGTGTCCGACTGCATAAACACCGCGATGAATGCGGTGGAGTCGGCCAGCTCTGACGCGGCGCCTGGTTCCGTCCTTGTCTATCCCAGCGGCGTCAAGCTGGGCGGTGCTCACCACTCCGTGCTGGTTGGCCGCCAGTCGAGCCAGTGCCCGGTCTCTGTTGGCGGATTCCTCGCGCATACCGCGAGTAAGCCGCCAACCCCGACGCCTCTCCCTTTATCGCCGGGTTTCCGGGCAACCGGGCGGCTTTCGGTGCCCCGTATCCTTCGGCGCGCAATGGCTGCCTCCGCTCAGTACAGCGTCACGGTCCGCGTCGAACTCGACGCGCGCCAGGAGCCGCTCGGCAAGCTGACGGCGCAGATCGCGGAGGCTGGCGGCGCGCTGCAGTCGGTCGACCTGGTACCCGGCGCCGGGCCCGAGGGGAAGCGGGTGCGCGAGTTCACGATCGACGCCAATAGCTCCGAGCACTGGGAGCGGATCCTCCGCTCGATCGGCTCGACCCGGGGCGCACGAGTCCTCGGCTTCACCGACCGCACCTTCGAGATGCACAAGAAGGGCAAGATCGAGCAGCACAACAAGTACCCGTTGAAGACCCGCGACGACCTCTCGATGGCCTACACGCCGGGCGTCGCCCGGGTTTGCGAGTACATCGCAGAAGACAAGACCAAGGCCTTCGACTTCACCATCAAGGCGAACACCGTCGCGGTGGTCTCCGACGGCTCGGCGGTCCTCGGCCTCGGCGACATCGGCCCGGAGGCGGCCATGCCCGTGATGGAGGGCAAGGCAATGCTCTTCAAGGAGTTCGCCCAGGTCGATGCCTTCCCGATCTGCCTCGCCACCAATGACCCCCAGGAGATCATCCAGACGGTCAAGCTCATCGCCCCCACCTTCGGCGGGATCAACCTCGAGGACATCTCAGCCCCGCGCTGCTTCGAGATCGAGGAGCGCCTCAAGGAGGAGCTCGACATCCCCGTCTTCCACGACGACCAGCACGGCACGGCCGTCGTCGTCATGGCGGCCCTCTTCAACTCGCTGAAGATCGTCGGCAAACCGATCGAGAGCCTGCGTGTGCTCGTGCTCGGCACCGGCGCCGCCGGTGTGGCCTGCACGAAGATGATGCAGGAGTCGGGAATCACCCAGATCATCGGCTGCGACCGCCAGGGCGCGATCTCCACCGAGCGGCCCGACTACGTCGACGGCTCGATGTCAGCGATCAAGAGCTGGTTCGCGGAGAACACCAACGACGAGAAGCTCTCTGGCGGCCCAAACGACGTGATCGAGGGCTGCGACCTCTTCATCGGCGTCTCTGGCCCTGGACTGATCCAGGCCGATTCCCTGGCGAAGATGAACGACGACGCGATCGTCTTCGCGATGGCGAACCCGACCCCCGAGGTCATGCCCGAGGAAGCCGAGCCGCACGTCCGGATCATGGCCACGGGCCGCTCCGACTTCCCGAATCAGATCAACAACGTCCTCTGCTTCCCCGGCATCTTCCGCGGGGCCCTGGACGCCGGCGCTCCGCGGATCACGGAGGAGATGAAGCTCGCCGCCGCTCGCGGCATCGCGGAGGTCGTCACCGAAGGCGACCTCGCCGAGGACTACATCATCCCGTCCGTCTTCAACCGTGATGTAGCCACCTCCGTCGCCCGGGCCGTCGTGGACGAGGCGAAGGCTGCCGGGCTGGCCCGTTTCTCCGAGGAGACCGGCACCTTCGAGGTCGTCGGGGATTCGTCGTCTGACGGCGCTGCGGGCTGACCGATGCGCGTTCTGGTGACGGGTGCTTCCGGGCTGCTCGGATCGGCCCTCTGCGACGCCCTGCTGGCCCGCGGCGACGAGGTGGTGGGCCTCACCCGGGACCCCGAGAAGGCGCGACCCAAGAACCCGACCGTCACCTGGCATGCCTGGCGGGCCACCGCCGAGCCCGCGCCGGCCGCGGCGCTCCAGGGGGTCGACGGCGTCGTCAACCTGATCGGCGAGGAAATCAACCAGCGGCTCACCGACCAGGCGAAGGTGCGCATCCGCGAGAGCCGGATCCTCGGCACACGCAATCTCCTCGAGGGGGTCGCTGCGTCCCCCACAGAGCCGAGTGTGTTCGTCGGCCAGTCCGCGATCGGCTACTACGGCGACCGCGGGGACGAGGCCGTCGACGAGGAGTCCCCGCCTGGAGATGGCTTCACAGCCGAGATCCCGATCGACTGGGAGGCGGCGGAGCGCGAGGCCGAAGGACTCTTCGACCGCGTGGTGATCTTCCGCACCGGGCTCGTGCTCTCAAAGGACGGTGGCCTGCTGAAGCAGCTGCTCCTCCCGTTCAAGCTGGGCGTCGGCGGGCCGATCGCCGGTGGTGATCAGTACATGTCGTGGATCCACATCGACGACGTGGTCGGGCTCTTCCTCTGGGCCCTGGACGACCATCGGGTCTGGGGCGTGATCAACGGGACGGCCCCGAATCCGGCAACGAACCGGGAGCTCTCGAAGGCGCTGGGAGGTGCTCTCCACCGACCCGCCTTCATGCCGGTACCGAGGTTCGCGGTGGCCGCCCTGCGCGGCGGCGAGCTCGCCGATGCGGTGGCGGGCGGTGCACGGGTCATCCCCAGGCGCGCCCTTGACCTCGGTTACGAGTTCCGCCACCCGGATCTCGACGAGGCGCTGCGCAGCGCCCTGCGCTGAGGATCAGACTGTCCGCGGCCTCTTCGGGGCGTCGCGCGGCTCCAGCTGGATCTCCTTCTCGGCTCCGGGAAGCCCCTGCTTGAACTGGGCGTCCCGCTCGCGCTCGGCATTCAACTCGTGCCCGAAGAGGATCGCCAGGTTCGTGATCCACATCCAGATCAGGATGATCACCACACCCGCCAGCGAGCCGTACACCTTGTTGTATGAGCCGAACTGGGAGACGTAGATGCCGAAGCCGGCGGAGGCGAGCAGCCAGACGAAGAGCGCGACGATCCCGCCGGGCGTGATCCACCTGAACCCTCGCTGCTTGACGTTGGGTGAGGCGTAGTAGATGAAGGCGATGATCAGCAGGAAGACTGCGGCGATCGCCACCCACTTCACGTAGCTCCAGATCGTCACCGCGGTCCCCGAGACGCCGATCGGGTCCGCCACGTCGGAGACGATCGGGCCGGTCAGCACGACTCCCAGCGCCATGACCGCAAGCAGCAGCACCAAAACCAGCGTCATGGCGAGCTGCAGCGGGCGCAGCTTCCAGAACGGGCGACCCTCGCGCGTCTCGTAGATCACGTTTGACGCCCGGATGAAGGCTCCGAGGTAGCCGGAGGCAGACCAGAGCGCGACCAGAATGCTGACCACGAGGGCGAACCCTGCCGTGCCGCGACTCTCCGTCACCTGCCTGATCGGACTGGCGAAGGTGCTCGCCGCCGTGTCTGGGCCCACCCTGGTGACGATGTCCGTCAGGGTCCGCGTCGTGGACTCGGGATTCGCGATCAGGCCGACGATCGAGACGAGCGCGATCAGGGCCGGAAAGAGCGCCAGCAGCCCGTAGTAGGTGAGCGCGGCCGCCCAATCGGTGAGGTTGTCCTCTTGAAACTCGTGGGCGGTTCGCTTCAGGGTCGGCCAGAGGCCAGTATTCCGCTCGACGCCGGTCGGCACGAAGCCGCTGCTGCGCCGCTGTGTCGGGTCATCATCGGGGTCGGTCGTCCCTAACCGTTTTGTCGAAACCGGTTCCGCCATCTGTCCTCCCTATGCCTTCTCGGGGCGTTCCTCGCCTGGCCATTCCCCCGTCACACGGGCGAAGCCGCGACGCGCGGCGTGGTCGAAGAGGCCCTTGACGAGCCTGAATATCGCACCCTCGATCAGCAGCGCGGCCGCCAGCTTCGCGAGGCTCACCTCGCGTTGATCCGGGTGGGGCGGGTCCTGCTCGTCCACCTTGCCCCAGATCGCGTCGAAGACCTTCTGGCCAATCAGGCCGGCCAGGAGGCCGCCGAGGATGCTGATCGGAATGAAGACGAGCTTCATGGGAGCAATCTGCCCGTGCCCGGCAAGGTGAAAACACCGCCGATGCGAGAAGATGGGCATCCATGCAGCTGGAGGGCATCCACCACATCACCGCGATCACGGCCGACGCCCAGAAGAACGTCGACTTCTACGTCGGCGTCCTCGGTCTCCGCCTGGTGAAGAAGACAGTGAACCAGGACGACCCGACCGTCTACCACCTCTTCTACGCCGACGAGAAGGGCGATCCCGGGTCGGATCTGACGTTCTTCGAGTATCCCGGGGCCCCGCGGGGCCGTGCCGGCGAGGGGATGATCTGGGGCATCCGCTGGCGGCTCGGAACCGAGGAGGCGCTCGACTTCTGGGAGAAGCGGCTCGCGGACCAAGGCGTCGAGGCCGAGCGTGACGACGACGTGGTTCGGTTCGCCGACCCCGAGGGATTCGGCCACGCTCTCAAGGTGGTCGACACCTCGGACCCGCCGCTGGTCGCCGAGCATCCGGAGATCCCCTCGGAGCTCGCCCTCCAGGGCTTCGACGGCGCAATCGCCTATTCGAGCGATCCAGAGACAAGCCGGCCGCTGCTCGAGGACGCGCTCGGGTTCGAGCCGATGGCGGGCGAGCCGGGCCAGTCCGGCTGGGAGTGCCGCGGCGACAGCCGCGGGGGGCTCTGGGGCTACTCCGATCCTCCCGCGGAGCGCGGCGTGCAGGGCGCGGGCAGCGTCCACCACATCGCCTGGGCGTCGCAGATCGACGATCACGAGGCATGGCGCGATCGCGTCATCGCTGCGGGTGGCCACCCCACCCAGGTGATCGACCGCTTCTACTTCCGCTCGATCTACTTCCGCGAGCCGAGCGGCGTCCTCTTCGAGATCGCAACGCTCGGACCGGGCTTCACGGTCGACGAGCCGCTCGAATCCCTCGGAGAGAAGCTCTCGCTGCCGCCGGACTACGAGCACCTCCGGGACCAGGTCGAGCCGGTCCTGCGGCCGATCACCAACCCGCGTGTCACAGCCTGAAGGTTCCGATCAGCCGGACCAGGCTGCCGAGCTGGTCCACCTCGATCGCGAGCCGGCGGGCGACCCGCGGGGCGCGCTGATTCTCCTGCACGGCCGTGGCGTCGACGAGCGCGACCTCCACCCCCTGCTCGATGAGCTCGATCCGGAGCGAAAGCTGTTCGGGGTGACGCCGGGGGCGCCGCTCACGAACGTCCCGCCGGGCGGTCGGCACTGGTACGTGATCAGGGAGGTCGGGCATCCCGACGAAGGGACCTTTCTGGAGACGATCGGGACGCTCTGCGGCTTCCTGGACCGCGAGCTGGCCGAGCGGGGCATCAAGTGGGAGAAGACCGTGATCGGGGGGTTCAGCCAGGGAGCGGTAATGGCCTGCGGGGTGGCGATCGGAAAGGACCGCCCCCGCGCTGCGGGGTTGCTGATGATGAGCGGCTTCTACCCCGAGGTCAGCGACTGGGAGATGGCTCCCCAGGCGAAGTCCGGTATGCCGGCCTACGTCACGCACGGTGCGTATGACCCCGTGATCCCCGTTGAGTTCGGCAGGGAGGCCGCTCGCAAGCTCGAAGCCGGGGGCCTGGCGGTCACCTACCGAGAGACGCCGATGCAGCACGGCATCCACCCCGCGCTGCTCCCTGAGATCCGCGACTGGGTGTCCTCGGTGATCACCGGCGAACCGGTGATCACCGAGAAACCACCCTCAGCGCGCTAGCGCTACTTCTTCTTCTGCTTGCACTTCTGGGTCGAGCTGGCGGACAGCGTCTCACCGCTGTAGAAGCTCGTGGACTCCGAGTTGGTCCACTTCTTCTTCTTCGCACAGCGCGCCATCACGTAGTAGGTCGCCTTCCCCTTCTTCTTGCCCGTCTTGCGCTTGTTGAATGTGGTGTCGAACTTGCTCAGGACAAGGCCCGGCGTGTTCGGGATGTTGCTGAACGTCAGCGACCGGCCCGCCAGCCTGCCGACGATCGTGAGGCTCGTGGCACCCGGTCCGATGTCGGTCTGGATGAACATCGTGGTGGGGCCGCCGCCGAAGATCGTCACGGTCCCTCCGATGGCTCCGCCGTTGACCTGGACCGTGCCGCCCCCGACGATGCTCTGGGGACAGGCGGCCTGTGCCTGGGCGGTGAACTTGCCCTGGATCTGGCTGAGCGGACAGGCGGGCACGTTCCCGTTCACGAACTTGATGTTCGAGTCGATCGTGAAGATGGTCTGTCTCGGCGACTGCGAGGCGGGAAAGCTGTCGAACGTCGTGTCGATCACGTTGTGAAGCGATACGCCGCCGAAGGTCTTCTTGCTCTGCTTCGCGGGCGACACCGTCGCCTGCAGCGTCTGGGACGTCGGAGTGGCGGCGGCGACGCTGGAGAAGCTCAGCGCCCCCAGCAGACCCGCCAGGGCCCCGACCCAAAGAATGTGTTTGCGCATGTCAATCCTTCCGTGTTTTGGATGCATCATCCTCTCTTCCTACAAACACGCGCGAACTCCCGTGGGTGCGGCGGTCCCTACTCCGGCGTGCAGGGAGCACCGAGCGGCTGACGCGCCGCACCGGTCAGCCGGTAGCGCTGGATCATGCACTCGGTGGTATCGCCCTCCGACGTGATCGAGTAGCTGCCCAGCACCGTGCCGTCACGGTGCGCTCCGATCACCGCCTCTCGCACGTTGTCTCGGAAGGACGAGGCGTCCGTGCCGGCATCGTGGATTCCCTGCAGGACGAGGGCCATCGCCTCGTAGCCGTAGGCGGCGGAGGGCCCGGGGCTTCGGTGAAAACGTCCCGCGAACCGCGCCTCGAAGCCTCTCTCCGGAAGCAGCTTCGGGTCGAGCTGCGCGCTCAGCTCCAGGGTCCGCGTTTCCTTTCCGTAGATCGTCAGGCGCGACGTGGTGGGGTCGTAGACGGCGCGTTCGCTGCCCTCCGGCGCCACGGCGATGTTGCCCTGTGGCTTGCCGGCGCTCACCGCGACCCCGTGGTCGGCTGCCGTTGACCTGAACTCGCTGGCGGAGAGATTCCCGAAGGGAGTGCCGTCCGAGGTGGCTGCCGCCGAGGTCACCCCCAGCTCCGCGGCCCAGATGGCAGCCGCTTCGATGACGAGCTCATCCGAGGGAACGGTGCGGGCGAAGCTGACGTTCCCGGATGGCCGATAGCGGTCGGGGGAGTCCGGGTAGCCCGCGGCCGGGGCGGTCAGGTCGACGGCGCCCGCGCCCGGCGAGACCTGGACGATCCCCGCCTGGTTGGTGATCGGAGCTGAGCTCCGCGTCGGCTCTGAGTCGAGCTCGCCGATGTAAGCGGCCGTGGTGTGATCCTGCACGGCGGCGCGGGCGTTCGCGCCCACGACCACCGGGTCCCAGGTCCTTCCCCGAGCGTCGTCGAGAAAGTGAGCACGGACGGCGAGCGGCCCGGCCCTCCCCTGAGCGTCCTCCAGGGCCAGCCGCGCCCCGTCGGCTGCGTCGCGCCCCTCGACGGCCCGCGGTCCCGTCAGAGGCAGGCTCACGTAGACCGCGACCGGGGCCTCGATCCTCGATGTGCCGGTCACGTTGCAGCCTGAAGCGCCGAGCAACAGCACCAGCGCCGCTAGCGCGGAACGCCTCACCTGATCAGCCGAAGAAGACCTCGGCCTCGCGGTAGAGCGACTCGGGGACGGTCTTCAGCTCGGCCGTTGCCTCGGTCAGGTCGACGAGCTTGATGTCGGTGCTGCGCAGCGCGGCCATCTTTCCCCACAGCCCCTCGTGAGCCGCGTCGATCGCGTGCAGGCCGAAGCGCGTCGCGAGGACGCGATCGAAGGCCGTCGGCGTGCCTCCCCTTTGCACGTGGCCGAGCACCGTGGCCCGCGCCTCGTGGCCGGTGCGCTGCTCGATCTCGCCCTCCAGCCAGTTCGCGATCCCGCCCAGTCGGACATGTCCGAACGCGTCGGTGGGGGCGCCGTCGCCGGTGGACATGCCACCCATCGGCTTCGCTCCCTCGGCGACGACCACGATCGGCGAGTACTGGCTTTCGAAACGACGGACGATGTAGTCGGTGACGCGGTCGAGGTCGAACTCGAACTCCGGAATCAGGATCACGTTGGCGCCGCCCGAGAGCCCGGCGTGAAAGGCGATCCAGCCGGCGTTCCGGCCCATCACCTCGCAGATCAGCGTCCGGCGATGGCTCTCCGCGGTGGTGTGGAGGCGGTCGATCGCGGACATCGCGATGTTCACGGCCGTGTCGAAGCCGAACGTGTAGTCGGTGGCCGAGAGGTCGTTGTCGATCGTCTTTGGGACGCCGACCACGTTGACGCCGTGCTCGAACAACCGCGAGGCCGCACCAAGGGTGTCCTCGCCCCCGATGGCGATCAGGCCGTCGACCCCGTCGGCCTCGAGGTTCTCGGCGATCCTCTCGGGACCGCCGTCCTCATTGAAGGGGTTGGTCCGGGAGGAGCCGAGGATCGTCCCGCCCCTGGGCAGGATGCCACGCACCTCCGGGACGCCGAGCGGGCGGCTGTCCCGCTCGAGCGGGCCGCGCCAGCCGTCGCGATAGCCGAGGAACTCGTGGCCGTATTCCCCCACGCCCTTGCGGACGATCGCGCGGATCACCGCGTTCAGCCCAGGGCAGTCGCCGCCTCCGGTGAGAACGCCTATCCGCACGCGATCAATCTACCGGCGTCGCCGCTCCGCCTAGCGGTCGGAGATCTCGCCCTCGAGGACGGGCTTGACGTCCAGGACCGGCGTGCCGTCGAGCGCTTCGAGGCCGGCCACCTTGATCCTTGGCCCGTCCACTTCCAGGACCTCGACTGGATGCAGACCGATCGGGTTGGGCCGGTGGTGCGACCTGGTGACGAAGACCCCGGCCGGCGGTCGTGAGATCTCGCCCCGGGGGTGAACTTTGAGCACGTCCCGGTCTGCCCGATCGAGCCAGCTCAGGATCACGATCCGGTCTCCCGGCCGAATCCCCTCGAGGGCGTCCAGGACGTCCGGATCGAATTCGATCCAGGCGTCGGGCGCTCCCTCGTCGCCCTGTCTGGGCGCGGACTCCATCTCGGTGAGAGGCGACTCGACCCTGCCGACCGCCCGGACCTCAAAGGTGTGGCTCGACACGCGGACAGCCTACGTCGAGGAGCGCCGCGGCCGGCGCCGGGACCTGCTGCCGAAGGTGGCCGGAGAGGACTTGGGCCGGCCGCTACGGCCGCGTGGCCCAATCGATGATCGGGCGGGCGACGCGGAGCAACGCGCCGGTGAAGACCCCGCCCAGGAAGAGCAGACCGCAGACCGGGCCCGGGATCCCGAGGGCGTAGGCGATCACCATCACACAGGCGCCGAGGACGGTGAAGAGGACGACTTGCACGCGCGAAAGCCTATCCGGCCAGGGCGCCACGGGTGTCGCGCAGGAAGTCCGCGACGGCGGCGATGGCCGCGTCGCGATCGCGCGCGTCCGCAACCGCCCGGACGAGCCGCGTGCCGATGATCACTCCGTCTGCGTGCTCCCCGACGGTGGCCGCCTGGTCCGGCGTCGAGATCCCGAAGCCGACCGCGACCGGCACATTCGCCTCCTCCTTCGCGGCCGCGATCAGATCGGTGAGCTCGGGCGGCAGCTGCTCGCGCTCGCCGGTCACACCCATCGTGGAGACGAGGTAGACGAACCCTCGCGCGTCGGCGCAGATGCGGGCCCGCCGCTCGGCCGGCGTCGTGGGCGCGACCAGCGGGATGAGCGCCAGTCCGCGCGACTCGATCACTTCCCGGATCGGCGCCTGCTCCTCCAGCGGCAGGTCGGGCACGATCACGCCCGCTGCCCGGGCCGCGGCCGCCCGCGCGGCGAACTCGGCCGGGCCCGCCGCCAGGACCATGTTCGCGTAGACCATCAGCGCCACCGGGATCCGCTCGCCCACCGCCGCGCATGTCTCGAGCACCGACTCGAGGGTGGCTCCCGCAGCGAGTGCCGCCGTGCCGGCGGCGTGGATCGTCGGACCGTCCGCCAGCGGGTCCGAGAAGGGCACGCCCAGCTCGATCAGATCGGCGCCCGAGTCGGCGTAGGCGTTGGCGACCGCGGTGGCGGTTTCTTGATCGGGAAAGCCACCCATCAGATACGGCATCAACGCCGCTCGATTCTCCTCCCGGGCGGCCGCGAAGGCCGCCTCGATGCGAGCGGCCCCGGTCTCGGTCGCGGTGCCGTCAGGCACTCGAGTCCGCCAGCTTGCTGGTGACCTCGTCCATGTCCTTGTCGCCGCGGCCAGAGAGCGTCAGAACGTCGTAGCCATCACCGCTTCCGCCCTCCCTGAGCAGCCAGGCGATCGCGTGGGACGGTTCGAGCGCCGGGATGATCCCCTCCAGCCGCGCCAGCTCGCGGAAGGCGCTGAGCGCATCGGCGTCGGTGGAGGTGTCGTAGACGGCTCGGCCGGAGTCCCGCAGATGGGCATGCTCCGGCCCTACACCGGGATAGTCGAGGCCGGCGGAGACCGAATGCGCCTCCAGGATCTGGCCCTGCTCGTCCTCGAGCACCGCGGAGAAGGCGCCGTGGAGCACGCCCGTGCCGCCCGCGGCCAGTGAGGCTCCGTGATGGCGTGTCTCGAGGCCTTCTCCCCCGGCCTCGACCCCAATGAGCTCGACGGGATCGTCGAGGAAGGCATAAAAGCTGCCGATCGCATTCGAGCCCCCTCCGACGCAGGCGATCACCCGCTGCGGCAGTGAGCCCTCGGTCTCGAGAGCCTGCGAGCGTGCCTCGTCGCCGATCACGCGCTGCAGGTCGCGGACCAACGCCGGGTACGGCGCCGGGCCGACGACCGATCCGATCACGTAGTGCGTGCTCTCGACCGAGGCAACCCAGTCGCGGATCGCTGCGCTGACCGCCTCCTTCAGCGTCCTGGCGCCCGCGTCGACGGGAATCACCTGGGCGCCGAGCAGCTTCATCCGCTCGACGTTCGGGGCCTGGCGGCGGATGTCCTCGGTTCCCATATAGACCGCGCACTCGAGTCCGAAGAGGGCGCATGCGGTCGCAGTCGCCACGCCGTGCTGTCCCGCGCCGGTCTCCGCGATCACCCTCGTCTTCCCCATGCGGCGCGCGAGCAGAGCCTGCCCGACGGCGTTGTTGATCTTGTGTGCTCCCGTATGCGCCAGGTCCTCGCGCTTCAGGTAGACGCGGCGGCCGACCCGATCCGAGAGGCGCTCGGCGAGGTAGAGCGGCGTCGGGCGACCGACGAAGTCCCGCATCAGGACGGCCAGCTCCGACTGAAACGCGTGGTCTTCGCGGGCCTCGGCCCAGGCGGCGCTGAGCTCGTCGAGCGCCGCGATCAGCGTCTCGGGGACGAATCGGCCCCCGTAGGGGCCGAAGCGCTCCTCGACCGCGGGCATCATCGCGCTCGAGAGGGCACCTGGACGCCCACCGCCTCCAGGAACGCGACCACCTTGGCGGGGTCCTTGCGACCCGGCTCAGCCTCAACTCCGCTGACGACGTCGACGACGTAGGGCTTGACGAAATCGATTGCCTCGGCGACGTTCTCGGCGTTCAGCCCGCCCGCCAGGATCATCGGCACCTTCGAGCGTCGCGTCGCGACCAGGTCCCAATCGAAGCTCTGACCGGTGCCGCCGTGGATCCCGTGCCAGTAGGCATCGAAGAGATGGAAGTCGGTGCGGAAAGTCTCGGCGGCCTGGACGTCCGCGGCGCTCCTGACACGCATCGCCTTGATCACCTTGGCGCCGGTCCGGCGACCGGCCTCGACGCAGAACGAGGGACCCTCCTCGCCGTGAAACTGGAGGAGAGTGAGGTTCTCACGCTCGGCGGCATCGATCACCTCCTCCAGCGTGGAGTTGACGAACACGCCTGCGATCTCGCAGCGCCGCTTCAGCGCCGCGCCGATCTCCTCCGCGATCTCAGGCTCGACGTAGCGTGGGCTGTCCGGGTGATGGATCAACCCGATCGCCCAGGCGCCGTGGCTCGCCGCGTGCTCCGCATCGGCGAGGTTCGTCATCCCGCAGACCTTGACCTTGGCCATGCGACAAGGGTAGGGACAGCAGCCGTTCCTCCCTGCGAGAGCCGCTGCCGCGGCGTAGGCTGCCGCCGATGACCGCGATCGAGGGCGCCTGCAGGCGGTTGGCTCTCCGGGCTCTGGCGGGCATCCGCGGTGGACGGCTCGAACTGATCGAGCCCTCTGCATCGGACGGGTTGCGCTCACGCGCAGCCTCACAGAGGCGAATCAGCTTCGGCCCGCCCGACGCCGATCTCCGCGCCGCCGTCGAGATCCACTCCGCGCGCTTCTACCGGGCGATGCTCGGCGGAACCATCGGCCTCGGCGAGGCATACCGCGACGGCGTCTGGGACTGCGACGACCTGGTCTCGCTCGTCCGAATCGCGGCGCGCAACATGGGCTCCCTCGACCGCTGGCGTCGCCGCCTCTACCCCCTGCTCGCGCCGCTCCAGCGGACCCTCCGGCGAGTGCCGCGCAACAGCCGCCGTGCGGCTCGCCGGCACATCTCCACGCACTACGACCTCGGCAACGACCTCTTCGCGCTCTATCTCGACGAATCCATGATGTATTCGTCGGCCATCTTCCCCGACCCGGACGCGACTCTCGCCGAAGCACAGACGCACCGCCTGGAACGGATCTGCCGGACACTCGAGCTCGGTCCCGAGGACCACCTGCTGGAGATCGGCACGGGCTGGGGAGCGATGGCGGCGTATGCGGCGAGCAACTGCGGCTGCCGCGTCACGACGACGACGATCTCTCGCGAGCAGCGCGAGGGTGCCCTGCGGCGGATCCAGGACGCGGGCGTCGAGGACCGGGTGACGGTGCTGCTCGACGATTACCGCGACCTGCGAGGCCGCTACACGAAGCTGGTCTCCCTCGAGATGATCGAGGCCGTCGGCTGGCAGTACTTCGATGCCTTCTTCCGCCGCTGCTCCGAGCTGCTCGAACCCGACGGCCTCTTCTTCCTGCAGGCGATCGTGATCGACGACCGCCTCTATGAGGTCGAGAAGGCGGCCCGGAGCTTCTCCAACACGCTGATCTTCCCGGGAGGCTGCCTGCCCTCGGTCGGGGTGATCGAGCGCTGCGTGGCGCGAGAGACCGATATGAGCATGGTCTGGCTGGAGGAGATCGGCGCGCATTACGCGCGCACGCTGGAGCTCTGGCGCGAGCGTTTCATCGCCAACACGGACCTGGCGGCCGAGCTCGGTTACGACGAGCCGTTCCGCCGGCTCTGGACGCTCTGGCTGGCGATGAGCGAGGCCGGTTTCCGGGAGCGCCGCCTCCGTGACGTGCAGGTGCTCTTTGCAAAGCCCGCTCGCTCGCTCGAGGCGGAGGCGCCCGCACGGACGACGGGTGTGATGGAGTAGGCCGATGGCCGAGGGAGACGGCAAGACGGTCCTGGTCACCGGCGGGTCCGGATTCCTCGCCGGCTGGTGCATCGTCGAGCTGATCCGGCGCGGCTACCGGGTCAGGACAACGATCCGAAATCCGGCCCGCGAGCCGGAGGTCCACGACGCCGTCGCCTCGCAAGTCGATCCCGGCCACCACCTCACCATCCATCAGGCCGACCTGCTCAGCGACGAGCACTGGGACAACGTGATCGACGGCTGCGACTACGTCCTCCATGTCGCCTCCCCCTTTCCGGCCAACCAGCCCAAGGATCCCGATGAGCTCATTCGCCCCGCTCGCGAGGGGACTATTCGCGTGGTCGGCAAGTCACTGGATCACGGGGTCGAGCGCGTGGTTGTCACCTCCTCGATCGCGGCGGTCAGGCTGGCGCGAGGCTCCGACAAACGGGTACTCGACGAGGACGACTGGACCGACCCCGACGAGGACGGCCTGACTCCGTACGTGCGCTCGAAGACGATCGCCGAGCAGGCCGCGTGGGATTTGGCCAAAGAGCGGGGTGCCGAGGACCGGCTGGCCGTTGTCAACCCCGGCGCCATCATCGGCCCGCTGCTGCACGACGACACTTCCTACTCGCTGCAGGCGATCGAGCGGCTGCTCAACGGCATGCCCGGCATGCCGCGGCTCGGGTTCAGCTTTGTAGACGTGCGGGATGTTGCGGACCTCGAGATCAGGGCGATGACCGCGCCGGAGGGTGGCGGCCAGCGGTTCATCGCCGTGACGAAGTTCCTCTGGCTCTCGGATGCCGGCGAGATCCTGCGCGAGCGGCTGGGCGAACGCGCATCGAAGGTGCCCACCCGGAAGATCCCGGACCTGCTGGTGCGGGGGATGGCGCTGTTCGACGGCGGCATCCGATCGATCGTCGGCTCGCTCGGCAAGCGAGTAGAGCTCTCCTCCGATAAGGCTCGGAGTGAGCTCGGCTGGTCACCCCGACCGATCGAGGACACGATTGCAGAGACCGGCGAGAGCCTGATCGAGCACGACGTCGTTAGGACGCCCGCAGCGGCCTGAGAGCGAGCCAAGCCGCGCGTCAGTTGCTTTCAGCCCGGAGCGCCAGCACCGCCGACAGTAGTCCACGACAGCCCGGTCGCTCCGGGTCTTGGCGCGTAATCGGCCATGCGACTGATCTGCGGACTGCTGCGAACGTCCCGGGTTTTGCCCTATCCGGGGCATCGCCGGACGTTCACGATGCGGGCCCGCAGTGAACGTCCGCGAGTAACCCCCATATGGACGACTCTGGGACGTTCGCGCCACTTGGGGCGAGGAGAAACGCTCGGAGAGAACCGCTGCTCGCCATGCAGAGCGGTGATTTGTCAGGCAGGCGCCGAAGCGCCAGCCCTGGCTACGGCGTGGTGCCGGAGCTCGAGTCCTGGGCGTGCGCGGGACGGTCGCCGAGCGTCACGGTGACGTCCTTCTGCTGACCGTCCCTCCAGACCGTCAGCGTGATCTCGTCGCCCGGCTTCTTGCCGTTCACCGCCGAGATCACTTCGTCCATGCCGGTGATCTGCTTGCCGTCGACCTTGGTGATGATGTCGCCGCCGATCGGCACGGTCTGGCCGCCGATCGTCGCCTGACCCGTCGCGCCCTTGATTCCGGCGTCATCAGCGGGACCGCCGCTCAGCACCTGCTCGACCAGCACACCCTGCTGCACCGGCAGGTTGAGGGCCTGGGCGACGCTGGGAGTGATGTCGCCGCCGCTGATCCCGAGATAGGCGCGCTGGACCTGACCGCCGTTCTCGAGCTGGGAGGCGACGTCGGCCGCAGTCTTGATCGGGACGGCGAAGCCGACGCCCTCATTGCCGCCGCTCTGGCTCTCGATCTGGGAGTTGATCCCGATCACCTGCCCGGCGCCGTCGATCAGCGGACCGCCGGAGTTGCCGGGGTTGATCGCAGCATCGGTCTGGATGACGTCGCTGATGGAGAAGCCGTTGGGCGCCTGGATCTGGCGCTGGAGCGCCGAGACGATGCCCGTCGTAACGGTCCGGTCGAGGCCGAACGGGTTGCCGATCGCGACGACCGGGTCACCGACCTGCGCCTTCGTCGAGTCGCCGAGCGGCAGTGGGGTTGCCCCCTCGGTGTTGTCGACCTTGAGCAGCGCGATGTCGGTGGACGGATCGGTCCCGACGATCTGTGCCTGCTGCGTGGCGCCGTCCCCAAGCTGCACGTCGACGCGCTTGGCCCCATCGACGACGTGGGCGTTGGTGAGGATGTGCCCATCGTGGTCGATCAGGAAGCCAGAGCCTGTGGCGGTGCTCTGCTGCTGCTGTGGCATACCGAAGGGGGACTGGGTCTGCTGGACGATCTGCGAGCTGATGAAGGCAACGCCATTCGCGTCACGCTGGTAGATGTCGTGGACCGTGAGGCCCTTGCTCGACGAATCGCTCGCGGGCTTTGCGAGAGCAGCGGGTGCGACGACGCCGGTCGAGGAGGAGTTGTCGCTCGTGTCGACGACCCCGGCCTGGATCAGAATGAGGCCGAAGATCAGGACGACGAGTCCGCCCGCGACGGCGGATCCAAAGGTGGTGGAGAAGAATCTCTTGACGCCCTGCACAGGAGGCAGTGTCAGCGCAGGCGCTTAATCGTCTCTAAGCCGCGACTACCGGTTCGATAAGAGATCCGGTTGCCGGACGGCCGGCCAGGGAGCGCCTAGAGGAAGTGCTCGCGGGTTGATTCCTCATCGGCGGTCAGCTCCCTCACCTTCGCCGCTGGGTCCTCGGCCCTCATCAGGGCCTCGCCGATCAGGACCGCGTCCACGCCCACATCGTCGAGCTCGCGCAGGATGGCCCGATCCGAGATTCCGCTCTCGGAAACCACGGTCTTGCCCGCAGGGACATCGGTGATCAGCTCGAAGGTCGTGTCCACGTCGACGCTCATGTCGTCGAGATTCCGGTTGTTGATTCCGATCACCTGCGCGTCGGCCGTGAGCGCGGTCTCGAGCTCGGACTCCCTGTGGACCTCCACGAGGCAATCGAGATCGAGACCCCGCGCCGCGCTGTAGAGCTCGCCGAGTCTGCCGAGATCGAGCGCGGCGACGATCAGCAGGATGGCGTCCGCGCCGGCAACCGCTGCCTCGTACAGCTGATAGCGGTCGACGATGAAGTCCTTCTGCAGGACCGGGAGCTCGCAGGCTCGATGGGCCTCGCGGAGGTCGTCCAGTGACCCGCCGAAGTGGGACTCGTCGGTGAGCACCGAGAGGGCGGCCGCACCACCCTCCTCGTACGCTCGCGCGAGCTCCGCCGGGTCGGCATCCCGGATCTCGCCGGCGCTCGGGGAGCGGCGCTTGAACTCGGCGATCACCGAGAGCCCGGGCCTGGTGAGCGCCTCGCCGAACGGTCGCTGCTCGGGACGGTCGCCCAGCCGGCTCTCCAGGTCCTGCAGGGGGACCTGAGCGCGTCGCCGCTCCACGCCTGCCCGCGCGGCCCCGACCAGCTCTTCGATCATGCCCATCTCGTCGGCTGAACCCTAGCTCGCGCCCGAGAGCTCGCGGGAGCGGGCCACCAGCCGCTCGAGCACCTGGCGCGCGGTGCCCGAGTCGACCGCCTCGGTCGCCCTGGCGACGCCCTGGGCGAGGTCCGGGGCGCCGCCGGCGACATAGATCGCGGCCCCGGCGTTCAGCAGAGAGACATCGCGGGCGGGCCCGGGCTCACCCGCGAACACCGATTCGACGACGGCGGCGTTGTCGGCCGGCTCCCCACCCGGGATCGCCTCGAGCGGCGCGGCCTCGAAACCCAGGTCCGCGGGCTCGACGAACCATTCCTCGGTTCCCCCGTCCGCGACCTCGATCACCCTCGTCCGCGAGGCGACGCTGAGCTCGTCGATGCCGTCATCGGCCGAGACGACCAGCGCCCGGGCGGTGCCGAGCTGCAGGAGGGCGTCGGCGATGATCTCCTGGTAGGCGCGATCGGAGACGCCGAGCAGGTGGGCCGTCGCTCCGGCGGGGTTGGTGAGGGGGCCGAGGAAGTTGAAGATCGTCCGCACGGCAAGCTCCTTACGAACCGGGACGACGTGCGCCATCGCCTGGTGGTGCTTCGGCGCGAACATGAAGCCGAAGCCGATCTCCTCGATGCAGGTGGCGACCTCGGCTGGGGAGAGCTCGATATCGACGCCCAGGGCCTCGAGGACGTCGGCGGAGCCGGACCTGCTGGTCGCCGAGCGGTTGCCGTGCTTGGCCACCTTGCATCCCGCCCCGGCCGCGATCAGCGCCGCGGTCGTCGAGATGTTGAAGGTCGTCGGGCCGCCTCCAGTGCCGGCCGTGTCGACCAGGTCGGGCTCGTCGATCTCGACGTGCGCGGCGAGTGACCGCATCGTGCGGGCGAGACCGACCAGCTCGGAGACGGTCTCACCCTTGGCACGCAGGGAGATCAGGAAGGCGGCCGTCTGGACCTCGCTCGCCCTGCCCTCCATGATCTCCGCGAGGGCTGCGGAGGTGTGGTCGGCGGTCAAATGCGTCCCGGCACAGATCTCGTCGATCGCGCGGGTGAGGATGTCGTTGGGCACCTCGGAATACCCTAGGCGCCGAGGAAGTTGGCCAGCAGCCGCTTGCCCTGCGGGGTGAGGACCGACTCGGGGTGGAACTGGACTCCCTCCGCCGGGAGATCACGGTGCCGGACGCCCATCACCACGTCGTCGTAGGTGGATGTCACCTCGAGCTCATCGGGCAGATCGGGAGCCGCGATCAGCGAGTGGTACCGCCCCGCGACCAGGGGGTTAGACAGCCCCTCGTAGATCGTCTTTCCGTCGTGGCGTATCTCGGCGTCCTTGCCGTGGATCGGATCTCCGCGGACCACCTTGCCGCCGAACGCCTCGACCATCGACTGGTGGCCCAGGCAAACGCCCAGGACCGGCGTACCGGCCTCGGCGAAGGAGCGGACCGCCTCGACCGAGACGCCCGCCTCCTTCGGGGTGCACGGCCCCGGGGATACCACCAGACGGTCGGGCTTCAGGTCCAGGAGCTCGTCGACGGTCGCCTTGTCGTTGCGGACCACCCCGACCTCGGCGCCCAGCTCGCCCAGGTACTGGACCAGGTTGTAGGTGAAGGAGTCGTAGTTGTCGATGACGAGGACGCTCACTCCACGATGCTGTTCGCGCTCCGCGCTCACGGCCACTCCGGCTGCCCGGCGGCGAGCTCGACGGCGCGGAAGACGGCTTTCGCCTTGTTCACCGACTCGTTGTACTCGTACGCGGGCTGTGCGTCGGCGACGGTCCCACCGCCCGCCTGCACGTGGACCAGCCCGTCCTTGACGACCACCGTTCGGATGTGGATGGCGGTGTCGAGGTCGCCGGTGTAGGAGAGGTAGCCGATCGCGCCGCCGTACGAGCCGCGCTTGTGCGGCTCCAGCTCGTCGATGATCTGCATGGCGCGAACCTTCGGCGCGCCCGAGAGCGTCCCGGCGGGCAGGACCGAGCGCAGCACGTCCATCGCGCTGATCCCGTCACGGAGCCGGCCCGAGACCTGGCTGACGATGTGGAGGACGTGCGAGTAGGTCTCGACGACCATCAGCTCGTCCACGATGACCGATCCGTACTCGCAGACCCGCCCCAGGTCGTTGCGTCCGAGATCGACCAGCATCACGTGCTCGGCTCGCTCCTTCGGGTCCTGGAGCAGCCGCTCGGCCTGGCGGCGGTCCTCCTCCTCGTCGCCCCCACGTGGATAGGTGCCCGCGATCGGCCTGGTCTCGACGCGCCGCCCGGTGACCTTGACGAGCGGCTCGGGTGAGGCGCCCGCGATCTCGAAGTCGCCGAAGTCGAGGAAGTACATGTAGGGCGAGGGGTTGACGGTCCGGAGACCGCGATAGATCGAGAAGGCCTCCACGGGCGTCTCTGCGGTGAAGCGCTGGGAGGGGACGACCTGGAAGGCATCGCCGGCATGGACGTACTCGATGATGCGCGCGACGGTCCCCTCGAACTGCTCGCGAGTCATGTTGCTCTCGAAACGGACTCCATCGACCGTCATGTCCTCAGCTTCGCCTCCAGGCACGCCGGAGCTGCCTGGCGGGACGGGTTCGCGGAGCTGGTCGCGCAGCTCAGCGATCGTGTCGACGGCGCGTGCGTAGGCGCCGTCGACCCCGCCGTCCTCGACGAAGGCATTCGCGATCAGCGTGACCTCATGGCGCTGGTGGTCGAAGGCGACGAGCACGTCGGTGATCATCAGCGCCATGTCCGGCAGGCCGACCGGGTCAGGGTTCGGCTCGCCGAGCGGCTCGACGGTTCGCACCAGGTCGTAGCCGAAGAACCCGACAGCGCCGCCGGCAAACGGCGGCAGCTCATCCGGCTCGGCGATCTGAAAGCGGCGCAGATAGTCGGCGACCGCCGCGTACGGGTCGGGGGCGTCGTTGACGGCATCCGGTGCTGCGCCGGCGCCCGCATCCGGTGCCGATTCGCCGCCCCACTCGGAGAGCTTCCCGTCGCTCCATCGCAGGATCGAGCGCGGGCGGAAGCCGAGGAACGACCAGCGGCCGAGGCGGCCTTGCTCGGCGGATTCGAGCAGGAAGGCGGGGCCGTTCCCGCGCAGCTTGAGGAACGCGCTGACCGGGGTCTCCAGATCGTCGATGAAGCGGTACCGGACCGGAACCACGTTCGCGCTCCGCGCCAGCTCACGAGCGCGGTGCGGCCCCGGCTCGAGGCCGGGCAGGCTGGTTGCGGCATCGACGGCGTTCATCGTGACCGTCTACGGCCGTTGAGGATCTGGAGAACCTCGGCCATCGAGACGCCGCGGGAGAGGAGAAGCACCGCCAGGTGGTAGACGACGTCCGCCCCCTCCTCGGCGACACGCTCCTCGGACTCGGAGTCGACGGCCTTGACGACCTCGGCCGCCTCCTCACGGACCTTGTCGCCTGCCAGGTCGGAGTCCTCGAGCAGCTCGACCGTATAGCTGCCGTCGGGCCGGTTGCGCTGGCGTGAGAGCAGCGTCCGCTCAAGGGCCGCGAGCGCCTCGTATGGAAGAGGCGCGGGCTCACCCGGCACCGACGGTGCGTCGACACCGGGGTCCGCCGTCCCCTCGAGGTCGCGGTAGAAGCAGGAGCGTTCCCCGGTATGACAGGCGGGGCCGACAGGCTCGACGAGGGCGACGAGGGCGTCGCCGTCGCAGTCATAGCGGATCTGTCGAACCCGCTGAACGTTTCCGGAGGTGGCGCCCTTGTGCCAGATCTCCCTTCGGCTTCGGCTGTAGAGGTGGACCTCGCGGGTCTCCAGCGTCAGCTGGAGCGCCTCCTCGTTCATGTAGGCGACGGTCAGCACCTCGCCGGAGCGGGCGTCCTGCATCACGCACGGCACCAGGCCCCGCTCGTCGAAGCGGACCTTCGCCGCGTCTCTTGCGACCTGCACGACCATCGGGCGATTGTACGAATCGTCCGTTCACACCCCGACAGCCCTGCTTCAGCTACCGGCTGAAGCTGGGGCTCACTCCTCCTCGTCCTCCTCGTCCCGGAAGTTCAGCACCGTCTCCACGGGGTCCTCATCGCCATCGGCCTCGCGAGTCTCCTCCTGGAGCTGCACCTCCTCGGCGATTTCGGGATCGATGTCAGCGTCGAATCCATCCTGTCCCTCGAGACCGACGGCCAACCCCTCCTCCTGGACCGGCATCGGCTGCTCGGCGCCCTCCGGGTGACGCTCGTCCTCCTCCGTCCATTCCTCTCGATCTCGCTCAATGTCCATCTCACTCCTCTCTCGGGGTCGCCGCCATCATCGGCACCCGAGCGCTTCGGCCGGTGAACGGGATGTGAACCGCTATTCGATGCCGAGGCGGTCGAGCAGGCCCTCGTCCCTGCGCCACCGCTTGCGCACCCGCACCTTGAGATCGAGGAATACCTGGCTGCCGAGCTCGCCCTCCAGCTCAGTGCGGGCGGCGGTGCCGACCTCCTTGATCTTCCTGCCGCCGGCCCCGATCAGGATCGCCTTCTGGGAATCGGTCTCTGCCCAGATCTGCGCGCGCACCTCGACGACCCCGTCGTCGCGATGCGCCACGTCCTCGACCTGCACCTCGACCGCGTGCGGAAGCTCGTCGCGGGTTCGGCGGAGCACCTGCTCGCGAATCAGCTCAGCCAGCAGCACCTCGCTGGGTAGGTCCGAGCGCTGCTCCGGCGGGAACAGGAGGGGGCCCTCCGGCATCAGCTCGACCAGTCTGGCGATCAGCGGCTCCAGTCCCGTTCCGGTGCGGGCGCTGACCGGAAAGATCTCGTCGACCAGCTCGAGCTCGGCGGTCTCGGCGAGGACTGGGGCGGTCTCGGCGTTGTTGAGGCGGTCGACCTTGTTGACGGCACAGACGACCGGCGTGCCGGTGCTTGCCCCGAATAGCGCATTGGCGATGAATCGGTCGCCGGGCCCGATCCCCTGCTCGCCGTTGACGACGAAGAGGATCGCATCGGAGTCCGCGATCTCACGCTCGACGCGGCGCTGCATCCGCTCGGTGAGGGCGTCGCGGGGCCGCTGCACCCCGGGGAGGTCGGTGAGCACCAGCTGCCATTCCGCCGCGGTGTCGGTCGCAACGCCGCGGATCGCTCGCCGAGTCGTCTGCGGGCGCTCGGAGACGATCGCCACGCGGGCGCCGACCATCGAGTTGACCAGGGTCGACTTGCCGACGTTCGGCCGGCCCGCCACGCCGACGAAACCCGACCTCATAGCCCTCGGCTCCTCCGGCACTTCACGGGTTGCTCCTCGGCTTTGCCTCGGAGCACCCTCGCACTGACGGGGCCGGGCGCATTTACTGGAGCGACTGCATGACCTTGGCCTGCAGCGCGAGCATCTCGCCGCTGTCGGTCTCGTGGTCGTAGCCGCAGAGATGGAGTGCGCCGTGGACCGCGGCCTCGGTGACGTCGGTCGCCTTCGCCGGGCAGATGAATACGTCGCCGAGCTCGCGGGGGCCGTAGATGCGAGGGGGCTCCGCAGGCGAAGCCGAGGAGCCACCCGTTATATGAGGCTGATCGTCGATAGGGAAGGCAAGCACGTCCGTCGCCTCGTCCACACCACGGGCCGCGTAGTTGAGCGTTCGCATCCGCCCCTCCCCCACGACCTCGAGGCCGATGTGACCGTCGCGCACTCCCGCAGCGTGCAGCGCGGCCCCCACGGCTCGCCTGAGATCGCCCGGCACGTCCGAGAGGTCGATCTCAGCCGCTCCTGGAGTCCTCGTCGCGCGTCCGGCTGCGACTCTCCGCCTCACCGTACGCCGCGACGATTCGCTGCACGAGCTTGTGGCGGACGACGTCCTCGCCACCGAACCGGATGAAGTTGATGTCCTCGACCCCGGTGAGGATGTCCCCGACCTCGATCAAGCCGGAGCGGGAGCCCTTCTCCAGGTCGATCTGGGTGATGTCTCCGGTGACGACGAACTTGGAGCCGAACCCGAGCCGCGTCAGGAACATCTTCATCTGCTCGGGGCTCGTGTTCTGCGCCTCATCGAGGATCACGAAGGAGTTGTTCAGGCTTCTGCCCCGCATGAAGGCGAGCGGGGCGACCTCGATGGTGCCTCGCTCGAAGTAGGAGTTCACCCGCTCCGGGTCGAGCATGTCGTAGAGCGCGTCGAACAGCGGCCGCAGATAAGGATCCACCTTCGCCTGGATGTCACCAGGGAGGAAGCCGAGTCGCTCTCCAGCCTCCACCGCGGGCCGGGTGAGAATCACGCGCTGGACGTCGCCCCTGGAGAGCGCGGCAGCGGCCATGGCGACGGCCAGGAAGGTCTTGCCGGTCCCAGCGGGGCCGATTCCGAAGGTGATCGTGTGCCCGCGGATCGAGTCGACGTACTGCTTCTGGTTCACGGTCTTCGGCGCGATCCGCGTGTTGCGGTGCTGCCAGACGACGTCCTCGAGGATCTCAGCCGGGCTCTCGTGCTGGTCGAGGGCGCCGGTCACCGCCTCGATCGTCCCGGGAGCGATCTCGTGGCCCTGCTGGATCAGGTCGACGAGCTCGGCCACCACGGTCTCCGCGGTGCGGACGTCGCCGGCGTCGCCGTCGAGCGTGAGCACGTTGCCGCGCAGGAAGAGGTCGACGTCGAGATGGCCCTCCAGCGTCTTCAGGACAGTGTCCTCCGAGCCCGCCAGCTCCGCAGCGACGGTGTTGTCGATGGTCAGCTGCCTACGCGCCAAGCTTCTCGCGCACCGCCTGGCTGACCCGCTTGCCGTCGGCCCGACCGCCGACCTTGGGCATCAGCACCTTCATCACGGACCCCACGTCCTTCGGCTCGCTGGCGCCCGACTCCTCGATCGCGCCGGATACCAGCACGGAGAGCTCCTCGTCGGAAAGCTGCTCGGGCAGATAGCCCTCGATCAGCTTGGCCTCCGCCTCCTCGGCATCGGCCTGCTCGGTCCGGTCGCCCTCGCGGAGGGCCTCGGCCGCGTCCAGCCGGCGCTTGCGCTCGCGCTGGAGCGCGGCGACCTCGTCGCCCTTGCCCTCTTTCTGCTCGACCTGGAGGGCGTTGACGACCATCCGGAGCCTGCCGACGCGCTCTCGCTCGCCGGCCTTCATCGCGGTCTTCACGTCCTCCTGGACCTGCTCGAGGATGCTCATGGCCTAAGCGTAGTGTGAGGCGAGGCCGCTCCGTTCGTGTCGAGGCCGGCGGCGCGGAGCACGAGGGTGAGCGACGCCTCCGGCCCCGGCCAGGCCGCCCGAACCAATTCGATGCCCCCGCCGCGCACCACGACCCGGAGGGCAAGACCGAGCACGACGGCGTCATCGAGCTGCCCGATGCCGGGCAGGAAGTCCGGGACGAGGTCTATCGGGAGGGCGAGATAACCCAGGACAAGGAAGAGGAGCATCCTCCTGGGGCGGGAGATTCTGGAATCTCGTGCCAGCCGTGAGACCAGCACGAGGCAGTCGGGAATGAAGCCGGCGAGTGCACGGGCGTCCTCGCGGCGGCCGGCGGCGATCAGCGCTGCGATGCCGACCACGTACAGACCTACGACGATCAAGAGAAGGCCCCAGGGCCAGAAGGGGACGTTCTCGGGATTCACAGCGGCGGTCATTCGAAGCGTTGTCGGATTTCCTGGCCTATGCCCGGATAACTCGACAAATTGCCCTCACGGCAGGTCGGCACGCTCGACATCGCCGAGCGGCAGTTGGAGGAACCGCGTGCCGAGCTCGCGGAACGAATCCGGGTCTCCGGTGCAGATGAACCGATAGGTCCCCTCTTCGTTGCCGGCTTTCGCGAGTCCAGCGCCCGTCAGGACCCTCTCGGCGGTCGCCGCGATCGCATGACCCGCCGTGACCAGGCGCACCTCCCGTCCGAGGACGCGCTGGAGCATGGGCCCCACCAGCGGATAGTGCGTGCAGCCGAGGATCACGGTGTCCACCTCCGCCCGCTTGAGCGGAGCGCAATAGGAGCGCACCATCTCCACGACGCTGTCGGAGAAGGGGAAGCCGCGCTGGATGACCGCGGCGAGGTCCGGCGCCTCGACCTCGGTGACGGTCAGCGCCCGCTGCTGGGCGGCAAGCGCCTTCAGGTAGGCCCCGCTCCTGACGGTCGCCGGGGTAGCCAGAACCCCGACGTTGCCGTTGTTGGTCAGGGCAGCCGCGATCTCGGCCTCGGGCTCGATGACTGCCACCACCTCGACCCCCGCTTCGGCGGCGATCTCCCGAGCCGCCTGCTGACCCGCGGACGCGGCCGAGTTGCAGGCGATCACCAGCAGCTTCGCTCCGCGTTCGAGCAGGTAGCGGCTCACCTGCTGCACGTGCTGGCGGAGCTCTTCGGGCCTGCGCGCGCCGTACGGAAAGCGGGCGTCGTCGCCGAGGTAGACGTAGTCCTCCTCAGGCAGCGAGACCAGGCACTCGTGGAGCACCGTGAGCCCCCCGACCCCCGAGTCGAACATCGCGATCGGTAGGTCCGGCTTGAGCTCCGCCTCCATCAGCCCGTCGTCGCCCGGATCAGCAGGGCCCCCCATTCCCGCTCGGTGATCCGTCGGTCCTCCCGGAACCCGACCGCTGCGAAAGCCTCCGCCACCTGGTCGATCTCGCTCTCCAGCATCCCCGAGCAGACCAGCGTCGACGGCGGCGTGGCGCCTGTCTGCAGATGGCGCGCGCAGTCCCGAAGCAGGTTCGCGGTCAGGTTGGCGACGACGGTCGGAGCGATCGGCGGCACCTGCTGGCGGATGTCGACCCGCTCGACGATCAGGTCGACGCCGTTCGCCGCGGCGTTCGCCCGCGCGGTCTCGAGCGACGCCTCCTCGCGGTCGCAGCCCTCCACCGGCTCCCAGCCGAGCTTGGCCGCGGTGATCGCGAGCACGCCGGAGCCGGTGCCCCAGTCGGCAATCGGACCACTCGCGTCTCCAGCCTGCTCGAGTTCGATCAAGAGGGCGAGGCAGAGCCGGGTCGTCGGGTGGCCACCGGTGCCGAAAGCGCGACCGGGATCGACGACGACATCGATCAGGCCGTCCTGCGGCTCCCACCAGGAGGGCCGGACTCCGACCCTGCCCGCCACCTCGATCGGACGGTGAAAGTCGGCCCACCGATCGGCCCAGTCGTCCGGAACCGAGGTCGTGGCGACGTCGACGAGGGCGCCGCCCGCAGCCGCCTGCAGCTCACCCAGCTCAGGGACCTCGCCGGGCGGACCGTAGATCGCGAACTCGACCCAGCCGGGCCCGCGCTCTTCCTCGAGCCCGTTGGGCGCGAGCTCGAGCAGGTTGGCCATCACGTGCTCTGCGTACTCGGGCTCGCAGCGAACCGCGAGACGGATCATCTCCGAGGGGAAGGCTGCCGGTCGAGCGCATCGGCCAGGCGCTCGGCCGCCTCCCGCTGCTCGGGATCGAGGTCCGTGGGCACGACCAGTTCGAAGACGACGTGCTGGTCGCCGCGGCGTCCGCCATGCAGGGGAGGCAGCCCGCGCCCGCGGAGCAGTCCGACGTCGCCATGCTGGGTGCCCGGGCGAACGGCGATCGCGACCTCTCCCTGCAGCGTTGGCACGAACACCTCGCCGCCCACGATCGCCGTGGTGACAGGGACCTCCGCCCGAGCGATCAGCTCGGTCCCCTGGCGCGTGAAGCGCTCGTCGGGCGCGACCCCCACCTCGACATACAGATCGCCCTGCCGGGCGCCCGCCGGTCCCGCGTGTCCCGCGCCGGCGATCCGGATCCGCTGACCGTCCTCGACCCCGGCCGGGATGTCGACCTCCCAGGCCCGCGTTTCGCCGACGCGGCCCGCACCCCCGCAGCGCTCGCATGGGGTCTGCGGGACGCGGCCTTCGCCGCCGCAGCGGTCGCAGGGCGTCGCGCGCACCACTTGTCCGAAGATGCTCTGGCTCACCTGCTGCAGCTGACCCGACCCGCCGCACTTCGGGCAGGTCTCGATCGGAGTGCCGGGCTCCGCGCCGTTTCCGCGACAGCGCTCGCACACGGCGATCGCCTCGAAAGAGACCTCCCGATTCTGCTCCTCGAGCACATCGCCCAGCTCCAGCTCCACGACGGCCGCGATGTCCGCTCCGGCACTTCGTGCTCTGCGGAGGCCGCCGAACGGGTCAGAGCCTCCGAAAATCGCATCGAAGATGTCCTGGAGGCCGCCGGTTGTCGAGCTCGCCTCGAATCCGTCGAAGCGCAGCCCCTTGTGGCCGAAGGCGTCATAGGTCTCCCGCCGCTGCGCGTCGGAGAGGACCTCATAGGCCTCGGCCGCCTCCTTGAATTTCTCCTCGGCCTCCGGATCGTGGGCGTTGACGTCCGGATGCAGGTCGCGGGCGAGCCTGCGGAATGCCTTCTTGATCTCGCCTTCGGAGGCACTCCGGTCGACCCCCAGCACCTGGTAGTAGTCGCGTTTGGTCATCCGGCCGGGCTACTCGTCATAGACGGTCTCGAAGAAGCGGGAGAGCTCGCCGGCGGCGCCCCGCACGCTGGCGATCGCGGTCGCGTAGTCCATCCGCAGCGGACCGATGATTCCCACCGATCCCAGATTGCGGTAACCGAGCCCGTAGTTCGCGCCCACCACGCTGACCGACCGCAGCTCCGGGGCCGGGTTCTCGCCGCCGATCCAGACGAAGACCGAGCGCTGGTCGATCGCAGTGCGGAGTGCCCGAAGGACGTTCACGCGTCGCTCGAGAGTCCGCATCAGGTCGTCGGCGTGCGGCAGGTCGGCGAGGTGCTCCTCGGAGAGCAGCCGCGCCGCGCCATCGACGTAGAGCGTGTCCTCGGCCGACTCCTCGAGGTCCGTGAAGGCGCTCGAGATCTCGGCCAGGAAGCCGTTCTCCTGCTCGCCGAGCTCGGGATCTCGCAGCCGGTCGGCCACCATCCGGGCGCCGAGCCCGAGGCCCGCGAGGCGTTCGTTCAGATAGCTCGCTGCCCACTCGACCAGACCTGGATCCACCTCCTGCTCGAAGGTGAAGGCCCGCTTGGTCACACCACCGTTGGAGGCGATCACCACGACCATCACCACGCGCGGCTGGAGTCGCAGCACCTCGATGCGGTGAATCGTGGCCGTGTGGAGCGGTGGCGCGGTGACCAGCGCCACCAGATCGGTGACCTGTGAGAGGGCGGTCGTCGTCTCGCGAATCGCCACATCGACCTCACGGCGCATTCGCGTGAGGCCGAGGTCGTCCGACGTCGGGCGCGGCAGACGATCCTGCCGCTCCAGTAGCTGCTCGACGTAGAAGCGGTAGCCGGTGTCGGTGGGAACGCGGCCGGCGGACGTGTGCGGGTGGGTGAGGAAACCATCCTCCTCGAGACTGGCAAGCTCGGCGCGAACGGTGGAGGAGCTCCAGTCGATATCCAATCGGTTCGCGAGCGCGCGCGAGCCGACCGGGCGCCCGTCATCGACGTAGCGCTCGACTAGGAGTCTCAGGATCTGGCTCTGGCGTTCGCTCAGCACAGCGTTAAGGATAGGAACGCCGCGCTACGGGACCTGAACCTCGGCCTCCGCGTTGCGGATCACCTGGTTGTCCCCCTGCGCAGCGACCGTGTCGACGACCACGCGGTCGCCCTCGGCCTCCTTGATGGTCCCGCTCACCACCAGCTGCTGCTCGGGGAAGCCCATACCCCTGAACTGGACGGAAAGCCGCTTCAGGGCTCGCGGATCGCCGTCCGCGAGCTGGGCGCTGCCCCGCGCCACCTGGGCCATCATCCAGAGCCCGTGGAGGATGTTCTGCGGGAGTCCGACGGCCCTGGCGAACTCCGGGTCGATGTGGATCGGGTTGAAGTCGCCGGAGGCCCCGGCGTAGCGGTGAGGCAGGTACTTGTCCGGCGTCACCTTGAGCTCCGGGATCGAGTCGCCGGTCTTCAGCTCAGCCATCAGACGCCCCTCACGATGTTGGTCCACGTTCCCTTCACGGTTTGCGCCCCATCCTGATTGGTCGAGATGGTCTCGAAGACGTAGAAGCCCTTCCCATCCTTCTCGTAGATCTCCCCGCAAGCGGCGGTCGTCGAGACCAGATCACCGTCGCAGACCGGCTCGTCCCAGACGAACTCCTGGGAGCCATGAAGCATCGTCGCCAGGTTGATGCCGATCTCCGGGTCGAGGATCGCGGGGGCCATCGCACGGGCGCTGTAGACGACGCAGAACATCGGCGGGGCGACCAGATCCCGAAAGCCTGCGGACTTGGCTGCCTCGTGATCGTGGTGGACGGGATTCTCGGCCCCGATGGCGTTCGCGAACTCGCGCACCTTCTCGGCCCCGACCTCATAGGTGACCGGGTCCCACTGCTTGCCTATGGCGTCCGTCCTAACCGGCATTCGGCGGCGGGATTTTAGGCGTGGAGCCGATTCCGGCGCTTTCCCGGGGGCTAGGGTAGGTACCGAGTGAGTTCGGCCCGAAGGTAGGTATCCGGTGTCTCCGTTCCTGACCACAAGGGATCCGCAGGGCGGCATGCGCTTCCGCCCCTTTGCCATCCCCCTGATCATCGCCGCGATCTGCACCTCCGTCGCCGGGGCGATGTCACTCTCGAGCACGGAGCTCGGCGCGGGGATCGGAATGGCCGTGGGAGCCGTGGCCGCGACCTCGTTGATCGTCTTCGCCGCGCGCGCGACGCCGGACGGCGCGCTCGAGGTGGCGCGAAGCGAGGAACCCGGGCACCGGGTCCTGGTGGTCGCGGTCACCGAGGCGACGCCGGCGGCGGCGCAGCAGATCGCCGACATCACGGGGTCTCCCTCCGATGTGCGCCTCCTGGTCCCGGTCCCCAGCCACCGCCTCGACCGCTGGCTCTCGGCCGAGGACGACGCCCGCCACGAAGCCGAAGCGCGACTCGCCCGCTCGGCGGGAGTGCTGGTCGCGGCCGGGCTGCCGGTCAGCGGATCGGTCGGCGATCACGACCCGGCCCAGGCGCTCGAGGACGAGCTGCGCGGCTACCCCGCAGATGAGGTCGTGCTGCTCAGTGAGGGGAAGAAGGACCCGCTCCGCAAGGTCGAGCTTCGGCTCGGCCTCCCCCTGCGCCGCGTCAGCGGCTAGCTCGCCTCGCGCAGGCGGGCCATCTCGACGGCATCCTCGGTCGTCGGCAGCATGGCGAGATAGGTGCACATGCCCCGGTCGTCGACGTCGAAGAGGAAGGCCAGCTCCATGCTCACCTCGATGCCGCCACGTCCACGGCCCTCCTGGTGGACGCTCGTCACCACATGGCGATCGCCGACCGGTTCGTTGTCGGTGACCTCCGCGCTGACCTCCTCCCAGGCGTCGACCCAGGCGGTGATCCAGGCGACGAACCCGTCGTGCCCGCTGTACTGCCCGGCGTTCGCCATCTCCGGAGACGCATAGACCTCCACGTCTTCGGAGAGCGCGGCGAGCATCGTCGGCATGTCCCCCTCGTTGAAGGCGCTCATGCCCGTCTCAGCGAGCGCGATCCGCTGCTCGCTACTTGCCATTGCCGTCCATCTCCAGGACAGCCAGAAACGCCTCCTGCGGCACCTCGACGGCGCCGACCTGCTTCATCCGCTTCTTTCCCTTCTTCTGCTTCTCGAGCAGCTTCCGCTTCCGCGTCACGTCACCGCCGTAGAGCTTCGCGGTGACGTCCTTGCGCAGCGCCTTGACGGTTTCGCGGGCGATCACGTTCGAGCCGATCGCCGCCTGCACCGGCACGTCGAAGAGCTGGCGCGGGATCGTCTCGCGCAGCCGATCGACCAGCGCGCGGCCCCGGTCCTGCGCCGAGTCCCGATGGACGATCAGCGAGAGCGCATCGACTCGGTCCCCCGCCAGCAGCACGTCGAGCTTGACCAGGTCGGAGGGCCGGTTGCCGATCGGCTCGTAGTCGAGCGAGGCGTAGCCGCGACTGCGCGACTTGAGCTGGTCGAAGAAGTCGAGCACGATCTCGGCGAGCGGCAGGTCGTAGCGGATCTGCACCCGCTCGGGCGAGAGATAGTGGAGGTCGATGTGGGTGCCCCGTCGTTTCTGACAGAGCTCCATCACCGCGCCCACGTACTCGTTGGGCGTGATGATCGTGGCGCGGATGTAGGGCTCGAGAATCTCCTCGATGATCGACGGGTCGGGCATCTCGGTCGGTGAGCGCACCTCCACCAGCTCGTCGCCCCGGACGCGGACCTCGTAGCGGACGTTGGGAGTGGTCGCGAGCAGCTCGAGGTCGTATTCGCGTTCGAGCCGCTCGCGCACGATGTCCATGTGGAGCAGGCCGAGGAATCCGCACCGAAAGCCGAAGCCGAGGGCCTCGGAGGTCTCGGGCTCGTAGGAGAGGGCTGCGTCGTTGAGCGCGAGGCGGTCGAGGGCGTCGCGGAGGTCCGCGTAGCGGTCGGTGTCGATCGGGAACAGGCCGCAGAAGACCATCGGCCGGACCTCGCGGTATCCCGGCAGGGCCTTGCCGGCGGGCCGCTCCCGGCTCGTCAGCGTGTCGCCGACCCGGAGTTTCGTGACGTCCTTGATGCCCGTGATCACGTAGCCCACCTCCCCGGCTGCCATGCGCCCTGCGGGCGTCATCTTCGGCGTGAAGAAGCCGATGTCGTCGATCTCGGCCTGCGTCCCCGCCTGCATCGCGGTGATCGGCTCGCGCTTCGAGAACTCCCCGTCGACCATTCGCACGTAGGCGACCACTCCGCGGTACTGATCGAACTCCGAGTCGAAGATCAGGGCGCGCGGCGGCTCGTCAGGCCTACCCTCGGGCGGCGGGATCCGCTGGACGATCGCCTCGAGCACCTCCGGCACCCCCTCCCCGGTCTTCGCCGAGATCCGCAGTGGCTCATCGGGCTCGCCACCGAGCAGGTCGGCTACCTGGGCCGCGACGCCGTCCGGATCAGCCCCGGGCAGGTCGACCTTGTTCAGGACCGGGATCAGCTCGAGGCCGGCATCGATCGCCGCGTAGGCGTTGGCGACCGTCTGCGCCTCAACGCCCTGGGCCGAGTCGACGACGAGCAGGGCGCCCTCGCACGCGGCCAGGCTGCGCGAGACCTCATAGGAGAAGTCGACATGCCCCGGCGTGTCGATCAGGTGCAGGTTGTAGGTCTCACCGTCCTGCGCCGTGTAGGCGACCCGCACCGCCTGGGCCTTGATCGTGATTCCGCGCTCGCGCTCGAGGTCCATCGAGTCGAGCAGCTGCGGCAGGTGGGTGCGTGCATCCACGGCCCCGGTCAACTCGAGGATTCGGTCGGCGAGCGTCGACTTGCCGTGGTCGATGTGGGCGATGATCGAGAAGTTGCGAATGCGGTCCATGTGGGGAAAGCAAGGGTAGGCGGGCGGGCCGCGCTATCCGCTGCGGAACTCGCGTTCGCCGATCCCCATGGCACGGAGCCCGGGAGTCCCCTCGACGATCCGGAGCGGCAGCTCGGCTCCGCCGAGTCGTCGCTCCAGCCGGTCGGCGTCGGCCCCCACCTCGACCCAGGTGATCCCGCCGACGTCGGCACCGGCATCCGGATCGGGTACCTCGTGGTCACGCGCGATGAAGAACGGCTGCCAGGGGTCTCGGAGCGCCTCCGAGACGCCCACAAGCCGGGCGCTGAAGCCCTGCCTGGTGACCGTGGTGATCGGCGAGCCGAGGCGACCCGCCACTGAGTCCAGATCCTCGACCTCGACGGCCCAGGCAAAAAGGCCCTCGGCATGGTCGGCGAGCCATGCCTGAACGGCGCTCCCGATCGGAGAGCCCGGGGCCTCGTCTGGGTCGCCGACGGCCATCAGCTCGAGGTAGCCGCCACCGAGCGGCACGATCCGGTTGTGGGTGCCGTGACCCTCGTGGCGCCCGCCCCCAACCGTTCTCAGGCCGAGCTCGGACTCGATTCTGGCCGCAGCCGCATCGAGGTCCGCGGTCGCGTAGATGACGTGGTCGATCCGCATCCCCCAACGCTACCGGCGGAACTAGAGGCGAACGAGGACCCGTCGGCCCTCAGGGTGTCGAGCCGCTAAGTCGTCGCGAAGATCGAGCCCAGCCCGAAGCGGGCGACGATGCGGTCGTAGTTGAGCCGCATCACCTCGATCACCTCGTCGACGTCCTCCTGCGTTTGCAGTGGGCGGGCCGCCATCGCGGTCTTCCCGGGAAAGACCGGGTGGTCTCCGACCATTCCGCGCTCGCGGAGCGCCTCGCCGAGGTCCCTCCCGAGGGCGAAGTGCGCCGCGTGATCACCGTGCAGGTGCCCGACCTCGTGACCGCTGACGGTGAAGCTCCACTCACCTCTCTTCCCGTAACCGGCCTCGACCCCGCGCCATGCCGTGACGGTGGTCGTGATCTGCGCGCTGGGCGTTCGCGTCTCCTCGCTCATCAACTCCTCCTGGATGGGGTGATTCCAAAGTACAAGCTCAAGTGAGCTTGAAGTCAAGGAACGTACGTGCTTTCCTCCCCGCATGGATGAGCTGCTCACGATCGGTGAGGTCGCGAAGCGGAGCGGCGTCGCCGCATCCGCCCTCCGCTTCTACGAGGACCGCGGCCTGATCGGCTCCGAGCGAGCGGGATCCGGCCACCGCCGCTACCCCCGCGCCGTGCTGCGCCGGATCGCGTTCATCGTCTTCGCCCAGCGGATCGGACTGACGCTCGAGGAGATCAGGGAGGAGCTCGCCAAGCTGCCGGGGGACCACGCGCCGAACCGCCGGGATTGGTCCCGCCTCTCCGCCAGCTGGACGTCCCGGATCGACGAGCGGATCGCCGAGCTCGAGCGCCTGCGCGCCGGCCTCACCGAGTGCATCGGGTGCGGCTGCCTCTCGCTCGACCGGTGCCAGCTCGCCAACCCGGGGGACCGCGCCGGCCGCTCCGGGCCGGGCCCGCGCTACTGGGTGGGCGACCCGAGGCCCGCCTAGGCCGTAAGGACCCGGTCGAGCAACGCCTCGGGCTGCCTCGACCGTTCGAACTGGGCGGCAGGTATCCCGCCGATCCGGCGGGACTCAGATTCGCCGCAGCAGGCGCATGATCTGATCCGCCTCCGGGACACGCAGGGCCAGCACCGCGCCGAGGTAGGCGACGAAGCCCGCTGCGAGGGCCGCTCCGAGCGAGACGATCTGCGCGATCAGGTCGCGGCCGAGCGCCTGGTCCAGGCCGTACCAGACCACGTAGCTCACCCCGGCCAGCAGCACCGACGCGGCGATCACGCGTAACGCCGTGTCGAAGAGGCGCGGCAGGTCGAGGCCGTGCAGCCGCCTTCGCAGGATCACCACCTCCGCGACCACGCTGGAGATGGTGGCGATCACGGTTGCCGCCACGATCCCCCCGACGCCGAACGGCGAGTAGAACGCGAACGAGAAGATGATGTCCACGACGAGGTTCGAGCCGGCCACCGCGGTCGGGATCCAGGGGCGCTGCAGGCTGAAGAAGGTCCGGGTGAGGAGCAGGTAGAGCCCGTTGAAGGGCAGGGAGAACGCGAACCAGAAGAGCGCCTGGGCGACGATGTGGGTCTGGGCGGCGTCGAACTCCCCCCGCTGATAGACGAGGCGCGTCATCGGGACGGAGAGGACGAGGATCGCGGCGGCTGCCGGGATCAAGAGCAGGAGGATCTGCCGCATCCCGTTCGACATCGTCGATCGCAGGTTGTCCCACTCCTGGCGGGCCGCGAACCGCGCCAGCGTCGGGAAGGCCACGGTCGCGACGGCGACCGAGAAGATGCCCTGCGGGAGCATGTAGATGCGGAATGCCTTGTCGATTGCCGCGGGAGCCTGGTCGGAGACCAGCGTCCCGACGATGCTGTTGAGCAGCAGGTCGAAGTTGATCAGGCCGAGGCTGAGCGTGACCGGGAGCATGAGGAGCAGCACGCGGCGCACGTCAGGCAGGCGCCAGTCGATGTCGCGGGTGAGCCGGAACGGGGTGTTGCGCAGGTCCCAGGCCGGGATTGCAAGCTGTACGACGGTTCCGACGAGGATGCCGATCGCGTAGGCGTAGATCCGGTTGTTGCCGTGGAACGCCGGCTCCAGCAGGACCAGGACGAGGATGATCACCACGTTCCAGAAGAAGGGTGAGATCGCGAACGCGGCGAAGCGGTCGTAGCTGTTGAGGACGCCCACCACCATGCCCGTGGCCCCGAGCAGGATCAGGATCGGGAAGAGGATCTGGGAAAGCGTGACGGTGAGATCGAGGATCTGGCCGCTGAATCCGGGGGCGAAGATCGGGACGATCAGGGGTGCCGCGAGCACGAAGATCGCGGTGAGCGCGCCCAGCACCAGGGTGACCAGGTAGATCAGGGTCGAGGCGAGCCGGAACGCCTCCCGCTTGTTGCCCTTCTCGAGCTCCTCCGTGAAGACGGGGACGAAGGCGGCCTGGATGGCCGCGTCGGCGAACAGCGAGCGGACCAGATTGGGAACCTGGAATGCGATCGTGAAGGCCGACATTGGCCCGCTGATGCCGAAGTAGCTGGCGGCGACGATCTCCCGGACCAGGCCCGCGACCCGTGAGAACGCGGTCGCGATCGAGAAGAACGCCGTCGAGCGTCCGAGCCTGCCCTGACGTTCGCCCCACTCCGGCGGGACGAACGGCGACGTGGGCGTGGGCGCGGGAATCGCCATGAACGTCGAGGTGTCCATGGAGACCGCCTCGTGGCGGCGCTCGATCTCCTCCGACTCACGCTCGACGGCGGGGAAGTCCCGCGTCGAGGGATCGAAGGGCTCAGGGCGATCGGTCATTGCTCTATTCTCTTCGCCGCCCCCGACGGGGGTCTTTTCATGGCCAACATCGCCTCCCAGAAGAAGCGGATTGCGCGCTCAGAGCGCGAGCGCCAGGAGAACCTGCGCTTTCGCAGCTCGGTGAAGACCTACTTCCGCCGGCTCGAGGACGCCGTTTCGTCGGGTGACGCAAACGCGGTCGCGAGCGAGCACAGGGCGCTCGTCTCGCGCATCGACAAGGCCGTCCAGAAGGGGGCGCTGCACCGCAACACCGGCGCTCGCAAGAAGTCCCGCGCCGCGGGCATCGCGGGCGCCGCCTCCCAGGGCGAGAGCGCCGCCCCCCAGGGCGAGAGCTAGCGGAGCGCCCAAGCCAGCGGCTCGGTGTCGTCGGCCTCGAGGCCGATCGCACGGCGCAGCGTGAGGGTGAACGCCACCCGCTCCTCGTAGTCCGAGCCGCCGCGCGACCAGAGCTCGAGGTCCGCGAGAGCGCGAATCGAGGCGTCGAGGTCTTCCGGCGAGCGGCCCTTGACCTTGGAGACGAGCACCTTCGCCGCATAGGGATGCATCGAGAGCCCCTTGGCCACCTCGCTCGGGGGGCGGCCAGCATCGAGCTCGGTCGCCGCCTTGAGGGCTTGCCGCAGCCGCGGTGCGAGCGAGTAGACGATCCGCGGGAGCGCCTCGCCCTGCGAAACGAGGCGTTCCGCGACACCGATTGTCTCCGCCTCATCGCCGGCGACCACCGCGTCGGCGAGCGTCCAGATCGCCTCCTCCGAGGTGTCGGAGACCATTGCCTCGAGGTCGTCGGTCGCGACGCTCCCCCCCTCCCCCGCCCAGAGGGCGAGGCGCTCGAGCTCCGTCCGCAGGCGCATCGGGCGGGCTCCGAGGCGTTCGACGAGCAGCCTGGCGGCGGCCGGCTCCAACTCGAAGCCGAGCTCGCGGGCGTCGGCGACGAGCTGCTTCGGGAGGTCCCGCGCGCGGGGCACCTCGAACGAGAGGACCTCTCCCCCCGCCTTCTCCACGGCCTTCGCGATCCCGGCCGGCGGCTTGCCGTGGGAGACCAGGGCGACGGTCGTGTCGGGCGGGATCTGACGGAGGGCGTCAACGGCCTTCTCCGTGTCCCCCTTCGCCCAGCCCTCGATCCCGTCGACGAGGAGGTAACGGCGGGAGACGATCAGCGAGATGGTCCCCAGGGAGGCGGTCAGGGCCTCGATGTCGGGAGACCGGCGGCCGTCGCCCGCCTCGAACACCTCCAGAGCGCCGGGACCGCCCTCGCGTTCCGCGCGTTCCCGCAGACGACCGCGGACGCGGGCGATCTTCGCCTCGTCCTCCCCGGCGATCAGATAGGCGGACTTCATCTCTGCCACGCCTGGCGAGTCTAAGGGTGAGGGCCGGCTAGACGCCGAATATGGGGCTGGCGGCCGACTTGCAGGTCTGAGGAGCCTTCTTCGCGCGGATTCGCTCCTTCGCGGCCTGCGCCTGGTAGATGCCGGGATACACGGCCTGCGTCAGCCCGACCTCGTAGCGGCCCTTGCCGTCGGCCCGCTGGACCGAGAGCAGCGCGGTGTTTCCGCTCGAGTCGGTGAAGAAGACGTTCACCAGCCTGCCCTCGAAGCAGGCGGCGAGACCGGCATCGACCTTTCCGCGGAACACGGTGGCTGAGGGGTGCCGCAGCGTGATCTTCGAGCCCACGAGTGCCCCTTCACCACCATCGGAGGCTAACCCCCGTCCGGTACGACTGTCCAGCGGGAACCGTTGGCCTCGATGTCTATCTCGCCGTCGGTGTCGGTGCGCAGGGCGGTCAGCTCGTGCGCGCGAAGATCCTCCATGGTGCTGCCGTCGGGGTGGCCGAATGGATTGCCCGCGCCGACCGAGATCACGGCGAGCTTCGGGACGGACCGGTCGAGCAGCTCATCGAGCCCCGCGTCCTCGGATCCGTGATGCGCCACCTTGAGCACGTCGACCGGGCCGGGATCGATCGGCACGGCCTCGGCCTCCGCATCGCCGGTGAGCAGCATCGAGAAGTGGCGCCAGCGCGCCACCAGCACCAGGCAGAGCAGGTTCGGGTCCTGGTCGGTGTCGTGGAGCAGCTCCCTGGGCGGCCAGAGAGCGGTCAGGCGAAGTCCGCCTGCGTCGAGCTCCCCGCCCTCCGCGAGCCGGTACGGCTCCACGCCGGCGGCCAGGGCCGCGCCTCGCAGCCTCGCGTCGTCACGCGCATAGACGAGTCGGTCCGCCCGCACCGACGCGAGCAGCGCGCCAAGGTCGCCCGCGTGATCGGACTGATCGTGGGTGATCACGATCGCGTCGAGGCGATCGATCCCGAGCTCGGAGAGGCGATCCTCGACGCCGTCGTCCGGCGGCCCCGTATCGACGAGCACGGGCTCCGCATCGGGAGGTTGCAGCAGGATCGAGTCCCCCTGACCGACATCGAGGACCCTCACGATGAGGTCCGCCGGCGAGGGGCTCGCGGCTTGCCCCCGGAATGGCCACAGGACCGCCAGGCCGACCGCCACCGCAACGACGGCGGCGAGAGAGGTGTCCTTCACCGAAGGAAGCAGACCCGTTCGGCGAACCCGCTCGGCCCAGCGGAGCAGCATCTCCAGGACGAGAACGAGCAGCGCGTACGCCGCGGCCACTGACCAGATCGAGCTCAGGCCGACCGTCAGCGACGCCCATTCCGGCGACGCGAGCCAGCGTGCGATCTGGGCGATGTAGGCGAGGCAGAGAGACTCGAGCCAGTTGATCGGCTCCACCGGCAGGACCGGCACCTGCCCGATGATGCTGGTGAGCATCCCGAGCCACATCGCCGGTGCCACCGCCGGGGCCGCCAGCACGTTCGCCGGCAGGGCAGCGGGAGAGAACTGCTCGAAGGCGGACGCCATCAGCGGTGCCGTCGAGGCAGTGGCGGCCGTGGTCACCGCGACCGCCTCGGCCAGGGCGCGACGCGCCGACCGGCGATCCGCCTCGCCCGCGATCAGGCCGGTAAGCCGCCTCGACCAGAGCATGATCCCGATCACCGCCGCGAAGCTGAGCTGCCAGCCGACGTCGCCGTCGGCCCGGGGATTGAGGGCCAGGGTGGCGGCCGCCGCGAGCAGGACGGCGTACCAGCGTGAGCGCGGGCGGTCAGCCAGGGCGGCGATCAGGCCGGCGGCTCCCATCGCGCCCGCCCGCTGGATGGACGGTCCCGCCCCGGTCACCGGCACGTAGATCGCGATGAGGCAGAGCGTCCCGATGAGGCGGGCCCGCAGCGGCAGACCGAGCAGTGCGAGCAGCGGCCAGGCCAGGACTCCGAGCAGGATCACGTTCTCGCCGCTGACGGCGAGCAGGTGTGCCAGGTTGGAGCGCTGGAAGTCGTCGCGCGTGCGCGGGTCGATCCGATCGTCCTCCCCGAGGACAAAGCCGCGGGCGAGCGCCGCCTCCCCCTCCGGCATCCCGCGTCCGAGCGCTCTCTCCGCCCGAAGGCGCACTTCGTCGATCCAGCCCGTGAGACCGGTCCGCCTGCCGGGACCCTTCTCGATCCGATCCGTTCTCAGCGTCATCCCGATGCCCTGACGACGCAGGTACGCAGCGCGCCAAGGCTCGGGCTCCTGGAGGAAGCCGCCGACTCGCACCTCCGAGCCGACGGGAAGCTCCGCCACCGGCTCCGGTGAGATCGCCAGGATCCGGCCGGCCGGCGAGTCCAGCCGCACGGCCACCTCGCCCTGGCTGCGACGCGGCACCCCGGCGACGAATCCGCTCAGCGAGACCCGGGTGCCGGACCGGGCCTGCAGGGCGCCGGCGTCGATCGAGTGCAGTCGCGCCCCGCCGATCAGGAACCCGGCCAGCGCGGCCACGAGCGCCAGCAGCGCGAGCCAGTTGAGGGCGATCCAAGGACGGGAAGTGGCGTCCGGGCGAAGCGCGGCGAGCGTGATGCCTGCGATCGGCATTGCTCCAGCCGCCGTCAGGGACGGGTCGGGTGGGGCGAGGGGCGCGAGAGCCAGCCCGACCGCGGTCCCCGCGAGAGCCGCGAAGCGCCATTCACGCGACCACTCACGCTCCCCGAGATGGTGTTTCACGCAGTGGTCACGTGGTACGCGGGAGTGAACCCGAGCTTCGATCTAAGGAGGAGCGATGAGCGCGAACCGCGGACAGACGAAGCGCGGTGCGACCCACCGCACCACGACCATGAACAGGACCGGTACGGAGATGCGCCTCGAGACCCGCCGCGCGGAGATGTACGCCGCCGAGGGCCACGCGGGCAGCATTCCCCGTGGAAACCAGCAAACCGAGAGGGAGATCCTCGGCTCCCACCGCATCGCGTGGGACAGAGTGCTCGGCCATTGACTAGGGCTGCAGGGCGGATCTGAGGGTCCGCATCGTGGCCGGTCCGATCCCGTCGACCTCGTCGAGCTGGTCGATCGAAGAGAGGCCGCCGTGCTGGTCGCGGAACTCGATGATCTTTTGGGCCGTGACCGGCCCGATCCCCTCCACCTCATCCAGCTGCTCAACCGTGGCGCTCCCCAGGCTGATCGGGCCAGCCTGTCCTCCCGCGGCCCCACTCGCCGCCGTGCCGGCTCCCGGACCCGGAACGACGACCTGCTGGCCATCGCTGAGTCGAGCGGCGAGATTGATTGCGTCCTCGCTTGCTCCGTGAGCGAACCCGCCGGCCCGCCTGACCGCATCGGTCACGCGCGAGCCGGCCGGGAGGCGGTAGACGCCCGGCCGGCCGACGGCGCCGGCCACGTGCACGACCACGTCCTGCGTTCCCCCGGCCTCGTGGTCCGAGTCCGCGGCGAAGCTGAGCTCGGCTCGGCCCGCCGGCCCAGGTCCGCTCGAGCGAATCCAGCGCGCCCCGATGACGATGACCGCCACCGCGATCACCGCATAGACGAGCAGCTGCGAGCGGCTCAGTTCCGGCACCCGGCGAGCCTCGCGGGTGACTCCGCGCGGAAGCCGTCGCGTTCGCAACGGATCAGGTACGCGGTCGCGCTAGATCAGCGGACCTCGAACCCGGACAGGCCCTCCGGCTCCTCCTCGACGACGTCGACCGTATCGACCTCCGCCCGGCTCGGGCCGCGGCGGGCGAAGTCGACCAGCCGGTCCACAGCCTGAGGATCGCCCTCGAACACCGCCTCGACGGCCCCGTCGGGGCGATTCGAAACCCAGCCGGCCACCCCCGCGGCTTCCGCGTTGCGACGGGTGGTGTCTCGGAAGAAGACCCCCTGGACCCGACCGCGCACGACGACCCGCTTGCGGGTCAGGGACTACTCCTCGTCGAGTTCGTATTCGGAGGCGACGCCGACACCCGAGCGCCCGAAGACCTCGGATGAGGTTACGGGCGGCGACTGGACGGAGACACAGCAGAGGTCCGCGGACTCCGTATTGGCGATCGAGTGGTCCGTGGCGGGCGGCACCAGGACGAGGTCGCCCTGCGCGACCTGCTGCGTGTCACCGGCCACCGTCAGGGTGCCGCGCCCACTCACGACGATGTAGACCTGCTCCGCCTCCTCGTGGGAGTGGAGCTCCTGGTCGATTCCCTCGGGCACCTCGAGCCAGGTCACGGACATGTTGCGCGAGCCGAGCTCTCCGGCATCCATGAGGATGCGATTGCGAACCCTGTGCCACTCCTCCGTGGGAGCCTCCGCGAGCCGCCTGACCAGCACGGGCCTTTTTCTAGCAGACCTAGCGAACGACTAGGTTGACGAGTCGTCCTGGGACGACGATCTCCTTGACGATCGCCTTGCCGTCCAGGTGCCGCTGGACGTTGTCGCTCGACTTGGCCAGGCCGACGAGCTCGCTCTCGCCCGTATCGGAGGCGACCTCGATTCGGTCCCGCAGCTTGCCGTTCACCTGGACCACCAACATGTAGGTGTCGCGCTCGAGCAGGGCGGCGTCGGCCTCCGGCCATGGCTGCTCCCAGACCCGCCCGCCCTCCAGCCACTCGTAGACCTCGGAGCAGAGGTGGGGCGCGAACGGGAAGAGGAGCGAAGACGCGGTGGCGGTGGCGAAGCGAACGGCCGCGGCACCCGTCTGATCCTCGTAGAGCCCATCCTTGAGCCGGTAGGTCTCGTTGACCAGCTCCATGACGGCGGAGATCGCGGTGTTGAACTGGAAGCGGGCATCGATGTCGCGGGTGACCTTGTCGATCGCCCAGTTGGCCTTCGCGAGCAGCTCGCTGGCGGGGCCGTTTGTTTCAAGCTGGGTCGAACCACCGGCCTGGGTTCTCTCGCTCACCTCGCGGCCGAGGCGCCAGAGTCGCGAGAGGAACCGGAAGATCCCCTCCGCGCCCTCGTCCGACCAGTCGCCGCCCTTGATCGGCGGCGCGTGGAAGCAGATGTAGGTGCGCAGCGTGTCCGCCCCGAATCGGTCGACGTACTCAGCCGGGCTGACCGTGTTGCCGCGGGACTTGGACATCTTCGCCCCGTCGCGGGTGATCATCCCCTGGGTGAAGAGGTTGGCGAAGGGCTCGCGCGCCTCGATCAGCTCCATGTCGTGCAGCGCCTTGACGAAGAAGCGCGCGTACATCAGATGCAGGATGGCGTGCTCGACGCCGCCGATGTACTGGTCGACGGGCATCCAGTAGTCCGCGACCTCCCGGGCCCAGGGCGCCTCGTCGTTGCGATTGTCGAGGTAGCGGAGGAAGTACCAGGAGGAATCGACGAAGGTGTCCATCGTGTCCGTCTCGCGGTGGGCCTCTCCCCCGCACTTCGGGCACTCGGTGCGCACCCAGTCCTCGGCCGCCGCCAGCGGACTCTTCCCCTTGGGCGCGAAGTCCTCGACCTCCGGGAGCAGGACAGGGAGCTCGTCCTCGGGCACCGGGACCATCCCGCACTCGTCGCAGTAGACGATCGGGATCGGCGCGCCCCAGTAACGCTGGCGGGAGACCAGCCAGTCGCGGAGGCGGAAGTTGACCGCGGGCTCACCGCGGCCCTCCGACTCGAGCCAGGAGATGATCTCGTCGTAGGCCTCGCGGTTATGCTTGCCGGTGAAGGGACCCGAGTTCACCATCGCGCCGTCACCTGTGTACGGCAGGCCCTCCTCATCGCGCGCCTCTTCTGGATTCGTTCCCTCGATCACGCGGCGGATCGGGAGACCGAATGCCTGTGCGAAGTCGTAGTCCCGGTCGTCGTGGGCCGGAACGGCCATCAGCGCTCCGGTGCCGTACTCCATCAGCACATAGTCCGCGACGAACATCGGGATCCGCTCCCCGTTGACCGGATTCGTCACCTCGCGGCCGAGCGGAACGCCGGTCTTCTGGTGCTCCTCCGCCCCGCGTTCCTCGGCGGTCGCCCGAGCAGACTCGTTGACGTACTCCCGGACCGCCTGCTCGTGCTCGGTGCCGGCGGCCAGCCGCTCGACCTCGGGATGCTCGGGAGCCAGGACGAAGAAGGTGGCCCCGAACAGGGTGTCCGGCCGCGTTGTGAAGACCGGGAAGTCCAGGTCGAGGTCCTCGCAGCGGAAGCTGACCTCGGCGCCCTCAGAGCGACCGATCCAGTTCCTCTGCATCGTGATCACGTTGTGGGGCCACGACTCGAGCAGGTCGAAGTCGTCGAGCAGCTGCTGCCCGTATTCGGTGATCCGGAAGAACCACTGCTCGAGCTGGCGCAGCTCGACGAGAGTGCCGCACCTCTCGCAGTGGCCGTCGATCACCTGCTCGTTGGCAAGCACGGTCTGGTCCTTCGGGCACCAGTGGACCGGCGCCTCGTGCCGGTACGCCAGCCCACGCTCGTACAGCTTCAGGAAGATCCACTGGGTCCAGCGGTAGTAGCTGGGCTGATGGGTGCCGAACTCGCGGCTCCAGTCGATCGAGATGCCCCAGCGCATGAACTGCTCCCGGAAGGCGGCGATCGACTCCTCCGTCGCGATCCGTGGATGCACGCCAGTCTGGATCGCGTTGTTCTCGGCGGGCAAGCCGAACGCGTCGTAGCCCATGGGGTGCACGACGCTGAAGCCCCGGCGGCGCCGGAAGTGCGCGATGGCGTCCCCGACCGAGTAGGTCTTCAGGTGGCCGACGTGCGGCTCGCCCGACGGGTACGGCAGCATCTCGAGCACGTAGCTCTTCGGCTTTGAGGCGTCGAACTCCGGGGATCCCGGGTTGGCGACCGTCCAGGTGTTCTCAGCCTCCCAGACGAGCTGCCACTTGCGCTCGATCGCCTGAGGGTCGTACCGGTCGGCTGTCTCGTTCTCGGCCACGGCGGCCAGTGTACGAAGCGGCGGGTTCCCTTCGAGGTCATTGCCGCGCCCGTTCAGCGGCGTATATTCGGGCGGAGACGGAAGGAGGAAGCGGATGTCGAGGTTGATCAGGCTGGACCGGACCGGACACACCGAGTTGGCGACCTGGACCGCCGATGACGCTGCGTCACGGGACGCGGCGATCGAGGCCTTCAGGCACGAGCTGGATGAGGGCATGCTGGCCAGCGCGACGATGCCGGACGGATCGGCAGAGGTCGTGCGGGAGCTGCCGCTGGACGCTGACCTCGTAGTGATCCGCCGCCCGATCGCGGGAGGCTGAGTTGGAGGCGAGCGTCGCGCCACGCGGCGTACTTGCCGAAGCCGCCGCAATGCCGTGGCGGAGGCGGGCGAGCGACCGGAGTCTCACCCGCGAGGGGCGGATCTGGACGCTGTGGAGCGTCGGGGTCGTGGTGACCTTCGGGCTGCCCGCCGCGTTGCTGATCTTGATCGAGCCGCTGGCCGCACCGGTGTCCGCGATCTTTCTGGGACACGGTCTCGCCGTGCTGCACCTGCAGGCGCGCCGCGGCGCGCACGGCGTGAAGCCGCTCGGCGATGCCACCGGCGACGCCGAGGAGAGAGCGCTGGGGCTACTCGGCGACCTGATGGGCCACCGCGACCGCGAGCTGCTGGCCCGGACCGGTCTGGCGCTTCAGCGCGGGCAGCTCGGCACCTGGCTGGTCGGTCAGGAAGGCGCGATCCTGATCCGGCCGGGGGGCCATCGGGTGCACTGCTTCTGCGTGCGGGTAAGCGAGGCGGCGGACCTGCCGCAGGGGGATCGAGTGGCCCATCTGCTACTGGCGCTTCGGGAGGACGAGGAGGGGTTCGCGACCGTCGCCAACCGGAACTTCTCCGGGGCGTGCTGGCGGCTTCGGTCTCAGCTACCGGAGCGGTCGCGTCCGGCACTCAAGCTGGCCAGGCGGCTCGTGCGCTCCGCCTAGGCCTTTCAGCTACCAGCCGCCGGACGCTCTGCCGGCGCCGAACCCGCCCGACTCCTCGTTGAGGAGGCGCATGCCTTCCATGAAGTGAGCGCGGGCGGCCGGCGTCAGTCGCTCGAGGGTCCGCTTGAAAGGCTCGAGATGCTCCTGGATGCGAGGCTCGGCGATCTTGCGGACCTCCTCGGTGAGGCTGACGATCGTGCGCCTGCGATCGAGCTCGTCCTCGCTGCGCTCGACCAGGCCCGCCTTGCTGAGCTCACCGACCAGCAAGCTAGTCGTCGCCACGGCCAGGCCGATGCGATCCGCGAGCTCGGAGACGCTCATCGGTCCTTCGAGGGACAGCATGATCAGCGCTCGCCATCGGTGCCTCGCTGGGCGTTGTCGTCGCGATCTTCCAGTGGGGCTGGCTGGGGAGCCTGCTCGGGGTCACCGCCGGGCCGATCGACTCCTTCATCCCGGTGTTCCTATTCGCGATCCTGTTCGGGCTGTCAATGGACTACGAGTTCTTCCTCGTGTCGAGGATCCACGAGGAGTGGACTCGGCGCAGGAATGCCTCGCAGGCCGTGGTCAGTGGTGTGTCGACCTCCGGAAGGGTGATCACGGCCGCCGCCGCGATCATGGTCTGCGTCTTCCTCTCCTTCGTGGCCGGGGATGACCGGGTCCTGAAGTTGTTCGGCATCAGCCTTGCCGCCGGCGTGTTCATCGACGCGTTCGTAGTCCGGAGCCTGCTGCTGCCGGCCGTTCTGCACCTCCTCGGACGGAGGACGTGGGCGCTCCCCGCCTGGCTCGATCGCCGGCTGCCGCACCTGGCGATCGACGCGGAGCCGGTGGAGGAGGCTGGCTAGTCCTCCTCCGCCTGGATCTCCTTGATCCGGGTCTCGAGCTGCTCCATCACGCCCGGGTCGCGGAGGGTAGTGACGTCACCGAGCTCGCGGCCCTCCCCGATGTCGCGCAGCAGGCGGCGCATGATCTTCCCCGAGCGGGTCTTGGGCAGGTCGCCCGTCCAGATGATCCGCTTCGGCCGGGCGATCTTGGAGATCCGCTTGGCGACGTGATCGTTGATGTCCTTCCGGATGTCATCCGACCCCTCGAGGTCGCCCTCGAGGGTGACGAAGGCGACGATCGCCTGGCCGGTGTCCTCGTCCTGGACGCCGATCACGGCACACTCCGCGACCCGGGGAAAGGAGACGACCGCGGATTCAACTTCCGCGGTCGAGAGCAGGTGGCCGGAGACGTTGACCGCATCGTCGGCGCGGCCGAGGATCCAGAAGTAGCCGTCCTCGTCCTTGCGAGCCGCGTCGCCGACGTAGTACGTCCGCTCGAACTTCGAGAAATAGACCTCCTTGAAGCGCTCCTCCTCTCGATAGAGGGTGCGGAGCATTCCGGGCCAGGGCCGGCGGAAGACGAGGTAGCCCTGCTCGTTCTCGAGCTCGTTGCCCTCGTCGTCGACCACGGCCGCGTCGACGATCCCGGGGAGCGGCTTGGTGGCCGACCCCGGCTTGGTCGCGGTCACCCCGGGAAGCGGGCTGATCAAGATGTGGCCCGTCTCGGTCTGCCACCAGGTATCGACGATCGGACAGCGCTCGCCGCCGATCACGACGTAGTACCAGAGCCATGCCTTGGGGTTGATCGGTTCGCCGACGCTCCCCAGTAGGCGAAGCGAGGAGAGGTCGTGCTGCTGCGGGTACCCGACCCCCCACTTCATGCAGGCGCGGATCGCGGTCGGGGCCGTGTAGAGGATCGTGGCCTTGTAGCGCTCCACGATCTCCCACCAGACGTCCTTGTCCGGGTAGTCCGGGGCTCCCTCGTACATGACGCTCGTGGCGCCGTTCGAGAGGGGGCCGTAGACGATGTACGAGTGGCCGGTGACCCAGCCGACGTCCGCGGCGCACCAGTAGACGTCTGATTCCGGCTTCAGGTCGAAGACGTAGCGGTGGGTGAAGGTGACCCCCACCAGGTAGCCACCGGTCGTGTGCAGGACGCCCTTCGGCTTGGCCGTGGAGCCGGAGGTGTAGAGCACGAAGAGGGGGTGCTCGGCCTCGAGCGGCTCGGGCGGGCACTCAGCGTCGGCCTGCTCCATGGCCTCGTGGAACCACAGGTCGCGGCCGTCCTTCATCTCGCAGGACTCGCCCGTGGAACGGACGACGAAGATCGTCTCGACCGAGGGAACGGACTCGATCTCGGGGTCCACGGCGCTCTTGATGGGGGCGGTCTTGCCCTTGCGCCGGGCGGCGTCAACGGTGACGAGCGCCTTGGCCTCGGAGAACTCCATGCGCTCGCGCACCGCCTCGGGCGAGAAGCCGCCGAAGACGACGTTGTGAGGGGCGCCGATGCGCGCGCAGGCGAGCATGGCGACGACGACCTCGGGGATCATCGGCAGGTAGATCCCGACGACGTCGCCCTTGCCGATGCCGCGGTCCTTGAGGGCGTTGGCGAACCGCTGCACGTCGCGGTGGAGCTCGGCGTACGTGATGTCTCGCTCCTCGCCCTCCTCCCCACGCCAGTGGTAGGCGACCCGGTCGCCGTTCCCCGCCTCGACGTGCCGGTCCACACAGTTGTAGGAGAGGTTCAGCTTGCCGTCCGTGAACCACTTGTAGAAGGGGGCGTCCGATTCGTCGAGAATCTGCGCCGGCTTCTCCATCCAGTCGACGAGGTCGTCGGCCTGCTTGGCCCAGAATCCCTCGAGATCCTCGGCGGCCTCCTCGTAGATCGACTCGTCCTGAATCAGCGCCTGCCTGCGGAAATCGTCGGGCGGCGGGAACTTCTCGATCTCGAGCATCGACTCGAGTTGCTTCTCGAGGTCCTCGGTCCTTAGCTCAGTTGCCATCTCTCCTCAATCCTTCCCTTCTCTCTAAGTCCGTGGAGCCAACGTATCGCGGCAGGCCGACCGGATCGGGCAAGCCGATCCGGTCGCCTGCTGCTCGGTCAGTGGAGCTCCTTTACCGGTAGTACCACCCGGCCGAATGTCTTGTTCGTCACCGAGGCGAACGACGCGTACCACGCAGCAATGGCCGTGGCGATGCCCAGCCAGCCACCGATGTGGATGATCGTGTCGTTGCCCGCCGAGTTGCCGATCCCCAAGATGATGAAGGTCGGCGCCAGTAGCACGAACACCAGGGCCACCGCGACGCTGACGCGCAGCGAGGCGATCAGCATGTAGGTCGTGAAGATGCCCCAGCCGATCAGGTAGAGACCGACGGCGTCGCCGAGATGCGCGGCGGGAACCGAACCGGCCAGGAACTGATCGAAGACGAACAGGGAGATCCAGAACGCACCGAACGAGGTGAAGGCAGTCGCCCCGAAGGTGTTGTTGTTCTTGAACTCCCACATGCCGGCCAGCAGTTGTGCCAATCCGCCGTACGCGAGGGCGAGGGCGAGAACCACCGGCTCACCTCCCGGATTGACCAGGTTGGCGTTGAAGAAACTGAGCACGAACGTGGTCAGGGCGAATGCGGCCAAACCCAGGGGTGCCGGGTCGGCAATCGGCTCGGCAGCGATCCTGATGGGTTCCAGCGCGCTTTCGCCCCTGCCCACATCGTTCGTGTGCCTCCCCGGTCGACGAGCGGTCGTGGCTTCCATGACTCACCTCCTGTTTCCCCTATTTCATGGGGTACTGGGAGTGAACTACCCATGTGTTAACGCTTGCTAACACAGCCGGGTTAAGGGGAAAGGTCTTGGGGTCAGGAGCCTGACGTGGCCAACCGCCTACAGGCCGGCGGCCTCGGCTAGGAGGGACACCTGCTCCGGATCGGAGGCAGCCGGGAAGAAGATCAGCTCATCGCAGCCGTGACCCTCGAACGCGGCGATGTATTGCTGGACCGCGTCCCGGTCCTTCGCGGCCGCGCCGACGATCATCTGCTCGAGCTCCTCTCCGAGCCACTCGTAGTAGGCGCCGAGGTCGTGCTCGGCGTTCCTCTGGGCGTCGGGACCGAGGGAGAAGTAGACCAGGGACAGCTTGTAGGGGCTGCCGGCGCGGCTGGCGCTCTTCCACGCCTCATCGAGCTGCTTGACGCCCACTCCAAACTGGTCCGGGCCCGAGCCGCCCTGCGTCCACCCGTCGGCGTACTCGGCCGCGCGCTCGAACGCCCGCTGGACGGCGCCACCGACGAGGAGGGTGGGGCCATCTCCACCGGGGCGGGGGCCGACCTTCGACTCGAGGTCGCCGTCGCCGTCGAAGATGGCGCGGATCTTCGGGAGGGCGGCGTCGAACCACTGTCCGCGTGTGGACATGTCGGTGCCGCCGACCTGGAAGTCGTCCTCGCGCGCGCCGACGCCGATGCCGAGAACGGCTCGGCCTCCACCCGCGAGGGCATCGAGTGACAGAACCTGCTTGGCGATCATCGCCGGATTCTGGCGGAGGGGGCCGAGCATGACGTCGGTTGCGAGGCGGATGCGCTCGGTGACCGCCGCGGCGGCGGAGAGCGCGACGATCGACTCATAGTTGTCGAAGACGAGGCGGTCGATGGTCCCGAGGCTGCTGAAGCCGGCTTCCTCGGCGGCGCGGGCCCAATCGACCAGCTGCCTGCCGGTCGTGCCGGGGACGGCGTTTGGAAGTCCGATTCCGATCTCCATTCAGGTCTCTCTCCTACCTAGAGTGATTGCGTGGCTGATCCGGAAACTACCGAGTTAGTTGCGTGGGCAAACGACCTGCTGCAGACCGCGCGTATCGCGCGGCTGGGGCTGGTCGACCCGGAGGGGGCGCCACGGGTGCTGCCGGTGACCTTCGCGGTCGCAGAGGGGCGGATCTGGAGCGCGATCGATCAGAAGCCGAAGACGGCGGAGGAGCCGGCGCGCCTGCGGTTTCTGCGGCGGGACCCCCGGGCGGCGCTGACCGTCGATCGGTACTCCGACGACTGGGACGAGCTGGCGTGGGTGCAGGCGCTGGGGCGGGTCGAGATCCTCGATGTCGCTGATGGACAGCCGGGGCTCGAGGCGCTCAGGGCGAAGTATGAGACGTATCGGGAGGAGGCGCCACCGGGTCCGCTTCTGGTGCTGCAGCCCCAGCGCTATCTGTGGTGGCGAGCCGCGGATCCGGAGGGCCAAGGCGGGCCATGTGGCCGACCGTGGCGGGTGATCAGGATCTGATCGCCTTCAGACGCTCGCTCAGCCCAATAGCCAAGGCGGTCCCGAAACTCATTGGCGCCTATCAGGATCGGATGGTGGGGTGAAGAAATGGAGCTAGTGGGACTCGAACCCACGACCTCCCGGCTGCCAGCCGGACGCTCTCCCAACTGAGCTATAGCCCCGAGCCGGTACTCGCTGGCAAGGTTAATGCAGGCGCGCTGGCTGTTCTTCGCCGAAGCAAGCCTTAACCGGATTGCGCTCCTCCCTGCCGCGACCTCGATCGGCACGAGGAAGTTCTCCTGAAGTTCGTCGCAGTAGACGGCGATCGCGTCAACCTCGTCAACCGAGTAGGTGGTGCGAACAGGAGGTCATATCGTCCGTGCTCGGCGACGGGTTTGAGCACGTCGATTTCGAGCTTGATCGCTTCGAGGGCGATCGCCGCCTCGGCGATGTTGCCCTTCTCGTTGGAAGTCAGCACCCGGCGATACTCGCGCGGCCGGTGCCGCGGGAAACGTGCTGAATGTCAGGGATGTGCCGGGGAAGAGCGCCGGAAAAGCGCGCTACGCCGCGCGGCCCTGCGGCTCGCTCTGGTCCTCGTCCAGGTCGAGGCTCAGGCCGTCGCTGCGGGTGTCCCGCACGATGAAGTCGAAGGGAGCCCGCTCCTCGAGCTCTCGCAGCAGCTCGACCGGGTCCGCGAGGTTCATCGACACAGTCGCACGACCCCGTGAGAACCGCTTGACGTGGATCTCGGACGCCCCCCGGATCCCCGCAGCGGCGTCCTCAAAGCCGGTCAACTGGGCGAAGTCCCGCAGCGGCCCGACCTCCACTTCCACCCGGCCCGCGTACATCACGTCGGATCCACTGGTCAACTGGGCCGGCGGCTCCTCGGCCTCGATCTTCAGCCGCGCCCGCGCTACCTCGGCCAGCTCGGCCACCCTCGCCCCCAACTCGTCGCGCAGACTGGTCAATTCGGTAACCCGGTCCGCCATCAGCACCGCGTCCTCCAGGGCCTTCATCCGAATCCGCGTCGCCTGCCGGCGCGCCTGCCCATAGATCTCCTCGACCGATGCGAGGGCGCGCGAGAGCACGACCCGATTCGTGTCGGCGGCGGCCGCAACGGGTCCCTTCAGCGCCTCCTGCAGTTTCCTCTCCCGCTCGACCACCCGCTCGGCCAGCCGCTGCGCCTCCCGCTCCAACCGGGCCAGCCGCGCATCGCGCACGTCAAGCGCCGCATCGACCTCCTCTGGGTCGTAGCCACGCAAGGCGCGTCGGAAACGCTCCCTAGGCACGTTCGGAAGCCTACGTTCGCCCTCGGACGTCTCCGCAGAAACCCGCTGGATTCGACCGAATCAGGCCCCAGGCGGGCCTAGGCCGCGCCTCTGGCGCCCTCGAGGTCGAGATCGAGCCGCTCGGCCTCGCCCCACAGCACCTCGAGCCGGTACCGCTCCCGCAGCTCCGGCGTGAAGATGTGCAGCACCGCGTCGAGGTAGTCCATCAGCACCCACTCGGCTTCCCTCTCCCCCTCGATCCGCGCGGGCAGCCAACCGTCCCTCTTGAGCTGGTGGTAGACGTCGTCGTGGATCGCCTTGGACTGCCGTTCGTTCCGCGCGGTGCAGATCACCAGGTAGTCCGTGTAGGAAACCAGCGGCCGCACGTCGAGCGCCACGAGATCCGTCCCCTTCTTGTCGTCCGCGATCGCGGCCAGCCTCCGCGCCAGCTCCTCCGGCCGCATCTCCTCGCCCCGGCTCATCGATAAAGCCCCCGCTCCTCGATCAGACCGATCACCCGATCCGGGACCAGGTGACGCAGCGGCTTTCCCTCCCGAGCTCGCTGCCTGACTGTGGTCGAGGACGCTCCGCAAAGTGGCATGTCGATTATCTCCGCCCGATCGGATGCCTCGAGTCGCTCCAGCGACGACCGCACCGCACCGATCCCGACACCTGGACGTGGCACCACCCCCAAACGCGCCAGCTCGAGGACCCGCTCCGGCTCCTTCCAGCTCGCCAACCCCGCCGCCATGTCCGCGCCGAGCAGGAAGTACAGCTCCCGTCCCGGATCCTCCTCGGCCAGCAGCTCGAGCGTCCTGTAGCTGTAGGACACCTCGTCCCGCCCGACCTCGAGGTCCGAAGCCTCGACCCCATCCTCACCCTCGGCCGCCAACCGAGCCATGTCCAAACGGACCTCGGCGCCGGGGTCGTCTTCGATCTCCTTGTGCGGCGCCCGCCCCGTGACCATCAGCAGCACACCGTCCAGCCCGAGCTGCCAGCGCGCCTCCTGAGCGAGGAGCAAGTGACCGACATGGGGCGGGTTGAAGGCGCCGCCCAGGACCCCGATCCGAGTGACGTCGCTACTCCCTGATGTGCCCGTCGCCGTGAACGACGTACTTGGTGGTGGTCAGCTCGCGCAACCCGATCGGACCGCGTGCGTGCAGCTTCTGCGTCGAGTTCCCGATCTCCGCGCCCATTCCGAACTCGTACCCGTCGGTGAACCGGGTCGACGCATTCACATACACCGCGGCCGAATCCACGCTATCGGTGAAGTCGTCTCCCACCTCCCGCGAGCTGGTGACGACGGCGTCCGAGTGCCCGGTCCCGTGCCGGTTGATGTGCTCGATCGCCTCACCGAGCGAGTCCACCACCCCCACGGCCATCTTCAGCCCGTGGTACTCGGTGTCCCAGTCGGCGTCTGTGGCCTCGCCCACCGGCACCGACCCGGCCGCCGCACGGGTTCGCTCATCGCCCACCAACTCGACCCCCGCCTCACTCAGGCTCGCCAGCAGACTCGGAAGCAGCTGATCGGCAACGTCCGTGTGCACCAGCAACGTCTCGGCCGCATTGCAGACTCCCGGCCGCTGCACCTTCGCGTTGTAGGAGACCCGTTCAGCCATTCCCAGGTCCGCGTCCTGATGGACGTACACGTGACAGTTACCCGCTGCGGCGTACATGACCGGCACCTTGGCCACCGCCTTGAGGGCGTTCTTCAGTCCCTCGCCGCCGCGCGGAATGATCAGATCGACCAGGTCCTCCGCCGTTGCCAGCTCCTCGAGCTGCTCGTGCCCGCCACCGGCGACAAGCGAGACCGATGCGGCCGGCAACTCTGCCGCGGCCAGCGCATTCGCAATCAGCCCGGCGAGAAAGGCGTTCGAGCTCTCGGCACTGCTCGAGCCCCGCAGCACCGCCGCGTTGCCGCTCTTCAGGCAGAGCGCAGCAGCATCGATCGTCACGTTCGGCCGCGCCTCGTACACCACCGCCACGACACCGATCGGCACCCGCTTCTTCTCGACCTCCAGCCCGCTCTCGAGCGTCCACCCCTCGATCACCTCGCCGACAGGATCGTCCAGCTCCACGATCTCCCGCACACCCTTCGCCATCTCCACGATCCGCGCCTCGGTGAGCGTCAGCCGGTCGAGCAGCGCCTCGTTCAACCCCTGCTCCCTCCCGGCCTCCACGTCGGCCCCGTTTGCCTCGAGCAGCGGCTCCACACTCGCTTCGATGCGGCCCGCCAGATCGCTCAGGCAGGCGTCCTTCTCCTCCCTGCTTGCGCGCGCCAGCAGGTGCGAGGCGTCCTTCGCCTCGCGGCATGCCTCCACGACGGTCTTGGCTGCGGTCGCCACGGGATAAGAGTAACCATGGCGTCACACTTGTCCTGATGGCAGGGATCC
>CAWDQZ010000017.1:0-346297 GCA_963804595.1 uncultured Solirubrobacterales bacterium
GTGCGGTCGGTGGCGCGGACACGGTCGGAACTATCCGGGAATCGGAGCGGGTGAGAGCGATTAGATTAGGCAGCCTCCGCGAATTCACCTCCCCTTCATGTTCTACCAGTGACGTTTGGTTGAGGCCGAGTCCGAAGAACTCCCAGTGGCATGACAGCTGACGCACCTCGACCTCGTGATCCAGGGGAGCGCCGCAGACGCGAGCGCCGACGGGCGGCGATCGCTCGAGCCCGGCGTCGCCGTCTGGTGTGGCTGACGATCATCCTCGGCGGAGCCGTCGCCGTGGTCCTCGCCCTAGTGCTCGGAGGCGGATCGTCCGGGGACACGAGCCGGACCTCCCCGGATTCATCGATCCCAACCAGCCGGAAAGACGGCCGGGTCGGGCCTCCGGCGATCAATCCGAAGAACGTCTATGCGGCCGACCGCTCGGGGCTGCTCGCGCCGGCGGTCCGGGGCGACCCGAACCTCGTCTACGTGCCGAACAGCGACAGCAACACGGTCAGCGTCATCGATCCGCGCACGTACAAGGTGATCGACCAGTTCCCGGTCGGGATCAATCCTCAGCACGTTGTTCCCTCCTACGACCTGAAGACGCTCTGGGTCAACAACGACCAGGGCAACAGCCTGACCGCGATCGACCCGCGCACGGGGAAGCCGGGCCGCACCATTCCGGTGACCGACCCATACAACCTCTACTTCACGCCCAACGGCCGCTACGCGATCGTCGTCTCCGAGCGGCTTCAGCGCCTCGACTTCCGGGACGCGCACACGATGAAGCTCCATCACTCGCTGCCTGTGCCGTGCTCGGGACCCAATCACATGGACTTCACGGCCGATGGGCGCTTCCTGCTGCTCAGCTGCGAGTTCGACGGCAAGGCGGTCGAGGTCGACGTCGCGAACGAAAAGGTCGTGAGATCGATACCCCTCGACCCGGGGGGCATGCCTCAGGACGTCAAGCTCTCGCCTGACGGCAAGGACTTCTACGTGGCTGACATGGCGCGCGGAGGTGTCTGGGTCGTCGATGCCCACCGGCTCAGAAGGGTGGGGTTCATACCCACCGGCGCCGGTGCCCACGGCCTTTACGTCAGCCGTGACTCACGCGACCTCTACGTCTCCAACCGGATGGAGGGATCGGTGTCGGTGATCTCCTTCGCGCGACGCAGGGCGGTCCAGAAATGGCGGATCCCGGGCGGCGGCAGCCCCGACATGGGGGGCGTATCAGCGGACGGCCGTGTGCTTTGGCTGGCAGGTCGCTACAACGCGGTCGTCTACGCATTCAACACCCGGACCGGGAGGGTGATCGCGCAGATCCCGGTTGGCAACGGCCCACACGGCCTGTGCGTCTTCCCTCAACCGGGCCGCTACTCGCTCGGTCACACGGGCGTCTTTCGCTAGTGCGTCACCGCTCGTGTCGTGCGAGCCAGAACGCCCAGCCCACCAGCACCGCCGCGCCCAGCAGCATCACGCCGCTCGCCTCGAGCGAGTCATGCACCAACGAGGTGAACGCGAACAGGAGGCAGATGAACCCGGCCCACGCGCTCACACCCCAGATCGGTCGTCCGTTCACTCGACCAACCCTCTACCCAGAACCATGGGTGCAGACTCGTCCCACGAGGTAAAGCTCGTGTGAAAAGTTTCTAATGCGCGGGCGGCGCCGCCGTGCGCCTTCGCACACAGTGGCCGGGATGCGAGGAATACTGTCTCTCGCACCACCGACCACACCAAAGACGGGAGAAGCATGGAAGCGAAGTCGATCGATGCGGATGAGTTCCGCGGCAAGCAGCGCGACCAGTGGAACAAGGCAGCCGCCGGCTGGAACGAGTGGTCGGATTTCACGGACGAGCGGGCCGGCGCGGTCAGCGAGCGGATGGTCGAGATGGCCGGTGTCGAGGAAGGAGATCGCGTCCTCGACGTCGCCGCCGGCTACGGCGAGCCCGCGCTGACGGCCGCCCGCCGGGTCGGACCCGAGGGCAGCATCATCGCGACGGACATCTCCGCCGAGATGCTCAACTTCGGCCGGGCGCGCGCCGCCGCAAATGGCGTGGAGAACATCGAGTTCATGCAGTCGGATGCGAACTCGCTCGACTTCCCCGCCGAGAGCTTCGATGCGGCCGTCTCGCGCTGGGGAATAATCTTCGACCCGGACGGGGAGGGCGCCGCGGCCAAGGTGCGTGGCTTCCTCAAGCCCGAAAGCCGGTTCGCGATCAGCTCCTGGGGAGCGGTCGAAAAAGTGCCGTGGCTGGCGATCGCGTTCAAAACCGCAATGGAGCGGCTCGATGTGCCGCCGCCCCCGCCGGGAACGCCCGGGCCGCTCTCTCGCCCGACCCCGGAGGCGATCGGCGGACTGCTCGAGGGCGGTGGGTTCTCCGACCTGGAGGTGGAGGAAATCGAGCTGATCCTGCCATTCGAGTCGGCCGAGGAGTACACGCGCTTCGCGCAGGCGATCATCGCGCCGGTCGTCGCGATGATCTCAGCGCATCCGGAGGACGTGCAGCAGGAGACCTGGGATGCGATCACCGAGAAAGCCCGCGAGCGGGCTGGGGCCGACGGCCGGTTCACTCTCACGAATCAGGTGTTGGTGGCCTCCGGCCAGGCGTAGGGTCTCCGAATCGAGGCCGGGCAGCCAGAGACACACAGCTTCGAGGACGACGGCGGGATCCCCAACTCGCCCCTGCCCGTCCTGATCTACCACGGGATCGAGGCCGCTCGTCAGGCCGACGCGTGCGAGGAGCTGCTGGGCTCGAATGGCTGGCTGACCGAGTGGCGGGACGGGATCTTCTCGTTCCACCACTTCCACTCGATCACCCACGAGGCTCTCGGCATCGCCTCGGGGACCGCGACGGTCATGCTCGGCGGTCCGGCTGGCAAGAGCTTCGAGATCGGGCAGGGCGACGTTCTGGTCCTGCCGGCGGGCACGGGGCACTGCAATCAGGGCTCGAGCTCCGACCTGCTGGTGATCGGCGCCTACCCGAACGGGATGCCGTGGGACATCCGCCGCGGCGACCCGGCCGAGCATGACGAGGCCCTCGCCAACATTCGCGCCGTGCCGCTGCCGGACGCCGACCCGGTCGAGGGCGCAGACGGTCCGCTGACCTCGCTCTGGCGCTGATTCCAGGCGACTAGCCCGAGTGCATGGCCGACGTCACGACGATCGCCGAGCTCGGTACCGCCGGCGGCTGATCTCGCGTCGCCTAGGCGAATCGCTTGACGAAGTCGAGCGCCGCCTGCGCCACCTCGCGCCAGCCGCTGTCGATCGTCAGCGCGTGTCCGCGGTTAGGGATCTGCTTGATCTCGGTGACAGACGAGTTGCGACTCTGCCGCTTGTAGGAGGCGTTCGCAATCGCCCAGGGAACCGTGTGGTCCTTCTCACCGTCGATGATGAGCAGAGGGCCCCGGTCGGGATTCTTCGGGTCGAGCTTCGCCTCGGTCCATGGGTTCAGGTTCGCGTTCGCCATCTGCATCAGCGCCGAACCAGGGGCGGCCACGTGGTAGGTGTCGTAGAGCTGTTTCGCCTCCTCATCGCTCAACGCGTTCGCCCAGCCGTACTTGAACTGGTCAAAGGTGAGCGTGATGGCCTTGCTGCGGTTGAGGGGGTTCTTGAGCACCGGGGCAGCAGAGCGCAGCGCCGAGACCGGCAGCGGCAGGACCCCGCGAAAAGGACCGGGATCGATCGCGACGGTCGCAGCGGAGAGCCCACGGTCGGCGATCATCTGGGCGAGCAGCCCTCCGGTGGAATGACCCATCACCGCAGGCTTCTTCTGCAGCCCGCCGATGACCTCGGCCGCGTGGTCAGCGATCTGCTTGAGCGTCTTCTTGGCGAGGACGTCGGGATTCGCCCTCGCCTCCTCGACGGTCGCGGGGTCGTCCGGCCAATCCGGCGTCAACCCCGCGTACCCCTCCTCCTCGAAGTAGCCGACCCAGTTGTCCCAGCTGCTCGGCAGCACCCAGAGGCCGTGGATGAGGACGATCGGCGTCCTGCCGCTCGAGTTCGCCTTCTCCAGCTGCTGGGCTTCCCGCTCGGAGATCGCCATTGCGACTTGCTCCTCTGTCGTGGATCAGTCGGGCGTCACTCACCCTACTGACCAACACAAAACGGGCTGCGCTTCGCTGAGCTCAGCGCACCCTCACATCTATGGAGCCGGTGGCATCGAAGCCACGTCCTCGATCACGAACGATCGGCGTCTACAGGCTTAGCCGGCGCTTTGGTTCTCGTCCTTCGGCCTCCGCTGCCGGCGGGAGATGCCGGAGGACAGAGCCCCTTCGATTTCCCCGGAAGGTCGGGGCGGGCCGACCGGGTGAGCCCGATGCTGACGCCGGGACCCCACCCCTCGGGCTCGGGTGGGCCGACGCTCACTACCTAGCTACTAACTAAGCGGCGAGGGCGAACTCATGGTCCGCACTTATTGGTTGGTCCAGGTTTTTAACGAGGCCTCCTGGAACCTCGGCCTGCAACCTGATCGCACGGATGACCAAGTCGAATCCAATTCGGCCCCGTGCTATGTACGGGCAATTCTAGCCTCGAATGGCCCGGCTGCCGGTGCGCGCTGGCGCACCGGGAGCGGCTAGTGGCCCTTCCTACGCCTCTGCTTGCACTTCTTGTGCTTCTTCTTGGCGCTGTCCGCCAGGCGCTTTTCGGTATGGATGAGACAGTTCTCCGGGCGTGTGCCGTAAGGGCGCGCTAAGGCGCGGCGCTACCGTTGATCTCGCCGATGGAAGCGCACAACCTGCCTGCCACACTGCCCGACACTGGTCGCGATCGCGAGCCGATCCATCCCGGCTCGGGCCGCGGCGGAAATGGGTTGCTGAAGAGGATCGGCGCCGCCCTTGCGGCCATCGGGCTGTTCCTCGCGAAGCTCGGCACCAAGGCGAAGCTCCTGCTGGTCGTTCTGCCGAAGCTCAAGCTGTTCACGACCTCGGCCTCGATGCTGGTCTCTATCGCCGCCTACCAGCTGATCTTCGGCTGGCTGTTCTCGATCGGCTTCGTGCTGCTCCTGCTCCTGCACGAGCTCGGGCACGTCTTCCAGCTTCGACGGGAGGGTGTCAAGGCCTCGGCGCCGATGTTCATCCCCTTTCTGGGCGCGGTGATCTCCGCCAAATCGATGGGCGACGACGCCGGCGCGGAGGCACGCGTGGGCCTCGCCGGCCCGGTCCTCGGCTCGATCGCCACGCTGGTACCGCTTGGGATCTGGCTCGCAACCGGCAGCCACTTCTGGCAGGCACTCGCCTTCATCGGCTTCTTTCTCAACCTCTTCAATCTGCTGCCGGTCCTGCCGCTGGACGGCGGGCGAGCGATGGCCGCCCTCTCCCCCTGGGTCTGGCTCGTGGGTTTCCTTGGACTGGTCGCGCTGGCCGTCTTCTTTCCGAGCCCGATCATCCTGCTCATCCTGCTGTTCGGCGGCATGGAGAGCTGGCGGCGCTGGAAGCTGCGCAACACACCGGAGGGCAGGGCCTATCACCAGATCCCCACTCGGACCCGTGTTCTCGTCGCCGCGACATACCTCCTCCTGATCGTCGCGCTAGCCGCGGGCGTCTCGGCGACGCACCTCCCGCGCGGGCTCTCGGACGTCTAGGTCCGGAGGCCGCGCTAGAGCGTCAGCCTCGGGCTGACGTCGCTGAGGAGCTCTGGGGGCATTCCGGGAACCTCGGCGAGCTCGTCCACGGACTTGAAGCCGCCCTGGCGCTCGCGGTAGGTGATCACCCGCGTCGCCTGGGTGACCGAGAGACCCAGCTCGCGCAGGTCCTCGAACGTTGCACTGTTGAGATGGATTCCGTTGGAGGCCGACTCGTCACCCGCCCCAGCGCCCAGGATCGCGCCGACGGTGCGACCGAGAATTCCGCCTCCGCCCTCGCCTTCATCACCCGGTTCCTCGGGCTCTGAAGGCTCCGTCAGCGGGGGTGTGGCTGCTTCGGCCGCCGGCGGCGGATCTGCCTCGGCCGGCGTCGGGGGGCTCGCGGGCTCACGGGGAGGGGCCTCGGCCCCGCCACCGCCGCGAAGGCTGGAAGCGGCTGCGGCCTCGGCCTCCCGCGCCCTGCGCTCCGCCTCGGTCGCGCGCTCCTCGGCTGCGGTGACCCGCTCGAGGACCTCGCGGAGCGCTCGCTCCCGATCGGCCTCCTCGGCCTTGAGCTGGGCCAGGCGCTCCGCCCGTGCCGCGCGCTCCTCGGCCTCCTGCGTGCGCCGTTCGATCTCTTCGAGCCGGCGGTAAGCGTCCTCCATCGCGCGTTCCTGCTCCTCTCGCTCCGCGTGCAGGAGAGCCTCGGCCTCCTCCACCGCACCCGAGAGATGCTGGTGCTCGACGTCGACCTGGGCCCGGGCGCGTTCCTCGGCCTCCCGCAGCAGCCGGCCGGCGTCAGCTCCAGCCCGCTCCTCCTCCTCGGCACGGACGCGCTCCTCGGCCTCGCGCCGGGCCTGCTCGGCGGCCTCGGCGACTCGGACGTCCGCCTCACGGCGTGCCTGCTCGATCGCCTCTCGGGTTCGCTCCTCCACCTCGCGGCGGACGCGCTCCGACTCTTCCTGAGCCCGCTCCTCCGCCTCACGGCGGAGACGCTCGGCCTCCTGCCTCACTCTCTCCTCGACGGTCTGGCGGGCCTCCTCCTCTGCCTGCCGCCGGGCCTGCTCTGCGGCCATCCGGATCAGCTGCTCGGTCTCCTCGGCGGCTGCCGGCTCGGCGACCGACAGCTCTTCGTCGGCCGGCGGCTCGAGGATGGGCTCCTCGACGGCCGGCGGCTCGGGAGTCGGCTCCTCGACGACCGGCGGCTCAAGGCTCAGCTCTTCGAGGACGGGCGGCTCCACGGCCTCGGGTTCATGATCGGCGGGCGGCTCAGCGAGCGGATCGTCCGTCGCCTCGGGCGGGGCATCGTACGGCCGGGCCTGCGGGACATCGGGCAGCGCCTGCTCGCCCTCGGCGGACTCCGGGGCGTCGGGCTCTGGTGCTGGCGGCTCGGAAGTCGGCGGCTCAGGGGCCGACGGTTCTGGAGCACGGATGCCTTCCTCCTCCCGCGCGAGCGCGTCGATCTGATCCTGAAGAGATGTGCCGCCCTCGCTTGAAATGTCGAGCCCCTCCGGCTCCGGCGCCTCTTCGACGGGGGGCGGCGGGGCGGCGGGGTCAGCAGCGCTGGCGGCGGCACCCGCGGTGTCAGCGGCGAGCTCAGCCGAAGACGGCTCCTGGTCGGCGTCGGCGTCGGCCTCGCCTTCCTCCGATGAGGTCGCGGCGAATCCTCCCGGCGCCTTCTCGGGCTCCGGCGCGAGCGGTGTGAGCTTCGGCTCGTCTTCCGCCGGCTCGGTGTCGCTGCCGGGCGGGACCCGTTGCGATGGAGGCGACATCGTCGCCCCCTCGGCAGCCTCTGCGGCCAGCTCGTTCGGCGCCTCCTCGACCGGCTCCTCCGGCGTCTGCTGAACCGGCTCCTCCGGCGTGTCGTCAACCGGCTCCTCGGGCGTCTCCTCGACGCTCTCTCCGTCGTGGTTCACACCCGCCACGGCAGCCTTCTCGGTCGGCTCGGCGTCCCCCTCCCGGTCCTCGCCCGCGGCGAGTCCGAGCGCGGCGGCGAGCATGGTGGACTCCTCCACGCCGTCGCCCGACTGATCGCCGCTGGTCGCGTCCTCCGCTGCCACCGGGGTCTGCTCAGGCGCCGTCTCCCTCTGCTCCTCCGCGCTCTCCTCCTCCGGCTCGGTCTCCACGTCGGACTCGGATTGGTCCTCCGGCTCGCCGACGACCTCGCCCTTGCGGCCGGACCTGCGGTGCTGGCGTTCGTCCTTGCGCTGCTGGCGCTCCTCGCGCCGGCGCTTTCGCTCCTCCTCCCAGGCAGCGCGGTCCTTCGCCTCGGCAGCCTTCTTCTCCTCGGCGAGCTGCTTCTTCTCCGCCTTGCGCTGCTCCCGCCGCTCCTTCCGCGTGAGCTTGCGCTCCTCCCCCTCGCGGCCTTGGCGTCCGCGACGGGGGCCTCTTCCTCCAGCTTCTCGGTGTCCGCACCCGTCGCCGCGCGCTCCTCGGTCCCGCCCTTCGCCTTCTTGGCCGCCTTCTTCTCGGCCCGTGCGCCCTTCTTCTCGGCCTTGGCGTCCGCCTTCGCCTGCTTGGCCTCGGACTTCTCCCGATCCTTCGCAGCCTTGGCGTCCGCCCGCACCATCCGCTTCTCCTCCTTCTTGGCGCGGCGGGCATCCTTGCGCGAGAGCTCGCCATCACCAGGCGTCAGTGGACGACCGGCGCGGTCGTCGCCCACCTCCTTGGCCTGGCGGCGGCGGACCATCAGAAACAGAACCAGCAGCAGGACGACGGCGGCCGCGATCCCGTAGGCCGTGGCCGGGTGATCATTGACGAAGTCGGTGACGGTGCTGGTGGCGATGGCAACAAGCATCGGCGCGCCCAATGTTCGCACGAGAGATACCTTCTCGTGGATTGGGCCATCCCCTCCCATCGGGCGAAGTCGTGCGGGGCTGAAGCTTCTTCCCTACCGTGGCATCGACATTCAGCCGAGCCGCTGCTTGAAGTCCCTCTCGACCTCGCGACGCAGATCCCGATCGGCGATCTCGCGGCGCCGGTCGCGGCCCTCCTTGCCCTTCGCGAGCGCCAGCTCGACCTTCGCCCTGGGGCCCTTGAAGTAGATCCGGAGCGGCACCAGGGTCTGTCCCCGCTCGGCCGTCTTGCCGATCAGCCGCTCGATCTCGCGGCGGTGGAGGAGCAGCTTGCGGGGCCGGTCCGGATCGTGGTTCTGACCGGAGGCCGGGAGGTAGGGCGGGATGTGGGCCCCGCGCAGCCAGACCTCGCCGTCGTTGATCACGGCGTAGGCCTCGTTGATCTGGGCCTTGCCGTCACGGAGCGACTTCACCTCGCTGCCCCTGAGCTCGATGCCGGCCTCCATCCTCTCCAGGACCTGGAATCGATGGCGGGCTCGGCGGTTCGTCGCGACATCGCCGCTCTCCGGCGTGCGCTGCTTCTTTGCCCTCTTGGCCATCAGGAGGGAGAGGGAAGCAGGTCCACCCGTCCGCGAGGCGCCTCGACGCGATCCACCGTGATGCTCACCGGGTCGCCGATCCGGACCGCACCCCCTCCCCGACCGCCGACGAGCATCGTCTCCGTCGCATCGAGCTCGTAGCGCTCCCGCCCACCGATGCGGCGCGCCGGCAGGAAGCCCTCGTAGACGTCGGCGAGGGTCCCGCCGAAGCGGACGAACGCCCCCGCCCCGACGACGCCCGAGACCTCCCCCTCGAACGGAGTGTGCGGCCCCCGTTCGAACAGCTCGCGCTCCAAGAGGAAGCAGGCGCAGATGGAATCCGCATCGCGCTCGATCCGAGTGGCGTCACGCTCTCGCTCCGAACACTGGGCGCCGAGCTCCCCCAGCCTCTCGGCCCGCGGCGCCTCCTCCCCGGCCCCGATCGCGGAGAGGAGCGATCTGTGGTCGATCAGGTCCGGGTAGCGGCGAATCGGGGAGGTGAAGTGACAGTAGGCGGAGCTGCCAAGGCCGGCGTGGCCAAGGTTGCGATCCGAGTACTGGGCCGGTTTCAGCGAGCGAAGCACGAGCGATGTATACGCCTCGCGACCGTGCTGGCGGCGCTCGGCCTCCCTGGTCGCCAGGCGGCTCGCCATCCCGGCCAGCTCACCCGCCTGCTGCGGTGAGATCGTGTCGGGCAGCGGTGGCGTCGGCACGTCGAGGGCGGCGAGCTGCTCGACCAGGCGGCGAATCCGCTCCGGGTCCGGCTGCTCGTGGACCCGGTACAGGGTCGGCACCCGCCGGCGCTCGAGGAGCTCGGCAACCCGTTCGTTGGTGAGGATCATCAGGTGCTCGATCAGGCGGTGCGCCTCCGTCTGCGGCACCGAGTGAGCCTCCACCACCTGTCCCTGCTCGAAGCGGAACTCGGGCTCGAAGCTCTCCACATCCAGCGAGGATTGCGGCCGGCGTTCGGCGAGGGCGGCCGCAGCCTGTCGTGCGAGTGAGAGCGGCTCCCCGACGACATCGGGAGCCCGCTCCCGGCCGGCGAAGATCTCATCGAGCTGGTCGTAGTTGAGACGGAAGTCGGACCGGATCACGCTGCGGTAGAAGGTCGCCGAGAGAGGCTCGCCGGTCTCGGAGAGCTCGATCTCGGAGGTGACGGCGAGTCGATCCTTCTCCGGGACGAGGCTGCAGGCGTCACCCGAGAGCACCTGGGGCAGCATCGGCGCGACCCGGCTCGGCACGTAGGTCGAGTTGGCTCGCCGGCGCGCCTCCTCGTCAAGGGCGCTGCCGGGCCGGACGTGGGCCGCGACGTCAGCAATGTGGATCCACAGCCGAACGCCGCGGTCGGTCCTCGACGCCGACACCGCGTCGTCGAAATCGCGCGCGCTGGCCGGATCGACGGTGAAGGTCGGGAGCTCGCGAAGGTCGCGGCGGTCGACACCCAGATCCTGCGCCGACGCCACCGCATCAGCCGCCTCGCCCTCGACCCGGCGTCCGAAGCCGAGCCGCACATCGCGGTCCTCGAGCATCGCGTCGATCACCTCGCCGGCGACATCGGGGCGGCCGAGCTCGCGGATCACCCGGGCGCGGCCGCGTCCCTGCCCCACCTCGACGAGCGCCAGCCGACCGGGGGTGGCGGCGCGCCGTCCTCCGGCGAGCTCGACGCGGCCGCCGCGCTCGAAGAGCAGCTCGCCGACGAGGAATCGGCCCCGCTTGGAGACGAGGACGACCCGCCGCTCGGGCCGCGCGGCTGCCGCCCCCGGAGTCAGAGCTTCTGCGAGAGCACCTGGAGCGCCTGCTCCCGGCCCTCGTCGGGCTTGGTCTTCGGGTTGTCCTTCGCCTTCACCTGGGGGGAGATGCCTGTGCCGTTGATCGACGTCCCGTTCCGCGTCAGATACTCCCCGACGGTCAGGTCCAGCGCGCCGCCGTTGTTGAGCGGGATCACCTCCTGGAAGGTGCCCTTCCCGAACGATGTCGTACCGACGACAGTTGCGATCCCGGACTGCTCCAGCGCCGCTGTGACGATCTCCGACGCAGAGGCCGTGTCCCCGTTGATCAGCACCACCATCGGATGGCGTGGCAGCGCATCGCCGGTGGCGTCGAACGTCCTGGTGCTCTGTGTGCGCCCGTGGGTCGAGACGATCGTCCCATCGGGAACGAAGATGCTCGAGACCAGGATCCCCTCGGTGAGCAGCCCGCCGCCGTTGCCGCGGAGGTCCAGGACGAGCCCTTGCGCCCCCTGCGAGTACAGGCGCTCGACCTCCTTGCGGAGCTCGCCGTGCGCGCCGGGGAAGAATCCGGCGAGCCGGACATAACCGAGCTTCTTGCCGTCGACCTCCTCGAGATGACCCGATACCTGCGGGACCTCGACCTCGCGGCGGATGACCGTCACGTCCCTGCTCTTCCCGGTGCGGCTCCGGATGGTCAGCGTCACGTCAGTCCCCGCCGGCCCGCGAATTCGGTTGGTGACCGCGTCGGCGTTCTTGCCGGCGATCGACTGTCCGTTCACCCCGGTGATGATCTCGCCCGGCTGGATGCCCGCGTCGCGGGCGGGAGTGCGCTTGTAGACGGTCGCCACGCGCAGGCCCTGCGGGACCTCCGTCACCGCGATCCCCACGCCGGAGAGGCGGGCCCCCATCTTGAACCGGTCGTATTCCGAGGGGTCGAAGTAGTGGGAGAAGCGGTCGTCGTAGCGGTGCTTGATGTGGTCGACGATCGAGCCGATCGAGGCGTTCTCCAGGTCCGCCTCGTCGACAGTGTGGAAATAGTCGTCGTGGATGACGTCGATCGCCTGGGCGGTCGCATCCTGCCCGGGGTTGCCGAACACGTCGTCGACCGCATCGCGCACAGCGCCGACCTGCCCGCCCACGACTATGCCGACGAGAAGGGTGACCGCGAGCACGGCGGCGACGAGGAGTGGTGTCCCGACCCGTTTCATGGGATCGCGACCCTACCGAGCGACCTAAAGCTCAGATCCGTAGGAAGCGACGCAGGGTGAAACCGCTGCCCATCGCCGAGACCGCCATGGCCACTCCCAACAGGATGAGGGCGAGGGTGGTGAATCCGATGGTGTTCCCCGAGTCGATCAGGTTGAAGTTGTTCTTGAGCGGATCGACGATCACCGTCTTGCCGACGAAGAGGAAGCCGATGGCGACCGCCGCGCCCAGCAGGCCGCAGACCAGCCCCTCGACCATGAACGGCCAGCGGATGAACCAGTTGGTGGCGCCTACCAGCCGCATGACCTCGACCTCGCGGCGGCGCGCGTAGATGGAGAGGCGGATCGTGTTGCCGACCAGCAGCAGTGACGCGATCAGGAGCAGCGCCGCTACGACGCCGAGCACCCAACGGATCGCCGTGGTTGCGCCGCTGATCTTGTTCGCATCATCGCGCGAGTCACCGATGTCCGAGATCAGCGGGCTGATCGGCGTCGGCTTGCCGCTCGCCCCCGGCGGAGTGACCGCGGCCCTGACGCTCCCCAGGTTCGAGAGATCGTCCGGGGTCACGTCGAACGAGGCCGGCAGCGGGTTCCGCGAACCTGGCAGCTGGGCGACTATGTCCTCGCGGTTCTCGGCCTGCAGCCGCTGAGTGAGAATGGACTTTGCCTGATCCTTGGAGACGAACTGGACCGACTTGACGTGCGGGATCGCCTGAAGCTTCGCCTGGAGCTCCTGGATCTGGGCCGGCGGAGCCTGCTCCCCGACGCCGCCGGAGGCGACCGGCTGGCCGGCGGGGTCCACATCGCTGAGAAAGACCCGCAACCCGACCTGGTCGCGGACCTCATTGGTCTTGTCGTTCGCGGTCTGCAGAACCGGGATCAGCACGCCGAGCACGAGCACGGTCAGGCAGACCGTGACGATCGCCGCCGCGCTCGGCGCGGCGCTCCGTCGCAGCGCCCTGAATCCCTCACGGATGAAGAAGAAGAGTCGACCCATCACTCGCCGCGATTCAGTACGCCGGTCTCTCGTCGTCGAGCCCCATCTCCTCGCGGACCCGCCTGGCGAACTCGCGGGTGGACTCGTCGTCGGCGGTGTAGGTACCGGCTGCCTGGTCACGAATGACACGGCCCGAATCGAGCGCGATCACGCGGCGACGCATCTTGTCGACCATCTCGCGGTCGTGGGTGACGACGACGACCGTCGTGCCCGTGCGGTTGATCCGGTAGAGCACCTGCATGATCCCGATCGAGGTGTTCGGGTCGAGGTTTCCGGTCGGCTCGTCGGCCAGCAGCAGCGGCGGATGATTGACGAACGCCCGCGCAACCGAGAGGCGCTGCTGCTCCCCACCGGAGAGCTGGTCGGGATAGCTCTTCACCTTGTCCGCCATGCCGACCAGGCGGAGGGCATCCGGCACCTTCCGGCGGATCTCCCCGCGCGAAGCGCCGATCACCTGCAGCGCATAGGCGACGTTGTCGTAGACGTTTCGGTTGGGGAGCAGCTTGTAGTCCTGGAAAACGGTGCCGATCCGGCGGCGTAGCTGCGGAACCTTCTTGTCCGCCAACGAGCCGATGTCGCGGCCGGCGATCAGCACCTCGCCCTCGGTGGGCCGGAGCTCGCGGATCAGGGTCTTGATCAGTGTCGTCTTCCCGCAGCCCGTCGGGCCGACCAGGAAGACGAACTCGCCTCGGTCAACGCGCAGGCTGACCCGCTCGAGCCCGACGTGGCCGCCCGGATAGACCTTCGTCACGCGACGCAGCTCGACGATCGGCGGGCGCGCCCGCTGCTCGGTGAGGTGCTCCGGCCGGCGCTCGGTGCGCTGGCGGGTCCGGACTAGATCTGTCTGTCGCCTTGCCATCCGAATGGTTGGGGAGAGGGAGATTGGGAAGGGAGACGGAGCGCGGCATCCCCGACGCCCACCTCACTGCGCGCCGAAGGGTAGGGAACGCCTTTCCCCGCGAACGCAAGTTCTCGTTCGCAGGCAACACCTCCGCGACCGGTTAGTCGCGCGCCGGTTATCCGGCGAGACATTGGAGCGGCGCCCGGGTCCCGCGTCTCAGCGAGTGATAAAGCAGCGGCGAGGCCGAGTGGCGTCAACTCGGCCCCGCGCGCCGCCTTGCCGCACTCCGGTGGCGTCCGAACGCACCGGAGATACGTCTTCGCCCGCCTGCTCCCCCGGAACACCGCGCGCCGCCCTCGCTCGACGCCGAGGCGACGGGGTGGTTCGGAAGTCAGAGTTGGAGGATCTCATCGGGTCGGCTGGTTTCGCCGGCCCTCGTCGCCCCCCCAGCGACTCGTTCCCGCGTATCTAGTGGGAAGACGCGGTGTCCGTCAGGCTGCCGCGTCCACCCGGTTCTTTCCATTACGCGTTCAGCCACTCTAGACTACCCAAGCAGCTAGGAGGAGCGACTGAGCGGCGCCCAACCAGCGCCGGCCGCGACTCAAAGAAGGCTGACTTGGAGGCACGCCCTCGAGGGGGAGGGCCGGGTTTCCTCGGCAATCAAGGACGAACAGATCCGAGGAGGAGATCCTGCAAGGCCCAACGCTGAGTGTGCAGATCGAGGACTCACCGGATGGGGCGGCGATCGTCATTCTCTCCGGTGAGCTGGACCTGAGCACCGTCCCGAGGATGGAACGCCCGCTGCTCGAGCAGCTGGATCAGCGGCCCGCCGTGCTCGTCGACCTGAGCGACCTCAGCTTCATCGACTCGTCCGGAATCGGAGCTTTGATTCAGGCGAAGCGAACCGCCAATGGAGTCCCGATCAGCTTCGTGGTCGGCGCAGGCTCCCAGGTGGATCGGGTGTTCGGGATCGCGAGCGTCGCCGAGGCGCTTCCCCTGTTCTCGGACCGAGAGGCAGCGATGGCTGCGCTCGCCTCCGGCCGTAGCCGACCGGAGAACGGAGCAGGCAGCTAGACGGCCGGATCCTCGACGTACGGCTCCGGGGCCGCCTCGTCGACCGGCTCCAGGACGAACAGCTCGACGGCCAGGTCGGGGTCGACGTGGATCGAGCTCATGTAGGCAATCACCGTGCGGCCAGTCGCCGTCTCGACGACGGTACGGAATTCGCCTTCCATCGCCTGCTGGAAGCTACGCCGCATCTGGTAGACGGACTCGACCTCGCCGGTGTCGAGGAGCGTCCGCTCGACCGTCGTGAAGCCGCCGCGCAGGATGCAGACGACGGTTCCGTTGACCATGTGGGTCTTGGCCTTGGTCGGGCCCTTGCCGTAGTAGCGGGAGTGCAGCTGGACGAGCCCGGTCGAGATCTGCGCGAGCATCTCTCCCCTTGCGGGTCCGTGCACAGTTTCGTTGGGGGAAACGGCAAACCTCCGATGGTCGGTTGCCGCCCCTCTTGATCAAGCGGTTTTGCGCGAAGGGAAGAGTTGCGGATGAGACCCAACGAGCGCGCGGCATCCTGGTGGGTCAGGATCGTGTGCGGCGAACGCCACGCCGCCTTGATTCACACTACTCCGAATCCGTCGGGCCGTGTGACTCGAGAGATGTTTCCACCTGGCTTCGCAGGGGATACACTGGCCGCGAGCCTTCGGGCGGCGATCGCTTCGAGCGACACCCGGGGGACTCTCGAAGACGCGATTGGACGCCGACCGTCTTGCGCGGGTTCGGCGGAGGATCGAAGTCGACTCCCATGACGAGGAGGTGGTTTCGATTCCCGATCCGCCCGCAGACACCCAGGGACCGGCCGATCCCGAGGGGCGCGGCCCCCGCCGCCCACCCTCCGACCAGGAGGTGAAGGATGAGTGCGCGCTGGAGATCCTGCGCATCCACGAGGAGTCCTACGGGAAGGGGGCAAGGGCTGCCCACGCATTCGTGGGAAACGGCTACGTGCTCGTCGTCCTCGACGATGTCGAGCTGCTCCCCAACGAGAAGTTCCTGATCGAGAACGGCAAGCAGGACACGGTGACCCAGGTGAGGACGCAATACCAGCATGCGATCCGGGCGAGCTTCAGCGCCGCCATCGAGCGGGCGACCGGTCGCAGGGTGACCGGTTTCGCCAGCACGACGAGCATGGACGAACCACGCTTCGTCGCCGAGATATTCAAGCTCGAGGAGACCGGCTAGGGCGACGATCGCCGGGTAGCCTGCTTGGCATGGAGTCCGCCGCGACGATGGCGCCGACGGGAGTGGCTCTCGAGGAGCTCTTGGACTGGCGTCCTGAATACGGGGTGATCACAGTCTGCGTCGAGGTCGATCCCGCGGATCGAGGCGAGGGCTGGCTGATCGCACTTCGCAACGAGCTCGACTCCGCTGTCGAGGCGGGCGACGACGGTCACGATCGAGGGCGGGCGCTGCGCGCGTCCGCGCAGCGGGTCCTCGATCGCTTCGAGGAGGAGAAGCTCCCCTCGGGACGTGTCCAGATCGGCTTCCTCGAGGCGGCGGAGAAGCGGGCCCGCGACATCTGGACCACCGCGCAGATGAATGGGTTCCTGACCGGCGCCTCATACGGCGACCGGGCTCGCCTGACCCCTCTCCTGAAGGTTCTCGACGAGGGCGGCGCCGTCGGCGCCATCGCCATCTCGGCGGAGCGCGTGCACCTCTACGAATGGAGGTTCGGAGCGCTGGACCTGGTCCACGACTGGGAGGCGGAGATGTACATACGCGACTGGCGCGAGCGCAAGGCGCAGAAACCCGCCAACCCCGCGCGGACCCAGGGTGCCGAGCGCCTCGGGCCGGGACCAGTACGACCAGCGGCTCGAGCACAACCGCGCCCGCTTCCTCGAGGAGACGGGCCGGCTTGCCGACGACGAGGCGCGGAGCCGCGGCTGGCGGCGGCTGATCGCCTTCGGCGACCCGGAGCACTTCCGGGAGCTCTCCGTGGGAATCCGAAAGGGAACCGACGCCGAGCTGGCCGAGGAGGTGGACGTGATCGAGGAGGAGCGAGGCAGGGTGCTCTCGCGGGTCAACGAGGCCGTCGCCGCCGGCAACCGCCGCCGCGAGCTCGAGCTGATCGAGCGGGCGGTCGAGGGCGCGCGCACCCCGGGCGGCCATGGCGCGCTGGGCGTGATCGACGTCCAACAGGCCCTCAACGAGGCGAGGGTGGAGCATCTGGTCTTCGACGCGGACACGCAGGATCAGGAACTGGCGGACCTCGAGGACGAGGTGATCGAGCGGGCCCTCCGGACGAGCGCAACGGTGACTCCGCTCGAGGATGTCGCCGCAGAGCGGGTCCGCGACCACGGCGGCGTCGCGGCGATCCTCAGATACACGTACTGACGCTCGATTCCCGTCCGGCGGGAACTAGGACCAAGGCCCGCCGTGGAGCGGCGGGTGCTGCACGAGCGGCTTCTTGAGGAGCGCCTCGCGAGCCAGGTCGGCGATGCCGCTGGCGGTGAGGCCGAAGTGCTCCATGCAGGCCTCGGCGGTGCCCGAGACCCCGAACTCGTCCTGCATCCCCAGGGCGAAGACCGGAACCGGATGCTGCTCGGCGGCGACCTGCCGGATGGCGTCCCCGAGGCCGCCGACGACGCGGTGCTCCTCGGCGGTGACGGCGACGCCGGTCTTCGCCAGCGAGCTCAGCACAGCCTGCGAGTCGATCGGCTTGATGATTGCGACGTTGACCACCTCGGCCTCCACCCCGTCCTCGCGCTCGAGCGTCTCGGCCGCCTCGAGCCCGCGCCAGACCATGTGACCGCAGGTGAAGATCGAGATGTCCTTGCCCTCACGGAGGACGTCGACGCCTGTGCCGAGCGTCTCGGGGATCTCGTCGTAGACGATCGGCGTGTTCGGCCGGCCGAAGCGCATGTACATCGGGCCGTCGATCCGCTCGTAGGACTCGATCACCGCGGTGTAGGCCTGGTTGTAGTCCGCCGGGACGACCACCTGCATCTTCGGCATCGCGCGCATCAGGGCGATGTCCTCGATCATCTGATGTGACGCGCCATCCTCGCCGAGGGAGACGCCACCGTGGGAGGCGCCGATCCGGACCTTGAGCTCGTTGTGTGCGATCCCGAGGCGGACCTGATCGTAGGAGCGTGACGAGGCGAAGATCGCGAAGGTCGAGGCGTAGGGCACCTTGCCCGTCGCGGCGAGCCCGCAGGAGATCGACATCATGTTCGCCTCCGCCGCGCCCACGTTGAAGAAGCGCTCCGGGAACTGCTTGCCGAACTTCATCGACTGGGTAGAAACGGCGAGGTCAGCGTCCAGCGCGACGACCTCGGGGTAGGTCTCGCCGAGCGCCACCAGTGCATCGCCGTACGCCTGTCGCGTGGCGATCGGGTCGGTCTGCGGCTCGGCCGCCTCGATCAGCTCGCTGGCCATCAGCGGCTCCCCTCCAGCGCCTTGCTCTGCTCCTGATACGTGTGCTCCAGTTCCTCCATTGCCTGCTCGGCCTGTTCCTGGCTCGGCGGCTTGCCGTGGAAACCGAAGCGGTCCTCCATGAACGAGACGCCGCGGCCCTTCTTGGTCTGACAGACGATCGCGGCCGGTCTGTCGACCGTCCGGCTGCGCTCGAGAGCCTCGACGATCGCGGTCATGTCGTGGCCGTCGATCTCGACGGCGTCCCAGCCGAAGGCCTCGAACTTGGCGCGAACGTCGCCCGTGTCCATGACCTCCTCGGTGGTGCCGTCGGTCTGCAGGTGGTTGTAGTCCACGATCGCGGTGAGGTTGGTGAGCTCGTAGTGGGCCGCCGACATCGCGCCCTCCCAGCTCTCTCCCTCCTGGCAGTCCCCATCGGACATCAACGTGAAGACCTGGGCGGTGTCGGCCAGATCGTCGAGGCGCAGCGCGAGGCAGATCCCCACGCTCATCGAGAGCCCCTGTCCGAGCGAACCGGTGGAGACCTCGATACCGGGGGTGCGGGTCATGTCCGGATGCCCCTGCAGGTGGGAGCCGATCTGGCGCAGCCCCATCAGGTCGTCGGCCGGGAAATAACCGTGCTCGGAGAGCGCCGCGTAAAGGATCGGCGCGGCGTGTCCCTTGGAGAGGACGAACCGATCCCTCTCGGGCCAGCCCGGGTTGGAGGGGTCGTGGCGCAGAGCGCGGTAGTAGAGGGCAGTGACGATGTCCGCCGCCGAGAGCGAGCTGTCGAGGTGGCCCGCCTTCGCCACGGCGATCATCCGCACGCAGTGCATCCGCAGCACGGTCGCGTAGCGCTCGAGCTCCGTGATCGACGGCTTGCCCTCGGACTTGCCGGAGGGCTTTGGCTCGAGATCTGGAACGGGCTTCAGGTGCGCCATCGGCGACTCGTCTTTCGCCTGGTCGAAGGGGAGGGCAGGCTCAGGTCGAAACTGACTCAGGACCGGGCGGCGAGGGTAGCAGCGGACGGCACTTGGTTGGAGGCTATGAATCGCCCCCGACGGAACCTCGTCTGCATAGCCTGGTGCCTGCGATGAGGACCGTGGCGATCTCGATGGGAGCCCTCGTGCTCGTGCTGGCGGGCTGCGGTGGCGGGTCCGGGAAGGACCAGGCGACGACACACGCCGAGACCGCCACGACTGTCACCGGCACGGGCGGCGTGGTTACCGGCCAGCTGCCGCCGGGAGCGGTCGAGCCGGCCGATCCCAAGGAACAAGGCGCGGAGGGACCCGCCGCCACGGAGGCAAACCCCGGGGTGCCCGCCGTGGGTCCGAAGGCGATCGGAGACCTTTCCGGCGAGGACAGCTCGGCGGTGACCGCGACGGTCGCCGATTACATCAGGGCCCTCGATCGCCACGACGCGGCTGTCGCCTGCGCGCTGTTCACTCCGGGTGCCCTCGACCTCGGCCTGCTGCCGAAGCGCCGCGGCTCCTGCGTTCCATCGATGCGCGCCTCGATCGGGACGGCGCCCCGCGGCGGCGGCCCGGCGTGGCGCAAGACGACGATGGTGGAGGTGAAGCCCGAGGACCTCGGCAATGGGCGTGCCCGGGTGAGCGCGACCGTCACGCACCACTTCTCGGACCGCAAGTACGTCTCCGTCGAGGACGACGTGATCTACCTGGAGAAGAGCGGCGGGCGCTGGCTGCTCGCCAAGCCGAGCGCGACCCTCTACCGGGCGGTCGGCTACGACTCGCCGCCCCTGGTCGCCTTCACCCCGCCATCGGGCTGGTAGACACGGCTGGCCGAGGTTGGCTGATCAGAATCTGTGGTTCCCGCCCCCGCGCGGCCCGCGCTGGCGGAAGCGCTTGGGATGGCGCCGGCTGACCCCGACGATGCTCGCGTTTGGATTGTTCGAACTCGGTTGAAGGATCGTCGAGTAGGCCGCCGAGCCCGTGAGGGCGTTCGACCAGAGCACGCCCTTCGATCGGGCGAGCGAGAGCAGCACCCGTCCGCCGCCGCGGGCGTGGCGCTTGCGCACCATCAGCCGACTGCGGCGCGCATCCGCCCGGACGTATGCGAACGACCGTCCATTCACCGACGGGTCGAAGAGCAGCAGGCGCCGGGACCGCACGAGCGCGCGGTGCTTGCGGCTCCCCATCAGGCGCTGAACGACGCGGCTCCCGCGCGGGGTGGCGACCGCGTAGAGCAGGATGCGTCCGTCGATCGCCGGGCGGCTGAGCTGTCCGGCGCCACCCTGGGAGGCGATCTGGAGCGGCGGGGCCGGCGCGGCCGGGTTGGCGATGTAGCGGATGTAGATGGCGTCGCCGCCTCCGCCGGACGCTCGGTAGGCGAGCCAGAGATCCGAGACCGCGACCGCGTCGGCCCCGGCGGCCGGAATCTGAGCGACGGGCGCCAGCGTGCCGCGGTCGAAGAGCTGCACCGAATCGCCCTGGACGGTCGCCACGTAGCGGCCGCCGATCGCCGGATGACTACCGGGCAGAGGAACCGCGTGTCCCCCGCGGCTGATCATGGCGGGGCCGCCGAGCCGCTGGAAGAGCAGAGCGTCGGCGGTGGCGGACGGATCCGTCGCGTTCGGGACGCTCGTGCCCGCGGCGCCGGCGCTGCCCGGCACGACGATGAGCGCCAGCGCTGACACGGCGAGGGCCGCGGCGTCGCCGCGCCGGAGGCCGAGGTAGACACCCGGGTGCTCGCACATGAGCTCGGTCGCCCGGATGCCCGTGGGGCGGCCGGCGAGCGGAGCAAGCGCCAGGATCGGCAGAGCGCGCCCCAGCCCGAAGCACGCGCCGAGGACCAGCCCGAGGGCCGGATCGCCGACGGCGAGGCTGACCCCGGCGAGGGCCCAGACACCGAAGGAGAGGACGAAGGTCGTGAAGCCGATCCCGAGGAGGACGCCGTAGAGGGCGGCGGCGAGCGGCATCGGCATCACCCGCCGCCAGTGCTCGGGGAGCTGCCGGCGGATCTGCGGGACGATCCGCGTCCCGCGGACCTCGAGCACGGCGGCCAGCAGCGCGATCGCCGCGGCCACCAGGTAGGACGCCCGTCCGCCCGCACCGTGCAGCAGGTCGCCGACCGCCGCGAGAGAGCCGAAGGTGATGAGACCGCCCGCCACCGCACCGGGCAGGAACGCGATGCAGGCCGCGGTGGTCGTGCGCCGGCCGCCGGTGTGACCGGTGGGCCCGATCGTGTCGATCACCGACAGACCGCAGGGGGAGAAGGTCCCGGTGGCGCCGATCAGGAGCGCCGCGCCACCGAGGGCGATCTCGAGGGGCGACATCAGCACGGCACCCGCGTGTCGTAGTACTGGACGCAGAAGACCTTTCGACCCGAGAAGCAGTAGCCCGTCAGCGCTGCGTCACCGTTGATGCGGCTGCTGTGATGAGCGCAGCAATCACGGAGCTGGCGCACCTTGCCGCCGCAACAGCGAAACCAGGAGCCGTCGTTCTGAGTGTGGAATCCGTAGATCTCGCCGGTTCGCTTGCACAGCTGCGTTCGCGGCGCGGGAGGGATAGGCCGCCCGTCCGGGCCCCGCAGCAGCTGTCCGTCACCGCCCACGGGCTGTCCGGCCTCGTTGACGGGCCGGCCGATGTCGTCGATCGGATGGCCGTCGCTGGCGCGCAGCGGGCGGCCACGAGAGTCGATTCGCGGGAGGCCGGTCGGGTGCGGGCAGGAGCCGGTGGTGAAGGTATGGCCACAGAAGTGGAAGGCCTGGCTGTCGCCCGGCTCGATCAGGGTGCCAACCGTCCGCGCTGCGGTGAGGGCCACAAGGGCACCCCCGACGCGCGCGAGGAAGCCGCGCCGCGAGGTGTCGCGCGCGAGCGAATCCGTGATCCGGTCCAGATGCTCAGGCACCGGCCGTCTGCTCCCGCCGTGCCGCCGTCGCGAGGACGCTCTCGAGCTGCGCCAGGTTGTTGAACGTGCCCTTGGCCAGCACCGTGCCCTCCCGATCGAGAGCGAGCGCGAACGGGCTCCCGGGAATCTCCAGGCTCCTCCAGAGCTCCGCCTCGGCTGCCTCTTCGAAGACACCAACCGCCACCCGCGGATCCTGGGCCACGTTCTCGATCGCTGGCGCGAGCGTCTGGCAGATCCCGCAGCCTTCGGAGGTGAACACCGCCAGGCCGAAATCCGCGCCGTTCTGGCTGATCCGCGCAGAGAGCCCCGGAGCGGCCGAGCCGATCTCCGGACCCTCCCCCGCGATCTCGAGCGCGCCCTGTGTTCCCACCTGGAGGCGGAGCATCCCGACCTCGCGGGCGAGCGCCAGCACCGCCACCGCCAGAGCGGCGCAGGCGCCAAGGGCCACGCCGATCGCGATCCACATCCACCCCTGCGTCCCGATCGAGACGGAGCCGGCGGACGGAACCAGCGCGAAGGCGGCGGCGAGGACGAAATTCCGAGCAACCCCGAGCCATGAGACCTTCGAGCGTGGCCCGAAGCAGGCACACGGGGTGCCCGCACGGCCGCGGAGCAGGGCCGCGACGGTGAGCGCGGCGAACAGCGCCATCAGCGCCGCGGCGGCGTAGGCGGCGGCGTCCGAGCCCAGCGCAACACCGACAGCCAGCGCCAGCTCGACGGCGATCAGCGTGGCCCAGGCAATGGGGCGGAGCGGGCCCTCCCCGAAGCCGAAGCTGTCGAGCGCGCCGATGCTCGCGCGCGGCGATGCCAGCTTCGCGAGCGCAGCGCTCGCGAGCACGATTCCAAGCACGACCCGCAGAACGATCTCCACAGTCCCTCCGCGCGCAACCTAGCACCAGCCCGCGAGGGCGACGCTGGTCCTCAGGCGGTCTTGCGCTTCTTCTTGGTCTTCTTCACGCAGCGCTTCCTCTTCTTCTTGTCACGGATGCGCTTGCACTTCGCCGAGCGGTTGGCCGCCGACTTGCCGGTCCGGATCGTCGCACCGGGACCCACCGGCGTCTCGGGCGGCAACTCGAGCTTCGACTCGAGGCTCGCGACATCTGAATCGATCAGCGAGCGCATCGTCGGCCCGGCGACTCGGGTGTAGACGCCTGGAGCACCCGCCTGGGCGCAGCCGTCGCCCCAGCCGGTCAATCCCACGAGCACGTAGGTGCTGCCCCCTACCAAGGCCTGAAGCGGACCGCCGCTGTCCCCACCGCACGTGTCCACGCCACCTGCTGGCTCACCGGCACAGACCATGGTCGTCGAGTCGAAGTCTGAACCGTAGGCCGAGCTGCAGGTCGCGTCGGCAACTATGTGCGTGGTAGCCGCCATCAGGCTGTCCGAGGTGGAACCGCAATTGGTAGTGCACTTCTTCGTGGTTCCCCAACCGCTGATATCGACTGGGCTATCCGCATCCCAGAGGGCTCCCTGAGTGGGATCTGCAATGTGGATCTGGGGCTGGGCGGACGAAGCGCTCAGAACGAGGTATCCGACGTCGAAGCGGGGCACGTCGTCGTTCTGGAAGTTGCCGTCGTAATTCGACTGGAAGGCCGTCGCCGTGACGCCGACCTCGGTGCCCTGGCTGGTGTCGGAGAGCGTCGTACGCCCCAGCACGACGTCGACGTCGTTGGGGTCGATCTTCGCCGTTCCGTCGCCGCCTGGATCGAAGAGGGCGGAGCACAACAAGGGCCGTGTGGGTGGCGAGTTCGGGCCGCAGTCGGGATCCGTGTCGAATACGCAGTGTCCCGCGGTCAGCACGATCCGGGAGGTGATCAGCGACCCGCCGCAGAATTGCCGGTTGTGCGCGTCGCCGCTGCCGCTGAAGACAACGGCCGCCTGCCACGGATATTGCGAGATGGAGACCTGGGAGCCACCGACGATCTTCGGCTGGACCGACCCCTTGGTCTGGGCGCTCGCGCCGGCCGGGACGAGCACCGCCAGGAGCGCCAGCCCGATCCCCGCACGGCTTCGGAGGTGTCCCCGCATGCGCAGATTCAAGCGGACTTGCCGAATTCCGTGCCCGCCCTGGACCTACCGGACCCGGGCCGAGAGCCTCGCCTTGCGGTTGCAACGCTTCCGCTTCGGCTTGCTCTTCAGCTTCCGGCACTTGGCGAACCGGTTCGCGGACCGGGTGGTGGCCGGGACCTCCGGCGCCGTCGGAGGCGGCTCGCTCTGGGCGGGAGGCGGCGGCTCGTTCGGCATCCTGACCAGCGGCTGGCCACCGCTGCCGACGATCGGCTCCGGTGTCAGCGCGTAGGTCGTTTCGAGCTCCGCGACCTCGGCGACCACGTCGTCTCGCAGGCCGCCCGGGGCCGCCTGCGCGATGCGGGTGTAGACGCCGGGCGAGTCGGGCTCGGCGCACTGGAAGCCCCAGCTGGTGATCCCGACCAACCGGTATCCGCCGCCCTCCAAGGGGGATTCGAGCGGGCCGCCGCTGTCCCCGTTGCAGGTGTCCACCCCTCCCTCCGGATAGCCCGCGCAGACCATGGTGGTCGAATCGAAGGCGGTGCCGTAGAAGTCGCTGGACCCACAGGTGGAGTCGGCGACGATCGGCACGGTGGCCGCGCGCAGCCTGTTGACGGTGTCGCCGCCATAGAAGGTGCTGCCCCAGCCACTGACTTCGACCAGGGTGTCCGGAGCCCAGACGGCGGCCTCGTCGTCTCCGGCGAGATCGATGGCCTGAACGGACCCACTGAGGTCGACCGGGGTGGTCAGGACGAGGTAGGCCAGGTCGCGCTGGAACGTGACGCTGTCGAACCCAGCGTCATACGTGGCGTCCTGCACCTGATGCTCGGCCTCGGGGGGGGCCGTCGAGAGAGTCGCCTGCCCCAGGACCACGTCCACATCGTTGGGGTCGACCCGCTTGGTCCCGTCGCCGCCAGGATCCGCCGGCAAGCAGACGTTCACTCCCCCACCGGCGTCGCAGTCGGGGTCGTTGTCGTACAGGCAATGTGCCGCGGTGAGCACGATCGACGCGGTGATCAATGACCCGCCGCAGAACTGGCGCGCATGCGCGTCACCGCTCGCCTTGGCCGGACTGATCACGATCGCCGCCTGCCAGGGGTACTGCTCAGCCGAGGTGGTCGATCCGCCCACGATTCGCGGCTCGATCGACTGCGCGCGTGCTGCGGGCGCCAGCACGCAGAGCGCGAGAACGAGGCAAGGCAGAACAACTTTGCTCCTCCCCATCGCCCCATTGAATCGGATCTGGCGGCCGAATTCTTGAAGAAATCGCTACCCGATAGCGACCATGCGCTCGATCGGCAGCTTTGCCCGCTCCGCGACCTGCGGCGGGACCTTGACCTCGTAGCGGAAATCCCGCAGCGAATCGCGGACCTTCGGCAGGGTGATCATTTTCATGTACTTGCAGAACGCCATCCGGTTGGCCTCGATCAGCTTCGCCCTCGGAGCGGCCTGCTGGAGGGGGTAGAGCATTCCGTTCTCGGTCGCGACGATGTACTCGCCATCGGGGTGCTCGTCCATGTAGTTGAGCATCCCCCCGGTTGAGAGCATCTGGACGCCGTCCGGGTCGATGTCGCCGGAGGCGACGTACTCCATTGCCTGGGTGGCGCACCCGCACTCGGGATGGATCAGGAACTCGGCGTTCGGGTGCTCGTCGCGGACGGTCTTGATGTCGGTCGGCCGGATCCCCGCGTGGACGTGGCACTCGCCGTCCCAGATGTGGAAGCGGGCGCGGCGCTCGGGGTCGTCCTTGATGCCTGTCTCGCGCTCCACGAAGGCGCCGAGCCACATGTCCGGGCCGAAGAGGATCTCGGCGTCGGGACCGTGCTCGCGGAGGATGTGCTCGACGACCTGCACGGCGTTGCCCGAGGTGCAGCAGTAGTCGGTCTCCGCCTTCACCTCGGCCGACGTGTTGACGTACATCACGACGACGGCGCCGGGGTGCTCGGCCTTCCAGGCTCGGAGCTGGTCGGCGTTGATCGACTCCGCCAGCGAGCAGCCGGCGCCCAGGTCGGCGATCAGCACGGTCTTGTCGGGACAGAGGACCGAGGCGGTCTCGGCCATGAAGTGGACGCCGCAGAACTCGATCACCTCGGCGTCGGTCTTAGCCGCCTGGCGCGAGAGGCCGAGGGAGTCGCCGACGAAGTCCGCGACGTCCTGGAGCTCGGGCAGCTGGTAGTTGTGGGCGAGGATGACGGCGTCGCGCTCGGCGGCGAGCGCCCTGACCTCCGCGCTCAGCTCGGCGACCTCTTCCTCGCTCAGCTTGGCGGGAAGCTCGTTGACGGTAGGAAGCTCCAGCACGGCGGGCCGCTCCTTGTCGTTTGGATGTTCGCCGTCCCGGGCCAGTTGATACGGGTTGGGCCTCGCTTCGCTGCGGCGCACCCTCGCACCCCTGGACCCTCGAGACGGGCGAATGAACTGACTAAAGATTAGCGCCAGCCTACCCTTGGTTCTGTGCCGGAACTACCCGAAGTGGAGATCACCGCCCGTCGCCTGAGCAGCCAGCTCGAGGGGGCCGAAGTGGAGTCGGCCCTCGCGGCCGGCGTCGCGACCCTGAAGACGTTCGAGCCCAGCCTCGACGCGCTCACCGGCGCGAGGATCGAGGGCGTGCGGCGGATCGGCAAGATGCTCGCCGTCGACTTCGATCCGTCGCCCACTGACGGTGCTGAGCCGCTCACCCTCCTGATCCACCTGATGTCGGCCGGCCGGTTGCAGCTGTTCGACAAGCGCGCCTCGCTGCGAGACCGCCGTTCGCGGCTGCTCGTCCGGATCGCGGACGGGCGAGAGCTTCGATTGCGCGAGTTCGGCACCAAGCAGTCCGCCTGGGCGAAGCTGCTGCCCCGCGATGAGGTCGCGGAGGACGAGATGGTCGCCACGCTCGCCCCGGACGCCTGGCCGCCGCCGTCGGTGGAGGAGCTGACGAAGCGGCTCGACCAGCCGCGCCACCTGCACCCCCTGATGAGGGACCAGCGCACCATCGCCGGGATCGGCCGCTCCTGGGTCGACGAGATCCTCTGGGAGGCACGGCTCTCACCGTTCAAGAAGGGCTCGGAGCTGCGCGGCGAGGAGATCAAGCGGATCCACAACGGCCTGGGCGTGCTCGGCGACGCACTGGACCACTACGAGGAGGTCATCGGCGATGAGATTCCGGACAAGATGCCGATGCCGCTCAAGGTTCACCGGCGCGAGGGCGAGCCGTGCCCGCGCTGCGGGACGACGATCGAGGCCGTGTTCTTCTCGGAGCACCAGATGAACTACTGCCCCGAGGAGCAGACCGAGGGCCGGATCCTCAAGGATCGCCGGCTCTCGCGGCTCCTGAAGTAGCTATCTGCCTGTCGCGCGGCGCACCAGCGCGCGGCCGATCGTCACCGGATGGGAGATCAGCGTCTCGACCCGGCCCGTCAGGCTGGTCGGGTCGCGTGCGATGCCGAGCTGCTCGAGGACGGTGAGCTGGTCGAAGTAGACCCGCTCGCAGAGCAGCCGGTCCTCCTCGAAGACGAACATCGCGAGAATCCGCAGCTCGAACTCCCGCCCCGTCGGCGGCAGGCTGCGAAGCGGCCCCCTGTGGGTGCCGCGGATGATCGCCTCGACGAGCACGGCGTGGTCTGAGTGGTGCAGAGCGATCAGCTCGTTTCGCTGGTCGGGGAAGGCGGTGCGGGTCTGATCGAAATACGCCGCCACCTCATCCGGGCCGTCGTGCACCTCCCCCGTGGCGATCAGCTCATATCGCGGGTGGTCGAAGGTCTCGAGGGTGACGTCGAACTCGTGCCGGTTCTCCGACTCCATGTGCTCACGGACGATCTCCTCGCGCTTCTTCCGCATCGCGGCGGTCGGTGGCATCGCGCGACTCTATATCTGGATGGTCATGCTGAGGTCGAGCGCCGGAGCCGAGTGCGTGAGGGCGCCGACGGAGACGTAGTCGACGCCGGTCTCCGCGATCTCTCGGACGCTCACCAGGGTGATGCCGCCCGACGCCTCGAGCTCCGGGTGCTCGGCGGAGCCCCGGGCGGACACCGCCTCGCGCAGCTCGATCGGATCCATATTGTCGAGAAGCAGCCGGTCCGCGCCGGCCTCCATCGCCTCGCGCACCTCGTCCAGGTCGCGGCACTCCACCTCAACGGAGAGGTCCGGTTTCGCCGCGCGCGCCTTCCCGACCGCCTCCCCCACCCCGCCCGCGACCGCCGCATGGTTCTCCTTGATCAGAATCGCGTCGTAGAGGCCCATCCGGTGGTTCGTACCCCCGCCCGCCGCGACCGCCGCCTTCTCGAGCGCGCGCAGCCCGGGAATCGTCTTCCTCGTGTCGAGGACCCGGGCGCCCGTGAGCTCGACCCGGCCGACGAACCTGGCGGTCTGGGTGGCCACTCCGGAGAGGTGGCAGAGGAAGTTGAGGGCGGTCCGCTCGGCCGCGAGCAGCGCCCGTGCCGGGCCCGCGACCGTCGCCACCGTCACGGGTACGTCGTCGTGCCAGTCCGACTCATCGGCTTGAGGCTCCAGGGCCCCGGCCTCGGTCTGCCGGAAGACCTCGGCCGCGACCTCCAGGCCGAAGAGAACCCCCGGCTCCTTCTGGGTGATCGTCGCGAGGCCGGTCGCGTCCACCGGGACGACGGCCTCGGCCGTGACGTCGCCCGGCCCGAGGTCCTCGAGCAGGGCGCGGGCGACCAGCTCGCGTGTATCGGAATCGACCGTCATGAAACGGGTTGCTCCTCGGCTTCGCTTGCGGAGCACCCTCGCATATCAGTCTCACGAATCCACGGTGTGCGACGTTTATCGGGCAGATGTCGAATGAATCGGTTCCCCCGTTCCAGCAGCTGCTCGACGAGCACGGCTCCGACGTGCTCGGCTACCTCGTCGCGACCGTCGGGCCCCACGACGCCGAGGACGTCTTCCAGGAGACCTTCATCGCGGCGCTGCGAGCGTACGACGGCTTGGAACACGCCCGCAACCTCCACTCGTGGCTGCTCACCATCGCCCACAACAAGGCGATCGACCATCACCGCAGCCGCTCCCGGCGCGCCGTCCCCGCCGGGGACGCCGAGGAGGTGGCCGGTGCGGTACCGACCTCGAATTCCAAGCCGGATGAGGTCGTCACGGGAGGCGACCCGGATCTCTGGCGCGCCGTCAGCGCATTGCCGCCGAAGCAGCGCAGCGCCGTCGTCCTCCGCTACGCCACCGATATGTCTTATTCCGCGATCGCGCGGGCCATGGACAGCTCCGAAGCGGCTGCCCGCCGCAACGTCCACGAGGGTCTGCAGAAGCTCAGAGGTGAATTCGCATGAACCCGTTGACCGAGAAGCAGCTCGAGAAGATGTTGCGACAGGCGCCGTCGGACGCTGATCTGGACCGTGCGGTACAGGGCCTGCTCGCCCGCGCCGAGCGCGACGGCCTGATCGACGTCGCGTACGCCGAGGTCGATTCGCCGTATGGCGAGTTGCTCGTCGCCCGCACCGGCCGTGGGGTCGTTCGTCTGGCCCTGCCCAGCGATCGCGGCCGCGAGCGTCCTCACGACGAGGTGCTCGAGGAGCTGGCCGCGAGCGTCTCGCCGCGAATCGTGGAGTCGCCGAAGCGTCTGGACGAGGAGCGTCGCGAGCTCGAGGAGTACTTCGAGGGCCGCCGGCGGGAGTTCGACGTGCCGGTCGACTGGAGCCTGACCTCACCGGGCTTCCGGAGCCGAGCGCTTCACGCGGTCGCCCGGATCCCCTACGGGAAGACCAAGACCTACGCCGAGATCGCCAAGTCCGCCGGCAACGCGCGGGCCTTCCGCGCCGCCGGCACGGCCTGCGGTCACAACCCGATCCCGCTGATCGTTCCGTGCCACCGTGTGGTCCAGTCCGGCGGTGGGATCGGCCAGTACGGCGGCGGCCCGGAGATGAAGCGGGGCCTCCTCGACTTCGAGGGCGCGCTCTAGCGTTCTGCGTCCCGTTTGTCCCGCTCAGCGGGAGCGATGGGACGCAGTTCGGTGTTCTAGGCGGGGAAGACAGCCATGGTGGCCGTGAAGCCGTGCAGGAAGTTGCGGCCGCCGACCGGGCCGATCTCGCCGGCGCAGAAGAAGCCCGCTGTCGGGGCGCCCAGCGCATCCTCGATTGCGCCGGCGTCGTGGTCGGGGACTTCGAACATGTGGGAGCCACGGCCGTTGCAGGTGAAGAGGAGGGCACCGGCCGCTCCATCGGAGCCGAGCGCCTGCGCCTGCGCTGCGAGCGCCCCACGCAGGTCCGCGTCGGCCGAGGCGGCGTCCCGCACCTGTAGCCGGACCGTCTGGCCGACCCGAACCTCCTCGCCGATCGCGATCGCTCCCGACCCGCGGTCCGCACCGATGATCGGTCGCACCAGGAAGTCGCCCCTGTCGTACTCGGGCCGGTTCCCGTCGATGACGAGCCCGATCAGGACGCCCGAGGAGGCGAGCTCCCGCTCCTCCTGCGGAAGCCCTGAGATCACCTCTCCCAGGCGTTCCATCGCGGGCTTCCCGGCCAGCTCTCCGATCACGTTCGCCTCGGCCTTGGTGATGGTCATCTCCGGCCCCACCGGGCCAGCGCCCTGCGAAACGCACGGCAACACCTCGAGGCCGCGCATCCGAAGCGCGACCGCACCGTCGGTGTGAACCTCTCCGTCCCGCAGCAGAACGGCCCCACCTGCGAAGGAGGCGCTGGCCAATCCGCCGAGAACCGGAACCCGCGGCCGCGAGCGCTCCAGCGCCGCGAGCAGCTCCTCGGGCGGGAAGCTGAGCGGATCGCAGAGCGCGATCAGGGATTCGTTCGGGGCACTCGGCTCGTCGGCGCGGGCCGCCAGCGATTCGGGCAGGCCGAGCAGGCGGAAGCCGTCGGCCTCTCGTTCGGCCCTCAGATGCATCGTTTCGAGCTCCGCGGCAGGGAGCGATGCACCCCAGACGACGACTCCCGGCGTGTCCTCGAGCTCATGCCCGTCGGCGACCGTGCCTCCGGCGCCGCAGCCCAGCAGCGCGCGCGGCTCGAGGCGCTCATGCACCTCTGAGAGCAGCCACTTGGCCATGCCCAGGTGCTGGCCGGAGGCGAACACGAACGCGAGGTCGCAGCGCCCACCGAGGCCGGCGCGCGCCCGGTCGGCCGCCTGCGCGGCGGCCTCGACCGTGTCGAAGCTCTCCGAGGCTCCGACCGAGACCTGCGCGGTGCGCGGCTCGGCCAGCGCCACTAGCCGGAGCTCCCGGATCGGCCGGCTGCCTGGTTCAGGTACTCCCGGATGAAGCCGTCGATGTCGCCATCGAGCACCCGCTGGGCGTCCCCGACCTCGAAGCCGGTGCGGTGATCCTTCACCCGCTGGTCGGGATGGAGGAAATAGCTGCGGATCTGCGAGCCCCACTCCGCCGACTTCTGCTCGCCCCGCTCTCTGGCGAGCTCCTCCGCGCGCTCGAGCTCCTTCCTCTCCAGGAGCCGGGAGCGGAGGATCTGCATCGCGGTCGCCTTGTTCTGGGCCTGCGACCGCTCGTTCTGCGACTGAGCGACGATCCCGGTCGGGACGTGGGTGATGCGGACGGCTGAATCGGTCTTGTTGACGTGCTGGCCGCCGGCCCCCGAGGCCCGGTAGGTGTCCACCCGGATGTCGGCGTCGTCGATCTCGACGTCCACATCGCCCTCGACCAGCGGCGCGACGTCCACCTGGGCGAAGCTCGTGTGCCTCCGTGCCGACGCATCGAACGGAGAAATCCGGATGAGCCGGTGGACTCCACGCTCGGCGGCGAACAGCCCGTAGGCGTTCTCGCCCCCAACCACGAAGGTCGCCGACTTGAGGCCGGCTTCCTCGCCGGGGGACGCCTCCTTCATCTCGGCCTTGAAGCCGCGACGCTCGGCCCACCGCAGGTACATGCGGAGCAGGATCTCGGCCCAGTCCTGGGAGTCCGTTCCGCCGGCGCCGGCGTTGATCGTGACGACCGCGTCACCGGCGTCGAAACGGCCGGAGAAGAGCCGCTCCTCCTCGAGCTCGTCGAGTCGCTGCTCGACCGACTTCAGCTGCGCCTGCAATTCGCCGGCCATCTCCTCGTCATCGGCGGCGAGCTCGGCGAGCTCGCCCAGATCGTCGACGTCCCGGCTCAGCTCGCGAAAGCCCTCGAGGCGCCGCTGCGCGCGTGAGTGCTGCGCGGAGATCTCGGCCGCGGCGGCCTGGTCACCCCAGAATCCGGGGCGCTGCATCTCCTCCTCGAGGCGGTCTACCTCCCCACTCAGCGCATCCGGGTCAAAGGTAATCCGAGAGCAGCTTGAGCTGCCCCCGGATCTCGGCGAGGCGCGCTGAGATTCCCTCCTTGGGAAGTGTGTCCGCCATCTCTCCTTAAGGGTATTCACCCCGTCCTCTACGGTTTGCCCGCAATGCCGATGGAGAACGGACTCTCCGATAGGACAGGACGACGTATGCGCTGGCTGCTGCGGAAACTTTCCCATGGCCTGCCTCCGCTGCCGACCATCGGAGGCCATGCTCTCGCGACCCGTGTGGCGGGTCTGCTGCTCCTCGGCGGAGCGCTCCTGCTCGCCGTCACTGTCGTGTTACCTCCAGCCGCGGAGGGCTCGGACCTGCTGATCCTCGGTTACGGGGCGGTGGCCGGGCTGGCCGGAGCCCTGATGCTGAGCCGCCGCCGGGTGAGCGAAACGGTCATCGGCTTCGCGGCCGCGCTCGGAACCGCTGTGATCACGCTTGCGACGCTCGAGGCCGGGCACGGCGTCGGCGCCGAGGACAACGAGGTCCTCTTCCTCTGGGTCTCGCTGTTCTCCTTCTGGTTCTTCGATCTCCGCCACGCCCTCCTCCAGCTCGGGCTGATCGGGGTGGCGGACGCAATCCTGCTGATCGACGACGGCCCGTCGCTCTCCGCCGGGGTGACCCGCTGGACGGTCACCGTCGCCACCCTGCTGGTGACGGGGCTGCTGATGTCCTGGCTGCGCCGTTCCCTCGACCGCGAGCGCGAGGAGACCGCTCGGCTGGCGGTCGTCGCCGAGCGGATGCGAATCGCCAGAGACCTCCACGACGCGGCGGGCCACGGCGTCACCGCGATCTCGCTCCAGGCCGCCGCCGGGATCCGGTCCCTCGACGACGATCAGGACATCGGGGAAGCGCGGCGGGTGTTCGAGGAGATCAAGCGGACCTCACGAGCGACCATGGAGGACATGCGCAAGCTGCTCGGGCTGCTCCGCCCCAGCGACACGGGCGAGCTCGACCACACCCGCGTCAGCCTCTCGCACCTCGATCAGATGATCTCGGAGTGCCGCGCCGCGGGACTCTCCGTGACGGTCAGCCGATCCGGCGACGAGGCGGCGCTGACGCCCATCCTCGACCAGGCGGCCTACCGGATCACCCAGGAGGCGCTGACCAACGTGCTGAAGCACGCCGGACCCGGGTCGGCCGCGACGGTGCGGCTCGCCTTCGACCCGGAGAGCGTCGAGGTCGAGGTGACCGACAACGGCCCAGGCCAGACCGGCGGCGTGGCCGTCGGCACCAGAAAGGGACTGATCGGCATGCGCGAGCGGGTTGAGCTCTTCGGCGGGCGGTTCTCTGCCGGCCCGATGAACAGCGGCGGGTTCCGCGTGTTCGCCAGGTTGCCGCGTGAGGGCCGGCTGGAGACCGCCGGCTCGAGCGGCTGACCTACTCCGGCACGCTCGCGCGGACGATCCAGGTCGAAGCGGGGGCCCTGACCTCACCGTCCGGTTCCCGGTAGTCGGCAAGCACCCCGCGGATCTCCTCCTCGATCCGCGGGCGCAGCCGATCGACCTCATCCGCGGGGCAGATGCGCAGCAGCTCCGCGGCAGGTCCAAGCGCCATATTGAACTCGACCGCGTGATCCAGGTTGTTGCCGATCTTGATCGGCAGGTCGCAACGAGTCAGGGTGGCGTGCTCGAAGCCGGAGATCTGAAGCTGATCGGAGACGGTGTCGGCATTGGCCATCGAGAACGGGCCAGGACCGCAGCGCACGTCCTCGGGCTCCTCGGGCTCCTCGAGATACCGCCCCGCCACCTCCTCGGCGCGGTGAAGCCACTCGTTGTCGAGCTTCCGCCGCCAGACGACGGCCACCAGCCGGCCCCCGGGGCGGAGCGCACTGCGGATGTTGCGAAGCGCCTGAACGGGATTGGCGAAGAACATCACGCCCATCCGCGAGAAGGCGTAGTCGTAGGGCCCCCTGAGGTCGCCCACCTGTACGTCGCTCGCGAAGAAGTCGACGTTGTCGACACCTGCTTCCCTGGCCTCCGCGATCGAGGCCCCGATGAACGGTTCAGAGACATCCACGCCGGTGGCGTGGCCATCGGCGCCGACCAGGTCCGCCAGCTGCTGCGTCGTGTCGCCGAACCCGCAGCCGACGTCGAGGACGCGGTCGCCCTGGGCCGGCGGGTCGAGCACCATCGCGGCATCACCGTGGGCCTTCAACCCGGCGACGACGAGATCACGGAAGGCGAGGAAGCGGTCGAACAGGACGCCGCTCCACGCCTCGGTCGCCTCCGCGTTCTCGGAGGCGACGGCGATCTTCGGAATCGATTCCTCGCTTCCCAAAGCGGCCTTCTCCACGGCCCCAAGGTACCCCCAGGGCCGCTGCTGTTACACACATCCGGCGGAGGAGGTCGTGAAGGGCGTCTAGAGACGATTTCGAAGCATTGGCCCCCAGATTCCGGGGTCAATCGCACGAAATCGGCTAGACAAGCCGGAACTCGGCGTCGAACTCGGTGACGAAGCTCTCGCCCATCTCCCTGGCGCTGTCGGGGCCGTCACCGTAGAGCCGCTCGAAGAACTCGGCGGTCCTCAACGCCGGTCTGACCTCCCAGCGCATGCGCGTCGGCTCCTCCGCTGCCATCTGGTGCGGCGTCCCGGCGGGCACCTCGAAGGACTCGCCCTCCTCATGGACGGTTTCGTCGCCGTCCACGATCGCGCGCATCCGACCCTCGATCACCTCGAAATGCTCTGCCTGGCTCGGGTGGAGGTGGGGCGGCGGCATTCCGACCTCGCCCGAATAGGTCGCCTCCATCACGAGCTCCTCCGGCTCCACGGTGACGAACCGGAGGCGCATCCCTCCGAACCCCTCGATCTCCTGGCCGGCTACAGGCATGCGGTTGACGGCTTCGCTATCAGGCCGGGGCGATAGCCGCGCCCCAACACAAGTCGCTCCGGGCTTCGCCCTGCGCTCCTAGAGAGGGGCGCGGTTACGCCCCGTGGCACTTCTTGTACTTCTTGCCCGAGCCGCACCAGCAGGGGTCGTTGCGCCCGATCTTGTCCTTCTCGTCCTTGACGACGGTCTCCTGTTCGGGGATCGGACCGCCGTTGCCGGGCGGGGCGTTGACCCTCGATCCCCCGCTCCGCGGCCGCGTCGGGACCGGCCGCTGTGGCGAGCGCCGCCTGTCCGAGTGCCGACGGCTGCTCGGCGGTGCCGCCGGAGTAGTCGAAGCCGCCCGCCTGGACCTGCGGAGAGAACTGCTCCTGCGCCTGGGGCGCTACCTCGACTTCGACATGGAAGATCAGCCGGGCGAACTCCTCCCAGATCGAGTGCATGAGCGCCTCGAACATGGAGAAGCCCTCGTTCTTGTAGGCGACGAGCGGATCGATCTGGGCGAAGCCGCGAAGGTGGATGCCCTCGCGCAGGTAGTCCATCTCGTAGAGGTGCTCGCGCCAGCGGTTGTCGATGATCTGCAGCAGGATCGCCCGCTCGAGCTGGCGCATGATCTCGTCGCCGAAGTCGCCCTCGCGCTGGTCGTAGGCGGCGAGCGCGTCGGCCAGCAGCTGCTCTCGCAGGTCCTCGCGGTCGGTCTGCTCGGGAAGCATCGATCCGACGTCGACCGTGGACGGCCAGAGCTGCTGGACCTGCGTCTGCAGCTCCGCGAGGTCCCAGTCCTCGATCACGTCGCCCGGCGTGTAGTCGTCGACCATGCGGCTGACGACCTCGCCGACGCCCTCGCGGGCTGAGTCCGACATGTCCTTGCCCTCGAGGATCTCGCGGCGGTACTTGTAGACGACGCGCCGCTGCTCGTTCATCACGTCGTCGTACTCGAGCACCCGCTTACGGATCAGGAAGTTCTGCTCCTCGACCTTCTTCTGGGCGTTCTCGATGGTCCGAGTGAGCATCTTGGCCTCGAGCGGCTCCTCCTCGCCCTCCTCGTTCACCGGTCCCAACCGGTCGAGGATCTTGTAGATGCGCTCGCCGGCGAACAGACGGATCAGGTCGTCCTCGGCCGAGAGGAAGAAGCGTGACTCGCCGGGGTCGCCCTGGCGACCCGAGCGGCCGCGGAGCTGGTTGTCGATCCGGCGCGACTCGTGGCGCTCGGTACCGCAGATGAATAGGCCACCGAGCTGGCGCACATCCTCGGCCTCGGCCTCGCAGCGCGACCTGAGCTGCTCGATCATCACCTTCTCCTCCTCCTCGTAGCTCTCGTCGCCGGGAGAGAGGCCGAGCTTGCGAAGCTCGGACACGGCCATTCCTTCGGGGCTCCCGCCGAGCTTGATGTCGACACCGCGGCCCGCCATGTTGGTCGCGATCGTCACCGCCCCCTTGCGGCCGGCCTGGGCGATCGTCTCGCCCTCGCGCTGGGCGTGCTCCGGCTTCGCATTGAGGACGACGTGCTCGACACCACGGCGCTTCAGGTCAGCCGAGATCATCTCCGAGACCTCGACGGAGATGGTTCCGACGAGAGTCGGCTGGCCTGCCTCGTGACGCGCCTCGATCTCCTTGAGGACCGCGCTCCACTTGCCGCCCTTGGTCTTGTAGATCTGGTCGTTGTGGTCCCCCCGGATCATCGGCACGTTGGTGGGGATGTCGACCGTCGGGACCTTGTAGATCTTCATGAACTCCTGGGCCTCGGTCAGCGCGGTGCCGGTCATGCCGCTGAGCTTGTCGTAGAGCCTGAAGTAGTTCTGGAGCGTGATCGTGGCGAGGGTCTGGTTCTCCTCCTTGATCTGGACGCCCTCCTTCGCCTCGATCGCCTGGTGAAGGCCCTCGGACCAGCGCCGGCCCTCGAGAATGCGACCGGTGAACTCGTCGATGATCATCACCTGGCCCTCGACCAACTCGTACTCCACGCCGCGCTTGTAGAGCGACTCCGCCTTGAGCGACTGGATCAGGTGGTTGACGAGCGTCCCGTGCTCACTGAGGTAGAGGTTCTCGACCCCGAGGAACTCCTCCGCCTTCGCCGTCCCTCCCTCGGTGGGCGACACGGTCTTGTGCTTCTCGTCGTACTCGTAGTCGTAGTCGGCGTCGCGGGTGTCCTTGGACTCGCCGAGCGACTTGAGCTTCTCCTTGTGGGGCTCCCCCTTCATCTGCTTGGCGAGCCGCGCGAACGTGTAGTAGAGGTCCGCGGCCTGCTCGGGGCGGCCTGAGATGATCAGCGGGGTCCGGGCCTCGTCGATCAGGATGTTGTCGACCTCGTCGACGATCGCGAAGTCGTGGCCCCGCTGCACGCACTCCTCGAGTGAGCCGGCCATGTTGTCGCGGAGATAGTCGAAGCCGAACTCCGAGTTGGTGCCGTAGACGACGTCGCAGGCGTACTTCTCGCGGCGCTCCGGCGGCTCGTCGTCCTCCTGGATCGCCGCAACCGAGACGCCGAGCGCCTCATAGATCGGGCGCATCCACTCCGCGTCGCGTCGCGCGAGGTAGTCGTTGACGGTGACGACGTGGACGGCGTCGCCGGCGAGGGTGTTGAGGAAGACGGGCAGCGTCGCGGTCAGGGTCTTCCCCTCGCCGGTCTTCATCTCGGCGATGGAGCCCGAATGGAGCACCATGCCGCCGATCAGCTGGACGTCGAAATGCCGCTGGCCGATCGCGCGCCGGGCGGCCTCGCGCGTGAGTGCGAAGGCCTCGGGGAGCAGGTCGTCGAGCGACTCACCCTCGCGGGCGCGCTCCCTGAGGGCATCCGCCTCGCTGCGGAGCTCGGCCTCCTCGAGCAGCTCCATCTCGGGCTCGACTCGATTGATCGACTCGACCCGGCCCTGATACTCCTTGAATTGCTTCGACTCGCCCATGCGGAGGGCGCGGTCGATCAGTCCTCTGGCCACGCGACTAGGTTAGCTGGAGCCTGCGCGGCGCTTGGCGCGATTGACGCATTTTCTGCGGTCGGCGTGGGCGCTCGGCAAATGGGCGGCCATGGCGGTCGCCGCCAGGACCCGTGACGCGACTGGTCCGCCTCAGGCAGGTCTGCGGCGGAACCGCTGCATGAGCTTTCTGGTCGTCTGGCGCTTGCGGCGCTTGTCGCGGTGCTTCTTCACCTGTCGGCGGATGTCCTCCGCCAGCTCATGGATCGAGTGCAGCATGTCGGGAGAGGCCTCCTTGGCGCGGAGCGTGACCCCCTTCAGGCCAAGCGTCCCCTCGGCGACCATCCGATCGGAGATCCGCGGATTCTTCTCCTCACAGAGCTCGACGTCGAGCGTGGCGAGCTCCGAGACCTGCTTCCCCACCCGCTGGAACCTCTGCACAACAGCCTCGCGAAGCTCTTCGGTCACCTCCACGTTCTTCCCTCGGACCTCGATCCTCACGTCGGCCTCCTTCCGTCGGGGGGTGGCGCCCGATGCTACGCCCGGGGCTCCCTCGCGGCAACCGATTCGAGTCAGCGGTTCTTCTGATCCCGCGGGACGCGCTTGAAGACCTTGCGTACGCCGGGCTCGGCGGGGACCTTCGGGACCATCGACTGATTGCCGCCGATGATGCCCCCGGCGGCGTTCAGGAAGAGCGTCGTCTGGGCCTCGTTGAGCCCCGTCGCGTACGGGTGCGCGCAGACGTCGGAGGGGAACCGAGACACCCTCGCGGCGCCGCGTTTCTCCTTGCCGCCATGCGCGACGGCATCGACGAAGGCGGCGAAGGTCACCGAGTCGAGGATGGTGCCGATGTGGCTCGTGGTGCGGCCTGGGCAGACGCCCTGGATCGAGATGTTGCTCGCGCCGTCGAGCGCCGACGTTGGGTGCTTTCCGCCCTGCGGCTGCACGGTCTCATCTGTCAGCGATCGAACGGTGGTGTAGGAGACGTTCCCGGGAGTCTCGTCGGGCTGTGAGTTGAGCGCCCTCAGCAGGCGCGAGCCGGCGATCTGCTGCCAGTCCGCGGGCGCGCACGGAGTGCTCGCCGAGCACGATCCCAGGCCCAGCCTGGTGCCGTGCTGTGTCCCGGCCGCGGCCACCACGTCGCTCACCTTCTTGCGCAGGTCGGGCCAGTAGGTGAGAGCGAAGCGCGGCAGCAATCCTCCCTGACTGATCCCGATCACCGCGACCTTCCTGTGGGCCATGGCGAACTCCCGGCGCAGGCCGTTGACGAGGTACTGAGCCGAGATCTGGATATCGGCCGTCATGAAGTCCGGAAAGTTCACGTAACAGACCGGATGGCCATAGGCCTTGAAGGCGTCCTGGCCGATCAGGTAGCCCTGGTCGCCCGTCGACCCGGTACCCGTCACGAACATGACGGGCGTGGTGGTGGCGTTCGTCGGATCGATCGGGCACTTGAGCGCCGCGTCGAGGTCGGCCTGGGGGACGCTCAGGCGCGGACCGCTCGCAACCGCGGAGCCCGCCGCGGCGGCGAGCAGCGCCGCGACTGCGATCAGCACGATGAGCCCTGGCTTCCCTGCTCTCCCCATCTGACGGCAGAGTAGCCACTCAGAGGGCGCGAGCGAGCGTCAGCGCGAGGACGCGGCGGGAACCGGCGATGCGCAACGCCTTCGCGCAAGCCGCCAGCGTCGCCCCGGTCGTCCAGACGTCGTCGACCAGGAGGGCCGTCCCGGGCGCCGCAGCCACCGCCCGCACGGTGGGCGGATCGGCCAGCCGCTGCCGGCGCCTGCGGCCCACCTGCCGCCGACCGCGGTCTCTGCGGAGGCACTTTCGGAGCGGGATTCCAGATCGGTCGGCGACCGCAATCGCGATCTCCTCGGCCGGATCGAAGCCCCGCCAGCGCCACCTCAGCGCCCCTGCTGGGACAGGGACGACTGCATCAGGCGGCTCATTCACGGGGTCAGAAGCGAGCTCATAGGGCGGGAGGGCATGCAGCATCGCCTCGGCCGCGACGCCAGCCAGAGCCAGCCGGCGCCCGAACTTCAGCCCGTGGACGAGCTGCCGGGCCACACCGTCGAACGGCGACGCGGAGACCGCCAGGTCGACTCCGGACGGACCCGCCTCGAGGACTCGGGGGGCGACGGCGAGCTCGTTTCGGCAGCGGTCACAGAGCGTCCGACCGCCCTGCATGGTCGTGCCACAGGCCGGGCAGATCGGCGGTGCCACCAGCGAGACGAGCTGTTGGAAGAGTGACACGATCGGCCGATCGTCCAGCGCCTTGTGGAACGGGAGTCGCGCGGATGCTCAAGGAAGTAGGGTCATTCCGAGATCGGCAAGAGGGGGCGCGCGAGCGAGGGGAGTCAGGCGATGGGACGATTCGACATCAGCCCCGAAGTGGCCGAGGAGTGGCGCGGGAAGTACCGCTCCTCGGTCGAGCCACACGTGGAGGGAGAGGTACTGGCCGTCGGCGCCTTCCGGCCGACCGGAGCAGGGACGAAGATGGCGGTCAGCAAGTTCCAGCTCGGCGCGCTGGCCTACGGCGCCGCCCACAAGCTCGGCAAGAGCAAGGCCGGCGGGCTGCCCGGGCAGTTCGTCTTCGCCGTCACGCCGGACAGGCTCTACGCCTTCAAGTACAAGACCGGCCGCAACGGAATCACGATCAAGGATGAGGCGGCCTCCTGGGACCGCACCGGGCTTCGGGTTGGGACCGAACGCCTCCAGACGACTACCCGCCTGACGCTCGAGTGGCCCGACGGGGAGAAGATCGTCTGCGACCAGGAGGGCCTGGGCGACAACCCCTGGGCCGACGACGTGATCCGCGAGCTCACGTAGCGGGTTGCCGCTAGCCGAGCGGCCGGTCGGCGTTGATCCCGTAGAGGCCGCCCACGACGAGTGCGCCGGCGGGGACCTCCGCACCGGGCAGGACCACGCAATCGCGGAGCATCGCCTCGGCGCCGAGCCGGCAGCCGGTGCCGACGACGACGGGGCCGTGCAGGTCCGACCCGGCCCCCACCCGGCAGTCAGCCCCGATCAGGACCGGGGGCTTCACCTTGGCCGCGTCGACGTCTGAGCCGTCGCCCGAGTAGACGCCATCCGCAACCGTCGGTTCCCGCGGCTCGATCCCAAGCTCGCCCGCCAGGGCATCGAGGTTGCCCTGGACGAACTCGCCGACCGAGCCGATGTCGTTCCAGTACGCCTGGATCTCGTGGGAGTAGAACGGGATGTCACCCTCGAGCAGCGATGGAAAGACGTCTATCGCCCAGTCGACGAAGCCCGGCGGCTGATCAGGGTCCCCTGCCGGGCTCCTCTGGCCCGGCGGCGGGAAGTGGTCGAAGATCTCCCTGCGGAACATGTAGATGCCGCAGTTGGCGAGATCGGAGAGCGCCTCCGTCGGCTGCGGCTTCTCCTGGAACCCCTGGATGCGGCCGTCCTCGTCGGTGATCGCGACACCGAACTGGCTGGTGTCGTCCACGCGCTTGGTTGCGAGCGTGGCGATCGCGCCACGCTCGACGTTGGCTTCGTGGGCGGCGCGCATCTCCCCCAGGTCGATGTCGGTGAGGGCGTCGCCGGAGATGATCAGGAAGGAATCTGTCCCGGAGAGGAAGTCTCGGACCTTGCCGACCCCGCCCGCGGTGCCGAGTGGCTCGGTCTCCTTGCTGTAGGCGATCTCGAGCCCGAACTCCGAGCCGTCGCCGAGGACCTCACGGATCTGCTCCGGCAGATAGGAGACGTTGGTGACGACCTCCCTGAAGCCGTTCCCAGCGAGGAGCTCGGCGATCCAGGCCACGATCGGCCGGTTGAGCACCGGGGCCACCGGCTTCGGCATCACATGGGTGAGCGGCCGAAGTCGCGTGCCGAGCCCCGCCGCCAGGATCATCGCCCTCATGCGCGCCAGGTTCTCAGATCAGGCGCGTTGCTTCTTCTTGCCCTTTTTCTTCTTCTTGCACTTCTTGTGCTTGTGCTTCTTCTTCGACTCCGAAGCCCGCTTCTTGTGCTTGTGCTTCTTGCATTTCTTGCCCTTCTTCCCGGCCGGGCAGCACTTGGGGGGAGCCTTCTGGCAGGCGGGCGTCGCGGAGGACGCGGAGCCGACGATGCGGAAGACCGTGCTCGTATTCATCACGTAGAGGTCGCAGGCGCCGTCCTGGCCGAACGAGCGCGCGCTGTCGAGCGCACCGATGGCACCCTCCGCACGGTCGGTGGCGAACGGGTGGGCGAGGTCCAGCGAGCGCAGCTGAGCCGTGCAGAGGTCGGCGTAGAGGTAACGGCCTGAGATCTCCGGTGCCCGGCTGCCGCGGTAGACGTAGCCGCCGATGATCGCGCAGCCATGGGCGACGTTCCCGCCCGGATCGATGTGCGGATAGTCGAAGACCGGGTTGACGAAGGACCCGCCGCAGCCGCCCGGGCCGCTGCTGAAACCCTCGCGGCACGGCCAGCCGTAGTTCGCTCCACGGCCGCCGCCCGTCGAGGCCGGGGAGAGGTCCACCTCCTCGTGCGAGACCTCGCCGACGTCGCCGATGACCAGGTCCCCGGTGAGGTGGTCGAAGGAGAAGCGGAACGGGTTGCGCAGGCCCATGCCCCAGATCTCCTGGGTCGCCCCGGGGACGCCGGCAAAGGGATTGGTCGGGGGAATGCCATGCACGCCGTTGCCGGCGCCATGTGGATCGATGCGGTGGATCTTCCCGTAGGGGTTCCCTGCCTGCTGCGCGTTGGCGCTGTTGGCGTTGTCGCCGGTCGTGAAGTACAGGTAGCCGTCCGGCCCGAACTGCAGCTGCCCGCCGTTGTGGTTGGAGGCTCCGTGGCTGAAGGTCCAGACCGTCCGGCGGCTGGCCGGGTCGGCGACGTTGGGATTCGAGCTGACGCGGAACTCGTCGATGTGGATGTCGCCCAGGGCGCCGCCGGCGTTGGGGCCGTCGCCCGTGTAGTAAACGTAGAAGAGCCCGTTGGAGGCGTAGTTCGGGTCGAACGCCATCGAAAGCAGGCCGCGCTCACCGTCGTTGGTCGTCCGGTCGTGGATGTCGAGGAACTGGCTGACCGTGCCGTCATGGAGGACGTCGATGAAGCCGGGGCGCTCGACGACGAAGAGCCGAGGGTCACCCGGCGGCGAGGTGGCGAAGATCGGCTGGTCGAAGCTCGGACCGATCGACCGCAGGCTGAGCGCCGAGGCGCGCGCCGGGGCAAACGCGAGCAGCGCGAGACACCCAACGAGCAGAGCAAACCGGACCCTGGCTCCCATCACGCCGAATCATCCCCGATCGACAGGCGTCCGGATCGGCTCTGGACGGATTCAGCAGGCGCCAAGGGCCTAGGCCGGCCCGGGCGTGCGCTTGGGGTTGACGCCCACCACTATGCGCCCGGCGAGCCCTGACGCGGCGCTGCCCGTCAGACTGACCTCCGCCCTGGAGCCGCCCGCCTGCGAGTAGATGCTGTCCGAGGGGTTGAGCGTTCGCGGATCGGCGTCGGCGCTGTAGGGGGCGAGTGAGTAGACACTCGAGTTCGCCGACTCGGCGAAGAAGAGCTGGCCGGTGTGCGAGACGTGACCCCCGCGGAGCACCCCGCCCCGGGCCTTGCCGCCGATGTGCACCTTCATGTGGATGTGGGTGGCGCGACCGGTGTAGTGGCCGGGATAGATCGTCCGGAAGGTCGCGTAGCCCTTCCTGTTGGTGAGCTGGACCCCGCGCAGGTAGGTCTGGCCGGCGGTCCCGTTCGAGGCCTCGTCCGAGTAGAGCCCGCCCGCGTCGCAGTGCCAGATGTCGACGGCGGCGCTGTGGATCGCCCGGCACCTCCGCACGTCGATCACCCGGATCTTGAGCGTCAGGGGCACGCCGGGCCTGCCCTCGGTGATGTCCCTGCGAATCCTGTCGAGGGCCACGTAGAACGGCCCCTCGGTCACCTCCGGCGTCAGCTTGCAGGCCTTGGCGGCCATGGCCGCGTCGACCTCGTCGGGCTGCCCGGCCATCTGCGAGAGTAACTTGCCCGCGCCGCCACCGAGCACCACGGCCGAGCCGGTCGCCCCGGCGATGCCGAGGGTCTGTCGTCTGGTCAGTCTGCGATTCGCCTTTCGATCTTCCATCGCTTCAGAGACACGCTCCAAGCCGGAAGATCACCAGCTAATACCGGTAGTGGTCGCTCTTGTAGGGGCCCTCGACGGGCACGCCGATGTAGGCGGCCTGCTTCGGATCCAGCTCGGTGAGCTCGACCCCGAGCGCGTCGAGATGCAGGCGGGCCACCTTCTCGTCCAAGTGCTTCGGCAGGACGTGGACCTCCTTGCCGTAGGCCTCGGCCTTGCTGTAGAGCTCGATCTGGGCGATCACCTGGTTGGTGAACGAGTTCGACATCACGAAGCTCGGATGTCCCGTTGCGTTGCCCAGGTTCAGCAGGCGGCCCTCCGAGAGGACGATGATCGAGTGGCCGTCGGGGAAGCGCCACTCGTCGACCTGCGGCTTGATGTTGATCCGCTCGACGCCCGGGAAGCGCTCGAGCGCCGCCATCTGGATCTCGTCATCGAAGTGGCCGATGTTGCCGACGATCGCCTGATGCTTCATCGCCGCCATGTGGTCGACCGTGATCACGTCCTTGTTGCCCGTGGCGCTGATGAAGATGTCCGCCTCGGGGATGACGCTCTCGAGCTTGCGCACCTCGTAGCCCTGCATCGCGGCCTGGAGCGCGCAGATCGGATCGATCTCGGTGACGATCACGCGGGCGCCCTGGCCGCGCAGCGACTCAGCGCAACCCTTGCCGACGTCGCCGAAGCCGCAGATCACCGCGGTCTTGCCGCCGATCATCACGTCTGTGGCACGGTTGATGCCGTCGATCAGGGAGTGGCGGCAGCCGTAGATGTTGTCGAACTTCGACTTGGTGACCGAGTCGTTCACGTTGATCGCCGGGAAGAGGAGCGTGCCGTTGGCCTGCCGCTCGTATAGACGGATCACGCCGGTGGTCGTCTCCTCGGTGACCCCCTTGATCCCCTCCGCCATCTTCGTGAACCGCTGCGGGTCATCGGCGAGGCTCTTCCGCAGCAGCTCGAGAATGACCCGCTCCTCCTCCGAGCCGGCGGTGTCATCGCTCGGCACCGCGCCCGCAGCCTCGTATTCGGTGCCCTTGTGCACCAGCAGCGTGGCGTCGCCGCCGTCGTCGAGAAGCATGTTGGCTCCGGTCTCGCCGTTCGGTCCCGGTTCCGGCCACGTCAGCGCCTGGAGGGCGCACCACCAGTACTCCTCGAGCGTCTCCCCCTTCCAGGCGAAGACGGGGATGCCCTTCGGGTCGTCCGGGGTCCCCTCGCGGCCCACGGCCACAGCGGCGGCGGCGTGGTCCTGCGTCGAGAAGATGTTGCAGCTGGCCCAGCGAACCTCAGCTCCCAGGCCGATCAGGGTCTCGATCAGGACCGCCGTCTGGACCGTCATGTGCAGGGAGCCCGTGATGCGCGCACCTTTCAGCGGCTGGGACGCCGAGAACTCCGCTCGTGTCGCCATCAGGCCCGGCATCTCGTGCTCGGCGAGGCGGATCTCCTTGCGGCCGAACTCGGCCAGCGAGAGATCGGCGACCTTGAAATCGAGGCCTGTGGATGTCGAGGCGGTCATGGCAGTGCTCATGCGGTGGTCGGTCTCCTGCGTCGAGGTTTGAGGATGCTCAAGGCTAACGGGGATACCTTGCGATGCATGGACGACGGCATCCGCGTCGCCGAGGATACGGTCATTCCCCTCGAGGAGATTCAGGTTCGCGCCAGCCGCTCGTCCGGACCGGGTGGGCAGCATGCCAACGTCACCGCTTCGCGGATCGAGGCGGTGTTCGAGGTCGAGAATTCGCAGGCGCTGAGCGAGGGCCAGCGCGACCTGCTGCTGCGCAAGCTCGGCCCGCGGGTCAGCGCCGTCGCGCAGGACGCCCGGAGCCAGGCGCGCAACCGCGAGCTCGCCCTCGAACGGCTGCGCGAGAAGCTCACCGCCGGGCTTCGGCGCCCGAGGCCGCGCCGGCCGACGAAGCCGACGCGGGGCGCGCGTGAGCGGCGCCTCGGCCAGAAGCGGCGAACCTCTGAGCGCAAAGCCCGACGGCGGCCGCCATCGGCCGATGACTGAACGGTCCAGCGATGAGTTGACGCTCTGTCCTCGGTCTCAACTGGCGTGAAGACGAAGCTCGACAAGCGATTCCAGGCCGAGCTGGTGAAGAGCCCGAACGCGGGCGGCTGGACCTACGTCGTCATGCCGGACTCGGCCGAGTACTTCGGCACGTGGGGGCTGGTCAAGGTGAGGGGCACGATCGACGGGCATCCGTTCAGGAGCTCGTTCATGGCTCTCGGCGACGGGACCCACAAGCTGCCCGTGAAGGCCGAGGTGCGCCGGGCGATCGGGAAGGCTGAGGGCGACGAGGTCGTCGTGCAGCTGGACGAGCGGCTTCGCTAAGACCCGTCGGGCCGCCCCAGCTCGCGCTTCAGGGACTCGATCCCCTCGACGGGCAGCGGGTCCACGCCGCGCGCATCGGCGAGCTCGATCGAAACCAGGTCGCCCAGCATGACGGCGTGAAGCAGGCGCTCGGTCCGGGTCTCGCCCTCGGTCTCGAGCCGGATCACCGCCGCGGCCTCCGATTCGATCGCCTTCGCAGTCAGCTCGAAGCGCCTCCGCTCCCGAGGGTGCTGGTCGCGGTCCTCGAGGAGGATCGCCGCGAAGCGCCCATTGGCGCCCGACCAGCCCTCGAGCTCGTTGTGGTCGGCCTCCGGCAGGCCCGCCGAATAGGACGGGGACTTCGCGTTCTCGTTCACCTGGGTCTTCCAGCGATACGCGACGGGGGCGGTGAGGTCGCTGCCGAAGATGACCGGGACGGCGTCGCCTATCTGCCCGGCGATCTCGCCCGCGCGCGACTCGGCGCCACCCATGGCACCGACGAGGTGTGAGGCGGCGGCATCGATCTCAGTGTTGATGCGAGGGCCGGCCAGCGCCAGCGCGGCGAGCTCGGCCGCGACGCAGAACATGTAGCCGACGGCTGCGCGGGGCTGGAGACCGGCCGGAAGGCCGATCACCGGCACCCCGTCCCCGCGCGCGGCGTCGGCGAGCTCACCGCCGGTGGTCGCCACCAGGCGTTGTGCGCCCACGGCCTCGGCGGCTGCGTAACAGGCGAGCGTCTCCTCTGTCTCGCCCGAGTAGCTCGAGCAGAGCACGGCCGACCCCGGCGGCGCCCAGGACGGCAGCTCATACCCGCGGGCGACCAGCATCGGCTTGGTGAGGCGGTCGAAGAGGGCTGCGGCCGCAAGGTCGCCGCCGATGGCCGACCCGCCCATCCCGCAGACGAATGCCGCGGGGGCCTCCATCGTCGGGGCGCGCGCCGTCTCGATCCGCCAGAGCGCATCCCGCAGGTGTTCGGGCAGCGCCTTGACTGCGTCGAGCATCGACCCTCCCATCACATTCATGCCGAGGCCCCTGCCGCGACGCTCTCCCCCTCGCCGATCACCGCGCCGTCGAGCTCGGCTCCGGGCTCGATGGTCACGCCGCCGCTGAGGATGCTGTCGACGAGCCGAGCCCCCTGGCCGACCGTGCAGCCGTCGAGCAGCACCGAGCGCTCGATCACCGCATCGGACTCGACCATCGAATCGCGCCCCACCACGCAGGGAGCTCGGAGCTCGGCGCCAGGGGCGATCTCGCAGCCCTCCCCCACCATCATCGGCGCCTCGAGCTGGTCGCCGATCACGGTCCTCACCCGCCGCTCGAGGATGTCCCAGTTCGCGTCGAGGAAGCGCTCGGGGGTTCCGATGTCGATCCAGTAGCCCTCGAGCCTGATCCCGTAGAGGCCGTCGCCGATCAGCTCCGGAAAGACCTCGCGCTCGATCGACACCGCCCTGTCGGGCGGGATCCGGTCGAGCACCGAGCGCTCGAGCAGATAGGCGCCGGCGTTGATCTCGTCGGTGTCGATCTGGCCGCGGTCCGGCTTCTCGAGGAACTCGGTGATCTCGCCGTCGTCATGACGATGGACGAGGCCGTAGCCAAATGGATCCTCGACCGGATAGAGGGCGATGGTCGCGCGAGCTCCCGTGCGGTCGTGCTGCTCGATCAGCGCCGTGAGATCCAGGTCGCAGAGGACGTCGCCGTTGAGGACGAGGAACCGGTCCCCGAGCAGGTCCTCCGCAAAGCGAATCGCTCCCGCGGTGCCGCGGGCATCGGGCTCCTCGGCGTAGCGGATCTCGACACCCGGCTCGAGCTCGGCCAGGGCGCTCCGCATGTTCTCCGCGAGGTGTCCGCAGGAGACGACGACGTCGTCGACGCCGTGCCGGACGAGCCAGTCGATCACGTATGCCACGTGAGGCCGACCCACCAGAGGGAGAACCGGCTTGGGGACGGTGTAGGTGAGCGGTCGCAGGCGGGTCCCTTCGCCGCCGGCCAGGATGAGCGCCTGCATCAGCGCACCACAGTACGGTCGCCGGCGCTTGGTCGGCCGATCGCCTCGTAGACGATCCCTGCATCCCGGACGGCCTTCGGGTCGAGGAAGTTGCGCCCGTCGACGAGCACAGGGTTCGCCATCCGCTTGGCGACCTCGCCCCAGTCGATGTCGGCGAACTCCGGCCATTCCGTGACCAGCACCGCCGCGTCGGCGTCCTCGAGGGCCTCCAGGGCGGAGCCGGCCATCTCGACTCTTGGCAGCAGCTCGCGTGCCCGCTCCGTCGCGATCGGGTCGAAGGCAACGACCGACGCTCCCTCCCCATCCAGCCTCGCGGCGAGGACCAGGCTCGAGGCCTCGCGCATGTCGTCGGTGTCGGCCTTGAAGGCGAGGCCGAGCAGCGCGACGCGCTTGTCGACCAGCGAGTCGAGGTGCTTCGAGATCTTTGCCATCACCCGGCGCTTCTGGAGCTCGTTCACCTCGATCACCGAGTTGAGGAGCTGGAAGTGGTAGCCCGAGTTGCCGGCCAGGATCTTGAGCGCCTGGGTGTCCTTGGGGAAGCAGGAACCGCCGAAGCCGAGGCCGGCGTTGAGGAACCTGGACCCGATGCGCGGATCTAGGCCCATCCCTCTCGCGACCTCGGTGACGTCCGCCCCAACCTCGTCGCAGACGTTTGCGATCTCGTTGATGAAGCTGATCTTCGTGGCGAGGTAGGCGTTCGAGGCGAGCTTGATCATCTCGGCGCTGGAGAGATCGGTCCGCACGATCGGCGCTCCGAGTGGCTCGTAGACGGACTCGACCGCCTCGGCGGCCCAGTCATCGTCGGCGCCGATTACGACCCGGTCGGGCTCCAGGAAGTCCTTGACCGCCGTGCCCTCCTTGAGGAACTCGGGACACGACACGTAGGCGAGCTCCGGCGCCTCGCGCTGGATCGCTCTTCCGGTTCCCACCGGCACGGTGCTCTTCATCACCAGGGCCCTGCCGTCGGGCTCGCCGATCTCCTCGACCGCCTGGTGCACGGCAGAGAGGTCGGCGTCACCCGAGTAGGTCGGCGGCGTCTGAACGCAAACGAACAGCAGGCGCGGCCCGTCGAGGAGCTCGCTCATCTCCGTCGTGAACAGCAGGCGCTCGCCATTGCGCTCGATCAGCTCGGGGAGCCCGGGCTCGTGGATCGGCACTTCGCCACGGCGTAGCGACTCCACCTTCTCGGGCACGATCTCCCGGACCACCACTCGGTGGCCGAGCTCCGCGAAGCAGGCAGCGGTGACAAGCCCGACCCAGCCGGCCCCGACAACGCCGATCGGTTCCTTCTCGCTCACTTCCTCCCTCGGATGATCGCGGTCAATCGCCCGGTCAGGTCCCCGGGAGCTGGCGGAAGCTCTGGGCGATCTTGAGCATGTCCGCGTTCGACACCGTCTCGATGTAGGAGTTCGAGAGCCAGAACGAGCCCTGGTCCGTCTGCCAGGCGACCATTCGCAGGCGGTCCCCGTCGTAGAAGAGCTTGTAGTCACGATCCCCGATCGTCTTCTCGTCGGTGGGGTTGTCGAGGATCGGCGGGTCCTTCCAGCGGGTTCCCATGAAGCCGTAGTAGTCCCCGATCGTGGGCAGCGAGAAGACCCACTTGTACGCCGCCCGCTCGGAATGGGGCGGCGACTGGTCCCCCTTGCCGTTGATCTTGTAGGCGCGCGGCTTCTGCGCGTAGTCGCTGCCGACCTCGAGCTGGGTCGGGTAGAAGATCGGGACCTTGAGCTTGCGGTCCTTGATCCCCTGGGCGAGCTGCTTGCCGTAGGTCGTCCGGACGAGGTTCGTCGCAGCGGCCTCCTTGTGCTTCGGCGCGGCCGGAGTGGGCTTGGTGGCGTCCGGCGCCGTCTCGGGAATGACCTTCTGGTCCGGCTTCGCGGTCGAGCCCTGCGGGCCCGGGGTGCTCTCGCTGCCGAGGAACTGATTCACGGCCGTGTGGATCTCATTCGCCGAGGCGGTGACGTAGGACGGGCCCAGATGCCCCTGGAAGTGGATCTCCTTGATCTGGGCGCCACGGAGATCGAAGAAGAGGCGGAGCACCCGCAGCATCTCCTCGGCCGAGCCGATGTCCGAGGAGGTGTAGGTGGTGAAGATCTTGACCAGCTTCTTGCGGTCCTCGATCAATCGCTCGGGCGGGACCTTGGCTCGCGCCTCGCGCAGGAACGCCTGCTGCCGGGCGGAGCGGACGATGTCGTTGTCGGTGTGGCGGTAGCGGACGAACGAGAGCGCGTCGAAGCCGCAGAGTGCCTGGTAGCCCGGCTGGAGATTGATCTCGGCGTAGTCGGAGGAGCTCGCATAGGGACCGTTCTGGTGGTAGTAGCGGTGGTCGACGTCGACGTAGACGCAGCCGATCGCATTCACCGCCCGCGCGAACCCGGTGAAGTCGACGTTCACCAGGTGGTTGATCTGCAGCCCGGTCAGCTGCTTCACCGTTCGCAGCGTCAGCTTCGGCCCGCCGTACGAGTACGCGGCGTTGAGCTTGTCCGTGCCGACGCCCGGAATGTCCACCTTCAGGTCACGCGGCAGGGAGAGCAGGGCGATCGCGTCCCGATCCGGATCCAGACGCAGCAGCATCGTCGTGTCGGAGAGGCCGAACTTCCCGCTGATCTCCTGATTGCGCTTGTCGGAGCCGATGATCATGATCGTCTGCGGCCCCGAGCTCGTCGTCCGCGTCAGGAACGGATCCACACCCTCGATCACGCTGTGGTTTCGCAGCGCGTTGGCGATGTCCGACAGGTAGAGGATCAGGCTGGCCGAGGTGGCGGCCGCAATCGAGGCGACGATCACGAAGGATGCCGTCAGGAACCGCAGCCAGATCGGGAAGCGGACGTGCTCGCGCACCACCCTGAATCCCGAGGTCGTCGCCGAGCCGACCTTCTCGAAGCTCGAGGTGATCGCCGAGCCCGCCTTCTGGATGACCGTGGGTTCGTCGGCCGTCGCCTCGGCTGCCTCGAGGCCCTCCCACTCCTGGGTCGGAGCGGAGACCAGGTTGGCGAGCCTGTCCTCTTCGGAGAGCTCGGGCTCCTTGTCGTCCTTCTCGCCCTCGTCCTGATCGACGTCGTCCTGATCGACGTCCCCGTCGTCGTCCTCGTCCTCGCCCTCGGCCTCCTCGAGGTCGCCCTGGTCCGTGTCCTCGTCGACGTCGGGCCTCTCGTCGCGAGGCTCTTCGTCGCGAGGCGCTTGCTCGTTCCCCTGCTCCTGCTCGCCGCGGAGCTCGTCGCCGACGTTGAATTCCTGCGTCTCGTCCGGGCCGCTGGCGCTCTCGTCCGGGCGCTGACCCTCCTCGCCCTGCCCGTTCCCTCCCTCGCGCTCCGGGCTCACTCGGCCATTCCCGGGAAGCTCGTCACGAATCCCTCCAGCGCCTGCCGGTAGCTGCGCAGCGAGGAGATCGAAACCCACTCGGCCGGGCCGTGGTGGCCGTCGCCGATCGGGCCGAACTCCACCGCGGGCACGCCGGCCGCCAGGAAGGAGACGGCGTCCGAGGCGCCGTCGCGCCCGACGCTCATCACCCGCTCCGGGTGGTGCGGCGAGGCGGCCTCACAGAGACCCAGCACATATGGCGAATCCGGCTCGACCACCGCGGGTGGGCGCCGAAAGGTGGCGAGCACCTCTGTGTCCGGTAGACGGCTCACCTGCTCCAGGATCTCATCGGGATCCTGGTCGGGCAGGAAGCGGATATCGACGTCTATGACGCAGGTATCGGGCACTTTGTTCAGGGCGTCGCCGCCCACGATCCGACCGAGATTGATGGAGGGGCGGTCGAACAGGGCGCTGCTGTGGCGTCCAAACGGTAGCGATTCGATACCCCTGAATACCTCGACGGCCTTAACGACGGCGTTATCGCCGAGCCAGGGAGTTGCCCCGTGCGCCGACCGCCCTCGAACCCGGAGACGCATCGCCAGAACGCCCTTCGCCTGCACCCCGACCTGGAGGTTGGTCGGCTCGCCGGTGATCGCGAAGTCGCCGATGAACCCGCTTGCCACGAGCGCGTCGGACCCGCGGTTCTCCTCCTCCTCGGACTCCTCGTCCGAGACGATGCCCAATCGCAGGCGCACGTTCTCCTGATCGCGGAGGTCGTGCAGGACGATCAGCATGACCGCCAGGGCCCCCTTCATGTCGAAGGCGCCTCGGCCCACGAGTCGATCGCCCTCGACCTGCGGCTCGAACTGGTCGCTTCCACCTGGGACGACATCCATGTGGCCGTGCAGGACCAGTGTGGGAGCATCGGCCGGCCCGACCTCCGCCTTCGTCACCGGCAGACCGCGTGCCTCCGTCTGCGCCGCCTCGATGTCATTCGACTCGAGCCAGCCGCCGACGAACTCGGCTGCACGCCGGAGCCCCTCGGCGTTCGAGGTGTCGAAGGCGATCAGTCGCTTGGCGAGCGCCAGCTCATCCATGGGCGGGAATCGTAGGTGCAGGCGGCCCGGAGGCCCCCGCCGCTACTTGAGGGAGGTGAGCCAACGGGAATGGACCGAATCTAGGGCCGAGATTCGGCTACTTCCAGGAACGCCTCGGCGCGCTTCTTGTCCTTCGCCGCCTGGGTGTGCGCGCCCGTGCCCTCCTCGGAGTCGCGCAGCCGCCCATCGGCGTCCTCGATGCGATTGCGGAGCTCACCCGGGTCGAGCTGATCGGGCGGGATGGCCTCCGTGACCAGGACCGTCGCCCGGTTGGCGAACACCTGCAGCCAGCCTTCCGCCTGGGCCCAGCGACGCACATCGCCGTCCGGCATGTGCAGGCGCAGCTCGGTGGGCTCGAGCCTGGCCAGGACCGGGACGTGGTTCGCGAGGATGCCGATCTCGCCCACGGACGTCCGCGTGGAGACCTGCTCCACCTCGCCGGTGTAGACCTCGCCCTCGGGCGTGAGAAGGCGGACGTCGACGTTGTGGTCGGCCATCGACTAGTTGTCCTCTTCCTCGCTCTGTTCCGCCTGCTCGCCCCGCTCCCGGTCGTCGGCCGCCTCTTCCTGCTGGGCGTCCTGCTCGGACTTCGCCTCCTGCTCCGAGGCCTCGGCCGCGGCAGCCTGAACGGGCTCCTCGGCCCTCATGCTCTTGGCGTTCTCGAGGACCTGGTCGATCGAGCCCTGCATGTAGAACGCGCGCTCGGGAATGTCGTCGAGCTCGCCGTCGACGATCTCCTTGAACCCGCGGACGGTCTCGGCGACCGGCACGTACTCGCCGCTCCGACCGGTGAACTGCTCGGCCACGAAGAACGGCTGCGAGAGGAAGCGCTGGATCTTCCGCGCCCTCGACACCGTCTGCTTGTCCGCGTCGGAGAGCTCGTCGATCCCGAGGATCGCGATGATGTCCTGGAGCTCCCGGTAGCGCTGCAGCGTCTCCTGGACCCGGGTCGCCGTGTCGTAGTGCTCGTCGCCGAGGATGTCGGCCTTGAGGATCGTCGAGGTCGAGTCGAGCGGATCGACCGCCGGGTAGATCCCCTGCTCCACCAGCGACCGCGTCAGCGTCGTGGTCGCGTTGAGGTGAGCGAAGACGGACGCCGGCGCCGGGTCGGTGAGGTCGTCCGCCGGGACGTAGATCGCCTGGATGGAAGTGACGGAACCCTCGCGTGTCGAGGTGATTCGCTCCTGGAGCTCGCCCATCTCGGTCTCCAGGGTCGGCTGGTAGCCGACCGCCGAGGGCATCCGGCCGAGCAGCGCCGAGACCTCGGAGCCCGCCTGGACGAACCGGAAGATGTTGTCGATGAAGAGCAGCACGTCCTGGCCGCCCTGCTGGCGGAAGTACTCCGCCATGGTCAGTCCGGAGAGCGCCACGCGCAGGCGCGCGCCCGGCGGCTCGTTCATCTGGCCGAAGACAAGCATCGTCTTGTCGATGACGCCGGACTCCTTCATCTCGAGCCAGAGGTCGTTGCCCTCGCGCGAGCGCTCGCCGACCCCGCAGAAGGCCGAGAGGCCCTCGTGCTCCTCGGCGATGTTGCGGATCAGCTCCTGGATCAGGACGGTCTTGCCGACGCCGGCGCCGCCGAAGAGGCCGACCTTGCCGCCCTTGGCGTAGGGAGCCAGCAGGTCGACGACCTTGATCCCGGTCTCGAGCATCTCCTGGGAGGGAGTCAGGTCCTCGACCTCGGGAGCGGGCCGGTGAATCGGCCAGCGCTCGTCACCCTGCACCTCCGGGCCCTCGTCGATCGTCTCGCCGAGCAGGTTGAAGATGCGGCCGAGGGTCTCCTCGGCCCACCGGCACAGTGATCGGCGAGCCGGTGTCAGTCACCTTGTCGCCGCGCTTGACGCCGTCGGTCGCGTCCATGGCGATCGCACGCACGCGCTCGTCGCCGAGGTGCTGCTGCACCTCGCAGATCAGCCTGCCCTCGGTGCGGCCGCCCTCGGGCGGGACGTCGATCTCGAGCGCGTGGTAGATCTCCGGCACGTGGTCGGGGAAGGCGACGTCGAGGACGACGCCCCTCACCTCCTCGACGCGTCCAACGTTCTTTCCATTCTCGGTCAGCCATTCGTCTCCTTCGTTCCTTCCAAGTCTTGGTTACGTGACGCCCTCGGCGCCCGCCACGACCTCGAGGATCTCCTGGGTGATCTCCGCCTGGCGCACCCGGTTCATCTCCAGGGTCAGGTCCGAGATCACCTCCTTCGCGTTGTCCGCCGCGTTCCGCATCGCGGTCATCCGCGCGCCGTGCTCGGAGGCGGTCGACTCGAGCAGCGCCCGGTAGACGTTGAGCTGCGCGTACTCGGGGATCAGCTCGCCGAGCAGCTCCTCGGGCTCGGGCTCGTAGTCCCAGAGCGCCTTGCGGTGGGCCTCGACCAGCTCCTCGTCGAGGTCCTGGTCGTCGTCGGGGCTGAGCTCCACCACTCCCTCGCCGAACACCTCGGCCTGCTGGACCGGCAGCAGCGTCTGCCTGCGCACGTACTGGGTCAGCGGCGAGACGTAGCGGTTGTAGATCAGGTCCAACTCGGTTCGAGGTCCTTGTCGACGTAGGAGGCGATCAGGTCGTCGGCGATCTGCCGCGCGTTCGCGAACCCGGGACGATCGGTGAAGCCCACATACTCGTGGTGGAGCTCCTCGCCGCGGAAGCGCATCGTCGAGACGCCCCGGCGCCCGACCACCGAGAAGCGCACGTCCTTGCCATCGCCGGCGAGCTCGTGCTGCAGCTGGACACCGGCGCGGATGATCTGCGAGTTGAACGAGCCTGCCAGCCCGCGGTCGCCGGTCACCAGCAGGATTCCGACCGTACTGCTGCTCCTCGTGCTCCTGGAGCACGGGGAGGTTGCGCGCCTCGACCCCGGCCGCCTCGGCGACCTGCCGGGTCATCTTGCGCAGCTCGCGGGCGTAGGGCCGCAGCGCGTCGATGCGCTGCTCCGCACGCCGCAGGCGCGCCGCGGCGACCATCTCCATCGCGCGCGTGATCTTCTGCACGTTCTTGACGGAGGCGATGCGGTTCTTGACTTCCTTGCGAGTCGCCATCTCTGCCGGCTACGCCGTCGCGCCGGCCTCCTCCTGCTCGGCCTCCGTCTCGGCCTCGGACTCGTTGGCGTCAGCCGCTCTTCCCGAACCGCCGTCCTCGGGGCCGCTGTCGCCGCCGCCGGACTCCGGCGCTTCCGCGTCCTCACGCCGAGTGACGCGATCGGACTCGCCCTCCTCGAGGGGATTGCCCTCCTGGTCGAAGTCGGGCCCGAAGTCGTCGATCGCCTGAGCGAGCGCCTTCCCCAGCGTCTCCTCGTCCTCGTCGGAGAGCTCGCCGGTCTCGTTGATCCGGTCGAGCAGATCCTGGCTCTCCGAGTGGAGCCTCGAGATCAGGTTGCCGAGGAACTCCGAGACCCGCTCGGTCTTGATCCGGTCGAGGTAGCCGCCGGTACCGGCGTAGATCGAGGCGACCTGCTCGGCGACCGGCATCGGGTGGCGCTCGTTCTGGTTGAGCGCCTCGACCATCCGCTCGCCTCGGGCGAGCTGCTTCTGGGTCTCGGGATCGAGCTCGGAGCCGAACTGGGCGAACGCCTCGAGCTCTCGGTACTGCGAGAGGTCCAGGCGCAGCTGGCTGGCGACCTTCTTCATCGCCTTGGTCTGCGCGTTGCCGCCCACCCGTGAGACCGAGGTGCCGACGTTGATCGCCGGGCGGACTCCGGAGTAGAAGAGGTCGCTCTCAAGGAAGATCTGACCGTCGGTGATCGAGATGACGTTCGTCGGGATATAGGCCGAGATGTCGCCGGCCTGGGTCTCGATCACGGGTAGTGCGGTCAGCGAGCCGCCACCCTGCTCGTCGGAGAGCTTGACCGCCCGCTCGAGCAGGCGCGAGTGCAGATAGAAGACGTCGCCCGGGTAGGCCTCGCGGCCCGGCGGGCGCCTCAAGAGCAGCGACATCTGCCTGTAGGCGGCCGCGTGCTTGGAGAGGTCGTCATAGATGACGAGGGCGTGCTTGCCCTGGTAGAGGAAGTACTCGCCCATCGCGCAGCCCGCGTAGGGAGCCATGTACTTGATCGGCGCGGCCTCGTTGGCGGGCGCGGCCACGATGATCGTGTTTTCCATCGCGCCGTTCTCCTCCAGCGTCTCCATCACCTGGACGACGGTCGACATCCGCTGTCCGATCGCCACGTAGATGCAGACCAGGTCGGAGGCGCGGTTGTTGATGATCGTGTCGATGGCGATGGCCGTCTTGCCGGTCTGGCGGTCGCCGATGATCAGCTCGCGCTGGCCCCGGCCGATCGGGATCATCGAGTCGATCGCCTTGAGGCCGGTCTGCATCGGCTCGACCACCGGCTGGCGGTGGACCACACCCGGCGCCTTGTGCTCGGCGGAGCGGGTCTCGGTCGTGTTGATGTCGCCCTTGTCGTCGAGCGGGCGCCCGAGCGGGTCGACCAGGCGGCCGAGGAGTGCCTCTCCCACCGGGATCTCCAGCAGCTTGCCGGTGCGCTTGACGGTGTCGTCCTCGGAGACCTTGTCCCAGTCACCGAAGAGCACCGCGCCGACGTTGTCCTCCTCGAGGTTGAGCGCCAGCCCGACCACGTCGTGCGGCAGCTCGAGCATCTCGAGGGACATGCAGTTGTCGAGCCCGTGGATGCGGGCGATCCCGTCGCCGATCTCGAGGACGGTCCCGACCTCGGAGAGGTCGGCTGAGTCGACGTCCAGGCCCTCGATCCGTTCGCGCAGGATGCTTGCGATCTCGTCCGGCTTGATCTCCATCTCTTTACGTCACTCCTTTGGATTACGCCGCGGAAGCGACGCTCTTTCGCAGTTTCTCGAGCCTGTTGCTGATGCTGGTGTCCAAGACCATGTTGCCCACCTGAACCACCAAGCCACCGAGGATGTCGGGGTCGACGCGGCTGGTGAGCTCGACCGTGTTGCCCGTCTGCTCCTCGATCTCCGAGCCGATCCGCTTGGTCACCTCGGGGTCGAGCTCGATCGCGCTCGTCACGGTGACGGCGAGCCGCTTGTTCTCCTTCGCCCAGAGCGCGTCGAACTGACGGCGGATCCGGAAGATGACCGGCATCCGGCCCTTTTCAAGCAGCAGCTCCAGGAAGTTGAGGAACTCCGGCTCGGCATCGGCCACTGCCTTCTTCAGTCCCTCGATCTTCTCCGCCGAGGAGAAGGCGGGGCTGAAGAGGAAGAGCTCCATATCCCGGTTCTCGTGGAGCGCGTCGACGAATTGCCCGAGCTGATCGCGGATCACGTCGAGCTTCCCCCTGTCCATGGCCGCCTCGAACAGGGCCCGGGCGTATACGCGGGCGATCTCTTCCATAGGCATTAAACGGGTCGCCCCTCGGCTCCGCCTGCGGGGCGCCCTCGCATCGGCTCAGCTTCGCTTCCGGGGGCTACGCGAATCAACTGGCGGCCCCCTCCGTGACCTCTCCGTTGCCGCTCAGGCTGGAGAAGTCGACCTCGGCCAGCGCCTCGTCGACCAGGCGCTTCTGATCGTCGGCATCGAGGGACTTGCGCGTCACCTTCTCCGTCGTCAGAACGGTGAGATCCGCGACCTCCTGGCGGATGCGCTCCAGCGAGCGTCGCGTCTCCGCATCGATGTCCCGACGGGCCGCGGCGAGCAGCTCCTCGCGCTTCTCGCGCCCTTCCTCGGCGGCGGTCGCCGTGGTGGTCTCGGCCGTCTTGCGGGCGCGGGCGATGATGTCATCCGCCTGCTCGCGGGCCTCCTTGAGCCGTGCGCGGTACTCCTCGAGGATCTGGTTGGCCTCCGCGCGGGTCTTCTCCGCCTCGTCGATGGAATCGCGGATCAGGTTGGCGCGCTTGTCGAGCGCCTCCTGGATCCGCGGGAAGGCGACCTTGCTGAGCACGTACATCGTCACCCCGAAGACGAGCAGCGTCCAGATCATCAGCCCGAGGTTGGGCGAGACCAGGAAGCTGCCGCCGGAGTCTCCCTCCGACGCGCCCAGGGGAATCGCTATCTGACTGACCAGGTCCACGGCCTAGAGGAAGAAAGCGATCAGACCGAAGATGAACGTGTAGAACGCGACGGCCTCGGTCAGCGCGAAGCCGAGCCAGCGGATCTGCTGGAGGTCGTCCTTCATCTCGGGCTGGCGGGCGACGGACTCGATCTCCTTACCGAAGATGAAGCCGATGCCGATGCCTGCCCCGATCGAACCGAGACCGGCGCCGACGCCGAGTGCGATGGCCTTGCCGGCGTCGGTGATCCCGGTGTCAGTGATGCCCGAGGAAGACTGGGCGATCGGAACCAACACGTCAACCATGAATCAGCGCTCCTTTGGTTAGTGAGTTTCGGCGACGGCGCCGCCGATGTAGATGGCAGAGAGGGTGGCGAAGATGAACGCCTGCAGCGTCGCGATCAAGCCGACCTCAAGAACGAAGAAGACGAATGCCAGGGGGAAGGTAAGGGCTCCGAGGGCCGAGAGGCCGAGCAGGACAGCAAGCCCACCTCCCATGAAGAGCAGCAGCAGATGGCCGGCGAGGATGTTGGCGAAAAGCCGTACCGAGAGGGAGACGAGCCGCATGAACTGGGAGAGCAGCTCGATGCCGAAGATCAGCGCTTTGCCGATCGGATTCATGCTCTCGAGCCCCGAGGGAAGGAAGCTCCGCAGGTACCCGATGAACCCCTTCTTTCTGATTCCCTCGATGTGGTAGCTGAACCAGACGACCAGGGTGAGCGCGAGGGCGAACGAGATGTTCGCCGTCGCGGCGTAGATCGCGAAGGTCGGAAGCGCCAGGCCGAACAAGTCGACGGTCTCGGCGCTGTTCGTCGGCAATGGCAGGTAGCCGATCAGGTTCGAGAAGGCGATGAAGAAGAACAGGGTCGCCAGGAAGGGGAACCACTTGGTGGCGTAGGAGGAGGGAAGGTTCGTACCCGTGATGTTGTTCTTGGTCACGTCGTAGGCGGCCTCGACAGCGGCCTGGGTGCGGTTGGGCTTGAGCTGCATATGACGGGCGATGTAGACCATCACCCAGATCGTCAACGCGCTCGCCAGGAACAGGTAGAGAACCGCACGGTTGATCGAGAGGTTGAGGGGCCCGAGGTGGATCGGGATCCAGTCGTGGAGCTTGAACTCGTCCTGGGGCTTGAACGCGTCGTTCTTGCCGTCGTTGCCGAAGATCAGCAGCAGCGCGATCGAGGGGATCAGCCACGCAGCGATGAAGACTCCGATCTTGCCGAGGAACGGGAGGCCCTTGAGCCAGTTGAACAGGCGGTCCGCCATCAGGTCGGCTCCTGGGGCTGGACCAGCCTGAGCAGCACTCGCGAGCCCAGGTGAACCGTGAAGAGGACCAACGCCAGCAGCGCCGCGGCAAGGCCGGCGTCCTTGCCGGCCACAAGACCGACGATCAGGACCGCGAGCGCGACCACCCACGCGCTGGCCAGGCTGGTGGCCCCGAGCCAACCCATGGCGGCCCGGCGGTCGCGGCGCTCGACGGCCCCGGCGATGGCCCGATTCGAGGCGATCTCGATCCCGTACATCACGATCCAGATCCCGGCCACCGCGAGGTAGCCGGCCATCGGCAGGTCACCGACGAGAAAAACAGGGAGCGCAACCGCGAGCAGGACCAGATCCAGGTAGCGGAGCAGGCTCGCCATCCGGGATTCGGTCGCCCCGTTTGGTCCGTCTAGGGCCAGAGTCGACAACTGCTGACCCCAAATGTGATTTCGATGTCGAACGAGCGCATTGCGATGCCTGCCCCCCAGCGTCAACGACGGCCACGAGACCGACCGCCGCATAGGTCGCCCCCCGACCCGGCCGGAGGGGGCGGCGAATGCTAGCGGGATGAGAAATGGCGGGAGCGGCCGCCGGCCAGGCCGGCGGCCGCTCCTGGAGTGGACGCGCCCGGAGAGACGTGGGCGCGACCCCGGGTCCATTCCCCTGGTCGGCGTGCGAAGCCAGGGTCGCGTGACCCGAGTCTTGGTCAGAACACGAGCAGGGTGATCACCCTCCCGTCCTTGAACGGCGCGACGCCCGTGGCTGGGTCAACGCCGTTGTCCCATGACTTCACGGCCGTCTGGCCCTGCTCGTCGACCGGAGAGGCCGCCGAGATGGCGTTCGGGTTCGGGACCCCACCGGCGATTCCGGAGATCGCAGTGCCCGAGTCGAGCCCTGCGATGGTGACCGTGTAACGCCCGACTGCGTCTCGATGGATGTGGATCGCGTCATCCGCCCTGCTTGCGCAGTCGAAGCCGGAGACGTCCATGTCCGGGTTGACATCTGTCAGGGGCGCGGTGTCAATCACGGCCGAGGCCTTCAGCCAGCCGAGCTGGCAGTGGCCCGGAGCGACGCCGCCGAGCTTGTCGGCGTTGGCCGCGTTCATCGCGTTCACGGCGTTCGTCGCGTACGGAGCGACCGCGTTCGGCGCGAGCTTCGGCGTCGTCACGGCGCCGTCGGCGATCTTGTCGGTCGTCACCGCGCCGCTCTTGATGTTCTTCGCCTTGACGCTATTCGGCTTCAGCTGCGCGGTGGCGTAGCCGATTCCGCCCATCGCTGCGAACAGGGCGACGAAGGCCACGACCAGCGCCGGAGTGGGCCGGAGGCGCCGGAGACGATTGGCACTCAGGTGTTTCTTGGTTCTCATGTCGAGCTCCTTGGGTCGATTTGCAAACCCGAGGACGGCCGTAACCCGTATTTATTCCGTGGGACTTCGGAATAGATCGGTCGCGCGTGCGTCTTTGAGGGTGGAGCACGCATGAACGGTGATCGATCGCACAGAGACCTCAACGAGCGGACCCGGGGCGACCTGGCTTCCCTCGCGGATGGCTCGCTCAAGGGCTCCCCGAGGGCGGAGCTCGAGGCTCGGCTGGCCGCGTCTCCCACCCTGCGGGCGGCCTTCGAGCGCCAGCGCGCCGGTGCCGCCGCGCTCCGCGGGCTCAGCTTGGAGGCTCCCATGTCCCTCAGGACGCGGATCGCGACCGAGTCCGAGATCTCGCCTCGCCGCGCACGCCGGGCGCGCATCGCGGTGGGCGGTGCGTTGGCGGGAGCAGCGACGGCGGTCGTTGCCGTTGTGCTCATCCTGTCGCCGGGCTCCGATCAGCCCACCGTGGTTGAGGCGGCGCGGCTCGCGGCGCGGCCACCCACCGCCCCGGTGGCGGTCGAACCATCGAACCCCAAGCTGCTCGCCGCGAGCGTCGAGGGGGTCCCGTTCCCGAACCTCTCGAAGGAGTTCGGCTGGCGGCAGGTCGGCGTCCGCTCGGACCGGTTGGCCGACCGCGACGCCCGGACCGTCCTCTACGAGCACGACGGGAAGCGAATCGCATACACGATCGTCTCCGGCGCGGGGATCCACGCACCGACCGGCGCGACCACCACGAGGCGAAACGGCGTCACCCTGCACGCGCTCGGCGATCGGGGCCGCCGGGTGGTCACCTGGTGGCGGAACGGCCGGACCTGCGTGCTCTCGGCATCAGGCGTGGGCGATCATGAGCTCCTCAAGCTCGCGTCCTGGAAGGGCGACGGGGCGGTGCCGTTCTGACCGCGATCACCGTCCAGAGGGAGGAGCGCCGGCTTGATCCGGAGGTTGCCGGAGACCACATCGACAAGCTGTTTCGGGCGGCGTGGGCGATGTGCGGCTCCCGTGACCTCGCTGAGGAGCTGGTCCAGGAGACCTACGTCAAGGTTCTCGCCCGACCTCGCTTCCTCCGGCGCGACGACGACCTCGGCTATCTCATCAAGGCATTGAGAAACGTCTGGTACAGCCATCTTCGTAACGAGCGCACCCGACGCGCCGCGACGGATCCTCGCGAGCAGGTCCCCGACGAGCTGGCCGCGCGGAGCGCGGAGGGCGACCCGGAGTCCTCGCTCGAGGCGACCGAGGTGCTCCGTGCCCTTGCGGAGCTTCCGCCCCCGTACCGAGAGGCAGTCGCGGCGGTGGACGTTGCCGGTCTCAGCTACGCAGACGCAGCGCGGGCGCTGGGAGTGCAGCAGGGAACGATCATGAGCCGGGTCTATCGGGGGCGCGAGCAGGTTGCTCGGGCGGTGGGGGCGGACTGACCTCCTCCCCACCGTCGGAAGGAACCGCCTCGATCTCCCCGGTGTCGGGGTCCACCGCGGTGAACTCACCCGTCTCAGGGTCCACTACCGAGAAGGTCCCGGTGTCGAGCTCGCGGAGAACTCCGCGCTCGACCTCGGGCTCGAGCGGCGCCTCCGGCATCTGAGCGAGCCCGAGCCTCCGGCGCCACTGCCGGTTGCGGACCTTGACGAGCTTGAGGATCTCCAGCGCGGTCAGCAGGCGGAAGCTCGCGATCGCAGCCGCCAGCAGGCAGGCTGCCATCACGGCGGTCCAGAACGGGTCGAAGTTGCCGTGGTTGTCGGTGTACGGGACGAAGCGAAGCGCGAGGGCAAGGCCGGCGAGCACAAGCGTCCAGCCGTACAGGTAGGCGATCGTGCGCCGCTGGCTGAACCCGATCCGGGCCATGCGGTGGTGGAAGTGCTCCATGTCGGCGCGGTAGATCGGCCTGCCGTACTTGACCCTCTTGGCGACGACGAACCCCGTGTCGAGGATCGGCACGGCCAGGATCGCGAGCGGGAAGAAGAGCGCGACCACCGCGTTCGTCTTCAGCGCTCCCTGGACGGTGATCACCGCCATCAGGTAGCCGAGCAGGTTCGAGCCGGTGTCCCCCATGAAGCTCGAGGCCGGCGGAAAGCCGTGGCGCAGGAAGCCGAGCGAGGCCCCGGCGGTCACGGCCGCGAGCACGCCCGCGGCGTTGCGATCCAGCGAGAGCGCGATCACGGCCAGCGCGGCGGCCGAGATCAGGCAGACGCCGGCTGCCAGGCCGTCGACCCCGTCGATCAGGTTGATCACGTTGGCGACGGCGACGATGCCGAAGACGGTCAGCACCTGCCCGAGGTCGATGGCTCCGATTCCCGGTGGATCGAAGAGCTGGACCGACCCGGGGTCCACGCGCCCGAGGAACGGCAGCGTGAAGCTGTCGACCGTCACGCCCGAGGCGACCGGGATGATCGCGGCGCCGGTCTGGCCGAGCAGCTTCAGACCGGGGGGCAGGTCGACCAGGTCGTCGATGACGCCGACCGCGGTGATCACGATCGCGCCAGCCAGGATCGCCCGGGTCTCGTGATCCCAGGGGAGGAAGATCGTTCCGCCGATCAGCACCGCCACGAGCACGGCCAGGCCCCCGAGCTTTGGGGTCGGGACCTCGTGGAGGCTGCGCTCGTTGGGAACGTCCATCCCCCGCGGGCCGATCGCCTTCGCGAGCGACTCGGTCGCCGGCACCAGCGCCCAGACCGCGGCGCCGGCGAAGATGAAGCCGAAGAGGGCGTCGATGGTGTCGGGCATCAAGCCTTTCCAGACGCCGTTGCGGCCCCAGCCGGCTCCCGCGCGTATCGGTCGAACCAGAGCGTGAAGTTGAGAAGGCCCCAGACCTGTCGGCTCAGGTCCTCCTTGCCCGAGATGTGATCGTCGAGCACGCGGGTGACGGTGGCCGGGTCGAGGTAGCCCTGGCGCTCGACGGTCTCCGGTGAGAGGACGTCGCGGGCGAATGGCGCGAGATCGCCGCGCAGCCAGGCCGCGACGGGGATGGAGAAGCCCTGCTTCCGGCCCCGGATGATCTCCTTCGGCAGCAGCGGGGCAGCGGCGCGCCGGAGCAGCCGCTTCTTGGAGAAGCCCCGGACCTTCTGCTTCGTCTCCAGGGCCAGGGCGAGCTCCGCGACCTCGGAGTCGAGAAAGGGCACCCGTGCCTCGAGCGAGTGAGCCATGCTCGCCCGGTCGGTCTTCACCAAGAGGTCGTCGACGAGGTAGATGCCGAGGTCGAGGTCCTGAAGCCGGGCCAGCTCCTGCGAGCCCTCGGTCTCGACGTACCGCGCCCGGTAGACGTCGAGCGGGTCGGTGATCCTCGGCGAGCTGAGCAGCGCGTCCTGGGCGTCGAGGGAGAAGATCTCCTTCCAGGCGTGATGGCGCTCCACCGGCGGCAGGTGCGCGCCGCGCACGAACCGCTTTGCCCTGTAGTCGAAGCTCACCCTCCCCGAGGAGCTCGGCAGCCGCTCGACCAGCGGCCGGATCAGCGGCGCCGCCCGGCCGACGCGTGGCGCCAGCCGGTCGGCGACGTAGGTGTAGTAGCCCCCGAAGAGCTCGTCGCCTCCCTCGCCCGAGAGCACGACCTTGACCGTGTCCGAGGCCAGCTGCGAGACCAGGTAGGTGGGCAGGGCCGAGGAGTCTCCGAAGGGCTCGTCGAAGGCTTCGACCAGGCGCGGGAGCAGGTCCACCGCGTCCGGGCGGAGCACCAGCTCGTGGTGGTCGGTGCCGTAGCGCTTGGCGACCAGGCGGGCCAGCTCGAGCTCGTCGAAGGACTGCTCCTCGAAGCCGATCGAGAAGGTGCTCACCCGGTAGCCGCTCTCGGCCGCGGCCAGCGCTGTCAGCGTGGCCGAGTCGATGCCGCCCGAGAGCAGCACGCCCACGGGAACGTCGGAGACGAGGTGCGCCCGGACCGAGTCGCGCAGCCGGCCTCGGAGCTCCTCGGCGAGAGCCTCCTCAGGCTCGGTGCGGACCTGCTCCGCGGAGACCGGCGCGGGGCGGGCGTAGCGGTGGAGCTCCACCTCCCCACCCTCGGCGACCAGGGTGTGGCCGGCGGGCAGCTTGCGCGCCTCGGCGAAGATGGTGAGCGGCGCGGGGATCGAGTTGAAGGCGAGGAAGGCCTCGAGCGCGGAGGGATCGATCTCCCGGGAGAACCCGGGCTGGCGAGCCAGCGCCTTGAGCTCGGAGGCGAAGGAGAGCTGGCCGGCGGCGACGCGGTAGTAGAGGGGCTTGATGCCGAAGCGATCGCGCGCGAGCACGAGGCGACCGCGGCGAGCGTCCCAGATCGCGATCGCGAACATCCCCCGCAGTGCCTCGACGAAGTCCGGGCCTCGCTCTTCGTAGAGGTGCACCAGCACCTCGGTGTCGCTGTGGGTCGCGAAGGTGTGGCCGCGCCCGCGCAGCCCTTCCATCAGCTCGCGGTAGTTGTAGATCTCGCCGTTCTGGATGACCTGTATCCGCCCGTCCTCGTTGCCGATCGGCTGATCGCCGCCGGCGAGGTCGATGATCGAGAGGCGGCGCATGGCCAGGCCGCAGGGCCCATCGATCAGGCTGCCCTCCGAGTCCGGGCCACGGTGGACCAGCGACTCGTTCATCGCGGCAAGAGCCGCGGGATCCGGGGCCGTGGCCCCGTCGAGGCTGACGAGACCGCATATCCCGCACATGCGGGGAAGACTAGAGAGAGGGTGGGATCACCCGCGGGAGGTCCCCGCAGCTAGCGCTTCTTCTTCGGCTTGGTGTTCTTCTTCAGCCAAGCCTTCGCCTGGCGGGAGACGTCGGCGGTGAGGTTGCCGAGCGCGATATTGGCGTCTACGAAGTGAAGGCCCCAGGTCACGGCGGGGACCGCGTGCAGGGTCGGCGGTCCGCCGACGCCGCTGATCTGCAGGACGTGTGCGTTGTTGGCGGAGTCGCATGCGCCGTTGTATCCCTGGAACTCGTACCACGGGGTTGTCGAGCCCGGCCGGCGCGCTCTGCCCGACGGCCTGGGTGGCGGTTCCGATCGTCGTGCCGGGCGCGAACGGCTGCGAGGGGAAGACCGAGGTGAGCAGCGCCGAGCCGCCGGCGAGCGCCGCTGGGTTCGTGCAGAGGACGTCGCCGGTCGTCGGCAAGCCAGGAGGCGTAAGGCCTCCAGAGCCCGGGCGCCCGAACAGTGAGTCGCTCGGTACCGGTCCATCGAAGGTCGAGAAGGCGATCACGCAGCCGAACTGCTTGGCCTTCGTGCACCCGGGGATCTTCTTGAAGTCGCCCCCGATCTTCTGCCCTGTCGCCACAGTCACGTTGCCGCCGAGCAGGATTGCGGAGACTAGGAGCTTGCGGACCTTCTTCTTCGGATCGATGGCCTGGTGGACGAGCTCGCGCAGCACGAAGGTGCCCTGGGAGTGGCCGATGAGGACGACGCCGCGGCCCTGGTTGTACTTGCGCAGGTAGGTCTTCCACGCTGCAAGGACATCGCCGTACGCCGTCTGCACAGCGTCGGGCGAGATCGAGCCGCCGCTGAGCAGCGTCTGGACCGTGACCTGGCGGTACATCGGCGCGAACAGGCGGCAGTCCAGTCCGTAGCGAGCGGCCTGGTAGAGGGCGATCGAACGCTCCTCCGGGTCGATCGAGAGGTCGGAGTTGACACTCTTGTCGTCGCTGACCGTCGGGTAGACGTAGAAACAGTCGATCTTCTTCCTGTTGGGGTCGGACTTGGGCTTGGCGGTGCCTACGATCTGGCCGGACGGCGAGATCGTCGTGGTGTCGAAGCCGGGCGCACACGGGTTGTCCGGGATGCCCGGCTTGCAGAGCCAGGTGGTGGTGTCCTTCACCTTTTTCGGCTTCTTGGCCCCGAGGGCGGAGGGCGCCAGCAGGCAGCAGAGCGCGAGCGCGACCCCAACGACGAATCCCATCCTGCGAACCAACCGGCTTCCCTCCTGCATCGAATGGCATCGTACCGCCAATTGAGACATGGCCCTACCTATGTCCCGCTAGCGGTTCCGGCCGCTCAGCGTGAGCCGGGCGATCCGGGCCATGGTCGCCCCGAGCACTCGCAGGTAGAGGCGGATGGAGCGATCAGCGATGTACTCCAGGTCGTGGATCAGCTTGTCCTCCCAGGAGTCCTCACGCGTGATCCTGGTCTGCGCGAAGCCGGTGACTCCGGGCCGCACGACGAGACGCTGCCAGTACTGGGGCACCTCCTCGACCAGCCGGTAGAAGAACGCCGGCCGCACCGGCCGCGGGCCCACCATGCTCATGTCGCCCCGGAGGACGTTGAAGAGCTGGGGCACCTCGTCGATGTGAGTCAGCCGCGCCGCTCTCCCCACCATCGTCACCTCCTGCTCGGTGCGGCGGCTGAGCTCTTCGCCGTACACGTTCCCGAGGCGGTGCTCCGCTCCGGGCCGCAAGGTGCGGAGCTTGTACATCGTGAAGACGCGGGCCGCCTTCCCAACCCTCTCGCCGCGATAGAGCACGGGGCGCCCGGAGGTGATCAAAGTGGCCAACGCGAGCAGCCCGAGCAGCGGCGAGAGCAGGCAGAGCGCGCCACCCGCGATCAGCAGATCGAGGCCACGAAGGGCGATGTCGACGCGACGAGGAGCGAAGGACTCGGAGGCCATCACCGAGTACTGCTCGGCCAGTGTGCTGGGTTCCTCAGTCGCGGTGTGCATCGGGCTCGGCCGCCCCGAGCATCAGGTCGACGAGCAGCTGAGGGTCGCGGCGCACGCGCTCGCCCTGGCCGCTCTTCTTCTGCAGCTCGAGCGCCCGCGGATCGGTCAGCGGGCGGAGACGGCCCGACCGGATCAGCGCCTCGTCGACGCCCCCGAGCCGCCCGCCGTAGGTCGTGTAGACGGGAGTTCCGAGCGCCACGGCCTCGCGGTTCATCGTCCCGCCGGCCGAGACGACCAGGTCGGCGAGCGCAACCAGGCTCTGCGCTTCCACAGCGTGATCCGGAACGATCAGGGACGGCAGGGCGAGCTCCTTGACGTAGGTCCGCTGCTCCTCGGTGCGCGGCAGCACCACCGCATGGACACCGGGCTCAGAGCCTACTCGCGCCAGCACCTGCGGAAACAGGGGGTTCGAGCGGCGGTGATAGAGGGAGACGTCCGGCGGCGGGCGAACCACGACCACGACGCGTTCCGTGTCGACCCCAGCCTGGTCAGCGCGTCCGGATCCACCTCGAAGTCGAAGAGGTAGTACTCCTCCTTGATCCCGGGGTACTGGAAGAGCTTCTCGGGGGTGACCCCGAAGCGCTTCAGCCGCTCCGGCGGCACGGAGTCCGGGAAGATCACCCGCTTCGCGAGGCGACAGCCGACATGGTGCTGCAACACGGCGAACTCGTAGTCGTGCATGTTCGCCTCGGGGATCCCCAGCATCTTCGAGGCGATCGCGAGGTCGTTGGAGCCGTGCGCGATCGCCAGGTCGAATCCCTGGTTCTTCCCGAAGCGGCGCATCCCGGCCGTCCTCTGGATCAGCCGCATCAGCTTGCGGGCGCGGGAGGCGCCGCCGTGCTTGCCGATCAGCGTGTAGTCCATCCCGTGCAGCTCGAGCAGTTCGAGGGTCTGCGTGTACTCCCGCGCCGTGATCCGCACCTCGTGGCCCTGCGCGCGGAGGCGCTCGATGATCGGCCGGAGCACGAGGACATGCGCCGGGCCACTCATGTCGGCCCAGATCTTCAAGCCGGGGCTAGACCGTCGCGGCTGAGAGCTGCGGGTAAAGGGGATAGCGCTCCATCAGGGCGCGGGAGCGCTCCAGCAGGGAGTCCTTCTGCGAGTCGAAGTCGTCGGAGAGCGCCGCGACGATCACCCGCGCGATCTCACGCAGGTCCTCCTCGACCAGGCCGCGAGTCGTCAGCGCCGGCGTCCCGATGCGCAGGCCGGAGGGGTTCATCGGCGGGCGCTCGTCGAACGGGATCGCGTTGCGGTTCACCGTGATGCCGACCTCCTCGAGGCGGTCCTCCGCCGCCTTGCCGTCGAGGCCTGTATTGGTCAGGTCGACGAGCACCAGGTGGACGTCGGTGCCGCCGGTGAGCACCTCGATGCCGCCCGCGATCAGCTCATCGGCGAAGGCCTGTGCGTTTGCGATCGTCTGCCGCTGGCGCTCCTTGAACTGATCGCTCTGGGCGATCTTCAGGGCCACTGCCTTCGCGGCGATGATGTGCATCAGCGGGCCGCCCTGGGTGCCAGGGAAGACGGCACGGTTGATGTCCGCCGCGAGCTCCTCCTTGCAGAGGATCATCCCGCTCCGCGGCCCGCAGAGCGTCTTGTGGATCGTGGTCGTGACGACGTCGGCATGCGGCACCGGGCTCGGGTGTTCGCCCGCCGCGACCAGCCCTGCGAAATGGGCCATGTCGACCATCAGCTTCGCCCCCACCGAGTCCGCGATTTCGCGGAATGCGGCGAAGTCGAGATACCGGGGGTACGCGGACCAGCCCGCCACGATCAGCTTCGGCTTGTGCTCCTCGGCCAGCGAGGCGACCTCGTCCATGTCGACGAGCTTGTCCTCGCGGCGGACGTGGTAGGCGACGACGTCGTAGAGCTTGCCCGAGAGGTTGAGCTTCATCCCGTGGGTGAGGTGACCACCGTGATCGAGCGCCAGCCCCATGATCGTGTCGCCCGGGTCCAGAAGCGCCATGTACGTGGCGTTGTTCGCCTGGGCGCCGGCGTGCGGCTGGACGTTCGCGTGCTCGGCGCCGAAGACCTCCTTGGCCCGATCGATCGCCAGCTGCTCGGCGATGTCGACCCACTCGCAGCCGCCGTAGTAGCGCTTGCCGGGGTAGCCCTCGGCGTACTTGTTGGTGAGCACCGAGCCCGCGGCATCGAGGACCGCCTGCGGGACGAAGTTCTCCGAGGCGATCATCTCGAGGGTGCCCTGCTGGCGGCCGAGCTCGCCGTCGAGCACGCGCTGGATGTCGGGATCCACCTCGGCCAGGTGGGCGATCTGGAAGTCGTCGGGGAGCTCGCTCATCGTGGGCCACGATACATCGGGCGGCGGACTTGACATTTATTGAACGAGTGGTCAATAATGCGCCGAACCCGAGGTCCACCGAGGAGGAGAGATGACCGACGCCACCGCCACCCAGAATCAACGGCGGCCACAAACATCGCCGCCGGATGAGCTCCACACCGAGGACGAGGCTCTCTCCGTTCTCCTGGACGGCGACATCGACAAGGTGATGTCCGGACTCGACCGCATCGTCGAGGCCGCGCCCTCCTACGAGAAGCTCTTCATGCGCTGGCAGCGCCAGCACTGGTCGACGGAGGACTTCGACTTCACCGAGGACGCCAGGCAGTGGGCCGACCCGGACATGTTCACCGACGAGGAGCGCAGGTTCCTCGAGTTCGGCTTCTCGGAATTCTTCCTCGGCGAGGAGCGGGTGACCCTGGAGCTACTCCCGTTCGCGATCGCGGCGCCCACCCACGAGGCGAAGGTCTTCCTCACCACACAGATCTCCGACGAGGCGAAGCACACCGTCTTCTGGAATGGCTTCTACCGCGAGGTCTTCGGAATCGAGGCCGGCAGCCTCGGCGAGATGATCGACAAGCAGCGCTATGTGGTGAACAAGGACTGGGAGACCCTGTTCGACGGAATCCTCCACGAGTGCGCTGAGGACTTGCGCAAGGACCCGAGCGACTTCCCGAAGCTGGTCCGCGGGATCACCGTCTACATGATCATCATCGAGGGGATGCTGGCGCTGACGGCCGCCCGGTTCATGATCAAGTCCATGCGCGAGCGCGGCTGGTTCCCGGGCTTCACGGCCGGCTTCACGGCCGTCAACCGAGATGAGTCGCGTCACGTCGGCTTCGGCGTCAAGTTCCTCGCCGACGCGATCAAGGAGGACAAGGCGAACGCGAAGGTCGTCGAGGACACGCTCAAGGAGTGCCTTGCGGTCGCCCCGCTCGTCTTCGTCCCGCCGTGGGTCGACGACCCCTACAACTTCCAAACGCCCTTCTACCACTCGAGCGAGATCTTCGAGTACGCGGCGAAGTCGCTCTCGAAGAAGCTGGCAGCGATGGGGCTCGACCCCGCGATGCTCGCCTCAGTCGCGTAGCCCACCGAGGGGAGGCCGAAGCGTTGATGATGACGAGTCCGACCGCCGCTCCCGCCCGCCGGGGGCGGCCCTCGACCGGGGCCCGTGAGCGCATCCTCGACGCGGCGATCGAGGTCCTCAAGTCGGACGGCTACGCGGGCCTGACCATCGCCAAGGTGGCGGCGCGGGCGGGCGAATCGAAGCCGCTGGTCGCCTACCACTTCGGCTCGAAGCAGGGCCTGGTGCAGGCGGCCGGGCGTTCGATCGCGGAGATGATCACCAACGAGGTCCTTGACGCCATCGACGGCGCCACGACGGTCGAGGAGGTCGTGCGAGGGGTGGACGCAGGCGTCGAGCGGGTGCTGGACGAGGACGAGCGGGTCGCTCGCCTCTACTTCGACCTGGCCGCCGTCTCGGTGGTGGAGCCGGAGGTCAGCCGGACGATCGCCGAGGTCAACGGGCAGTGGCGCGAGGTGCTCGTGCGGCAGCTCACGGAGGTGAGCGACGGCCTGACGCCCGCGAAGGCGCGAGTCCTGACGGTGATGGTGATCGCCGGGATGCAGGGCATGACGCTCGAACGGATCGAGCGCGGGTCGACGCCCGAGCGCAAGCGGGCCCGCGAGCTGTTCATCCGCAGCACGGTTGCGGCAGCCGCCTGAGCCGCCGTACGCTGGACCGGTGGCGAGCAGCAACATCGAGATCATCGAGCGAGGGTTCGAGGCGTTCAACTCGGAAGGGATAGAGGGCATCCTGCCCTTCCTCGATCCGGATTTCGAGGCGACAACGCCGCCCGAGCTCGCCTCGGAGCCGGACACGTACCGGGGTCATGACGGCATCAGACGCTGGTTCGACTCGTTCCTCGAGGTGATGGACGAGATCCGCTGGGATGCCCGCAGCTTTCGCGAGGTCGGCGACCGGGTAGTCGTCGAGTTCACCCTCCGCGCCCGTGGGAAGACCACAGGCCTCGATTTCGGCCAGGACGCCGTGATGGTCTGGGAGCTGCGCGACGGTCGGGCGATCCGCCTCTCCCTCTACCCCACGCTCGATCAGGCTGTCTCGGCAATCGAGCAGGAGTCGTCGGCATAGGGATGGCCGACTACGGGCCACAGCTGGAGCAGCTGCGCGACGCGTACAACGCCCGCGACGCGGATGCGTTCGCCGCCGTCTGGAACCCGGATTGCGAATGGCACCCGTTCCTGACCGCCCGGGTCGAGGGGGACCCCGGTTACCACGGGCACAACGGCATTCACGCCTGGTTCGAGGACGTCGACGAGATGTTCTCGGAGATTCGCGTTGAGCTCGGAGAGGTCCGCGAGATCGGCGATCGATTGCTGGTCCTCGGGCAGATGACGGCCACGGGGCGAGGGAGCGGCGCGGAGGTCAGCGGCGAGGTCGGCTGGATCATGGAACCGCGCGGCGTTCGCTTCCAGCGTGGCTGGGCCTACACGAGCCACGCGGAGGCCGAGCAGGCGGCCGCCTAGCCGGGCGCTGTCTCCTCGAGGACCTCGTCGATCACGCCGCTCGGCAGGGCGCCCTCGCGGAGGACATCCCAGCGCCCGGTGGAGTCGAGCTCGCTCATCTCGACCACCGTCGATGGAGCGCCGATCAGGTTGCCGCCGTCGATCGCGACGTCGGCGGCCGCCCGGACGTCCTGGTCGATCTCGTCGAAGCCGCGTGGCGCGGGCTCGCCGTTTCGGTTCGCGCTCGTCTGGAAGATCGGTGTCATGGCGCCGGCGAGCGGGCCCTCGATCAGCCGGACGCCGAGCCGCTCGGGATCGTCGCGTGAGGCAAGCGGGTAGCGGCGGCCGGGATTCGCGATCACCAGGGTCACCGGCCCCGGCAGGAGGCGGGCGACCGCCCGGCGGCGAGCGCTCCCCGAGCTCCGAGACGAGCTCGCGCATCGCCAGCGGGGAGAAGTACATGACCGCCGACGGCTTGCCGTCATCGCGACCCTTGACCGAGTGGATCCGGTCGACAGCCTCCGGATTGAGCGGATCGCAGGCGAGGCCGTAGAGGGTGTCGGCGGGGAAGATGGCGACGCCGCCCTCCCCAACGCAGCGCTCGAGGGCGGACCGGGCTTCATCCGGACCGTCGCGCTCGATCGACACGATCTCCGTCATCGCCCGATGACCACCCGGTCGTGGCCGGCGAGGTCCTGCCGCACCTCGGTATCCGCGTACCCGGCCGCGCGGATCAGCCTGGTGACCTCGTCGGCCTGGTCGGCCCCGATCTCCAGCGCGACGACGGTGGGGCGCGGCGCCAGACCGAAGAGCTCCTCCGCCAGCGCCTCGAACGCCTCGAGCCCCGTTGTCCCGGGCACCAATGCCTCTCGGGGCTCGTACTCGCGGATCTCGGGTGCCAGCTCCCCCCATTCGTCCTCGCTCACGTAGGGAAGGTTCGCGAGCAGGAGATCGAACGGAGCACCGCCCTTACGCGCGCCCATCAGCGAGCTCGGACCGCGAAGCACGACGTCGACCCTGTCGGCCAGTCCGAGGCGCGCCGTGTTCGCCTGCGCCACCCGAACCGCGTGGAAGGACGTGTCGATGGCGGTCACCTTCGTCTCGCCGAGCTCATCCGCCACGGAGAGGGCGATCGCGCCGCTACCGGTGCCGACGTCGAGCACCCGGTCGGGCTCGATCTCCACGGCCAGGTCAACCAGCAACTCGGTCTCCGGCCTCGGGATCAGAACGCGCCGATCGACGAGCAGCTCGACGCGCCGGAAACCCTTGCGCCCCAGGATGTAGGCCACCGGCTCGCGGCGCAGCCGGCGCCTGACCATCTCGCCGAAGGTGCGCGACGCTCCCACCGGCAGCCGGGCCTCGGGCTCCGCCGCCAGCTGGGCGCGATCCCAGCCCGTCGCCTGCGCCAGCAGGACCTCGGCGTCGAGGCGTGCCGTGTCGCAGCCGGCCGCGTCGAACGCGTCGACGGCGGCCTCCAGTGCGTCGCGGACCGTGTTGCCCGGCACTGTCCCCTCAGGTCGCTTCGGCCGTCTGGGTCTCGAGCCGGAGGCGCTTCTCCTCCGAGGAGAGGGCGTCCGTGATCTCGTCGAGATCGCCGTTCAGAACCCGGTCCACTCCGCTCACGGTGAGCTTCACGCGGTGGTCGGTGACCCGGTCCTGCGGGAAGTTGTAGGTGCGGATCTTCTCCGAGCGCTCGCCCGTGCCCACCTGCGCGCGCCGCTCGGAGGCGATCTTCGCCTGTTGCTCGGCGATCTCCCGCTCGAGCAATCGGGCGCGCAGGACGCGCATCGCCTTCTCCCGGTTCTGGAGCTGTGACTTCTCGTCCTGCATCGACACCACCACGCCGCTGGGCCTGTGGGTGATGCGTACAGCGGAGTCCGTGGTGTTCACCGACTGGCCACCTGGGCCGGAGGAGCGGTAGACGTCGATCTGCAGGTCGTTCGGGTCGATCTGCACGTCGACCTCCTCGGCCTCCGGCAACACCGCCACCGTGGCGGTCGACGTGTGGATCCGGCCCTGCGACTCGGTCCTCGGGACGCGCTGCACCCGATGGGTCCCGCCTTCGTACTTGAAGACGGAGTAGGCGCCGTCGCCCTTGACCGAGAAGGTGACCTCCTTGAAGCCGCCGACCTCCGCCGGGGACTGGGAGAGGACCTCGACCGAGTAGCCGCGACGCTCGGCGTAGCGGGTGAGCATCTTGTAGAGGTCGCCGGCGAAGAGCGCCGCCTCGTCGCCCCCGGTTCCCGCGCGGATCTCGACGATCACGTTCTTGTCGTCGTTCGGGTCCCGCTCGATCATCGCCAGGCGGATCCCCTCGGCGAGCTCCTCGAGCCGCCCCGGGGCCTCGGCCATGACCCTCCTGAGGTCCGGATCGTCGCCGTCCTCCGCGAGCAGCTCCCGCGCACCCTCGAGGTCGTCCTTCAGCTTCAGCCATTCCTGTGCCAGTGCGTGGGCAGGCTGAAGCTCGCGGTACTCGCGCCCCACCTCGGCGGCACGCTCCCGGTCTGAGTGCAGGTCCGGGTCCGCCATCTGCCGCTCGAGCTCGGCGAAGCGCTCCTCGATCTGGGCGACCAGGTCTTCGATCACACGCTTAGTTTGACGCGAGGCGGCGTCAGGACGAAAAGCGAGGCGTGCCGGTGGGGGTGAGCGGCTGCGCCTACGAGGTGCTGCTCGTCACCGGAGGCGCCGAGTAGGAGTAGCCGCCGGAGCCCGATGAGTAGCCGCCCGACCCGGCGGAGTATCCCGAGCCCCCGTAGTAGTACTCATCAGAGCCGTATGACTGGCTGTAGGGATCACTTCCGGAACCATTGGCCGACGAGCTCGATGAGCCGCTGTTCGAGGGCTTCGCCGACGACTTCTTCGTCTGGGCGGTGGCCTTCGGGCCGAGAGCCGGGTCGCTGCCCGCCGCCATCTGGGCCGCGAGCAGCCCTCCGATCATCAGCGTTGCGACGATGGCGAGCGCGGTGAGCTTCGTCGTCAGCGCCCTTGTCGACTGCCGCGGTCCGCGCTTGTAGGTTCGCCGCTGCGAGGCACGCACGGCTGAGGCGGGAACCCGGCGGTCGGGAATCCGTCGGGCGACGCGATCGCGGCCTGGATCGCGGCTCATCGGACCGCCTCGTAGTCGTAGCTTCTAGCCGGCGCTGGCCGGGAGAACTGCTCCGAGGGCAGCGGGATTCGCCGGCGTGGACGCCGCTGACCGGGCTGATCGCTCGGCAGCAGCCGAACCGCCGCCATCACGACGATCGGTGCGGCCGTCGCGATCACGATCGCGAGCAGCCATAAGGAACGCGCGTCGGTCCCGGCCCCGAGCGTGTGGATCACGGCGAGCACGTAGACGGCGAGCGTCCAGCGGTGCATCTGTCGCCAGAGCTTCGGGCCGATCCAGCGGCGGGCGTAGAAGGTCAGGCCGAGGATCGCCGCGAGCCAACCCCCGACCACTCCGAGCCCGGTCCACAACGGCCGATGCGCCATCACGAACGGGACTGCGATCCCGGTAACGCCCGGCTTCAAGTAGGAGTCGCCCAGAAGGACGACCCCATGCGCGGCGATCAGCAGCAGTGCGGTGAGGGCGGTCGCCTCGTGCGCCTGCTTCAGCTTGGCCATCGCCCCCGGCCCCTTCGCCGCCCGCATCGCCATGGCGAGGCCCATCCCGACCGATACGGCCACCATCACCAGCGCCACGACGCCGAAGGCACGGCTGGCGATCCAATAGATGTGCTGTCCGGGATCGCTATAGGAATTCACGCCGGAATCACCGCCTCGGCGGCCTGCGGCGCGGACTCAGCCACGGAGCCGAACACCTCGACGCCGCCGTCGTCGAGCACGATCAGGCCTCCGCGGGGAGCGAGAATCTCGCGCGCGCGTTCGGGCCCGGAGAGAAACGCCATCTTGGCGAGGGTCTCCGCCTCGAGCGCTGTCTCACCGAGGGAGGTCGCCTGAATCAGCCCGGTCCAGGCCGGCTCACCCGTGGCGGGGTCGAGCAGATGATGTGCGAAGCCCTCCTCGGTCGGCCAGAGGCGAGTCTTGATGCCACTCGTGGCGACTGCGCCGCTCACGAGCGTCAGCTCGTGGGCGGGCGCATCCCGAAGCGGATGATCGATGCGAACGAGCCTGGTTGCCGGCCGCTCGCCACCGATCCGAAGATCACCGCCGGCGTCGATTGCAAAGGTCGCGTAGCCGTCCAGCCGGTTGGAGGCCAGATCGGCCGCGAGCCCCTTGCTGCTGCCGCCGGTGTCGATGCTGACACCGACCGGACGCGACACGATTCCGGCGACCGAATCGACGGAGATATCTCGCCAGGGCGCCTCCCTCCGAGGGGAAGCGGGCCGGCGCTTCGGCGCGACGGCAAGCGCATCTTGGATCGCAGCGGATTCGAGATCCGCCCTTGAGCTCGCGTAGCCGGCACGCTCGAGCTCACCGACGAGGGTCGGATCGACCAGGCCTTCCGAGGTGCGAGCGGCCCAGAGAGCGGCCTCCACCGCCAGGGCCAGCGTCGGGCTCACCGGGCAGTGCTCTCCCGGGTCTGTATTGAGAGCGGACAGCTCGCTGTTGCGGTCGAACCGAGTCAGCTTCCGATGCAGAAGGCGGAGGAAGAACTCGATCTGGATGCCCATCGCTTCGGGCGAGGGGAGCCCGGCACGTGTAGGCGCGCCGATCAGGACCCGAACGTGTGACCCGAAGAGCTTGAAGCGCCGGTCGTACTCGACGATCGGGATGGGAGAGTCGGAGTTCATCCGTGAATGCTCGCTGCCGGCGATGAACAACCCGTAAGGCCCTGATGAGAATTCCCTTAGAGGTTCAGGTGGCCTTTCGAGGCACACCTAGCATTGCCGCTATGCGGATTCTGGTCGTCGAAGACGAGCGCCCAATCGCCGAGTTCGTCCAGCGAGGTCTCGAAGCCGACGGCTACTCGGTCAGCTGCGCTTACGACGGCGAGGAGGGGCTCGCGCGGGCGAGGACCGGCGACTTTGCGCTCGTCGTTCTCGACGTGCTCCTGCCCAATTTGAGCGGCCTCGAGGTCGTCAAAGCGATCCGGGAAACCGACGAGGTACTACCCGTGATCATGCTGACCGCTCTGGCGGAGACCGACGACGTCGTCACCGGGCTGGACCTCGGCGCCAGCGACTACCTCACGAAGCCGTTCGCCTTCAGCGAGCTCCTCGCACGCATCAGGGCCCACCTCCGCCAGCCCGGCCAGGCGAATGCCACGTCCCTCGAGGTCGGTGGGATCAGCCTCGACTTCCGTACCCGCGAGGTGGACCGGGAGGGCCATGCGGTGAAGCTGACCGCCCGCGAGTTCGAGCTGCTCGCCTACCTGATGCGCTACCCGGACCAGGTCCTCTCTCGCGCGCAGATCCTGAATGCGGTCTGGGGCTATGACTACGACCCCGGGACGAATGTCCTCGACGTCTACATCGGCTATCTCCGCCGAAAGCTGGCCGAGGCTGACGGGGAGGCTCCGATCCAGACAGTTCGCTCGGCCGGCTACCGGCTGGTGAGCGCCGATGCGTAGGTGGGTCCCCCGCGGCATCCGACTGCGGCTCGTGGTGGCGATCTCGGCGGTCAGCGTGGCCGCCGTGGCGGCGAGCTTCTTCGCGCTCCACGCGACCACAGCCGCAAACCTCCGCAGCCGGATCGATCGAGAGCTGAATGAGCAGTACGCGGAATTTCAGCAGCGGGTGTTGGACGGCGGCAGGGTTCACGACCCCGCCTCGCTCCGGGCTGCGAGCGACCGGTTCGTGGCCAGCCAGCGCTATCACCCTGAGGCGCGGATCTATCTGATCTCGCCCCAGGGATTATCGTCCGTGACGAACCAGGCCCGGATCGTCGACGAGGAACTGGCGGAGTCGCATGCCGGAAACAGCGAGAGCGACGAGGCCGGCACCGCCGGCATCGTCTCAGCCGGCGATGGGCTGACGACGGTTTCGACGGACGAGACAGGCAAGCTACGGGTGCTCACGGAGCCGATCGTCAACGGGGGCACCGAGATCGGGACCTTCCGGGTGGCGGACCCGCTCACCTCGGTCGATCAGGCGCTCGCCTCGTTCCGGAACAAGTTCATAGCGGTCGGCATCGGAGCTCTGGTCCTCTCGGTGGCGATCGCAATCTGGCTCGCCAACCTGATCTCGAGACCCCTGCGACGCATGGCGGCGGTCGCCTCGGCGGTCGACTCGGGCGATCTCACCCACAGATTCGACTACAGCGGTGAAGACGAGGTGGGGGTGCTTGCCGAGTCCTTCAACCACATGCTCGACCGCCTCGAGGAGGGCTTCCGGCTGCAGCGTGAGTTCGTCTCCGACGCCTCACACGAGCTCCGCAGCCCGTTGACAGTGCTGCGGGGACGGATCGAGCAACTCGCGGACCATTCCGGAGACCGCGAGGAGGTCACCGCCGAGGCCCGCGAGCTGATGCGCGAAGTGCGTCGCATGGAACGGCTCACCGACGACATGCTCACGCTCGCCAAAGCCGAGCGTGGCGGCCTGATCCAACGCCGTCGCGTTCCGATCGACGACTTCGTCGAAGACCTTCGCCGCGACCTGCCGCTTCTCGGGCCGCGCCAGTACACGGTGAACACGAGCATTCACGGCGATCTGCAGGCAGATCCGGATCGGCTCGCACAGGTGCTTCGCAACCTGGTGACCAATGCGGTCCGACACACGTCGCCCGACGGCCAGGTCGAAGTTTCGATCACCTCTGGTGATGGGACGGCGCTATTCGCGGTCCGGGACGATGGGGTCGGCATCGAGCCCGAGCAGCTGGGCCGGATCTTCGACCGCTTTCACAGGACCGACGAGGGTCGGAGCCGGGCTGAAGGGGGAAGCGGCCTCGGGCTGGCGATCGCGAAGGCGATCGTCGAGGCACATGGCGGCTCGATCGCAGCCGAGTCCCGGCCGGGCGCCGGAGTGACCGTCCGCTTCACCGTTCCCGGCTATCGCGCGAACTAGGGAGCGATCTGCTCGCCCGTATCGGCGTCGATCAGCGTGATCGCCTCCGAAGGACAGGCGCGCGCCGCATCGACCAACTTTTGCAGAGGAGCCGAGCCGACCAGGTGTGCTACGCCGTCGACCTCGAAGGCCTCCGGCGCGAGCTCGGCGCAGTCCCCGTACGCGAGGCAGGCCGTCTCGTCGATGTGAACCCTGAGCTTCATCCCGGCGATGTTCGGCGGCCCGGGTGAATCGCGAATTAGCGTCCGGTGAGAGTCCTCTTAGAACTACGCGACGATCTCGATCGGCTGGTCGCGCTTCGCCTCGGAGGAGGGGTGCGCCGGTGGATCCTTCAGCCGACGCGCAGGCGGGTCCGCGTCACGACTTTCGTGGCCCCGGCTCCCTGGACCACCGCCAGGACGTAGCGTCCGCGCGGGAGTGGATGCGAGCGGCGAAAACGGAGCACGAGCGTCCCGCGCGGGCCGCTGACCGGCTTGCCCACGGCATAGGTGACACCGTGACGGGAGACGCGCACCCTGGTTACGTTCGCAACAGCAGCGAATGCGAGGGTGCACTTGGCCTTCGTCCCTTTCGGCCTGCAGGTGAGCTTCGCGTCGCCGCCCGCTCGACTCTGCGGCGCGGCGACTCCCTGCGGCGCGGTGGGGACCGGCCCCGCCGCTCCCGGGGTGACCGTGATTCCGACGGTCGCCGGGTTGGACAGCTTGCCGTCCGCGGTGGCGTGAATCTCGAACAAATCGACACCCGAGAATCCCGGGTTGGGCGTATAGGGGACGGTCTTCGCAGCCTGGTCGACCGGCCCCAACGTCCCGTTCGCCGACCCGCTCGCGATCGAGATCGCCACCGGGTCGCCGTTGGGATCGGAGCAGTCCAGTGGGACCGTCTGCATCGCGGCCGCCGCACCCGAGCTCGAGCTGTCCACGCAAACCGGCGGCAACTCGCGAGTGAAGCTGACAATGGCGTCGTCAAACGACGAGGCGGTGTACACGCTTCCCCCATCCGGAGTGATTGCCACATCCTGGACGTCGCTGAGCCCCTGAGCCGTCGACCCGCAGACGCGCGTGGCGGGGGGTTCTGGGATGTCCTCGATGCAACTCGGGTTGGAGAGGGAGCCGTCCGGACGGCGGTCGAAGGTCACGATCGCGCTGTCGTCACCCGCGACGGAGTAGACGCTCGATCCGTCGGCGCTGACCACCACGGCGCGGGCATCCTCCAAGCCCTGGGCCGTGTTGGCGGGTCCGCAGCCGGCGGTACCGCCGATGTCTTCGATGCAGCTCGGGTTGGAGAGGGCGCCGTCCGGTCCGCGTTCGAAGGTGACGATGGCGTTGTCGCTGATCGAGGAGATGTAGACATTCGCCCCGTCGGGGCTGATCGCCATCCCCTTTGCGCCGTTCAGACCGTCAGCAATGTTGCCGGGCCCGCAGTCGGCGGGACCGCCCACGTCCCCGATGCAGCTCGGATTCGAGAGCGCGCCGCTGGCGGCGCGGTCGAACCGGACGATCGTGTCGTCAACGTCGGAAACCGCGTACAGGCTCGACCCGTCCGGGCTGACCGCCGCTCCTCTGGCTGCGTCAAGGCCCTCGGTCATCGAGCCGCAGCCAGCGAGATCGGGCGGATCGGCAACACAGCTCGGGTTGGACAGTGCTCCATTGGGGCCACGGTCGAAACGCACGATGGCGTCGTCGAAATTTCCTAGCGCATAGACGCTTTTCCCGTCGGGACTGAGCGCCACTGCGCGGGCGGAGTCGAGACCCTGCGCCGTCGACTCGCAAACCGCCACGGCCGGGGGGTTTGGCACATCCTCGATGCAGCTCGGGTTCGAGAGGGCACCATCCTGTGCGCGGTCGAAGGTGACGATCGCATCGTCGGAGCTGGAGACGACGTAGACGTTCTCGCCGTCCGGGCTGACCGCGACTGCGAACGCGCCCCCCAGGCCCTGCGCCGTATTACCGGGCCCGCAGTCCGCAGGACCGCCCACGTCTCCGATACAGCTCGGATTCGAGAGGGCGCCCTCGGGGTTGCGGTCGAAGCGGACGAGCGCCCGGTCGCCGTTTGCGACGGCGTAGACGCTCCTCCCGTCGGGGCTGACCGCGACGCCCCGGGCCGAGTCGAGGCCCTGTGTCGCCGTGCCGCAGCCGGCTGCGTCGCCGACGTCGGCGATGCACCCCTTCGCGGTGAGCGCGTGCAGGGCGACAGCCCGGGCGGTGACGGCCGCTCCCAAAGCCAGGACTGTCACCGCCACAGGGATCGCGACCGCGCCCGCCCGCGAGCGGATCTGCCGAGCCCAGCGGGTCGTCATCGTCCGGCGACGGCTGGCTTCTTGACGATCCGGACGGCGCGGATAGCCGGAGTCTGATCGACATTGCCGAGGACGTCCTTTGCACGCACCGCGAAGATGTGGGCCCCCCTCTTCAGCTGCGGCAGCCTCAGCGGCGAGGTGCAGGGCGTCCAAGCCCGGTCATCGAACCGGCATTCGAATCCGATCGCGGGCTCCAGGGCGATGAATCTGAAGGCGAGCGCCTTGCCCTTTGCCTTACCCAGCCGCGATGCTCCCTTCCGGAACCAGAGCTTCACCTTTGACGGCGGGCCGCCGGTGATCAGGGTCTCAGGTCCGGTCATGTCGGTGATCCCAGGGACAGGCAGACTGGCGTCGCGGAAGGTGGCGAGCAGGGTCTCGGTCTGATCGGCCGTGATGTTGTGGGTGGCCGGCCCGCCGTCGGACCAGGAGCCGAACTGGTAGGTCTGCACTCCCAACTGCTGAGGGTCAGGGGCGATCACCGTGTTGTGCGAGCCCTCGATCACCGTTCGGGTGAACGGGGCCGCCGTCGGGTCGTCGTTCAGGGCCACTTCGAGGCCCGAGGGGACTGTGTCGAAGGTGAGATCGACCGTTTTCGGGTCGATGGTCACCGACTCGGTATCCGTCAGTCCGCCCGCGTCGGTGACCGTCAGGTTGAGCGTCAGGGAGGACGGATAGTCGTGGTCGGGGGCCGCGAACGAACCGCTGTTGGTGCCGAGGAAGTCCTGGATCACGTGCTGATGGCAATCGCTCGGGCCGCCCGGACAGTGGTTGAGCACGATCTCCCAGTCGAAGGCTGACGCCGGCAGGGTCTCCTGGGCATCGCTGGCCGAGCCTGAGAAATCGATGGTGTCGCCGACCGCCCAGGTCTTGGTGGCCAGTGGGGCATCGATGTGAGCGACTGGGGGCGTGTTGTCGACCTGGATCTCGACGGAGGCCGTGCCGGTGGCATTCGAGGGATCGGACACCTGGACCGCCGGGTGGTAGGTGCCGGAGGCGTCGAACGTCTTGGTCGGGTTCACGACGTTGGAGTCGTCGAACTGGCCGTCCTGGTCGAGGTCCCAGGCGTAGCGGAGAGGCGAGTCGCCGTTCGGGTCGGTGGACCCCGATGCGTCCAGCTGGACCTGCAGGGGGCCTGGTCCGTTCGAAGGCGTCGCGGTGGCCACCGCGGTGGGCGGGCTGTTCCCGGTGGTGTGGAACACGCGCCGGATCGTTCCGGTGCCGAAGTCGGCGTAGTAGAGGTCGCCGTCCGGGCCGATCTTGAGATCAACGGGATTGGCCGCGCCCTGGACGAACGGCTGAATCGTGGTCGGGTCGGGCAGTCCGTTGGCGCCTGGAAGCATCGCCCAGATGCAGTCACGGGAGTAGTCCGCGAAGAACAGGGTGCCGTCGTAGGAGTCCGGGAACGGACCCCCCGGGTAGAAGGCGACACCGGAGGTCGAGGAGCTGCCGAACTTGCAGGTCTCGTTGACGATCGGCGCGTCATGGTGGTAGGCGAAGTACGGGCTGACCACTGCGCCCGCGCCCTGGCTGTAGAGGCTCTCGCAGAGGTTGAGGTTGGCCCCGTCGAAGCCGCCCTGGCGGGGAACCGCCTCATAGCAGGGCCAGCCGAAGTTGTCGGCGGTCCCATCGGTCGGATTGGTGAGGCGGTTGATCTCCTCCCAGGTCCCCCGGCCTACCTCGCCGATCCAGACTTCGCTGGTGCCTGGACGCAGCGTGAACCTGAACGGGTTGCGCAGGCCGTAGGCGACGATCCGTCTCTCGTTGGCGTCGGAACTGGCGAAGAAGGGGTTGCCGGGCAGGCCGGCCCCCGTGTCGGGATCTACGCGAAGGATGGCGCCGTCGAGGCCGGTCGGGTCGGCGGGAGTTCGAACGTCCTGGCTGCGCAGGGATCCCCCCTCGGCGGTCGGCGGAGCCAGCGCGGTGCCGGGCGGTCCCGGGGGGTCTCCGCATGGATTGAGCGGGTTTCCGGCCTGGCCGTAATCGGTGAAGCTCCACGTGGCACCGTCGCCGCCACTCACGTAGAGCGCGCCGTCCGGACCGAAGGCGAGGTCACCGATCGAGTGACTCGGGTACTGAATACACCAGTCCGTGATCAACGGCGTCTGGGCCGTCATGACGCCGCCGCTGATCGTCAGCCGCGAGAGGCGCGCGCTGGCGACGCAGCCGTCGTCGAGGGGGCCGGGAGGGCTTGGGCATGGGTCGCTCAGGACGCCCGGCGAGCCCCATCTCTGAGGATTCTGGCCGAGCTCGGCGTCGCGTGTATAGAGGGCGTAGAGATAGGGCCGCCCCGTCGTGAACCCCGGATCGACCGCGAGCCCGAGCAAGCCGCGATCCCAGTAGTTGTAGACCTCGTCACTCAGGTCCGCGACGGTCGTGGGCGTGGTGTCGTTGAAGCCGTCGAACGATTTGATCAACCCGCTCTTCTCGGCGACGAAGATTGTGCCGTCGGGAGCGAAGACGAGGTTGGTCGGGTTGGTGAGGCCGCTGAAGACGACCGACTCCTGGAAGCCGCCCGGGAGCGTCGGGGCAGCCTGCGCCGTTTGAGAGCAGGCCAAGACCGCGACCCACGCGAGGAGCAATGCGAACCCGTGCCTCCGCACGACACCGAGCGGGTTCTGATGAGTCAAAGCTGAAAAAGGTTAGAGCGTTTCCTAACCCCGTCTCTGCGTACTTTCCCGCGCCCGTCCCGCCTACATCCGTCCAGATTCCGGGGATGCGGCAAAAGAACCGGAGGCGCTAGGCGACGATCTCGATCGGCTGGTCGCGCTTCGCCTCGTACGGATCCTCGACCGCGAGGACCGCCTTGAGCGAGGCGATCGCCACCTCGAGCTGATCGTCGTCGGGCTCCCGAGTGGTCAGGTTCTGGAGCACCAGGCCAGGCCACATCACCGCTCGCACCCAGGCCTTGTTCCGGTGCTTGCCGGCCCACTTGATCACCTCGTAGGAGAGCCCCGCGATCAGCGGGATCCCGAGGATCCGGGAGAGGACCAGCCAGTACCAGGCGGGCAGCCCGATCGGAGCGAAGACGAAGATCGCCAGCACCATCACGATCAGCAGGAAGCTCGTCCCGCAGCGCGGGTGGAGGCGGGAGTACCGGCGGGCATTGGCGGGGGTGAGCTCATCACCCGCTTCGAAGGTGGAGATCGTCTTGTGCTCGGCCCCGTGGTACTGGAAGACGCGGCGCAGATCGGGCAGCTTGCTGATCAGCGCGAGATAGCCGATGAAGATCGCCGTGCGCAGCACACCCTCGACCAGCCAGAACAAGAGCGCCGAGCCCAGCCAGTCCTTGATCAGGCTGGTCGCCCCGACCGGGATGACGAAGAAGAGGCCGACCGCGAGCAGCAGCGAGAAGGCGATCGTCAGACCCCAGGTGAAGCCGCCGATCTCCTCCTCCTCGTCGCCGTCGGCGAGCTGCTTGTTCGCCGAGATGGCGAGCGCCCTGAATCCGATCTTCAGGGACTCGGCCAGCGCGACCACTCCGCGGATCACGGGAAGGCGCCAGATCCGGCTGCGCTTAGCCCAGGAGACGATCGGCTCCGTGGTGACGTCGATCCGCCCCTCGGGCGTGCGACAGGCGACGGCCCAGACCGAGACGCCGCGCATCATCACCCCCTCGAGCACGGCCTGACCCCCAACCGGGGCATCCCCGACCGCTACGGGCCGGCCGTCCGGCATGCGCTCGGATTGCGCGCCCGACCGGACGCGCCCCGTTGGATCTTGGGTCAGGCTCGGGGCTCAACGGGCACGCTTGGCGGCACGGCGACGGAACCGCTCGACGCGGCCGCCGGTGTCAACCAGCTTCTGCTTGCCCGTATAGAAGGGGTGGCACTGCGAGCAGATCTCCACGTGCAGCTCGGGCTTCGTGGAGCGCGTGTAGAAGTCGTTCCCGCACGAGCAGTGGACGTGCGAGAGGACGTATTCGGGATGGATATCGGTCTTCATCTCGTCCAAGTCTAGCCAGGGATCCCAACACTTCCCGCGGTTGCAAGGAGCGGCCCCGGAAGTGAGACCGACGTCACGTTGACATACAGCTTGTAGGTCAGATATACATACAGCCTGTATGCGAAAGCGCCGCGGTGGGCGCAGACGACGAACCGAGGAGGCCGCCGGTGACGACCCAGACCGAGGCAACGACCGAGATCCGCGAGCTCGCCCAGCGCTACGGCGAGGCCTGGAACAGTCAGGACCTTGACGCGATCATGGACCTGCACAGCGAGGACTCCGTCTTCGCGGCCCACGCGGCGGGCAGCATCCCGGCTGAGGGCAAGACGGCGGTCCGCGAGGCGTTCGCCGGCTACATCGCCCTCCTCCCCGACCTCAACTTCGCCGAGCGCGCGCTGCACGTCGGCGAGGATCACTGGGTGCTCGAGTCGACGATGTCAGGAACCGTCGCGGGGTCGATCGAGATCGACGGCAAGGCGCTCGGTCAGGGTGGCGCCCGCGTTGAGGTCGACTGCGTCGACATCATCGAGGTCCGCGACGGCCTCGTCGCCAGCAAACAGACCTACATCGACTCGCTCACCATGCAGGGCCAGCTTGGAGGTGAGTGATGTCGGCCATCGCTGAGCGCCCGACCGTCGGGCGCAGGGCGTTTCGCGAGCAATTCGCCCGCCCGCTGTTCACCATCGTCCCGGACCTGCACGGCATCGTCGAGGGATGGGCCGCTTCGGGCGACTCCGTCTACATCGAGCTGCGGCTCGAGGGGACCGTCGGCCGCCGGCGCTTCACGATGCACACCTGTGACCGAATCCAGCTCCGAGACGGGACGGCGGTCGAAAGGGTCGCTTACCTCGACCCCGCGCCGCTGCTCAAGGCGGTGGCGGCGAGCCCGCGGGTCTGGCCCCGTTTCATCCGGACGCAGCTGGGCAACCTGAGGAAGCCCTCATGAGCGAAGTCAGACTGACCCAGGGACTGATCGGCTACACGGAGTCCGGCGAAGGCCCTCCGATCGTCTTTGCGCATGGGCTGCTGGTGGACGGGCTCCTGTGGCGCAAGGTGACCCCGCTGCTCGAGAATCGGTTTCGCTGCATCGTTCTGAACCTCCCGCTCGGCTCCCACCGCATCCCAATGAATCCGGACGCCGACCTGTCTCCCCCCGGCCTCGCCGGCATCGTCGCCGGCTTCCTCGAGGCACTCGATCTCGAGGACGTCGTCCTGGTAGCCAACGACACAGGCGGCGCGATCTCGCAGATCACCGCCGCCAACCACCCCGAGCGGATCGGCCGCCTGGTGCTCACCAACTGCGACGCGTTCGAGAACTTCCTGCCACCCGCCTTCCGCCCGCTGCAATGGGCCGCTCGGGTGCCCGGAGCGCTCACGGGGATGATGCAGGGGATGCGGTTCGCGCGGATGCGGCGGCTTCCGAACGCCTACGGGTGGCTGATCAAGCGCGACTTCGACGCGGCGCCGACGCGGGAGTGGGTCGAGCCCTATCTCGGCCATCGCGGCATCCGGCGCGACACCATCAAGGTCCTCCGCGGGATCCACCCTCGCCACACGATCGACGCCGCCGAGAAGCTCCGCGGCTTCGATCGGCCCACCCTGTTGGCCTGGGCGGTCGAGGACCGCTTCTTCAAGATCTCCTTCGCCGAGAAGCTCGCCGACACGATCAATGGCGCGAAGCTGGAGCGGATCGACGACTCCTACACCTTCGTCTCGGAAGACCAGCCCGAGCGCCTGTCCGAGCTGATCGCGCGCTTTGCCCGAGAGCCAGCAACGGTCGCCTAGGGCGCACGCTGCGGCCTGGAGCGCCGCATTCCTCGTGCTCGCGCCCGGCGTCGCCGCCGGGTTCATCCCCTGGCTGTTGACCGGCTGGGGGATGGAGACCTCCCCGCTGGCGGTCCGCCTCGCCGGCGCCGCCCTGATCGCTCTTGGGGCCGCCTTCCTGGTGCACGCCTTCCACCGTTTCGTGGTCGAGGGACTCGGAACACCGGCGCCGGTTGCGCCGCCCGAGCGCCTCGTGGTCGGCGGCGTTTACCGCTACGTACGCAACCCGATGTACCTCGCAGTCACGTCCTGCATTGTGGGCCAGGCGCTGCTGTTGGGCCAGCCCGAGCTGCTTGCCTATGCCGGGCTCTTCGCCGCGATCGTGTTCGGCTTCGTGCACCTCTACGAGGAGCCAACCCTCAGCGCCCAATTCGGCAGCAGCTATGACGCCTACCGTCGAGCGGTCCCGGGGTGGATCCCTCGGCTGCATCCATGGGAGGGCGGGGGATGACCTTCAGCAGTGGAGCGTGCGCTTCAGGGTGACGATTCGCCCGTCGAGCGAGGTCACCACGGCCTCCAGCTTGCTGCCTGAGGCCGCCCTGGGCAGCCGGGCCTGGATCGGCGCCTTCGCGTCCTGGTTCAGCTTCTTCCCGCGGAGGTAGAAAGTCGCCTCCTGCGGCTTGCCCTTGCCGGCGACCTTGGCGCTCGAGCAGCCCGCCTTCAGCTTCATCGCCGGCCGTGACCGGCAGGTCTTGCCGGCGCAGCGCGCCTCGGAGGAGAGCAGGCGCTGGAGCGCGGTCTGGACCGTTGCGTAGATCGGATTGCCGGCCTGGTTCTGCAGCTCGAACGGGTCGCTGCGGAGGTCGTAGAGCTCCTGCTCCGCCGTGCCGTAGTTGGCGTAGAGGTACCGGTCGGTGCGCACGCCCTGGTAGTTGAGCGGCGGGTCCTCGGGGTCCTCGGTCGTGTCGGGAGTGAAGTAGGTCTCGAGGTCCATCGCCCTGCCAGGGAAGTCCCGCTTGCGCTCCATGATCGGGATCAGGGACATGCCGTCCTCCTTGCGGCCGGGCTTCGCCTTGGCGAAGTCGAGGATCGTCGGCGCGAGGTCGACATTGCCGACCGGCTGCCTGCGGTGGACCCCCTTCGGCATCCCAGGCGCCCGGATCAGCAGCGGCACCCGGATCGAGGGCTCGTAGATGCGCACCTTGCCCTGCGGGACCCGGTGCTCCCCATGGAAGAAGCCGTTGTCCGAGGTGAAGATCAGCACCGTGTTCTTGAGCTCCCCCGAGGCCTTGAGCGTGCTGACCACGTTCTGGACCAAGTCGTCGACGCCGAGGACCGCCTCGGCGCGAGCCCGGTAGCGGGCGTCGACATTGGCGATCTGCTCCGGGGTGAGCAGCGGGAGATTCTTGATGTTGGAGGGCTTGTCGGAGACGTTGGCCTCGTTGAAGCTCGGATCGCGGGGAGCGGTCAATCCCGCCAGCTTGCCCTCGTAGCGGGGCGCGGCGCGCGGGTTGTCGCCAACGCAGTTGCAGGAGGCGGCCTCCCCATGAGGGTCCCGTGGGGCGACGGAGAGGTAGAACGGCTTCGTGCTCGGCGCGCGGCGGCGGATGAAGTCGGCCGCCTTCTGCGAGTAGACGTCGGTCTGGTAGGTCGCCGGGTCGACGGCGTCCGGCGTAGAGCCGTAGTGGACGATCTGGCCGTTCTCGTTCAGCGTGTAGCCGTACGCCGTGTAGGTGCCGCCCGTGAAAGCGTCGGGATTGTCGAGGGAGCCGTACCACTCGTTCCATCCGGGCGGGACCTCGGTGTCGGGCGAGGTTGTGCCGTAGCCGTTCAGGAACTTCCCGATGTGGGCCGTGTAGTAGCCGGCGCGCTGCAGCCAGACCGGGAGGCTGTTGCCGAGCGTCGGCGCGAGCTTGCTGTAACCGCCGGTCGGCAGCTGATTGCCCCGCACCCCGTGGTTGTGGGCGTACTGGCCGGTGAGCATGGTCGAGCGCGAGGGACAGCAGAGCGAGTAATTGACGAACGAGTTGTCGAAGGTGACTCCCTTGCCGGCGATGGCCGCGTTCGTCTTCGTCAGAAACTGCTGGAGGTTGACCGACTGGTCGTCGTCCATGATCAGGACGATGTTCGGCCTGGCCTGCTTCGCCTGCTTGCGCTGCTTCGCCTGCCCTCCGGCCGGAACGAGAGCCACGACCACGCACAGCAGCCCCGCCAGCAGCAGCGCCCCGGACACCCGCCGGCTGCCGGGGCCACCCGTTCCCGACTCCGCCGGACCTAGCTCTAGCCCAATCCCCACGGCCCTAAAACCAGTCGCCGGTGGGTGAGTTGCGCAGTTCCGGTCCGGCGCCGTCGCCCGCGCACGGGGTTAATGTACGCCCGTGTCCACCACAGGGGGTCAGGAGTCTGGAGAGAAGATCTCCGTCGTCCTCGCTGATGACCACGCCGTCGTCAGGAGCGCCCTCCGGCTGATGCTCGAGCGGGAGCCCGACGTTGAGGTCGTCGCCGAGGCCGGCGACGCCGACTCGGCCGCCCGCTACGTCAGCGGGCACCGGCCCAAGGTCCTGATCCTCGACATCAACATGCCGGGCGGGTCCGGTCTGGCCGCCATTCCGGCGATCCGGGAGCAGTCGCCGGACACGGAGATCGTCGTCCTCACGATGCAGGACGAGACGGCGTTCGCGCGCGAGGCCCTGCAGGCCGGCGTCCTCGGCTACATCCTCAAGGAGGCCGCCAGCGAGGAGCTCGTCAAGGCTGTCCGGATGGCGGCCGAGGGGCGTACCTACCTCCAGCCCGAGCTCGGCGCGCGGCTGGCGGCGGAGCCGGATGCCGCGACGCCCGACGACCTCTCGGAGCGAGAGCTCGAGGTCCTGAGGCTGATCGCGCTCGGCCACACCAACAACGAGATCGCCGACCAGCTCTACCTCAGCGTGCGCACGGTCGAGTCGCACCGAGCGCACATCCAGCAGAAGCTGGCGATGACCACCCGGTCTGAGCTCGTCCGCTACGCGATCGACCGCGGCTTGATTGACGTCTAGGTTTCTTCGTCGCCGGGAACGTTGAGCGGGATCTCCGCCCACACTCTCGTCCCCGACCCCCGGGTCGACTCGACCCGCAGCGTCCCGCCCAGCAGCGCGGCCCTCTCCCTCATCCCAACCAGCCCGAACCCCTCCCTGACGAGGTTCGGCTCGAAGCCGACGCCGTCGTCCGAGATCTCGATCTCGATCTGGCTTCCCGAGTCCCGCACCTTGAGTTCTGCCTGCTTTGCCATGGAGTGCTTGGAGACGTTGTTGAGCGCCTCCTGCACCAACCGGTAGACCGCTGTCTCCAGCAGCGCCGGCGGGCGCTCGTTCGCCTGCCGACTGAGCTCGAAGTCGCAATCGATCCTGATCGGGCCCACCTCCTGATGCTGTTGCGCGAGCGCGTAGAGAGCGGCCTCGAGCCCGATCGTGTCGAGGGACGCGGGCCGCAGCTCGGTGATCAGGCGCCGCAGCTTCACGATCTCGTCATCGATCTGTTGCACCGCCTCCTGACCCGTTTCGTGGAGCTCGTCCGGCGACTCGTCCCGGAGCGCTGAGGCGAGCCGCATGCGCAGGACGGCCAGTGACTGCAGGGTCTCGTCGTGGAGCTCGCGTGCCCAGCGTCCCCGCTCCTGCTCGGCTGCATCGATCGTGTTCTGGAGCCGCTCCTCTGCCATCGACCTGGCGGTCGCGACCGCCGACGCCGCGCTGGCGGCGAACGCATCCAGCATCCGCTGGTGCTCATCGTCGAAGCCGCTCGGATCGCCGACGTGATCAAGGGCCACCACCAAACCGAGCGACTGGTTGCGGAAGAGCAGCGGCGCGATCAGTGCGCGCCCTCTCTCGTTCGCGCCCAGATCAGCTCCCCTGATCCTGCCCAGCAGGACCTGCTCGGATGCGTCCTCGACATTGAATCTGAGGTGCCCGACCTTCGGATCGAGCCCGCCGGCCACCGCTGCCGTCGCGGCGACCACGAGCTCGTCACCCTCCCGCAGCAGAATGATCAGTGCCCGCGCCTCGACCAGGGCGCGTCCCCGCTCGACGATCGCGTCGAGGACGCGCTCGAGCTCGGTCTCGCCACCGACCGCGATCGCGACCTCGGTGGCGGCCTGCAGGCGCCTCACGGCCCTGCGCAGGTCATCTCGATCGCGCCGGCGCTCGGTGATGTCCCGAATCGCGGCGAGGGCCATCATGCCGCCGTCGGTCGCGACCGTGGAGAGCGAGATCTCGCACGGGAACTCGGTGCCGTCCTTCCGGCGCGCATAGAGATCCAGGCTGGCGCCAGTCGGCCGGGTGCGCGGGGCCTCGAAGTAGCGGTCGCGTTGAACAACGTGATCGGGACGTATGCCGCTCGGAACCAGCGTCTCGACCGGGCGTCCGATCAGCTCACCTCGCCCGTAGCCGAAGACAGCCTCGGTGCGCGAGTTGACCAGCTGGATCTCCCCGCGCTCGTCCACCCCGACCACCGCATCGGGTGCGAATTCCAGCAGCTCACGCTCGAGCGTCTGGCTGGGACGTTCGGGCATCGTGGGCGAGCATAAATCAGCCTCGGCCGGGTACGCGCAGGGGGTGGCCGAAGCTCCTCTTCACTCAATCGCGGCCGGCGTGATCGCGGGCCTCGTCTGCGTCGGCATCGCTGTCGGCTGCGGTGGGAGCGGCTCGGATACGGTCGAGCAGCAGACGCGCGTCTCAGGCTCACCGGAGGCGCCTGACGCCGAGCAGCCGCTGTCGCCGGCCGAGGCCCATGGCCGACAGCTCTTCATCCAGCACTGCGGCTCGTGTCACACGTTCGACGCGGCCGGCACCATCGGTCAGGTCGGCCCGAACCTGGCTGACATCGCCGTGAACGAGGCCGACGTCCTCCGCGCGATCAGGACCGGCGGCGGGCCCCACGCCAAGGGCCAGGAGAGTGGGCCGAGCGGCAACATGCCCCGCAACCTGGTCACCGGTAAGGACGCGCAGGACGTGGCAGCGTTCGTCGCCGCGAACGCGTCGGGGAGCTCGACCCCTTAGCTAGCTAGAGCTCAGACCTCTTGGTAGAGCGGGCCATCGCCGCCCTCGGGCAGCGTGAGGCGGCCGCCCTTCGCGGTGATCGCTCCGCACTGCACGCAGTTGGAGGGGGTGACGTGCACGTCGACGGTCTCCGACCCGGATTCGAGCTGCTCGTCCGGGATCTCGTAGACCTGCGCGGGGCACATCGAGACCCAGGTCTGGGCGAGCTCGCGCGGCACCCTCTCCTGGATCCGGATGTGATTCGGCGCGTCGTCGCGGGTGGCATTCCCCGAGAGGAAGACCGAGTTGAGCTTGTCGAAGATGTACTTGTTGTCGGGGTTCGGGTACTTCTTGGCCGCCCCCTCGGCCTCCACCGGCACCTCCGCGTCGGGCTCGTTCTTCCAGTGCCCACCGGGGAAGGCGCCCTTGGTGGCGACCATCAGGCTGCCCATGACACCGCCGAAGATCAGGCCCTTCGAGAGCGGTTGCCGCATGTTCCGAGACTGCCAGAGGTCCTTCTCGATCACCGAGTCCTTGACCTTGCGCTCGTAGTTCTCGAAGTTGACCGAGTCCTGCTTGAGCGACTCGATGATCGCCTCGGCCGCGTACATGCCCGAGTGCATGGCGTAGTGGATGCCTTTCAGTGTCGGGACGTTGACCATCCCCGCGGCGTCGCCCGTGATCACCATGCCGGGGCTCGAGAGCCGCTTCGGCATCGACCAGTAGCCGCCCGATGGGATCGTCTTCGCGCCCCAGGCGACCCGCTTGCCGCCCTCGAGGATCTTCTTGACGAAGGGGTGGGTCTTGAGCTCCTGGAGGGCGTCGTGGGTCGAGAAGGTGGCGTCGCTGGTGTCGAGGCCGACGACGAGCCCGATGGCGACCTTGTCCTCGCCCATCGGGTAGATGAAGCTGCCGCCCGCCTCCTTGTACTTGGGCCGCCAGCGAAGCGGCCAGCCGAGAGTGTGGATGACACGGTCGAGTGGTTTCTCGACCTCCCAGACCTCCTTCACGCCGAGCTCCCAGCGCGGTGGATCTGGGCCGCGGAGGTCGAAGTACTCGAGTGCCGCCCCGGTCAGGTGGCCGAGAGTCCCCTCCGCGAGGACCGTCGCCTTGGCGACCAGGTCGGATCCCGGCTCGAAGTTGGAGAGCTCCTCCCCGTCCCTGCCCCGGCCCTTGTCCCCGGAGCGGACGCCGCGGACGATCCGGTCCTCGACCAGCAGCTTGTCGGCTGCGGTCTCGCTGAGGATGTAGACGCCCGCCTCCTCGGCCCTCTCGCCGAGGAAACGACCGAGCTTGGCGATCGAGGTGACGTAGTTGCCGTGGTTGCGGAAGTTCGGCGGCATCGGCTTTAGCGGGACAGCCACCTTCGAGGTGAGGAAGTAGACCGCGTCCTTGGTGACCTCCTGGAATACGGGCCACTCGGACGGGTCCAGGTCCGGGAACAGCTCCCGCATCGCGGAGGGCTTCATGTTCGCCCCGGAGAGCAGGTGGGCGCCCGGGGTCTTCCCCTTCTCGACCACGGCGACCGGGACCTCGCCGAGCTTCTCCGCCAGCTCTGGCTCGTCCTCGAGCAGCTGCATCAGCTTGATCGCGCAGGCGAGGCCGGCGGGCCCCCCGCCGACGATCGCCACGCCGACCTCGATGCGCTCGTCCTCGGGGTCGGTGATGCCCGTTATGAACTCCTCCGCCGGCTTGACGGGCGGCGGGTATTCGAGCGGCTCGACGGCCATCTCTAGCCCTTCTTGGCCTTGATCGCCTCGGTCAGCTTGGGGACGATCTTGTGGAGGTCGCCCACCACGCCGAGATCAGAGAACTCGAAGATCGGGGCGTTCTGGTCCTTGTTGATGGCGAGAATGTTCTCCGAGTTCTGCATCCCGACCTTGTGCTGGATCGCGCCGGAGATCCCGAGCGCCAGGTAGAGGTTCGGCGCGACCGTCTTGCCGGTCTGGCCGATCTGCGCCGCGTACGGGTACCAGCCCGCATCGACGACCGCTCTGGTCGCCGCCACGGCGCCGCCCATCGAATCAGCCAGCTGCTCGGCGAGTTCGAAGTTCTCCTTCTTGCCGAGCCCGCGGCCTCCGCCGACCAGGATCTTGGCGTCCTCGATGTTGACGTCCGCGCCGCGCTGCTCGCCGCGGGTGACCATCCTGGCCTTGGTGGACCAGGGCGAGAGTTCGACCTGGACGTCCTCGACCTCGGCGGTCCCGTCGCCCTCATTCGTGTCGAAGGCATTGAGGCGGCCGATGATGATCCCGGGACGCTCGACGTAGCCGACGTCCGCGATCTGCGAGTCCTGCAGGATCGGCCGCTCGGCGACGAGCTGGCCGTCCTGGACGTTCACCTGGGTGACCTCCATCGTCACTCCGGCGTTCAGGCGTGCCGTCAGGCCGGCCCCGATCTCGAAGCCGAGCAGGCCACCGCCGAAGAGCGCGTAGTCGAAGTCGTTGTCCTGCATGACCTTCGCCATCACGTCGATGATCGGCTGCGCCAGACCCTCAGGGGCCTCCTTGGCGCGGTAGACCTTGCTCACCCCATATTTGCCGAGGGCGGCGGCGGCGTCATCGGATACGTCGCCGACCACGACTGCGGCAGCCTCGGACCCGAGGTTGCCGGCGAGCTTCGCCGCTTCGGAGAGGGCGCCGAGGGAGTTCTTGTTGAAGTTGCCCTCGTCGTCGTGGAGGGCGTAAACGAGAATCCCGGGCATCTAGATCAGCTTCCTTTCCTCGAGCCAGGCGACGATCTTCTCGACCGTCTCGTTCGTGTCCTCGTCCTCGATGATCTCGCCGGACTCCTTCTCGGGTGGCGGCTTCAGCTCGAGGACGGCGGTGCGCGAGCCGGTTTCCCCGACGCGATCGGACTCGATGCCGACGTCGCCGATCGCCTTGGTGTCCAGCGGCTTCTTCTTCGCGCCCATGATCGCCTTGAGGCTCGGGTAGCGCGGCTCGTTGATCGCGTCACCGACGCTGATCACGGCGGGCAGATCGACCTCGACGGTGTCATAGCCGTACTCGGCCTGCCGCTCGCAGGTGAGCTTGCCATCGGCGACGTCCATCTTGATCACCTGCGTCAAAGAGGGCATCTGCAGGTGGTCGGCGACGACCGCGCCGATCGTGTAGCACTCGCCGTCATCGGACTGCTGGCCGAGCAGCACCAGGTCGGGGCTCTCCGCCTCCAGCACCTTGGCGAGGGCGTACCCGGTCGCGTTGACGTCGGAGCCCTCCAGGGCACCGTCGGTGAGGTGCACCGAACGGTCGGCGCCGAGGGCGACAGCCTTGTGGAGGGCGCGGACGGCGCTCTCCGGGCCCATCGTCACCGCGACGATCTCCTCGACGTCAGCGCCGCCCTCCTTCACCTGCATGGCGGCCTCGAGGGCGTGGGTGTCGAACGGGTTGAGGTTCTTCTCGCCTGAGCGATCCAGGCGCTTGGTCTCCGGATCGATCCGCTTGGTGACGGCGGCGTCCGGGACCTCTTTGACGAGCACTGCGATCTTCAAGTTCTTGTCCTCCTCTGAGGGACTGGCTCTACTTAAGGGGACGAGCGGCGCGGGATGATACCGACTTCAGCTGGCTGACTGACCAGTCAATCAGTACCCGGATACACGGCTTCGCAACCAGATCGCGGTGCCAAGCGGCCGCCCACGCAAGTCGGGGCGGCTTGCGCCGCCCCTCCGGAAGAGAGCGGCCTGGGCACCGCTAGCTGGTGAAGTGGGCGACCAGCGGCTGGCCGCCGGCCCCCGGGAGCAGGCGCAGCACGGAAACGTTGTGGGGATCGACCGGGATGCCGCCGCCCGAGCTCCCCGAGGCATCGAGGTGGAACCAATTCAGCGGGATCTGGCTGCCGTCCTCCATGACCAGCTGTGCGCGGGTCAGGTCGGCGCGGTGCGCCGGATCGACGGTGATCACCAGCCAGTTCGGAAGTCCCTGGTAGCTGAAGACCGTGCCCGCCAGTGCGCCGCCGCCGCCGGAAAGCGAATAGGCCTCGAACTCCTTCCCGTTCGCCTCCTGAAGCGTTTGGTGATAGTGGGAGGCATCCCGGAGATCGCCGGAGACGATGCCGAGCGTGATCCCGACCGAGGCGAGCGCCGCCGCGGCGGGCGCGAGAACGAGCGCGAGACGCCGCCGGCGGCGTCTCGGCGGCGGAGAGGGCAGCACGCGGCTGAGTACCCGTGACTCGAAGCCGACGGGAACCTCCTTGTGCGGCGCGAGCAGGAGCAGCTCGTCCGCGACCTCGGAGAGCTCCTCGACCCTTCGGCGGCAATCCGGGCAGTCGGCGAGATGCTCGAGGGCGCGCCCGCGCTCCTCGCCCTCGACGATGCCGAGCGCCAGCTCCGGCGCCTGCTCGCGAAGTTCCTCGCAGCGGGGGTCCATCACTCATGGACCTCGAGCTCGTCGCGCAGCTTGATCATCGCGGTCCGGATCCTGGTCTTCACCGTGCCGAGCGGCACGTCGTCCAGATCGCTGATCTCGCGCGCGGTCCTGCCCATGTAGGCGGCCAGGACGAGCGCCCGCCGCTGGTCGTCGGGCAGCTCGGTGATCGCCGAGCGGAGCTGCTCGCGCTCATCGGGCTGCACAGCCATCTCGTCGGCGGCGGGCTCCTGTGAGGTCAATGAGACCTCCGCGGCGATCACCTCCGGGTCCACCGGGTCCAGACGCCGCATGCGAGTCTGGTCGATGGACAGGTTGCGGGCGATCGAGAGCAGCCAGGTCGAGACGCGGCCCTTACGCGCGTCGTAGTTGCCTGCGTGTCGGAAAACTCTCACGAACGTCTCCTGGGCGACCTCCTCCGCGATCGCGGGCTGACGGACGATCGTCAGGGCGAGGCCGTAGACGCGGCCCTGGAAGCGCCGTACGAAAGCGGCGGCCGTTCGGGGGTCGCCGGTCGCGTAGCCCGCGAGCAGTGCCTCGTCGGAGGGGTCCACATCAGGAATGTACGGCGGCAGAGCCCATAGGGATTGTGTGTCGTTGCTCACGCAATCCAGCTCTCGGACGGGAACGTACTACTCGCCACATGGGGCAGATACAAAGCAAAGGACTGAAGATGAATCGCAGACGCGCTCCGCTGCTCACCGTCGCGGTCATGGCGCTGGTCGCCATCGGCCTGGCGGCGTGCGGCGGCAGCAGCAACTCCTCCGACAGCGCTTCGGCGGCGGCCAACACCACGGCCGCCGGCGGAAGTGACACCGTCTCCACGAAGTCGATCAGCGGCGTTGGCACCGTCCTGGTGGACTCACAGGGGAACGCTCTCTACACGAACAACCAGGACAGCGGGATGAACGTCGCGTGCACGGGTTCGTGTGCCGCCATCTGGGTCCCGCTGATGGCGCCGTCGAGCGGCCAGCCGACCTCGAGCGATCAGGCCGTGCAGACCAAGCTCGGCATGGTCAAGTCGAAGAGCGGCAGCCAGGTCACCTTCGGCGGCAAGCCGCTCTACACGTTCGTCCAGGACAGCCCCGGACAGGTGACCGGCAACGGATTCACCGACAACTTCGGTGGCACCAGCTTCACCTGGACGGTGGCCAGCATGGGACAGGTGTCCTCGGCCGCGACCACGACGAGCAGCGGCAGCAGCAGCTCCGGTAGCTCGGGTGGGGGCTACGGGTACTAGCCGGCGGCAGAGGCCTCTTCGCGGCCGGCGACGGCCCGCCTGACGAAATCCACGATCTCGTCGGTGGGCGCGCCGGGCGTGAAGACCTCCGCCACCCCGAGCTTCTTCAGCTCGGGGATGTCGTCGGCGGGGATCGTCCCTCCCACCGTGACGACGACGTCGTTCGCTCCCTGATCCGCCAGCAGCTCCACCACCCGCGGGACGAGCGTCATATGCGCGCCGGAGAGGATCGAGAGGCCAACCGCGTCGGCGTCCTCCTGGATCGCCGTCTCGGCGATCTGCTCCGGCGTCTGGTGAAGGCCGGTGTAGATCACCTCCATGCCGGCATCGCGCAGCGCGCGGGCAATGATCTTGGCGCCGCGGTCGTGCCCGTCAAGCCCGGGCTTGGCCACGACGATCCTGATTTTTCTGGCGGACTCGGTTGGCACTATTCGTCTGAGCGGTCGCTCGCGTAGCGAGTTAACCGTAATCGAACAAGAGGTTTCTACGGTTTCAACCGACCGAAGCCGATAGGAGAATGGAGATAGTGCATAGAGGTACCGCAGCGACAGGAGGGTTTGCGGTGTACGACGTTCTTTTCCTAGACCGAGCACATGCGGAGAAGGTCTTGGGTAGGGGTCTCGCCCACGACGAGGCCTGCGCTCTCGCGAGGGCGGAGTCCCACCGGCGAGGCGTCGGTCGGATGTTCCTCGCGGGCTCCGAGCTTCAGACGAGCGGCGAGGTCGTCGTGATCGTCGAGTCCGCGCCGAGCGCGGCCTAGCGGTCCGACTCCTGCTCGTACGGATTTCTCGAGACCCGGCGAATCTCCCGCGCGAGCTCGTCGACGTCGATTGACTCGTCGTCGACCCGCTTGCCGTCCTGCGATGAGGCATTCGGTCCCGGCGGCGGGGGCTGGGATCCGAAGCCGTGTCGATAGTGCCACAGCATGGCGTCCAGCACCTGCTGCGGAACCTGGTCGGTCGCATCCAGCGGTTGACCCTTCGAGGCGGCGACGTTCCCCGCAGTCGCGGGATTCGTCGCCGTCATGTCGACGCTCGGCGTGATCGCGTTGTAAGGCGCCGAGTTGCCCGCGCCCGGGGTCACCGCGTCATAGAGCGGAACGGCGAGCGCCTCTGCGAGGTTCACCGAAGGGAGTCCGGAGATGATCTCGAGCGTCCGCAGGAAGGAGAGCTGGTCGTATCGGTCGTGGACCACTGCACCCGCTTGCGTATAGGGACTGATCGCAAGGGCGGGAATGCGATGGGCGTCGACGTGGTCGGCGCCGTTCTGGGAGTCGTCCTCCACCACCAGGATGAGAGAGCTGCTCCAGATGGATGAGTGCGAGATGGCGTCGACGATCTGACCGAGCGCCCAATCGTTGTTCGCGATGTCCGCGTCCGGCGTGCGCTTCCCCGGGGCGAGCCCCTCGGTGTGATCGAGCGGCAGCGAGAGATAGTTGAAGGTGGGTACCGAGTTGGTGGCCAGCTGTGCCTGAAGTCTGGCGTTGAAGCAAGCGAAGCGAGAGGCATCACCCGGCTGGGAACCTGGCGGAAGGCTCGAGTCGTAGACGTTGCCGACCTTCGGGCCGATCGCCGGAGTGTCGAAGATCGAGATGTCGCTGTCGTAGCAGCCGCCGTTGAGCTGGACATCGGTCACCGTCGGGCTGAGCAGCTGCGCGTTCTGAGCCGTCTGCGCCGGGGTCCGGTCCTTGTCGGGAAACGGCGAGAGTCCGGCAAGCGCCTCGCCATAGTTGTAGAACGAGACACCGCTCTCGAGCATTCGCTGGAAGATGTAGCCCTTCGGTGGGGCGCTGACCTCGTAGGAGCCGAAGTCGTAGGGCCGGTTGCGACCCGCGTAGTTCTGGTGCCAGTTCTTGACCACGTAGTCGGAGACCGCTCCGGCGGCCGTCCAGTAGTGACCGTCGATCGATGCCTCCGAGTTCGCGTAGACATGGTCGAGCAGTGGGAAGCGCTGCACGAGCGCATGGAGGTTCGGAGTGATCGAGCTCCCGAACAGCGTCAGAGCCGGGTCGCCATCGCCGCGCGAATCGTCACCGAGCATCTGGTCGTAGGTGCGGTTCTCCCGGACGATGTAGAAGACGTGCTTGATCGGACCGCCGGCTCGGATCGGTGTGTCCGAGGGCGCGGTCCGGGCATCGGCGGGCACGACCTGCCGATCGCTGATCGGGGTCAGCTTGCGGATCTTCCGGTCGCTCGGGTATGTGAGCACGCCCGAGGCGCCGTAGACGATTGAAGGCAGGTACTGATCCAGGTAGGTGTCGTCGCCGGTGTCGGGGTTCGGGCCGTTCGGGTTCGGCCCAACGCCCAGTCCGCGAGCCGAGACCCAGACGAGCTGGTGGCGCTTCGGCGTCGCCGCGGCAACCGTCGGATAGGAGCCAGTCGGGATCCGCCCGACGAGCTGGAACTTCTTGACTTTGCGGCCGTCCGACCCCTTCTTGCTCTTCCCCTTGTGCTCGGCGGCGAGCTGCGCGGCGGACTCGCGTCCCTTCTTGCCCTTTTTCTTCCCCTTCTTCTTGCCCGGGGGCTTGCCCGCCTCCCCGCAGCGCTTCTTCTTGGAGAGGGCGAAGACCGCGATCGCGTCTTCGCCGGAGTCGGCAGAAAGCAGGTCGCAGCCGTCGGGGGTGACGCTCACGTAGGTGGGGGAGGTCCCGACGCCCTGCGGGCGCTCGACCGAGAGGGTCCGCGCCACCGAGAACGACTTGGTGTCGATCACGCTGATCGTGTCCTGGTTCGCGTTCCCGACGAAGGCCAGCGGGCCTTTCGGATCGATGGCGATGCTCTCGGGATGGGAGAGCGGCGGGGCGACCTGGAGGTTCTTCACCACCTTCCCCGCCGCCAGGTCGATCACGGACACGGTCCCCTGCGTCTCGCTGCTCACCAGGCCGTATTTGCCGTCACTCGTGATGCCGGCCCCGTAGGGGTAGTGGCCGACGCTCACGTACCGGATGTTGCCTGTCGCAGTGTCGATCAGAGCCGCCGTGTCCGCGAGATTGAGGGAGACGAGCAACGTGCGCCCATCGGGGCTGACGGCGATGTCACGCGGCCACGAGAGCCGAGCGGTCGTATTCGGTGGGAAGTCCTGGTAGGGAGGGGCGCTGCTCGGCGGGGGCACCGGGATGACTCCCGCCCTCGTCGCGATCCCGTTCTTCGGGTCGTAATGGAGAACGTGAATCACATCGCCCTGACGCCCGGGGACGCTGGAGTCCACCTCCTCGGGAGGATGGGAGGAGTCAGCGACACCGGAGACGTAGGCGGTCCGGCCGTCACGCGACATTGCAATCCCGCCGCTGAGCCCCGGGAACGGGATCGTCTGCACGACCCGACCCACCTTCTTCCCGGCGCGGCGGTTGCACTTCTTCGATCCAGCTCTGCTTCGCCTCGGCCGCCGACCCCTTCCTCCCCTTCTGCTTGCCATTGCAGGGGATCTTCGCCACCTGGACTATGCGGACGTCGTTCTTGCCACGGCCCGTGGAGAGAGCCCAGAGGAAGCGCCCATTGGTCGTCAGGGCGCCGCCGGTCGAAAGATTGCCGAGCTGCGTGAGACGCCCCTCGGGCTCGAGATGACGACCCGAGGGCTGGATCCCGGTCGAGGGTCCGATCACGCCGAGCGGATCCTGGGCCACGCCGTAGGCGACGCTCGTGCCGAGCACGATGGCCAGAACAACCAGTCCCGCGATCCTTCCCGCCTTGCCTCGTCTCACCTCGCCGGGAGTCATACCACCGCAGGAGCCACGGAGCCACCACCGAGCTCAGCGGCCGGCACTGCTGGCCCTCCTCTTTGCTCAGAAAACCGGCAGCTCGGTGTAGCTGCCGAAGACGGCCTGCAGGGCCTCCACCATCTCGCCCTCTGATACGCGCGCCCGGGCGCAGGCCAGGATCGGCGGCATCAGGTTCGCCTCGGTCGCCGCGGCGCTTTTCAGCTCCGCGAGCGTGCGCTCCACCTCGGAGAGTTCGCGGCGAGACTTGGTCGCCTCCACCCTTCCTTTCTGCTTCCGCTCGAGCTCGGGGTCGATGCGGAGGATCGGGATCTCCTCGTCGTCCTTCTGGACGTAGTCGTTGAGCCCGACCACGATCCGTTGCCGCTGGTCGACCTCCTGCTGGTAGCGAAAGGAGGCGTCCGCGATCTCGCGTTGCGGGAAGTTCTGCTTGATCGCCTCGACCATGCCACCCAGCTCGTCGATCCGCGCGAAGTACTCATAGGCGGCCCGCTCCATCTCGTCGGTGAGCGTCTCGACGAAGTAGGAGCCCCCGAGGGGATCGATCGTGTTGGTGACGCCGGTCTCGTGGGCGATCACCTGCTGGGTCCGAAGAGCGATTCGAACGGCCTCCTCAGTGGGCAGAGCCAGCGCCTCGTCGTAGGAGTTCGTGTGCAGGGACTGGGTGCCGCCGAGGACGCCGGCCAGCGCCTCGATCGCCGTGCGGATGATGTTGACCTGGGGCTGCTGGGCGGTCAGCGAGACGCCGGCGGTCTGCGTGTGGAACCGCATCCGCCAGGACTCCTCGCGCTTGGCGCCGTACGTCTCCCGCATCTCACGGGCCCAGATCCGGCGGGCGGCGCGGTACTTGGCGATCTCCTCGAAGAAGTCGATGTGCGCGTTGAAGAAGAAGGAGAGCCGGGGAGCGAAGGCATCCACGTCGAGGCCCCGCTCGATCGCCTGCTCGACGTAGGCGAAACCGTCCTTGAGCGTGAAGGCGAGCTCCTGCTGGGCGGTCGAGCCGGCCTCGCGGATGTGGTAACCGGAGATCGAGATCGGGTGCCAGCGAGGCATGTGCTCGGTGGACCACTCGATCATGTCCCCGACCAGCCGCATCGCCGGCTCGATCGGGAAGCACCACTCCTTCTGAGCGATGTACTCCTTCAGGATGTCGGTCTGGATCGTCCCGCCGAGGCGCTCCGGCGGGACGCCCTGCTCCTCGGCCGTGGCGACGTAGAAGGCGAGCAGGATCGCGGCCGGCGCGTTGATCGTCATCGACGTGGTGACCTCGCCCAGGTCGATCCCGGCGAAGAGCGTCTCCATGTCGTCGAGGGTGTCGATCGCGACCCCCTCCACCCCGACCTCGCCGAGCGAGCGGCCGGCGTCCGAGTCGAGGCCCATCAGGGTCGGCATGTCGAAGGCGGTCGAGAGCCCCGTCTGGCCGTGTTCGAGCAGGTAGTGGAAGCGCTCGTTCGTCTCCTCGGCAGTGCCAAAGCCCGCGAACTGGCGCATCGTCCAAAGGCGGCCGCGGTACATCGACGGGTAGACGCCGCGCGTGTACGGGTACTCGCCCGGGTACCCGAGGTCCCGCTCGGGGTCGGACCCCTCACGGTCCTCCTCGGTGTAGAGCGGCTTGATCTCCTGCCCCGAGATGGTCTCGAAGAGCGCCTCGCGCTCCTCGAGCTTCGCGTACACCTCGGCCAGCCACTCGTGTGCACGCGACAACGTCGCGGGTCGCGCTGACGCGCGCCCTCGCATCTCGGGCTCGACGGCCATGGGGAAAGTCTAGGTGCGCCTGGGGCGGCCTACGCCGACGATCCTTCCTGGCGAAGGATTCTCAGCGGCGAAGGCGAGGAGGCCTCGGGCCGAAGCGGCTGCCGTTCCGGCGCCGCGACGCGAGCGCCCCCAGGCCGCCGGCGGCGGCCGCGAGCGCGGTCGCGCCGGCGATCGCAAGCTTCCGCCCGAGCTTCTCGAAGCGCATCACCTGCCAACCGTCCTGGCGCGCGATCTCGAGCAGCGGCCCATCGGGGTTCACGACGACGGCGTGGCCGACGGAGCGCAGCATCGGCAGGTCGCTGACCGAGTCCGAATACGCATAGGACCGCGCCAGGTCGATCTCGTGCCTGTCGGCGAACTGGCGCATCGCCTCCACCTTCCCGTTCCCGTAGACGAACGGCCCGTTCATTTCGCCCGTGAACTTGCCGTCGGAGCCGACGGCCCACCGGGTGCCGATCCCGCCCTCCATGCCGAGGACTGCCGCCAGCGTCTTCACCAGATCGTTGCCGGCGGCGCTGACGATGAAGGTGGCGCGGCCCTCGTCCTGGTGGCGGTGGATCTCGTCGAGCATCTGCGGGTAGATCCGCGGCAGGATCCCGGCGAGCACCTCGGGCGCCATCCGCTCCACGTCGCGCTCGGGCATCTCCGCGAAGATCCGCTTCGCAACCTCGACCACGGCGCTCGTCTGCTCGTCGGAGGAGCCACGCAGCCGGTAGCGCAGATGGTCCAGTCCCCATCTGGCGAGCTGTCCGCGGGGGACGAAGCCCTTGCGGTTCGCGACCCGGGCGAAGACCATGCCCGACGACCCGGCCATCAGGGTCTTGTCGAGGTCGAAGAAGGCGGCGCCCTTGCCCTCGGATGACTTCTCGGCCATGGGCAGGCAGCCTAGCCGCGCTCCCTATGGCCAGTAGCCGCGCTGACTACGCCCCGTTCACCTCGACGACGATCGCGTCGCCCTGGCCGCCGCCCGAGCAGATCGCGGCGCAGCCGAGGCCGCCGCCGCGCCGCTTCAGCTCGTGCACGAGAGCACCGACGATCCGGGCGCCCGAGGCACCGATCGGATGGCCGAGCGCGATCGCGCCGCCGTTGACGTTGACGTTGTCCTCGTCGATGTCGAGCATTCGCATCGAGTTGATCGCGACCGAGGCGAAGGCCTCGTTGATCTCCCAGAGATCGACGTCACCGGGCTTCTTCCCGAGCTTCTCGAGGGCCTGCAGCGCCGCTCTCGCGGGCGTCTTGGCGAGGTAGGCAAAGTCGTCGGCCACCTGCCCGTAGGCGAGCACCGTTGCGATCGGGGCCTTGCCGTTCTGCTTCGCCCAGTCGTTTGAGGCGACGACCACGGCACCAGCCCCATCGTTCACTCCCGGTGCGTTGCCGGCCGTGTGAGTGGCGTCGTCGCCGCCCACGGCCCTCAGCTTCGAGAGGACCTCGAGGGTCGTGTCGGGGCGGATCGCCTCGTCGGCGGCGACCTCGTTCGTGCCCTTCTTCGACTCGATCGTGATCGAGACGATCTCCTCGGCGAGCTTGCCGTCCTCGGTCGCCCTGTGGGCGAGCTGGTGGGAGCGCTCGGCGAAGCGGTCCATGTCGGCACGGGTGATCTCGAGCTCGTTCGAGACCTCGCTGGCCTCGTTGATCATCTGCTTCTCGGTGAACGGGTTGGTGAGGCCGTCGTGCGTCATCGCGTCGACCGCGGTCACGTCGCCCATGCGGAAGCCGAAGCGGGCGCCGGGCAGCAGGTAGGGCGCCTGGCTCATCGACTCCATGCCGCCGCTGACGCCGACCTCCAGGTCGCCGGCGCGAATGGCCTGGTCTGCGATCCCGATCGAGCGCATGCCCGAGGCGCAGACCTTGTTGACGGTCTCCGAGGGGACCTCGCGCGGAATTCCGGCCTTGATCTGCGCCTGGCGCGAGGGAATCTGGCCCTGGCCCGCCTGCAGCACCTGGCCGTAGACCACAGCCTGCACGTCGTCGGGCGCCACCTCGGCCCGATCGAGCGCCTCAGCGATCGCAGTGCCACCCAGGTCGGTGGCATCGAGGGACGAGAGACCGCCGCCCATCTTCCCGAAGGGAGTCCTGGCGGTGGAGAGGATGACCGTCTTCGACATCTGCGCCTTTCGTCTGCGCCCGCGGCCGGCCCGCCGGGCGGTTCCCGTTATTCGGCGGCGGTTTTTGTGGCCGCCGTTGATCGTGGAGGTTAGTGACCGCCTGTAATCTGGCGCTCCCTTGCGCGTCCAGGTCGCCGACAAGTCGCTTTCCGAGGTCGAGGACGACCTCCTCGCCGTCATGGTGTTCGATGGCGACGAGCTGCCCGAGCCGCTCGCCGGCGCTCCCGGCTCCGAGGACGTCAAGTCCTCCTACAGGAAGGCCACGCTGGTCCACCCGGGAACCCCGAGGCGCGCCCTCGTTGTCGGCCTCGGCGATGGCGCTGATTTCACGCCCGAGCGAGCCCGGGTTGCTGCCGCGATCGCCGCCCGCACGGCCGGCTCGATGGACGCCTCCTCGCTGGCGCTACAGGGCCCGGACGGAGACGACCCCGCCGCCACCGCGGCCGCGATGGTCGAGGGCGCGATCCTTGCCTCCTACCGCTTCGACCGCTTCAAGAGCAAGGGGGAGGACGACAACGGCGACACGAAGGGGCTCGAGGAGATCACCGTGATCGGCGCTGTCGGCCTGGCCGAAGTGGTCGAGGCCGCCCGCATCGGCGCCGAAGCCGAGAACTTCGCCCGCGAGCTCCAGGACCTGCCGTCCAATGTCGTCACGCCGAGCTACCTGGCCGGCCGGGCTCAGGCGATCGCCGACGAGCACGACTCGGTCAGCGTCGACGTGATGGGTCGCGAGGAGATCAGGGAGAAGGGCATGGGCGGCCTTACGGCCGTCTCCCAGGGGACGGCGGAGGATCCGCGGCTGATCGTGCTCCGCTACCAGGGTGGCGGGGACGAGACTCTCGGCCTCGTCGGCAAGGGCGTCACCTTCGACTCCGGCGGCATCTCGATCAAGCCGGCCGGCGGCATGCAGGAGATGAAGATGGACATGTCCGGGGCGGCGGCGGTGCTCGAGACCGTCTCGGCGCTGGCCAAGCTCGAGATCCCGCTCGACGTGCTGGCGGTGATCCCCGCGACCGAGAACCTGCCCAGCGGGACCGCCGTGAAGCCCGGCGACATCATCACCCAGCTGAACGGCAAGACGGTCGAGGTGAACAACACCGACGCCGAGGGCAGACTGATCCTCGCAGACGCGCTCAGCTACGCGGTCGAGCTCGGCGCCGACCGCATCGTCGACCTGGCGACGCTGACCGGCGCCGTCCTGATCGCGCTCGGTTCGACCTACGCGGCGCTGATCTCGAACGACGACTCCTTCGCCGAGCAGGTCGAGGCCTCCGCCCAGCGCACCGGTGAGCTCGCCTGGCGCCTGCCCCTTCACCCCGAGTACAAGGACCTCACCAAGGGCACTGCCGCGGACCTCACCAACGCCTCGGCGAAGCGCAAGGCCGGGACGATCTACGCCGGCTCGTTCCTCGAGGAGTTCGTGGACGGCAAGCCGTGGGTCCACCTCGACATCGCCGGCACCGCCTGGGACGTCGGGCGCGAGTACGTGGGCAAGGGGCCCACCGGGTACGGCGTGCGCCTGCTCGTCGACCTGGCCCGCTCGCTCGCGAACGACTAGCCGTTCGCCGGGCCGCCACGTAGGGTGTGCCTCGTGCTGAGGGGAGCGCGAATCGCATTGATCGTCGCCGCGCCGGCATGCTGTCTGGCGCTCGCTAGTCGGCTAGACCGCCAGTAGCCGCAACAGCCGGCGACCGAGAACCCGATCGCCGGTCACCCTGACCCGCCCGTCCGCCAGACGCCTCAGCGCCTTGCGGCCACGCGGCTGGCGCGGGTCGGGCACGCCGTGCAGGCGACCGCGCAAGGTCGGCACGGTGGCGAAGTGGACGATGTCCGGGAGGCTGCCTTCGATCACGAGGTCCGGCATGCGGGAGTCGCCGTCCTCGACCACGACGCTGCGCGGCCTGAAGGTGATGCGGATCGGGGAGAAGCCCTCCGCGAAGCGGAAGACGACCCGGCCGCGCATCTGGGCGGCCAGGCTGGGCTCGCGCGCGATGCCGCGCTCGATCAGCCCGAAGATGCTGGGGGCGACGCCGTCCTCCACCATCCGCCCCAGGCGCACCCTCGGCGCCTTCCCGTTCGATTGCCCGCCGGCCACGATCACTCCTCGATCCTAGGCGTGGCTGAAGCGAAGCTCCCATCCCGATCAGCGCTCGCAGAGCGGCCATAGGATCTCGGCGTGCGGCCGGTCACTCCCCGCCTCAGGCTGATTCTCGAGCTCTTCGCCGGGCTGGCCCTGATCGCAGGCGCGCTGCTCTTCTTCGGGGCGACCCACACCGACCGCTGGTGGGCGTGGACGATGACCCCACCCCTGACCGCGGCGACTCTCGGCGCCTTCTACTGGGCCGCCTTCGTGCTCATCCTGTCCGCCGCCCGCTCGAGCACCTGGGTGCGTGCGCGTCCGGCCGTCTACCCGGTCGGCGTGATTGCGCTGCTGCTGCTCCTGATCACGCTGATCCACCTCGACCGCTTCGATCTCAACAGCCTCTTCGGCGTCTTCTGGCTCGTCGCCTACGCGCTCGTTCCGCTCCTGCTCGCGTGGGCACTCGCGGACCAGCTGCGCACCGACGGGGAGGATGGTCGCGGGGATCGGCGACTCCCGGGGCTTCTCCGCCGCATCCTTCTGGTCGAGGGGGCGGTGATGCTGGCCGCCGGCCTGCTGCTGTTGATCGCGCCCGGTCGGGCCGATGACATCTGGCCGTGGGCGCTGACTCCCCTCACCTCTCGGGCGATCGGCGCGTTCCTGCTCGGCATCGGGTTGTCGGCTCTGATCGCCGTCCGCGACGATGACCCGGTCAGCTTTCGCGGCGCCGCGATGGCGTATACCGCGCTCGGCCTGCTCGAGCTGCTCGCTCTGAACCTCAACACGCCGGACCTCGGAGACCGCCCGCTCGCCACGACGCTCTACGCCGTGTTCTGGGTGGCGGTCGTGTTGACCGGCGGCTACGGGTTGAGAGCGGCGACCGCCTTGTCGCGGTCGTAGAACGCGTCCACCCGGACCCCCTTGCCGTCCGAGACGGTCCAGAGATGCGCGTAGCGGGCATCGACGTCCGCGGCTGAGCCGCGCCCTGTCGCCTCTAGGTGGATCAGCACCAGCACGCGATCGTCTCTCTGGCGCACCTCGTCCACGGTCTGGTGGAAGCGCTCCCAGGAGTCCAGGAACTCGGTCAGGAAGCCGCGGATCGCATCCCTCCCCCGGTAGATGCCCGTGTCGGGAAGGACCTCGCTCTCGTGCCATTCGGCGTCCTCGGCGAGCGCCTCCATCGCGGAGTCGATATCGCTCTCGTTGAGCGCTTCGTAGGAGGCGACGATGGCCGCCTTGGCGTCCTTGCCGGACATCTCCTCAAAAGCTAGTACGCCAGCCACCGGCTGTCAGCGTCCGAGGATCAGACAGGTGCTCGTGCCCGACGCCAGCAGCTCGTCCGTCTCGAGCGAGGTGAGCCGCGCCTCTGAGGTGGCCGTCCTGTGGCCGCGGTGGAGCACCTCGGCCTCGGCGCGGATGGCGCCGGTGTCGCGGGTGATGGGCCGGAGGTACTTCACCTCGAGCGTCTGGCTCGTGTAGCGCACGCCCTCGGCGCAGGTCGTGTGCACGGCGCAGCCGAGTGCCGAGTCGAGGATCGTCGAGGCGTAGCCGCCGTGGACGACCCCGATCGGGTTGTAATGCTCCTCCCCGGGATCGCCGATGAACACCGCCCTCCCCTCCTCCAGCTCGGCGATGCGGAAGTTCATGACCACCGCGATCGGCGGTGGCGGCAGCATGCCCGATTGGATCGCACGGACGTAGTCGAGCCCCGTCATCCGCGCGCCCGCGGCGGCCGTGGGGACCGGGTCCTGCCAGACGATCTCGCGCCTGCGTGTCGTCTCCGGCGAGCTTTCCGAGAACGCGTCGGCGGCGTCCCGGGCCGAGGCGACGTTCAACGCCGCCCCCGGCGGCGACGGGCGCGCTTGCGCCCGCCGTCGTTGCGGCTCTCGCGGGCCGGATACCGGAGGTCGGCCAGGATCTCCTCCGAGCTGATCCGGATCTGTTCGGGATGGAAATCGAAGCGGAGTGCTCTCATCTCGGACTCCTTGCTCGGGTTGGTTGCTTCACGCAACCACTTGACTCGCAACCTACCAGCGTGAGTTGCGTGATGCAACCGAGTGTGCGAAGATCACACACGTGCTGGGCAACGAATACGACGGACAGATCTGCTCCATCGCCCGCAGCCTCGAGCTGGTCGGCGAGCGCTGGACCCTGCTCGTCGTCCGGGAGATCTTCCACGGCCGCCGGAAGTTCTCGGAGATGCAGCGCTCGCTCGGCGTGGCCCGGAACGTCCTCACCTCCCGGCTGCAGCGGATGGTCGACGAGGGCATCCTGGAACGCCGCCCCTACAGCGAGCGCCCCGAGCGCTACGAGTACTTCCTCACCGAAAAGGGGCTCGACCTCTGGCCGGTGATGATCGCCCTGATGCGGTGGGGCGACAAGTACGAGCAGCAGCCCGAGGGGCGGCCCTCGATCGTCGTCCACAAGGGCGACTGCGGCGGTGAGATCGACGACCGGCGCATCTGCACAAGGTGCGGCAAGAAGCTGGATGTGCGCGACGCCCGCGCGATCGAGGGTCCCGGAATGAAGGCAGCCCAGAAGTCCCTCAAGGCCGAGGAGCGGTCACGGCCGCTCCACGCACGAAGGGTTGCTCCTCGGCTTCGCCTGCGGAGCACCCTCACATCAGGCGGTCGTATGGCGGCCGCTTGTGGCCGCGATCTGGTGGCGAAGCCGTCCACCTAGACTCCCGCCCCGTGGACTTCGAGCTGAGCGACGAGCAGCGGCTGCTGCGCGACACGGTCCGTGACTTCGCCCGCCGGGAGGTCGCGCCGGTGGCGGAGGAGCTCGATCGCACCAAGGCCTTCCCGTACGAGCTGGTGGCGGAGATGGGCGAGCTGGGGCTGATGGGGATCCCCTTTCCCGAGGAGTACGGGGGCGGGGGCGCCGACACCCTCTCCTACGCGCTGGCGGTGGAGGAGCTCACCCGAGTCGACTCCTCGGTGGCGATCACGATGGCGGCGCACACCTCGCTCGGCACGATGCCGATCCACCTCTGGGGAACCGACGAGCAGAAGGACGACTGGCTGCCACAACTTTGCAGCGGGAAGAAGCTGGCCGCGTTCGGCCTGACCGAGCCGGACGCCGGGTCCGACGCCGGCAACACCCACACACGCGCTGCGCTGGAGGAGGGCGAGTGGGTGGTGAACGGCGCGAAGCAGTTCATCACCAACTCGGGGACCGAGATCTCGGGCTGCGTGACGATCACCGCGGTCACCGGCCAGAGCACCGGCACGAAGGAGATCTCCAACATCATCGTTCCGAACGGGACGCCGGGCTACGAGGCGGGCGAGCCGTATCGGAAGATGGGTTGGAACGCCTCGGACACCCGGCCGCTCACCTTCGACGACTGTCGCGTCCCGGAGGAGAACCTGCTCGGGCGCCGCGGCGAGGGGTTCAAGCAGTTCCTCCAGATCCTCGACGGCGGCCGCATCGGAGTCGCGGCGATGGGCGTCGGCCTCGCCCAGGGCGCCCTGGACGAGGCGATCTCCTATGCGAAGGAGCGCCGGGCCTTCGGGCAGCCGATCGGGAAGTTCCAGGCAATCCAGGCGAAGATCGCCGACATCTCGGCGCAGATCGAGGCCGCCCGCCTGCTCGTCTATCGCGCCGCCATCGAGAAGGACCGCGGGGAGTCCTTCACCCTGACCGCGGCCCAGGCGAAGCTGATCACCGGCCGCCTCGCCGTGCGAGCGACCGAGGAGGCGGTGCAGATCCACGGCGGCTACGGCTACATCGAGGAGTATCCGGTCTGCCGCTTCTACCGGGACGCCAAGATCCTCACCATCGGCGAGGGCACCGACGAGGTGCAGCAGATGGTGATCGCCCGGCAGCTGGGCGTCTGAGCTAGTCCGGGCACGTTCGCCTCGGCGAGGCTCGTCCGGGTCTCAGGCATCCTCGCGGTCGAGCAGATCCTTGGCGGCGCTCGCCGGGTCGAGCTCGCGCTTGACCACGCGGTCGAGCAGCTCGCGGACCGCTGCGTCATCCGCGACCGCCGCATCCAGTCGCCGGCGCATCCGGGACGCGGCCAGCTCGAGGACCTCGTTGCGCAGGTTCCTCGCGCGCCGCTCGTCGAGCGTCCCCTCCGCCTCGATGTGCTCGCGGTGCTCGGAGATCCTCTCGGCGAGCTCGGCGACCCCCTCCGCCTTCGCCGCCTCGGTCTTCACGATCGGCACGCGCCAGGAGGTGGACGGACCGAGCGAGAGGACGCCGCGGATCTCACGGATCATCGTGTCGGTCATCGGATGGTCGGATTTGTTCACCACGATGATGTCCGGGATCTCCATCACCCCGGCTTTCAGTGCCTGGATGGAGTCGCCCGAGCCGGGCATCAGCACCAGCACGATCGTGTCGCCGTGATCGACGATGTCGATCTCGGCCTGGCCCACGCCGACGGTCTCGATGAAGACGTCGTCCTTGCCCGAGGCGTCCATCAGCAGCGCGGCCTGCAGCGTCGCTTCGGAGAGCCCGCCGAGGGCGCCGCGGCTCGCCATCGAGCGGATGAAGACGCCCTGGTCGAGGAAGTGGTCCGACAGCCGGATCCGGTCCCCTAGGAGCGCGCCGCGGGTGAACGGGCTCGAAGGGTCGATCGAGAGCACCGCCACCTGGCGGTCGGCCTTTCGCATCTCGGCGGTAAGCGCCCCGATCAGGGTGCTCTTGCCCACGCCCGGCGGGCCTGTCAGGCCGACGATCCGAGCGCGTCCGGTGCGCGGGAACACCTCCCTGACCAGCTCCCAGCCCTCGGGGTCGTCGTTCTCGATCAGCGTGATTGCTCGGGCGAGGGCCCGCTTGTCGCCGGCGATCAGGCGCTCAGCCAGGCTCTGCTCGGTCCTCTGGGCCACGGGGTTGCCGAGTCTAGGTCGGCGGGCGGTCGGCCGCCCCTCCGAACCTAGACTGCCGCTCGAATGCTCCGCGCGCTCCGGTTCTATCGCCGCAACGGCATGCTCAACCTCCGCTACGGGCGCCTGCTCTGGCGCTATCTCTGGAGGCGGTTCCTGACCCCAGCCGGGTGGCGCTGGGAGACGGAGGGCCCTGTCTTCTTTGGTCGAAACCTGCAGCTCCAGATCAGCAAGCGAGGGAAGGTGAAGTTCGGGCGCTTCACCTGGATCGGCGACGGCAGCAAGATCCGCTGCCACGAGGGCGTCGTCGAGATCGGGTCGAAGACGGTCATGGGCCAGGAGTGCACAATCTCCGCATATAGGCGCGTGCGGATCGGCGAACAGTGCGTGATCGCGGACCGGGCGATGTTCATCGACTTCGACCACGGCGTCGTCGAGGTCGAGCGTCCGATCCGCGTGCAGGGCATCTATATGCGCGAGTGCGTGATCGGCTCGAACGTCTGGGTCGGGTACGGCGCCTGCTTCCTGCGCGGCGTGCGCGTCGGGGACAACGCGATCGTCGGCACCAACTCGGTGGTGACCCGCGACGTGCCGGCGAACGCCGTTGTCGGAGGCGTCCCCGCCAAGGTGATTCGGATGCGGGAGGCGCCGAAGGAGATGCGCTGGCCGGACCCGGTCGAACCTGAACTGCCTCCCCAAAATCGCTGACGTGCTTAGATTTTCGCCCGGGCGTGGAGTCCACGCTTGGAGAGGTCAGGTCGGCCATGAGGGCAAGGGGACAAATCGGAGGCGCTGGGCGTGTAGGTGCGCGTGTGGTCGGCATGCTGCTCACAAGAGGAAGAAGCGCAAGAAGCGCCGGTAGACGGCTTCGCCATCAGGTCGCGGCCACAAGCGGCCGCCCCACATAACCGCTCGGGCTTCGCCCCTGATGCGAGGGCGCGCGTCAGCGCGACCCGTTTGACGATGTGGTGCGGCCTGGTGGCAGCTACAGCCTCTTACCCGAGGCGAACAGCAGGATTCCGGCGGCGAGCGCGACGGCGCCGGTGACCCAGAGGAGCGTGTGCCCGGACGCCACGGCGGCCGCGACCAGGGCGATGCCGACGACCACCAGCGGCAGGCCGAATGAGATCGGCACGCTGACGTTCAGGCCTGGGCCGAAGTCCGGGGCCCGCCGCTTGGGGCGAGCGGTGCGCGAGGGATAGACCTCCCGCCGGCCTTCGGGCAGACGGGTCATGCGCCTCGCGCCGGTGCCGCGCTGGCGAGCAGCTCGGCGTAGACGTCGGCCGTCCGCTCGGCGACATCGCCCCAGTCGAAGCGGCGCAGATGCTCGAACGCCTCGGCCGTCAGCCGGCGGCAGAGCTTGGCGTCGTCGAGCACGCGCACGGTCATCTCCGCGAGCGAGATGGGGTCCCGGGCGCGGAACCGCAGTCCCACCTCGTCGTGCGGGACCACCTCGCGCAGGCCACCGGTGTCGGCGACGATGCACGGGCAGCTCGACGCCATCGCCTCGAGGGCCACCAGGCCGAACGGCTCGTAGATCGAGGGCACCACGCAGACGTCGGCGATCCGGTAGAGCGAGTGCAGGACGTCGTCGCCGATCCAGCCGACGAAGGTCCCGTGCTGCATCAGCCCGAGCTCCTCGGCCTGGCGGCGGAGCTCCTGCTCGTGGGTTCCCGAGCCGGCAACCACGAAACGCGTGTTCGGGAGCCGCTCGATGATCTCAGGCAGCGCCTCGAGCGCGAACTGGAACCCCTTCTCGTACACCAGCCTGCCGACGAGCAGGACCAGGGACTCGTCCGGCTCCGCGAACTCGGCGCGGAGCCGCCGCAGCTCGTCGTCGTCGTGCGGCTGCAGGTCCTCGGGGTCGATCCCGTTCGGGATCACCTGGACCCGCTCCTCGTCCACTCCGAAGACGTCGACCACCTGCTCGCGCATGAACGTCGAGCAGACCAGGACGCGATCGGAACGGTTGGTGATCCAGCGCTCCACCCCGTGGATATAGGACTGCGGGTGCTTGTCGACCCAGCCCTGGTGGCGGCCGTGCTCAGTCGCGTGGATCGTCGTGACCAGTGGGGCTTGGAAGCGACGAGCCAGGTGATCACAGGCGTTGGCGACGAGCCAGTCGTGGCCGTGCAACACGTCGAAGTCGAGTCGGTCCCCCAGCTCCACGCCGGCGGCGAGCATGTCCGAGTTCATCCGCTCCACCCACGCCACGAACTCGTTGAGCTCCGCAGGGCGGGTGGGCTCGCGAACGCGGTGCACATGAACACCGTTGACCAGCTCTTCTGCAGGAGACTCCTCGCCCCCGCGGGTGAGGACGTGCACTTCCGCGTCGCGCTCGACCAGGCCCTCGGCCTGCTTACGGACGACGCGCGCGAGGCCGCCCTCGATCAGAGGCGGGTACTCCCAGGAAAGGATCAGGGCTCTTGTCATCTAGGGCTCGAGAAGCGGCGCCAGGCTGAGGTCCGGGGCGAGATTACGCACGCGAGGATCGACCGCCTCGCGTGAGTCTATGGCCTCCAGCAGGGCCTCAGCGTGAGCGGTCGCCCGTGCGTAGGGGTAGTCGCCCGCCTGACCGCGGTGGTCCATGAACGCCCAGTCACTCGACTGCAGGGCGAGTAGCTCGCGGGCCGCGCGGGCCGCTGCGCTCGGATCGAGGCGGCTGGCTGCGACGGCCCTGAGCAGGCGCAGCTCGCTCCGCCGGGTGGCCCAGACGAGGTCGGAGACGGAGGGTGAATCCCAGGTCTCGAGGCTCTTCCCCTCGCCCCAGCTCGCCTCGCGCGCCGGCCGCTCCTCCGGCTCGTGCTCACGCAGCGCCTGGGGAAGGGTGACCAGCCGGACGCCGTCGATCTCCGCCCCCTTGATGACCTCGCCGAGCCAGATGGGACCCTCCGCCCACCAGTGCCCGAGCAACTCGGTGTCGATCGCGAAGACGCAGAGCCCTCGCCGGCCGGTCTCCGTGCGGTACCGCTCGAGGCGGTCGCGCACCGCTGCGAGAAAGGAGGCGGCGTGCTCCGCCGCACGCTTCCCCGCCGCGCCGGGGTCGTAAGGGCCGCCGGAGATCGACCAGAGGCGCATGCCGTTCCGGGAGAGGCGGTGGTACTCGAGGTAGGCGCTGTCCGATGGATAGCCGCCGTCAGACCAGACCAGCCGGACCGTCGGCCAGTCGATCGTGAAGGCGACCGTGCCCCCCGGAAGCCGGATCGGCCGCAACGCCGCCGTGCCACGCTCATGGGAGCTCTGGTCGAGGCAGGTGTAGGCGAAACCGCGCTCCGCGAGCACCGCCTCGAGGCCGTTGACGTAGGCGCACTCGGGCAGCCAGAAGCCCTCCGTCTCGCCGAAGCGCCGCCGGTGAGAGCGCATCCCCGCGTCGACCTGCAGCCGGCGCCCGGGAAGGCTGGCGATCTTCGGGAGCACCGCGTGCGTCGCGGCCGACGGGATCAGCGCGATCCGGCCCCTCCGGTGCGCCTCCTGGAAGGCGCGCAGCGGGTTGCCGCCGAGCCGGGCGAGGCGCTTCATCGCGTGGGTGTAGCGGTCCGCCTCCGCCCTCGCAGCCGGCCGCACGGCCGCACCGCCGTCGGCCAGGTCCCGATCCGCCGCGTCCACGCGGTGGCGCCGCAGGAAGGTCAGCATCCTCTCCCCGACCCCGTCCGCCTCGAGTTGGTCGGCGAGCACGGGCGTGACGGTCATCGTCAGCCGCTCGGCGACATCCAGCACCGGCAGGTGCGAGCGGGCGAACGCGTCGAAGAGCCACTCCTCGCCGAAGGGGTAGGTGCCGAACCCCTCCACGTACGGCATGTGGGAGTGCAGAACGATCGCCAGATCCCCCCTGGTCCGAACCGTCATCAGCGGTGACAGATCGCGACGAAGTCGAGCGCGAGATCGAGGTCGCCGGCACGCAGCCGGAAGTCGGTGGCGCTGATCGCGGGGATGAAGCGCCCGTAGAAGGGCCTGGTGAGGCGCAGAGCGGGGTGCACTCGGTCCCAGCCGAGCCGGATGGCGACCTCGTGTGCGCGCAGCTTGCGGGCGTGGTAGAGGCCGAGGATCTCGACATCGCCGAAGTGCGGCTCGAGGAGCGCCCGGTAGTCCTCCTGGTCGTACTCGCGCAGATGCCAGGGGTTGTCGGACCTCTCGGCTCCCGGCGGCGCGAGGGTGAGCCGGTTGGGCGTTGAGATGTAGGCGACCGGTGCGATCTCCGCGATCCGCGCCAGCAGGCGGTCGGGCTCATGGATGTGCTCAATGGTCTGGAGGAAGACCACAGCGTCCACCGGCTCGTCGAAGTCCTCCACCAACTCGCGGCGGAAGCTCAGGTTCGGCCGCCGGTAGCGAGCCCGCGCATGCTCGTGTGCCTCGGGGTTCGCGTCGACCCCGATCACCTCGGCCCCACGCTCGGCGAGGAGATCAGAGCCGTATCCCTCGCCGCAGGCGAGATCGGCCACCCGCAGGCCGGCGCAGCGCTCGGCAATCCACTCGTACACGGCGACGTGCCGTCGGTACCAGTAGTTCTCCTCCGGAACGTCGGGCAGGGTGCGCTCGCCGGTGAGCTCGAGGGGCCGGACGCCCTCGGGCTGGTTCTCCTGGACGTAGGTCCGATCGGCCTCGCTCACGGCCGGGAAGTTAGGGCCGACGGCACTTCGCCGTCTGGCGACGGGCGGAGAGGGTGGATACGTAGAGTGCGAGTTGAGGCGCCGCCGATGAGTTCGGTCCCGCCCGCAGGTCCAAGAGGGGAATCCCGAGGACGAAACCAGCGTCGATGGAAAACCACAGAGGAGCCCCCGCAATCGAAGCGCGCCAGCTGAGCCGTATCTTCAAGGGCGGCATCGAGGCCGTGCGCGGCATCGACCTGAAGGTGGCGGCGGGCGAGGTCTTCGGCTTCCTCGGACCGAACGGCGCCGGCAAGTCCACGACCGTGAGAATGCTCTGCACCCTCCTCCCGCCGTCCGCCGGTAGCGCGTCGGTGGGCGGGGCACGACGTGGTGGACGAGGGCGATGCCGTTCGCTCCGACATCGGCGTCGCGCTCCAGGAGATCGGCCTCGATCCCGGTGCAGACGGGGCGAGAGCTCCTCGAGCTGCAGTGCGGGCTCTACGGGGTCACCGGCATGGCCAGCCGCCAGCGCCGGCCGAGCTGCTCGAGCTGGTCGGCCTCACCGACGCGGCGGACCGTCGCACCAAGACCTACTCCGGAGGGATGAAGCGGCGCCTCGATCTGGCGAGCGCGCTGGTCCACCGGCCGCGGGTCCTCTTCCTGGACGAGCCGACCACGGGTCTTGACAACCGCATCCGCGGTCTGCCTCAGGACGGGAGCAGCCAGCCGCACAGGGCACCGAGGACCAGGCCGGCCTCAGGGGCGAGCGGCAGGTCCGTGACCAGACCCACCAAGATCCCGACCACGAGGCCGACTCCCCCACCGACGGCAATTGCTGCGCCGGTGCTCACCGCGCCACCCTATAACGGGCCTCAGGCCGGAGGTCGCTGCGTAAGATCCCCGCGCGTGCCCGCCCCCGCGAGCCCAGACAGGATCAAGGAGGTCAACGAGCGCTACCACGACGTGGCGGCGGCCTCATACGACTCGAAGTGGGGGATCGACTTTGGCGACGTCGGCCAGAACCAGGTGACCGGCAAGCTGGGCAAGGCCCTCGGCGTACTGCCCGATAGGGCGTTCGGCGATGCGCTCGAGATCGGTGCGGGCACCGGCTACTTCTCACTCAATCTCCTGCAGGCCGGCCTCATCGAGAGGGCAACCGCCACGGACATCTCGCCGGGGATGCTGGCCACTCTCGAGGAGAACGCCTCACGGCTCGGCCTCGACGTCCGAAGCGCGGCGGTCGAGGCGGAGACGCTGCCCTTCGCAGACGAGAGCTTCGACCTCGTCTTCGGCCACGCGGTGCTCCACCACATCCCCGACCTGGAGCGGGCCTTCTCCGAGTTCGGGCGGGTGCTGCGGCCGGGCGGTACGGTCGCCTTCTGTGGCGAGCCTTCCCGCTACGGAGACATCCTCGCGGCGATTCCGAAGCGAACCGCTCTCCTGGCGGCGCCGCTCTGGCGCCGGGCGATGGGCGCGTCGCAGCGGGACCGCCTTCCGGATGCGGAGGCCAACGGGCACTCGCTCGAGACCGAGGTCGACGTTCACGCGTTCTCGACCAGCGATCTGCGGCGCTTCTGCGCCGCGGCGAACCTGACCGACGTCACGGTGCGTGGAGAGGAGCTGCTCGCATCGATCCACGGCTGGACCGTGCGGACCCTGGAGGCGACCGCGGAGCCCGACCAGGTGCCCTGGGTATGGCGGAGCTTCGCCTTCCGCAGCTACCTATTGCTGCAGCGACTCGACAACCAGGTGCTCGAGCCGCTCCTGCCGCCGCAGCTCTTCTACAACCTGTTGGTCGCCGCGCGTAAGCCGGAGCGGCGCTAGCCGCGCCCGCCGGGCTCTTCCTGGACCAGCCGGTCGGCCCAGGGAAGCGCCTCGAGACGCTCGTCCGGAATCGGCTCGCCGCTGATCACGGACTTGCCGTAGGTGCCCTCCCCGATCCGCTGCTCGGCGCGGTCGATCGCCTCCAGCGTGCGCTCGAGCTGTTCCCGGAGCGCCTCGTCCTTCCCGGCCTGCTCCAGGTCGTCGCCCTTATCGCCGATGTCCTCGGGCTGTTCCTCTTCCTGCTCCGGGCCGATTCCGGCGAGCTCGCGCTCGATCCGCGCCCGCTCCTCGGCCAGCCGTTCGCGTGCTCGTTGGGCGTCCACGGGCGGGGATGCTACTTCCACCGCTGTTGTCGGGCGCGCGCGGCCGCTACCCGAACGTGAATGCGTATCCCGAGATCCCGGGCGCGAAGCGCAGCGAGAGGCGGCGCTGAGCGACCGCCGGCAGGTCGACGAGCCGGTAGAGACGCTGGCCCTCGATCGTCGCTCGCCCGTTGTGCACATCCGTCCCCGCGAGTCTGTTCGGAATCGGCCGGCCGTCGAGCAGGACCCGGATCTGGCGAGCCTGGCCGGGCGAACCCAGAACGAGGAACACGCGCCGCGAGTTGAACTCCAGGTCGATCCCGGCTTGGGCGCCGGATCTTGCGTCCTCCTCCGTCACGCCCCAGTTACCCGAGTAGGCGAAATGGTTGACGGGCAAGTCCGCCGGCGGAGCGCCGAAGGCCTGATCGCCGGGGTGGATGTCCCGCTCACCCAACCACTTGCGCGGGCGGCGCCGAGATAGGTCTCCGGGGTCGTCGCGCCGGCCGAGGGCGCCTCTGCCGATGCGCGCGCACCCGATCCGAGGTTCGAGTTACCCGCCGCCCGGAGAAGGGTGCGGATCTCCCTCTCGGTCTGGTCGTAGCCGCCCTCCCCGAAGTGGGCGCTGCGCACGTTGCCGTCGGCGTCCACGAGGTAGTCCGCCGGCCAGTACTGGTTGCCCCATGCGTCCCAGGTGGCGAGATCGTTGTCCTGGACGACCGGATAGGTCAGATGGTTCTGGCGGATCGCGTCCTGGACGTTGCTCGCCTCCTTCTCGAAGGGGAATTCCGGCGAGTGAACACCGACGATCGTGAAGCCGTCTCTCTCGTAACGCTGCTGCCAGGCCTCGAGGTAGGGCAGCGTCCGGATGCAGTTGATGCAGGTGTAGGTCCAGAAGTCGATCAGGACGACCTTCCCGCGCAGGTCGCTCATCGAGAGCGACTCGCCTCCGGGTGTGTTGAACCAGTCCTGGGTTCCCGTGAAGTCCGGAGCTTGGCCGTAGGTCGGAAGGTCGACGGATTGATCGATCTGCGAGGGGTCGACGATCGGCTTGCCCGTCTGCCGCACTTTCGCCAGATCGGTCGCCACCACCGGGCTCTTCTCCAGCCCCTCGGTCGGATTGACGAGGAAGGCGGGCAGGTCGCTGGCGATCGCGGTCTGGAAGCGCGTGTCCAGGTTGGCGGTCATCGCCACCGCCACCAGCACCATCACGGCGCCGAGACCCATCTGGACCCGCCCCCGCACGGGTGCCAGCCTCTGAGCGAACCGCCGCCCGCCGAGCAGCAGCAGGTAGAGCACGATCGCGGAGCCCACGGCGTAGGAGAGAGCCACCGCGAAGCGCCCGGCGGTGAAGTCCTGCGCGGCCGAGACGACGATCACGCCCGCCAGGATCGGCCCGGCGCAGGGCGCGTAGACGAGGCCGAGACTCGCCCCGACGAACAGCCCGGAGCCGAAGCCGTCACCGCGGAATCGAGCCGGACCAGGCGTCAGCCGGGAGGCGAAGGCCTCCACCCGATCGCCCACCGGCGGGACCAGCAGGCAGAAGCCGAAGGCGAAGAGGACGACTATCGCCACGTCCCTCGCGACGCCGTTGGGGAGGCCCAGGGCGTCGATCACGTAGACGAGCCCTACGGTCGCGAAGGTGAACGACAGGGCCAGTCCGGTGACCACCCCCAGCGGCCGCCTCCGGCCGCCCGTGACCCCTGCCGAGAGGACGGCGGGCAGGATCGGCAGGACGCAGGGCGAGAGCGCGGTGCCCGCCCCGGCGACGAACGCGAACAGCATCAACAAGGCCATATCGGTCCCAGACTCGGAGGTTCAACCAGCGTTACGGCCCGGCGTTAACGGCGGATTAGCTCTCGTCCTCCGCCCACCGCACGCGGTGCACGGGCACCTCACCCTCGATGCCCTTGAACTTGCGCCTGCCCGCAAAGGAGAAGTCGAAGGGACGGCCGTCGGTCTCCGCGATCGAGTCCTTCACCGCCTGGTCCACTACGACGCTCTCGGGCCGAGCGAAATTGGTGATCCGGGCCGCGAGGTTCACGGGACGCCCGTACCAGTCTCCCCCCCGCCCCAACACCTGCCCGCGGGCCAGGCCGGCGCGCAGCGGCGGGATCTCATCCGTTCCCGCCGAGTCGACCAGGCCGACGACGGCATCGACGAGCGGCGCCGACTGCGGCGAGGCGAACATCGCCGCGTCGCCGATCATCTTCACCAGCCGGACCGGCGGGCGGGCGGCGTCGGACGCACGCTCGAACAGCCTCCCGGTGAGGTCGCCGATCTGCTCGATCTCGAGCGACTCGCCGAGGCGCGTAAAGCCCACCAGATCGGCGAAGGCGATCGTCATCTCATCCGTTCCCGACACACTGCCCGCCGCGAGCTCGGCCTCCGTGATCACCGCCTGGCGAATTCGCTCGCGGAGGTGGACCCGGTAGGCGTGCAGGAGCGTCTCGCCGAGCAGGGGAGCCATCGTCTTCGCGGCGGCGGCGTAGCGGAGTGCCAGCTCGCGCTCGTCGATTCCCGGTTCGGTGAACACCTCGCCGACCAGGTCGACGTTGGCGTCCGCGAGGTTCGCCATCGAGATCCCGATGATCCTGGAGGTCTCCAGCACGCCCTCGGGCGGCAGCCCGGCGTCCAGGAACAGCTTGGCGCGTTTGGCCGCCTCGAGATCGGCCTCGCCGTAGACCCGATCGTCGTCACCGGGAATCGGGGCCCCGAGCGCCTGCAGCAGACGGACGAGGAACTGGACGTCCAGCCCGACGCCCTCGGCGATCTCCGCTGCCGTGTATTGCTCCTGGCCCTCCTCGAAGACCCGCTCCACCGGCAGGAGCACGAGTCGGTTCTCCTCGACCGCCCGCTTCAGCTCCTCGAGTGAGACGCCCTGATCGGCGAGTTCCTCGAGCAGGGCCAAACGCGCCTCGCGCGCCTTTCCCTTCAGGTCGCCGAGCAGCCCCTCGGCCTCGAAGTCGATGTCGCTGGACATAAGCGTTGCGGCCCCAGCGGAGCACCCTCGCATATCTAAGATGGGCCGGGATGGCGGGTCTCGAGCTTCCGATCTTCGAGCTGCCGCTCGTCCTACTCCCCGGCGAGCAGGTCCCGCTCCACATCTTCGAGGAGCGCTACAAGCGGATGGTCGGCGCCTCGCTCGACCAGGGCGAACCGTTCGGGATCGTCCTGCGCGACGACGAGGGAGCGCGATCGATCGGCTGCACCGCCCGCGTCGACGACGTGCTGGAGCGCTTCGACGACGGACGGATGAACATCGTGGTCAGCGGAGAGGCGCCGTTCAAAGTGCTCGACCGGTTCGAGTCATCCGAGTACCCGGCCGGCGAGGTCGAGCTGATCCCCGACGAGGACGTGCCGCCGATCGACGAGGCAGCCGCGAGCGCGGCGCGGGAGGCATTCGCCGAGCTCGCGGAGCGCGCTACCGGCGAGCGGCCCGACCCGGCCGAACTCGACGACGCCTCCGCCTATTCGATCGCGTCTCGCATCGAGCTGCCGGCCGAGACCAAGCAGCAGCTGCTTGAGATGCGCGACGAAGACGAGCGCATGGCGCTGCTGGCCAACGCGCTGGGAGCCGTCGGCAAGGCGCTGGAGAGGGCCGAGGAGGCGGCCGAGCGCGCCAGCTCGAACGGCAAGGTCCACTTCCCGGGGCTCCCTGAATAGTTGGTTCGGCCGCGGTTTTTGTGGCGGCCGCATATGGCGAAGCCGTCATACCAGCACGACCGCGCCGCCCCGACGCGGGTCTCCCCCGCCGCTGAGGTCCCCGGACTCGGAGTCGCGGGCGACGGCCTGGCAGCCACCGAAGTAGAGGTTCTGCCGTTTCCAGCGGACCACGGGCACGCCTCGGCGCTCCAGGTCCGCGAGCGCCGCCTCGTCCACCCCCGGCTCGGCCTGCACCGTGCCGGCCTCGAAGTGGAGCCGGCCCGCGTCAACCGCAGCGTCCGCGTCCATCCCCTCCTGGAGCACCCTGACCGCGACCTGGAGGATCGCCGAGCGGATCCGGTTCGATCCTGCGCTCCCCAGGCCGAGGGCGACCTCGCCGTCGCGGAGGGCGAGCGTCGGGGACATCATCGAGCTCACCCGTTGTCCTGGCGGGATCTCGTGGAAGCCCTGCGGGTTCAGGTCCTCCTCGCCAAGCATGTTGTTGAGGTGCACCCCCGTGCCGGGCACCACGACGCCCGACCCGGTGCCGTTCGAGCAGGTGACCGAGGCGCAGTTGCCCTCGGCGTCGAGCACCGCGATGTGGGTGGTCGAGCCGAGCATCTCGGAGGGCCCTCCGGCCCCGCCTTGGCCGCCGACCCAGTCCCCCCCGCGAATCCGCTCGGCGACCTCGTCGAGGTCAGCGGCGAGGAAGCGCTCGACATAGGCCTCGTCGTGCAGCCCTCGGTGGAACTCATCGGTGCGGCGGGCGTTGGCCGCCTCTGTGGCGGCGACGAGTTGCTCCACCCCGCTGTGATCTCCCAGGCGCTGGAGCACCCCCAGTGCGAACGCGATCAGGATCCCACCCGATGAGGGCGGCGGATTGGTGAGCACGTCGTAGCCCCGAAAGTGCGCCTCCACCGGCCGTCGCTCGATCGGCTCGTACGCCGCCATGTCGTCCATGCCGAGGGTCCCGCCGCGCTCTCGGACCCAGTCACAGACCCGCTCGGCGATGTCACCACGGTAGAAGGGGCCGGCTCCCTCCGTCGCGTAGCGCTCCAGCGCATCCGACATCTCCGGATAGCGGAACGTGTCGCCCTCCACGAGTTGCTTCCCGTCGGGCGTGTAGAGCGCCGCGCACTCGGGCGTCGAGACCAGGATCGGGTGGAGGATCTCGTGAAAGTACGCGGCGGCCTTGGTCAGCTGGACGCCCTTGCGCCCGAGCTCGATGCCGGGCTCCGCCAGCCTCGCGATCGGCACCGATCCGAAGCGCCCGTGGACGTGCTCGAGTCCTGCGGGGTTCCCAGGCACCCCGCAGGAGGCCGCGCCACAGTTGAAGATCTGCGGCGTCTCGTCGAAGTAGACCGGTACCGGGATCAGCTCCGCCTTGCGCTCGATCCCATCGGCGCCGCCGGCCGCGACGAAGAAGTCGATCAGGCTCTGATCGCCGCCGTCCTGGACCATCATGAAGCCGCCCGCTCCGAAACCGCTCAGCTGGCTCTCGGTGACGAAGGAGGTGAGCACGGCGCAGATTGCGGCATCCACGGCGTTCCCTCCCTCGCGCAGCACCTGCGCGCCGGCCTCCGCTGTCAGCGGGTGTCCTGCGGCGACGACTCCCTTCGCGCTTGGCATGCCGCGGAGCCTAGGCGGACCGTCACCCAGAATGAGACCGGCCGGCTCTCGCCGGCCGGTCACGATCGCCAGATTCCGGCTGACTACTCGCAGGTGTTGAAAGCCTGATCGTCGGTGAGAGCTGGGCCACCAGGCGCGGAGATCTTGTAGATGTCGTCGTCGTTGATCGTGCCAGCGCCGGGCGTTCCCTCGAGAGTCAGGTTCGTTGTTGACCCGGCCCTGGTCACCCCGTGAAGTCGGCCGTGTAGTCGTCTGTACCGTGAAGCTGTACAGGCAGGCGACGTAGCGAACTCGCGGTTCGACGGCCCGCCGCAAGACGAAGATGTCATCGGTGAACGTCTCCGTCCCACCGTCGGCTGCCGGCGTCCCCGCCGTGATGCGCGCTCGGGATGTTGTTCACGACGTGGCCGACAGTCGGGGTCGTCTGGACCCAACCCGCGTGATTACCGTTGGGATCGAACGCGTGAAGGTCGACCTCGTTGTTGGCGGTCCATGCGAGCGTGGCGCGAACGAGCGGAGCCGGGCGCCGGCAGGACCACATGGTGGACCTTCTTGCACTTGTGCTTCTTCTTTGCCGACGACGCCGAATGCTTTTTCTTCTTCTTGCACTTCTTCTTCGCCGCGACAGCGTGACCCGGCTGTCCCGCGCGGGCGTGGCCCGCTGTGATCGTGACCAGCGCCAACGTCATCCCGAGCAGCGCCACCAGGCCGATCCGGCTCCAGCGACGAGCGGGGAGGGACTGAATCCCCATATCGATAGTTCCTTCCTCAACGAGACTCGAGAGACCCCAAAGCCCCTCCTGACTCGGACAGTTTCAACCCTGTGCACCCGGCGACGCATCCGCATAAAGCCGTAAGTCGTCGCAGAACGAGACCGGCCGGCTCTCGCCGGCCGGTTCACTCCCCTCCGAGCTCCCTTTTCCTGCCCACACGCTTGTTTACGACTACAAAGACTTCCCTGCCCCCAGGAACCCGACCAGTCTGCCGGTCCGGTCGCTGCCGAACATCGGCGAGAACCCCTAGTCCGAGATCCGGGATTTTCCGCAGGCTCGGCGTGCTCGCCGGCCTAGTCCTCCGGATCGAACTCGGGCACATCGAGTACGCGATTCTCGATCGACCGGGGCTCGGTGGGAAGGCGGTCCAACCCCCCGCCGCCGTTGCCGTCGCCGTAGAGCTCGTCGGCGCTGCCGTAGCGGACGTTCGGCATTGCGCGCCAGTCCGCCAGGGGATCCGAGGAGCGCTCCTGCCGCTGCACCGCGTCCCGGTCGAGGCTTCGCGGTTCGCGCGGCTCTGAGCGCCGATCGCGTCGGAGATGACGCTGGGAGAAGTGCGAGTCGAAACGGGTGGCGATCACCGTGATCCAGACTTCCTCGCTCATGTCCTCGTCCACGCTGGCGCCGAAGATGATCTCCGCCTCCGGATGGGCGGCCCGTCTGACGACCTCCGCGGCTTCGCTCGCCTCGATCAGAGAGAGGTCCGGGCCGCCGGTGATGGAGAGCAGCATCGAGCGCGCACCCTCGACCGAGGTCTCGAGCAGCGGTGATGCCACGGCCTTCTCAGCGGCCAGGGTCGCGCGGTGCTCGCCTACCCCCATGCCGATGCCGAGGATCGCGTCGCCGGCATCGAGCATGGTGGTCCGGACGTCCGCGAAGTCGAGGTTGATCAGCCCGGGCAGCATGACCAGGTCGGAGATGCCCTGAACCGCCTGGCGGAGGACGTCATCGGCTACCCGGAAGGCGTCCGTGATCGTGGTGCGCCGCTCGAGGATGGTGAGCAGCCGCTCGTTCGGGACGACGATCATGGTGTCGACCTCGGTCCCGAGCGCGGCGATGCCCGACTCGGCCTGCGCCATGCGGCGCGCGCCTTCGAAGGCGAACGGCTTGGTGACCGCGGCGACCGTCAGCGCGCCGATGTCCCGCGCTAGCTTGGCGACCACGGGGGCCGCACCGGTCCCGGTGCCGCCACCGGCGCCGGAGGCAAGGAAGACCATGTCGGAGCCCTTGAGCAGCTCCTTGATCTTGTCCTGCTGGTCGAAGGCCGCCTTGTAGCCGACGCGCGGATCCGAGCCGGCGCCCAGACCACGGGTCATCTCCCCACCGATGTGCAGTGTCAGGTCCGCGTGCGACGTCTGCAGCGACTGAAGGTCGGTGTTGATCGCGACGAACTCGACGCCAGGCAGCTCCGCCTCGACCATCCGGTTGACGGCGTTGACGCCCGCGCCGCCGACGCCGACCACGCGCAGGACGGCCTGGTGGGTGCGCGGCACGACCGGCTGGCGCGTCGCCGGCCCCTCGGTCGAGGGTTCATCGCGGCCATAGCGCGGCCGCACCTCGAGCCCGGGACCGCCCATCAGACGCTCGAGGCCCTCATGGTGGATCTCGATCTCGGTGTCGGCGACCGGCTCGGGCGGGACCGGTTCGGGGACCGGCTCGGGCATGGGATCGGGGGTCGGCTCGGGGACGGGTTCAGGCGTGGGCTCCGGAACCGGCTCGGGGAGCGGGGTCTCCTGGACCGTCTCCTCGACGGCAATGCCGCCGCCGTCCTTGGCGGTGACCTTGATCTCCTCCGGCGCGACCGACTCCTCGGTCGAGCGGAAGAGATCGGCGAGGGGGCCCTCGCGCATGCTGGCGCGCTTCTTACTCCGAGCCATGGGTGAGAACCTCCTTGGCCAGCTCGCGGTAGGCGCCCGCAGCCTTGCCATTCGGGTCGTACTTGATGACCGAGCTGCCGCGAACCGGCGCCTCGGCGAACTTGATCGCCTTGCGGATCCGCGACTTGAAGACGAGGTCGCCGAAGTTTTCCTCGAGGATCTCGACCGCCTCCTTGGCGTGGACGGTCCGCGAGTCGAGCATCGTCGGCAGGATGCCCTCGATCTCGACGCCGGGGTTGAGGTTCTCCCGAATCATCTGAAGCGTGTTCTGAAGCTGCACGAGGCCGCGCATGGAGAGGTACTCGCACTGCACGGGGACGATCACCTTGTTCGCGGCGGTGAGCGCGTTCACGGTGAGCAGCCCCAGGCTCGGCGGGGTATCGATGCAGACGAAGTCGTAGTCCTCCTTGACGGCGTCGAGTGCCTTCTCCAGGGACCGCTCGCGGCCGATCTGCGTGCTCATCGCGATCTCGGCGCCGGCCAGGTCGATCGAGGCGACGGCGACGTCGATCTCGCGCTCGACGATCACCTCGCGGATCGGGACCCGGTGGACGAGGACGTCGAACATGCTGCGGTCGACCTTGTCGGGGTCGATGCCCTGCGACATGGTCAGGTTGCCCTGCGGGTCCATGTCGACGGCGAGCACGCGGTGGCCCGACTCCTTGAATGCGACCGCCAGGTTGAGCGCCGTGGTCGTCTTGGCGACGCCGCCCTTCTGGTTCGCGAAGGCGATCACCTTCGCCGGGCCCTCGTTCTTGGGCTCGTCTGGATTGCCCTTGGCCTCGGCCTTGGGCTCGTCCTCGACCTCCTGCCCGCCGGTCTCCTCGTTGACCTCGTTCCCCGTGCCTGACTTGGCGTCGTCGCTGCCCGACTCCGCCTCGTCCTGCCGCTCGGACTTCGGACCGAGGAGATCCTCCGGCCGCATCCGACCGCTCTCCGCTGCCTCTTCGGCAGCATCCTTGTTCTTGAAGATTCCCATCGCTTGCGGCTATTTCGCACCTGGCAGCGAGTTTCCTGCCTGTGGTTGGAACAATCCGCGCTCATGCCTGAGCTACTCGACAAGCGCCTCGTCTTCGTGACCGGCAAGGGAGGCGTCGGCAAGTCGACGATCTCGATCGCCTTGGGTCTCGCCGCTGCCACCCGAGGTAAGCGAACGATCGTCTGCGAGGTGGGCGGCCAGGAGACGGCCTCCCGCGTCTTCAGGCGTGCGGAGGTCGGCTTTCACGAGGTCGAGGTGGCGGAGAACCTCTGGGCGATCTCGATCGACCCCGACCAATCGCTGCGCGAGTACCTGCTGCTCCAGCTCAAGGTCCGGGCGATGCGGGACATGCTGGTTCGCTCCCGAATCTTCAACTACCTGGCCGCGGCCACGCCTGGCCTCAAGGAGCTGGTCACGATCGGGAAGATCTGGGAGCTCGCCCAGCCGAGCCGCAGGGTGAAGAAGGCGGAGGAGTACGACCTGGTGATCGTCGATGCACCGGCGACCGGCCAAGGGATCGGGTTCCTGCAGACCCCGCGGACCTTCGCCGGCATCGCACGGGTCGGCCCGGTGCACAACCAGGCCACCGAACTGGACCGCTTCATCACCGACCACGACACCACCGGCGTCGCGATCGTCTCCCTGCCGGAGGAGATGCCCGTCAACGAGTCCGCGTCCCTCGAGGACTCGCTCAGGGACGAGATCGGCATGGCGGTCGACCGCGTCTACATGAACGCGCTCTATCCCGAGCGGTTCTCGGCCAGCGAGGCCGATCAGCTCGAGGACGTGCTTGACCGCGCTGATGGAGCGGCGCGGGCGGCGGTGCGGGCAGCGCTATCGGAACACCGTCGCTGTCGCTCCCAGCGTGAGCAGCTCCAGAGGCTGAAAGAGGCCGTGGCCTCTCCGGTGAAGACCCTGCCGTTCATCTTCAAGCCACAGCTCGACGTGCCCTCGCTGGAACGCCTTGCCGGAGCGCTGGTCTGATGGCGACGATCACCGACATCGTCGACGGCCGCGGGATCTGCATCTGCGCGGGCTCGGGAGGCGTGGGCAAGACGACGACCTCGGCGGCCCTCGCCGCCGGCCTGGCCGCCCGTGGACAGAAGGTCTGCGTGCTCACCATCGACCCGGCCAAGCGCCTCGCCGATTCGCTCGGCCTGAAGGAGCTCGAGAACACTCCCCGTAAGGTCGATCCAGCCCTGTTCGAGAGCTCGGGCGCCGAGATGAAGGGCGAGCTCTGGGCGATGCAGCTGGACGCCAAGGCGACCTTCGACGAGCTCGTCCGCAAGCACGCACCGGACGCGGAAACCCGCGACCGAATCCTCGAGAACCGGATCTACCGCCAGCTCTCCAATGCCCTGGCCGGGTCGCAGGAGTACATGGCGATGGAGAAGCTCTTCGAGATCCACCAGGAGGGTCGCTACGACTTCCTCGTGCTCGACACCCCTCCCTCCCGCAACGCCCTCGACTTCCTCGACGCGCCCAAGCGGCTCACCCAGTTCATCGAGGGGCGTGGGATGCAGGTGTTCATGAAGCCGACGGGATTCGCGACCAGGGTCGTCGGCCGTGGCAGCTCCATGGCAATGGGCATGTTGAAGCGGGTGACCGGCCTCGACCTGCTTTCGGACCTCTCGGAGTTCTTCCAGGCGTTCAGCGGGATGGTGGACGGCTTCCGGGAGCGCGCCAAGCGCGTCTCGGAGCTGCTCGCCGACCCGGCGACGACCTTCGTCGTCGTCTGTGGGCCGCAGGGCGAGCCGATCGACGAGGCGGTCTACTTCCATCGCAAGCTGGTCGAGGCGCAGCTCCCGGTCGGCGGAGTGATCGTCAACAAGGTTCACTACGAGACCGAGGCCGACCTGGGGAGCGGCGAGGTGCAGTCCGACCTCAGCGAGCTGCTCGACGACGATGACCTAGCCGAGCGGGTGGCCAGGAACTTCGCGGATTATGAGGCGCTCGCCGAGCGTGACGCGCGCAACGTCGAGCACCTCCGGCGCGAGCTCCAGCCAAAGGCCGTGATCCGGATTCCGTACCTCGACGAGGACGTGCACGACCTCGAGGCGCTGCTGAAGATCGACCGTTACCTGTTCGCCTCAGAGAAACAGCGGGAGGCCCTGGCTGCCAGTGGGGCTGCGTAGCCCGGCTTCGCCTTCAGTCGGGGCGGTAGCGGCCGCCAATCATCAGGCGCGGCGCGCGCCGCGCGCCGCTTCAAGTAGTGCGGCCTGACCGCCCCTCACGGTCGTAGCGCAACTCGCCGACTTCCCAGTCGGTGGCGTCGGGGACCGGGAAGAGGTAGCGGACGCGGTCCGTCGAGGGCTGGCGGTCCGGGTCCTGCCTCTGCTTGCGCCGGGGACTGGCGAACGCCGGCCACTCCGGCTCGCCGTCACTGGCCGAGAACCAATCCGCTCGACCCCCGAAGTCGGGTGGAGGGGGCGAAGCGCGATGGTCGCTCTCTGGGCCCATTAGGTCGGGTAGTTCGACCTCATCGACGACGATCTTCGTCGTCGGCTGCGGATCGTCCCCGGCCCTGCGGACGGACAAATCGGCGATTTCGTTCGTCTCCGACGCAGTTTCGGCCTCCGCGTGCTCGGCGTGGGCCTCCTGCGCCTCGTTCTCGGTCCGGCGCACCTCGATCTCGGCTTCACCGAGGTTGGCGTCGGAGATCGCCGTGAGGTCGAGTGCCTCGTCGGGCGTCGGATCGGGAAGCCGCCACTCGGCCGTCGCGCCGATCCCAGGGCTGTCGGAATGGATCCCCGAAAGACCCTCGGAGAGCAGGATCTCGTCGGCCGCCACGCGCAGGTCGCCGCCGAGCTCGCCCATCGCCATGCCCTTGAGCAGGCGCCGCAGGAGCTCCTCGACCTCCGCGATCACGTCCAGCGGGGAGGCGCCGGCGACGGGCTTGTAGCGGCCGCCGCTCATCAGCTTGCGCTCGATTGCCAGGGCGCGCTCGACCGTGACGCGGCCCTGCTCGCGCTCGAAGGGCTCGCAGGCGAGCGCCGCCACCCGGGCCGAGAGGGAGGTCCTCGCCGGCCCGCCGCCCTCGAGCAGGCCGCGGAGGGCGAGCAGGTAGTCGCTGAGCGCCTCGATCAGCGAGGAGCGCTCGGCGCCCAGCTCGAAGCGGGATGCCGCCCAGTCGAGGGAGGGGATGCGCGTGGTGCGCTCGGCCAGCATGCGGGAGAAGCTCTCGAGCTCCCTCACCTCGTTGCCGGTGAGCCGGTAGCCGCCCTGCCGCGGGCGACTGACCCCGGTGCCGAAGCGCTCCCAGCCCCCGGATCGTTTCGCCCAGCCGTGAGCGTGCAGCCCCACGGCGCCGGGCCTGAACAGCCTCAGCGTGCGCAGCGCGCGGCGCAGGTCGTCGGCCACGGCGGCGGCGGGCGCAACTGTCGCCAGCCCGCAGGTCAGACGGGCGAGGAAGCCCGGCTTCCCGCGTCCGCCGGAGCGCGTGGCGTCGATTGCATCGACCGGCGCGTCATCGACCTGGTCGGCGCGCACGATCCGTACCCCATCAAGCTCGATCTCGTCAACCGGCATGTGGAAGCCGATCAGCGGCACGATCACCTCGCCGGCCGGCGTGGCCTCGTCGGAGTCCGAGGCGATCATCGCGACGACGGCGTCGATCGCGCCCCTCAGGCGGTCGCCCCCGACGTCGAACTCGCTCTTCCCGTCCCAGAGGCCGATCAGGAAGCCGATCGCGGCCTCCTCCCCGGCGATCTCGCGGACCTCCACGAACGCCTCCAGACGGCGCAACTCGGCCAGGTGGCTCTGGATGAACTGCCCGGTGAGCGGCGCGTAGGAGAACATCGGCAGAGGCCCGTCATCCGACGGCTCCAGATCGAAAGGCATCTCCGCCCCGGTCGCCAGCAGCCCCTCGAACAGGTCCGCAGCCTCGACGGCGAGGCGTCGCAGCGCCTCCTCGAGGCGCTCGGTGGTGCTCTCAAGCGTGGTCACGTAGACCCGATTGCCCGTCGGCGCGCGCCTTCCTGCCGATGAGAGGGGAGTTGCAGCGAACACCAAAAGCGGCACTGAAGGGCGGCGCCCCGGCCGCGTCGGAGCGATTTCGTGCACTCGGCCCCGTATATCGGGGTCAATCGCACGAAATCGTCCTCAGGCCTCGGGCCCTCGCCCTTCATTGCCGGTTTTCTTGGCTTTAGAGCCCTAAGCGGCGGCCGCGCCCGCCGGCTCGCGCTCATCGCGCGGGAGCCAGCGCCGGCCGTAGGTGCGCATGTCCTCGATCAGGGGGACGAGGGCGCGGCCCTTGTCCGTGAGCTGGTAGGTCACGCGCGGCGGCACCTCGGGGAAGGTGCGGCGCTCAACGATCCCCTCCTCCTCCAGCGCCCTCAGGCGCAGGGAGAGAGTGCGCGGGCTGATGCCGTCCAGGGAGCGCTCCAACTCGCAGAACCGAAGGGAATCATCCGCGAGGTCGCGGATGATGAGGAGGGTCCACTTGCCGGAGATGACCTCCGCCGTGCGGCAGACGGGGCATTCACGGTCCATACCCCGGCCAGGATAGCGCCATAGCTTTACTTTGTGAAGCGTTGGGGCAGGCTCAGAAATTCGGAGGCTTGGAGCTCGTCACGCGCTTCACGCGCAGAACCTGCACGTGGTAGGTCTTGCCGTCGGGACCGTAGATCAGGTCCGCGCCCTTGCCGGCGTTCAGGCCGAGGAGCTGGCAGGCGTCCACGCTCGGGAAGCAGGTCCCCTCGCCGCCGATGCTGACCACGTCCTTGGAGACCAGGAAGACGGCCTGGTTTCCACCCACAGTGCCGATGTAGGTGAGCACCGGAGTGTCCGCGGCCGGGAGGAACTGGAAGGGCTTGACGTTGTTCATGGTCGCAAGCTGTGTGCCGCTCTCGCCGACCTGTACGTCCGCCTGCCACCAGTAGTACGTCGTTTTCGTCGTGCTCTTCACCTTCCCGGGCGATTGGCCGCCACCGCCATCGCCACCGCCACCGCCGCTGCCGCTGCCGCCCCCCGTGCTGCCACCGCCAACACCGGTGCTGCCGTTGGTGGAGGAGCCATCGAGCGCCTGCGCAAGCGAGTCCGAGTTGGACGAGCCCGACGAATCGGGAGCGGCCGTGTACTGCTGGGTGAACGGGTTCTTCGCCCCCAGGTGGTTGAGCCGCTTCTTGTAGTTGCGGACACCGGGGTGGTAGGCGATGACAGCGTTCTCGGTCTCGGGCGAATTGTCCGAGGAGGTCGTCCCGAAGCCGAACGGCCCGGCCGCACCTTCCGAGCTCCCCCTGGCGACCAGGATCGGCACCGCAACGAGCGCGATCAGCAGTCCGATTACCGGCAGGAGCAGATTGCGGTTCCGCAGGTCGTAGACCACGTCGCTGGCGAACTTCTGAACCTTCCAGAGCTTCACTTGGCCACCACCGCGCTCGCGGGTTGCACCTGGGTCTCGCTTGGGCTCGTCGGCGCCGGCCCGGACGGGGAGGCTCCGAGGGTCAGCCCCTCGCTCCCGGTCGAGTAAGCGTTGATGACGAAGTCGGCCTTCAGCCGCGGCGACGACCCGGTGCCCCTGAGCTGGAGGTTGAAGCCGCCGATCGTGAGAAGGCGGCCGTCAGGCGCAAGCTGGGCGCCGTCACCGACCGGCTCGACGAGGCCATCGATCTTGCCGATGAAGTTGGCGACGTCGAAGTAGCCGCCCCGCATCGAGAGGTTGTATGGCAGGGTCGGGAGCCCAGCGGGCCCGACCGTCGCCCCGATCGGCAGCACCGCAGCGGCGGCCTCGGTGGCCGGCACGGGAGCGGCGGTAGCCGTCGTGCTCGAGCCGGTCGTGGATGCCGTGGTGGCGGTCGTGGACCCGGCCGAGCTGGCGGTGCTCGCGGTGGAGGCCGCCGCCTGGGCGGCACCCGTCGGCGCTGTCGGCGAGCTCGAACCGGTGGCGGCGGTTCCGGCCGCGGCGGCTCCGCCGGTGGTGCCCGCGCCGCTGCCGCCGTCGCTGATGCCGATCGCCCGGAAGTCGAGGTTGGTCTGATCGGAGATCGAATTCAGCTGGACCAGAAGCGAAGCTGTGTCCGCCTCAGCCGGAACGGCCTTGCCGAGAACGACCATCCGTCCGTAGTACTTCGGGAACTCCTGACGAGCCTGCTCGCCATAGCTCGCCTGCTGCTCGGCGGTGGTGATCGACGAGTGCAGCTGGTCGACCTGGCTCTGCAGCTCACTGGACTTGTCTCGCTTCGGCCCGAGAACGAGCAGGTAGAAACCCACGGCCAGCGCGACGATCGCGACCCCGACGAAGATCATTCTCTCGTTGGCCCTCATCTCAGCCACCTGTCCCGGAGGTCGAGGCGGGCTGGGCGGTGAGCTGGGCGCCGCCCGTGGTGGGCACGCCCGCCGGCACGGAGGGCGCCGTCGTCGCGGTGGCCGGCGTCGGGACCTCGTCGAAGGCGGCGACGATCTTGAACTGGGTGATGAAGTCTCGCGTGCGGCAATCGGTGTTCACCGCCGCGGCCGAGTCCCCTGTCGCCGGGGCCGCGGTCGCGCCTCCGCCCGAGGAGTCATCCGGCTTCTCCGAAGACTCGAGGCCAACGCGGGTGACGCCGTCGATCTCCTCGAGATTGGCGATCAGGCCGGCAACGGCATCCTGGCTCGAGGCGCAGCCCTCCATCTCCAGCGCCGGACCGGCGATCGAGTCCCTGCCCTGGATATCGGGCGCGTCCGTAACGGAGACGGTCGAATCGGCCGTCCCGGCGAGCTTGGTGAACCAGACGTTCGAGGGGATCACCCGCGCGAACTCGTTGAGGACCCGCTGCCAGTCGAAGCGGCTCTGCGCCAGGCTGGTGATGGTGCTGGAGCGAGCCTCCTGGGCGGCCCGGAAGTTCGTGAACGACTCGAGACTCTGCGCCTTCGCCTGGGCCTGCTGCTCCTGCGCCTGAAGCTGGGCGATCTCGGTCTTCTTGTCGGAGATCTGCTTGCTCGTCAGGGCCAGGGCGCCCAGTGCGAGGACGGCCGCCGCGAGCCCGCCGATCAGCACATACGAGAACACGCCGGTGCGCATCGCGGCACGATCGCCGCGGCGCTCATCCGGTGGAATCAGGTTGACGGGTCGCACGGCTACTCCTCGAGCGCCAGTCCGTAGGAGACCGTCAGACGCGCGGCGTCCTCCTGGTCCAGGTGGGACAGCGCCGCCGGTAGGTCGACGGAGACCTCGAGGGTCAGGCCGGCCTGGATCCGCTCGGGAAGCCCGGGGATGGTGCTGCCGGGGCCGCAGAGCACAACGCGGTCCACCGGCGTGACGCCGTCCTGGGCGCCGTAGAAGTCCATCGACATCCGCAGCTCCTCGGCGAGCTTGGTGCCGCCCTCCTCGAGGACCTCGCGAGCCAGGTCGGCCCCCTCCGCGCTGAAGAGCTCGACGTCCTCCTCGAGTCCAACCTCCATGAGCAGCTCGCGCGCCTCGTCGATGGCCACGCCCCGGCGGCTGGCGAGCCTGTCGGCGATCGTCTCGATGCCGAAGGGGCTGACCCGGGCGAAGACACACTCATTGCCGCGGGAGACTGCGAGATTGGTCACGTCGCCGAGGTGGCAGTAGAGGCTTGTGGGGAGCGGCGCCGCGCCCGACACCGGCATGGGCGCCGAGCGATCCTTGAGCGCGCGGATCATCCCGAAGGCGGAGAGGTCGATACCAACCGGCTGCAGACCGGCGCCGCGCACCGCGTCGAGCAGCCCAACGACCATGTCGCGGCGCGCCGCGACGGCGAGGACGTCCATCACCTTGTTGCCATCGGGGCCGTCGCGCTTCGCGACCACCTGGTGATCGAGGACGGCCTGCTCGAGCGGCATCGGGATCGCCTCCTGAGCGCGGAATCGAATCGCGCTGTCCAGTTCTTCCTCGTCCTCGATCATCGGCAGCTGGAGGCTGCGCACGACGACGCGCTGATTCGCGACGCCGACGCGGACGGTCTTGGCGAGCTTGTGCCGGCTGAACAGGTCCTTCAGCGATTCGGAGAGGACCTCTCGGTTGACCAGATCGCCCTCTTTCACCACTCCCGGCTGGAGCGGGACGATCGCGGTGCGGCCGACAGAGCCGCCGCTCTCGATTTCGGTCGCGGCGATGCTCTCGGACGTGATGTCCAGGCCGACGGAGGAGGGCTTCTTGCGTGCGGAGAGTCCAGAGATCATGGGCAGGGCGCTCCTTGCGCCTCCTCTCCCATCGGCCAGAGTGCCGCCGAGCCGCATACCGAAGACTGATGAACCACGGCTAGCGAACGAAGGCGTTCAGGTAGGCGTCGATGAGCTGATCGCCCGCGAGCAGCGCGATCACTCCACCGAGCGCCAGGAAGGGCCCAAATGGAACGGCCATCTTCCGGGCGGCGGAGCCCTCGCTCACCATCACGCCGACCCCCACGACCGTGCCTACGAGCACGGCGATCATGAGCGCGGGAGCCACCGCGCTGCCCAGGTACAGGCCCATCACGGCGGCGAGCTTCACGTCGCCCATCCCCATGCCACGCGGATACGCCAGGGCGACCAGGAACAGCCCTCCGCCGGCGGCTGCGGCCGCAATCCCGCTCTCGGGCAGACTCGATGGATCGGAGGCCGCCACCAGGGTCACGGCGGCAATCGCACCGGCCAGCAGGATCGCGTTGGGGATGACCCTGCGCTCGAGGTCGGTGAGTGTGATCGCCGCGAGCATCGCGACGAAGAGCAGGCCGAGCGCCAGCTGAGCCGGGTCGTCGCGCAGGACGATCGCCGTCGCCGCGAACGCGATCCCAACCGCCAGCTCGACGAGCGGGTAGCGGGCCGGGATCGCCGCGTGACAGGAACGGCAGCGACCGCGCAGCATCAGCCAGGAGAGGACCGGGACGTTGTCGTATGCCGCGATTTGCGTGCCGCAGGAGTCGCAGACGGAGCGCGGGCCCACGATCGAGACGCCGCGCGGAACCCGGTGCGCGACCACGCCGACGAAGCTGCCGGTGAGCATCCCTCCGACGAACGCGAGCGAGGCGGCCGGGAACACGCCCATTACCCCAGCGTCTCGCGCTGGACGTGCCAGGCCGACTGCACAGGATCGAAGAAGTGCGGCGGCTCCTGGAAGCGGAGACGGTCGTCGTAGTTGTAGTCCTTGATGTAGCCGGTCCCGCCAGTCGTTCCGACGGCGCCGCGGAACTTCTGCGAGATCGCGCCGTTCACGGTCAGCGTGCCGAGGCTGGCGCCGCAGTCGTAGTGGTCGACGATGAACGAGTGGGCGATGGCAAGCAGGGCGGCGTCGATGGTGATGTTCGCGTTCGACCCGTTGCCGTTCACGCCGCGATTCCCGTCGTTGTCGACGTCGCAGTCTCCCTTCGAAGCCTCTTCCGTGACGGACCCGGGGACGCCCGTGGTGCCGGCGCAGTTCGGGTCCGACGACTCGCAGACCGGGTGCTTGACCCGAATGAAGTTGTTGGCGATCAGCCCGAGCAGGTCGGCCGAGCTACTCGCGTGACGGATGTCGCCGTCGATGATCACGTCGTTCTCCGCCGCGATCGTCAGCTGGCCGCTGTAGGAGCTGCCGCCAGTGTCCACGATCGCGTTCCCGCAGCCCGAGGTCGCCGGGTAGGTGGTCGTGAAGGGCGAGTAAGAGTTTGAGCAACCGACGCCGTTCTGGACGTAGACCACGCCGTCGCTCGGGACCTGCAGCGGGCCGACGGTCCCCCCCGTGCTGGTGGTGACCGTCATGCTGTTGCCGCTGAGGACGATCTTGGTCTGGCCGGTGAAGGTGTTGGCCGGGCCCGCGATCGCCTTCAGCGAGGTGTTGGTCGCGGGTGGAGTGAGTACCGGCGCCCCGGTCGCGAAGAAGCCCCTGAACGTCGGGGTGCCCGTGCAATTGTTGCCGTGGGCCCAGCCGACGGGCGGAGCGCTGACCTCGACCGCGTCGGCTGCGTTGCGGCCGAACGTGGGTGTTCCGCAGACGCGCAGGTCGTCGTTCGTGTGCAGAGGACCGTCGATCGTGTCTCCGCCGACGAAGACGATCTGGTCGCAGAACTGGTTGCTGGTCCCAGGGATGGGCGAGCTCTCGCGGCCGTCGCGGCGGAACTTGGTGCACTGCGAGTATGCGCCCGTCAGAGCGGCTGAGGGGTTGGGGAATCCATACGTGACCGGATCGGAGGTCTCCAGCTGCGTGAAGTAGACGTAGTCGAGGAAGCTCGCCTGCTTGTAGCTGGCGATGATCGACACCTTCGATGTACCCGAATAGCCGGTGGACCTGACCCGGAAGGTCCCGGTGCTGGGCCCGGTCGCCTCGAGCATGGTCGCGTTCGGGTTCTGCGGATCACACTGCGAGCCGCCCGGGCTGCTCGTGGCCTGGAGCAGCTCGATGCCGTACCGCGAGCCGTCGGTCGTCCCGGGGACCGGCCGCAGGTTGGTCGGGCTTCCGTTCATGTTGAGATTGACGGCGTTCGGCGTCGGGACGTTGGTGCACCGAGCCCAGTAGCCGCTGTCGGTGTTGAGGTGGTAGGTGTAATCGGCGATCCCCGACTGTGCCGCGGCGTAGGCGCGCTTCTGATCGATGTCCCGCCGGAGGAAGACCTGGTCGTCGTTGGTGTACGCGACAGCGACGCTCACGAGGATCGTCGTAAAGCCGATCGCCCCGATGACGGCGAGCATCGAGTAGCCGTCCTCCCGGCGGAGAATCCTGAGGCGGCGCTTGATCAGCTCGATCAGACGCACGGCAGGTTGTCCTGGTTCGGGAACTGGCCGGCGTTCTCTAGGCGCAGGTCGATGCCGCTGCTGAGCATCACCGGCGAGTTCGGATCCTGTGTGGAGATCCCCTTGGCCGGCGAACTGGTGAAGGAGACCGTGACGTAGGAAGCGCGGGCGGCGTTCGTCGCGCTCAGGGGCGTGGGCAGCGGAGCCGTGTTGAGAAGCCCGGTCCCCGTGACGAAGTCGTAGTAACGGAAGATCACGCCGCCGGGCGCCGCGACATTGGTGAGCAGGATCATGTTCGAGCTCGCGGTCGGGGAGAACGTCCAGTTCGGCGCCGTCCCGCCGGCCGCCGGGAAGACCGCCTCCCGCATCGTCGTCCCGCTGAGCGAGACCGTGTGCAGATCCGGCGTCGGGCCGACCGCCGAGCCGGGCTTGGAGAGGAAGCTGACCGAGGTCCCTGTGCTGCCGGACTGAATGGGGACGATGTGCGAGGCGACGCAGGAGGAATGAAGCCCCTGGACGATCCTCGTCATCGCAGGACGCGCCCGTGCGTTGGCGTCCACGCGGGCACTGATCCTGGCCTGACTGTGGATGACCGTCGTGCTCAGGGTGACGACGCCCATCATCACTACCAGGGTTGCGCTGATGCTGACCAGCAGTTCGACGATCGTGAAGCCCCGCTGATCCATTGCGACCCTCATGGGCACGTCCCCGCGGGCTGGCCGCCCAGATAGATGTCAAGGGGCGTTCCCGTGGTACCAGCCGAGGTCAGGGCCACGCCGGTCAGGGTCCGCTTGTCATTCAGCGTGGGGTCGTTCGCACAGACGTCATAGGTTCCATAGGGAAGGCCGATGTCGCCCCCGACCGGAACCTGGCCGCTGGAGTTGGTGCTCGTCGTCAGCGTCCGGGTGACGTTGCATCCGGTGTCCCTCGCCGTGACCTTCGCGGCGGAGAGCCGGGTTCCCGGAGCTGCCGCACTCGACCCGCTCCAGACGGTCACCTGGAGGGAGGGCAGCTGGATGTAGCCCGGCGTCGCCAGCGACCCCGCTCCGCCGACCGGCACGGTCGCGTTGCCGAGCATTGGTCCCGCGGGCGGGGTATCCGCGGAGCAGGTGCCGGCGTAGACGGCGTACGGGGACGTGAACGGGAACAGCGTTGACGTCGTCGAGATGTTCGCGGCGCGCCCACCGCTGATCGGCGTGAACTGCTTGGCCAGCTGCATCCCAGTGTTGCTGACGATCACCGAGTCGGCCGTAGAGGCGACAAGATTGTTGGAGTAGTCGCGGGTCCGGAAGTTGATGTTCTGGATCGACCCCGGGCGGTCGAACATGAGGTTGACGGTGTTGGTGCCCTGATCGACAACGCTCACCGTCTGGTTGGCGGGGGCGTTGCCGTCCTGATCGACCATTCCGGACGCCGTCCCGCCGGAGCTCATCGTGTAGTTCCCGACCGGAACGTTGCGCCAGAGCACGCAGCCGGTTGGTCCGGTGGACCCGGTGAAGGTGCCGGCGCCAGAGCCGTTCAATACGACTCCCTGGATACCGACGTTCCGGGAGTCGGTCACGTTGACCAGGATCGAACCGCTGTTCGGGACCAGCGACCCGCTCGGAGGCGAGACGATCGTCGCGGCCGTGACCGGATGCAGCGCGCCCATGCTGGTCCAGCTGACGCTGATCGTGAGCAGCATGTAGTCCCGTGAGCCGGAGCCGGCCGAGCAGCCGCTGGTGGCCGCCGGCTCGTTCTGGAACTGGGACTGTGAGGTGATCGTGTAGCACGTCTGAAGTGACTGGGGGGCCGTCGTGGGACAGGCGCCCGTGACCTGGGTCCCGTCGTCAAGCACCCTGCGCGTCGAGTTGAGGGTCACCAGGTCCGCGATCCGCAGGGAGCGCACCCGCTCGAGCTCCTGCTCGGCGAGCATGTTGGCCTGCGTGCGGTGACGCTCCTGAGCGGTCGCCCGGGTCGAGCCCGTCAGCACCGTGACGACGCCGAGCGAGAAGATCAGCAGCACGAGCGCGCTGACGAGTACTTCGACGATGGCGATACCGGCCTGGTCACGGCCGATCCCTGTGAGCTTGCGAGGTTGCATGGGTACCTGAACCTCTGCCCTACATCGGCGCGCGGGGGAAGGTCGGCGATACCCAGGATTCGGGGGATCTGGCCGACCGTATGAGAGCCGGTACGACTGGGCCATGAATCGGACGTCCAGAAAAGGAGAGGGCGGGCCCGAAGGCCCGCCCTCTGCCCCACGCGGGCTCCCTGAGCCTCACGCAGATCGGTCGACCGGGTTAGCCCCAGTTGCCGCCGGTCGGACAACCGCCTCGGTCGGTCCCGGCGACGGTGCAGGTGTAGCTCAGCGCACCTGACGCGGGGTCCTTGGTGATCGAGAACGTGTTGCCGGTGGACGACGTCACCGTCAGGTCCCAACCGGTGTTGTTGGTACCGGACGGGGCCGCCGCGCTCACGAAGGGCTTCGGCGGGCTGCCGGCCGTGGTCCTGACGGAGCTGTCGACCACGGCGAGGTTCGCCGGGCTGACAGTCGCGTAGGAACCGTTGTTGTCAGTGGCCAGCGTCTCCGCCGACACCTGGGCCGTGTGCGCCATTTCCTTGGCGCTCGAGTCGTTGGCCTTGTTCCTCTGGTTGAAGAACGTCGGGATCGCGATCGCAGCCAGGATCCCGATGATCAGCATGACGACCAGGAGCTCGATCAGGGTGAAACCCTTCTCTTCCCTGGCCATCCGCTCTCGGAGCTTCAACAGCATCTGGACCTCCTTAGTCCTAATCCACTTGCTGCCAGAGCCCCGTAGCCGTCGGAGTCACTTGACCCCGGAGCCAGGGGTTCCGGAACTGCGCGGTTCATCGGCGCGGTGCTGACCTTGGGCGATACTCAGGATTTGGGGGTCTGGCCGACCGTACGAGTAACGGGGGTCCGGCGAATCAGCGTCATGCAAAAGAAGAGGGCGGGCCCGAAGGCCCGCCCTCGACTTCATGCTCGGCTAGCTGGGATCAGCCCCAGTTTCCGCCGGTAGGACAGCCGCCTCGGTCGGTCCCGGCGACGGTGCAGGTGTAGCTCAGCGCACCTGACGCGGGGTCCTTGGTGACCGAGAACGTGTTGCCGGTGGACGACGTGATCGTCAGGGTCCAACCGGTGTTGTTGGTACCGGACGGAGCCGCCGCGCTCACAAACGGCTTCGGCGGGCTGCCGGCCGTGGTCCTGACGGAGCTGTCGACCACGGCGAGGTTCGCCGGGCTGACAGTCGCGTAGGAACCGTTGTTGTCAGTGGCCAGCGTCTCCGCCGACACCTGGGCCGTGTGCGCCATTTCCTTGGCGCTCGAGTCGTTGGCCTTGTTCCTCTGGTTGAAAAACGTCGGGATCGCGATCGCAGCCAGGATCCCGATGATCAGCATGACGACCAGGAGCTCGATCAGGGTGAAACCCTTCTCGTCCCGGCCCATGCGCTCTCGGAGCTTCAACAGCATGTCTGGACCTCCTTAGTCCAAATCAATTGCTGCCAGAGCCCCGTAGCCGCTCGGAAGTCTGTGCTTGACCCCGGTGGCAGCTCGGCTGACTCTGAGATTTCTCTCAGAGCCCCGTTGGCTTTGCGTCCCCGCCTCGCGACGGGTTTGCCTTTCTCACCGAGGCCCTGGCTATTTCCTTACGCCGCCTTGAATCGACTCCCCAGCGGCACCCTTTAGCAAGTCCCTCAATAGTGCTTAGGCCAGTGGAGTCGAACTTGCGTCCAGCGGCCACCAGGCCGGCCGCCGATGAGCGAGGGGCGGCAGCCCGAGCGGTTATGCGGGCCGGCCGCTTGTGGCCGCGTCCTGATGGCGAAGCCAGGTCGCGACCAGCTTCAGCGAATCTTGTCGTAGAGGGAGAAGAGGGGCAGGTACATCGCGATCACGATGAAGCCCACCATTGCGCCGACGATGGCGATCATCGCCGGCTCGATCAGCGAGGTGAGGGCCTTCACCTTCGAGTCCACCTCGGCCTCATAGAAGTCGGCGACCTTGGTCAGCATCTGCTCGAGCTGCCCGCTCTCCTCACCGACGGAGACCATGTGGCCGACCATCGGCGGGAACACGGAGGCACCCTCGATCGGGTGGGCGAGGGTGCCGCCGCTCTGGACGGAGCCGTAGACCTCCTCCATGGCCTTCTCGAGCTGGAAGTTGCCGGATGTCTCCCCCGTGAGCTTGATCGACTCCAGCAGGGGCACACCCGAGGCCACGGCGCCCGAGAAGGTCCGGGACCAGCGTGCCACGGCAGCCTTCTGGACGATGTCGCCGATATGAATCGGCAGGCGCAGCTTGATCGTGTCCCACCACTCCCTGCCGCGCTCGGTCTTCTTCCACTGGAAGAAGCCGATGAGCAGGCCGATGGTCGCGGGGAACCAGATGAACCAGTAGCCCTTCAGGAAGTTCGAGACGTCGATCATGAGCTGGGTGAGGGTCGGCAGTGACGCGGACTCGCCCGGCTGATCAGCAACGGCCTCCTTGAAGGCGCTGGCGAAGATCGGGACGATGAAGATGACGACGGCGAGCATGATCACCATCGCCGCGGCGAAGACGAAGGCGGGGTACATCACTGCCGATCGGATCTCCCGCTTCAGCGCATCGAGCTTCTCGAGCTGAAAGGCGATCCGGTCCAGCGCGTCGTCGAGGCGCCCTGAGCTCTCCCCCGAGCGCACCATCGCGCGGAAGAGCTTGTCGAAGATCTGGGGGCGCCTGGCCATGGCGTCCGCCAGGGAACTGCCCGCCTCGACGTCACCTCGCACACCCGCGATTGCGGCCTTGAGCCGCTCATCCTCGGTCTGATCCTCGAGCGTGTAGAGGGAGCGCAGCATCGGCATGCCCGACTGGATCAGGGTCGAGAACTGTCGCGCGAAGACCGCGAGGTCGCGTGTCTTGATCCCGCGGAAGCGGTCGAAGGCGCTCTCGAGCTTGAACGCCTCGTTCTTCTCGGAGACGTCGAGGACGATCAGGCCGCGCTCGCGAAGCTGCTCGGTGACCTGTGCCTTCGACTCGGCGTCGACCTGACCGCGGGAGGGCACGCCCGCTACGTCGACGGCGCGAAACGCGTAGGAGCTCATCTCAGGCCCCGTTCGTCATCGCGGCCGGTGCGCCGTTCCCGGCCGGCGGCGCCGCGCCGAGCAGGCGCTTGAGCTCCTCCGGCACTGATGCGCGCTGCTCGGCGAGCTGGCGGGAGATCCGGCCGAGGCGCACCAGCTGTGCCAGGTGGGCGTCCATGGTCTGCATCCCGATCGCACCCGCGGTCTGGATCGCCGAGTAGATCTGGTGCGTCTTGCCCTCTCGGATCAGGTTGCGCACCGCGGGGGTCGGAATCAGGACCTCGGTTGCCACCACGCGACCGGCGCCGTCCACGGTCGGAAGCAGCTGCTGGGTGACGACCCCCTGCAGGGCGATGGAGAGCTGCATCCGGACCTGCGCCTGCTGCCCTGCCGGGAAGATGTCGATGATGCGGTCGACCGTCTGGGCGGTCGACTGCGTGTGGAGGGTGGCGAAGACGAGGTGGCCGGTCTCGGCGGCGGTCAGCGCCGTCGACATCGTCTCCAGGTCGCGCATCTCGCCGACGAGGATCACGTCGGGGTCCTCACGGAGAGCGGCCTTGAGGGCCGAGGAGAAATCCTCCGCGTCCGCGCCGATCTCTCGCTGATTGACGATGCAGCGCTTGTGGTCGTGGAGGAACTCGATCGGGTCCTCGATCGTGAGCATGTGCTCGTCGCGCTCCTCGTTGATGATGTCGAGCATCGCCGCCAGCGAGGTCGACTTCCCGGAGCCGGTCGGGCCGGTCACGAGCACCAGTCCGCGAGGCTTTCGGGTCAGTTCCTCGAGGACGCGCGGCAGACCCAGCTCGTCGAGCTTCGGGATCTCGTGCGGAATTCGCCGGAAGGCCGCGCTGATCGACCCCCGCTGGAAGAAGCAGTTGACGCGGAAGCGGGCGACGCCCGGAACCGCGTAGGCGAGGTCGAGCTGCTTGCGTGACTCGAAGCGCTTGCGCTGGTCGTCGTTGAGCAGGCTGTAGACGGTGTCGCGGGTCTGCTGCGCCGTCAGAGGCTCATAGTCCTCGAGGGGCGTGATCCGCCCTCGTAGGCGGATGGCCGGGCGGAAGCCCGGGCTGAGGTGGACGTCGGAGGCGCGCTGCTCCGCCATCCGGGTGAGCACATCGGCGAAGTCGAACTCGCGCGTCTGGGTTGGAGCAGCGGCAGCTTCCATGTCCGTTACCAATCGTCCGATCGCGCGCCGCCCTTGACACCCAAAAGTGGGGTCTGAGGGCCTGGCGCTAGGACGCGACCCGGGCGACCTCCTCGATGCTGGTCAGGCCGGCACGCACCTTCTCGAGGCCGGACTGGCGCAGCGTGAGCATGCCCTCCTGTACGGCGAGGGCGCCGATCTCCGCCTCCGGCGCCAAGGCCACGACCATCTCCTTGATCCGCTCGCTGAGCACCATCACCGAGTAGATCCCCAGCCGCCCCCGGTAGCCGCTGCCGTGGCAGCGCGGACAGCCGAGGGGCTCGTAGGCCTCAAGGTCGGTCCCGACGCGGAAGCCCGACTCGGCGAGCGACGCCTGGGGGATGACCACACGCCTCTTGCAATGGCTGCAGAGGACGCGGGCCAACCGCTGTGCCACGACACACTCGACGGCCGAGGAGGTGAGAAACGACTCGACGCCCATCTCCTGGAGGCGGGTGATTGCGCCCGGCGCGTCGTTCGTGTGCAGCGTCGTCAGGACCATGTGGCCGGTGAGCGCCGCCTCGATCGCGATCCTCGCGGTCTCGGCGTCCCGGATCTCGCCGACCATGATCACGTCCGGATCCGCACGCAGAACCGAGCGCAGCCCGGTGGCGAAGGTGAGCCCCGCCTTGCGGTGGACGCCGATCTGGTTCACCCCCACCAGCCGGAACTCGACCGGATCCTCGATCGTGACAACGTGCCTGTCGACGCCGTTGAGCTCCTGCAGGGCGGCGTAGAGGGTGGTCGACTTACCAGCGCCGGTCGGACCGGTGACGAGCACTGCGCCGTAGGGCTTGCGAAACGAGGTCTCGAAGCGGGTCCGCTGGTCCCCGATCATGCCGAGGTCGTCGAGCGTCTTCAGGGCGCCCGACTCGTCGAGGATGCGAATCGAAATCCCCTCCCCCGCCTGGGTCGGAAGCGTCGTGACACGCAGGTCGATGCGGCGGTCGTCGATCTTCACCCCGACGCGACCGTCCTGCGGAATCCGCTTCTCCGCGATGTCGAGCTCGCTCATGATCTTGATGCGCGAGATCACCCCGGCGACCATCCGCCTGGGCACCCGCGCGCTCTCCTGTAGGACGCCGTCGACGCGGAAGCGGATCCGCATGTCCCCGTCCTCCGGCTCGAAGTGGATGTCGGAGGCGCCCTCCGCGACCGCCTGGCCGAGGATGCTGTTGACCAGCTTGATCACCGGGCCGTCCTGCGCCGAGGCGCGCAGATCGGTGAGCTCCCCGGCGTCGTCGAGAGAGTCCTCTTCCTCCTCCGCTCCTTCCGTGATCGCGTCGGAGATCGTGCTCTGCATCGTCCCGATCTTCGTGACCAGGCCCTCGATATCGTCGGCGGGGGCGACGGCGACCGCGCAGCTCAGGCCAGTGGCCATCTGGACGTCGTCCAGGGCCAGGAGGTTCGTCGGGTCGGCCATCGCGAGAAGCAGGGTGCTCTCGTTCACGAACGCGATCGGCAGGATCTGGTGGCGGCGCGCGGAGGCAGCCGAGATCAGGTTCGCCGCGCCCATGTCGACGTTGAACAGCGCGAGGTCGACGAAGTCGAGCCCGTAGCGCTCGGCGGCGGCGCGAGAGAGCTGCTCGGAGTCGATCACGCTCTGTTCGAGGAGGACCTCCTCCGGCCGGCGGCCTCCGCTGCGGGAGGTGGCGATCGCCTGCTCGACCTGCTCGGGCGAGGCGTAGCCGAGCGCGACGATGGCATCCGTGATGAAACCGCCGGTATGCCCGCGGCTCATCGGCGGAATCAGGCCGGGTGTTCCGCTCGCCTCTCCCTCTGCGCCGGCCGCCGCCGCCTGCGCGGCGGACGCGACAGAGCCGTCGGGTCCGGGGACCGGACGCAGATATTCAGGCAGCTCCCGCACGGGGGTACCACCTCACCTGGGGCTGTAGGGCAGGTTGTCCTTGCCGGGGTAGACGGCGTCGTGGACGGCCTGCACTACCCCCTGCGCGTCGCGGAATCCATAGTCGACCTGCGCCTCCGGAGCCGGTCCGCTGACCCGCTTGGGCCGCAGGACGACGAGCGCCGGTGCTTGCGAGAGAGCCACACCCTGGGTGATCCGCGCGTAGCGGGCGACGCTGTCGGCGCGGGTCACGAAGACCGAGACGCTCGAGTCGCCGGAGAGCAGGCGCACCGACCTGTGCACCAGGCGGTCGTCGATGCCGCCCTGCCGGACGACGAGCAGGACCACGGTGTCCCCACTCTTCCAGGCGCTGATGACGGGCTTCGGCAGGCCGGGGCCTGGGACCAGCGCGTCGGGGCTGACGGTGGCCGTGGCGGGTGGCGCCGAGGGGACGGCGGCCGATCCGGCCGTCGCCGACCCCGTTGACGGGCTGACGCTCCCCGTTGCCGGCGGGGTGGACGTCGCGGGCGCCGGCGCGGCAGAGGAAGCCGTCGATGCGGAATCAGAGGATCCACCCTTCTTCATGCTCGTCATGAAGAAGACGGCCACGATCAGAGCCAGTCCACCGAGCACGGCGACCTGGGCGATCGGGTTGTTGTTGAGCGCCTGCCTCATCCGAGCTCAGCGCCCACGGCCTCGCCGTTGCCGTTGCCGACGATCTGCTCGATGCCGCTGGCGCGCTGGCCTCCGGCGGCGAGCATCAGCTTGAAGTCGTGCGGGCTCGACGCGGTCTCCATGGCGACCTCCTCGGAGACGACCCCGTCGGTGACGTAGCCGAGCAGCGCCTGGTCGAAGGTCTGCATGCCGTAGTAGTCCCCCTCCGAGATCACCTCGCTGATCCGCCCGGTCTCCTCGGGGTTGAGGATCAGGTCCTGGATCCGGCCGGTGACGACCATCACCTCGGACACGGCCACCCGGCCCTCGCGATCGATGCGAGGCACCAGCCGCTGCGAGATGGCGCCCTTCAGCGTCGAGGCCAGCATGACGCGAGCCTGCTGCTGGAGGTGCGGTGGGAAGAAGTCGATGATCCGGTTGATCGTCTCCGTCGCGTCGAGGGTGTGGAGGGTCGACATGACGAGGTGGCCGGTCTCCGCTGCCGACAGTGCGGTCCGCACCGTCTCCTCGTCGCGCATCTCCCCGATCAGGATCACGTCGGGGTCCTGGCGCAGGACGCGCCTCATAGCCTGCGCGAAGGTCTTGGTGTCCGAGCCAACCTCGCGCTGGTTGATGATCGAGAGCTTGTCCCGGTGGAGGTACTCGATCGGGTCCTCCATCGTCACGATGTGACGGGCCCGGGTCGAGTTGATGTGATCGATCATCGCCGCGAGCGTGGTCGACTTGCCCGAGCCCGTGGTCCCGGTGAGCAGGATGATCCCGCGGGGCTCCTCGGCCAGCCGGCGCACGACCTCGGGGAGGCCGAGGTCGTCGATCGTCCGGACCTGGAAGGGAATCGCTCGCAACGCGATCGAGACCGCCCCCCTCTGCTTGAAGGCGTTGACGCGGAAACGTGAGACGCCCTCGAGCTGATAGGAGAAGTCGGCCTCGCCGTTCTCCTCGAACTCGTTGAGGATCGCTGGGCTCGCGATGTCCTTGAGCGCTGCCTCGGTGTCGCTCGAGGCGAGTGTCTCCGAGCCCTGAATCGCCCAGAGGTCGCCGTGGACGCGCGCGACCGGAGGCGAGTCCGCCTTGATGTGGAGGTCGGAGCCCTCCCGCTCCACCATGTAGCGGAGCGCAGAGTCGATTTCGAAACCCATCCCTCGCCCTATCGGGCGTGGGCGGGCGTAGCTAGATCAGCAAAACTGGGGTGCTACGCCCGAAGCTCTTCCACGACCTCGTAAACCCCCTCGAGCGGGGTGTCGTGGACATACTTCGCGATGTCCTCCTGGCGCTTGGCCTCGTCCTCGGCCGAACCGCGCACGACGTCGAGCGAGTTCCGGTCGATGTCGAAGATCCCGAACGAGATGACCTCGTTCTCGTCCTTGATGTTCCGGGCGTGGTAGACGACCGAACCCTCAGGCAGCCCCTCCGGCGCTTCGTCGCTGCCGCCCCCCCATGCCTTGCGGAACTCGTCCCACTGATCGCCCTTCAGACGCCTGGCGCTGAAAAAGACCAGCATGCCTTCTCCTTTCCTCGCTTGATCGTGCGCGAGGAGCCTATGGCACCTGAGAGGGCGGCTAGGCGACTTCGCGGAGCTTCTGCGCCTCGGCCAGGGACTGAAGCTTCTTCAGGCTCTGGTTCTCGATCTGCCGGATGCGCTCGCGGGTGACGTTGAAGGTCCGGCCGACCTCGTCCAGGGTCCGTGGGTGCTCGCCGCCGAGCCCATAGCGGAGCTCGAGGACGCGGCGCTCGCGGTAGGAGAGGTTCTCGAGGGCCTCCTTCAACGCCTCCTTGGTGAGCAGCTCCGCGGCGCGCTCGAAGGGGGACTCGGCGCGCTCATCGGCGATGAACTGGCCGAACTCCGACTCCTCCTCGTCGCCGACGGGCTTCTCGAGGGAGACCGGGGCCTGCGCCGAGCGCTTGATCGAGTCGACCTCCTCGGGCTCGATGCCGGTGACCTCGGCGATCTCCTCCGGGGTGGGCTCGCGACCGAGCTCGGTGACGAGCTTGCGCTCCGCCCGGCCGATCTTGTTGAGCTTCTCGACGACGTGGACCGGGATACGAATGGTCCGCGCCTTGTCGGCGAGCGCGCGGGCGATCGCCTGGCGGATCCACCAGGTCGCGTAGGTCGAGAACTTGAAGCCCTTGCGGTAGTCGAACTTCTCCGCCGCGCGCACCAGGCCGAGCGTGCCTTCCTGGATCAGGTCAAGGAAGGGCAGGCCCTGGTTGCGGTAGTTCTTCGCGATCGAGACGACGAGACGCAGGTTCGACTCGACCATCTTCTGCTTCGCGTCGAGGTCGCCGCGCTCGATCTTCTTCGCGAGATCGACCTCCTCGGCCGCGGTGAGCAGCCTGACCTTGCCGATGTCCTTGAGGAAGAGCTGCAGCGAATCGGTGGTCATGTCCGGCTTCAGGTCGAGCGCCTTCTGGCGCTTCCGACCGCGCTTGCCGTCGGACCGCTCGTTCTCGGCGGCAGCCTTCTGAGCCGGGTCGAGATCCTCGACCAGCTCGATGCCGTTCTTCTCGAGGTGTCCATAGAGGTCCTCGACGTCTGACTCGTCGAGCTCGACCTCGGAGACCGCGCTGGCGACGTCGCCGAAGGTCAGCACGCCCAGCTGCTGGCCCCTCGAGACCAACGTCTTTACTTCTTCAAGTTCCTGAATCTCCGCTACGAGCATCGCCTACGCTCTTCCTTCCTGGCTGTGGTTCGGTTTCCTGGCTGTTACCTAGTTCTCTGGGGCGGCCTGACTGAACTCGGCCGCCGACGAAAAGACCTTTACTCAATACCCCCTGAAAGGCCAGAAAACGCGGAGCGGTGAAACCGCGTCCGCGTCGAATCCTTCTGAACCTACTACTCGCGAGGCTTCCTCAAACGTCCGTTCGGATGGTAGCCACTTCACTTTTTGTAGTCAACGCGCGCCCCGCGTGCCGCACGCTGCGCTCCAGCAGAAAGACACGGAGCATGGGCGAAAGTTCCGCAGACCCTTCGAGGTACCCCTCTCCGGACGTTCGTTACGCATGAACGTCTGGCCCGCCGGGCGATCCGACGTGCCCCCATACCCACGCTGGCAGGTCTGGCGGCGCCGCTGGCTGCAGGCCTTCTGGAACCGCGCCTACAAGGAGAACATCACCGGCCTCGCCGGCATGGTCGCCTACAACCTGATGCTGGCGGTCTTCCCCTTCGCCCTGCTCGTGCTCTTCATCTTCGGGCAGGTCGTCAACAGCCCGAACATCGAGCACAGCGTCGTCCTCGACATCCAGCGGCTGTTCCCGAACATCGAACAGGGAACCCTGCAGGACGCGATCGACCGAGTCCGCGCCAGCTCGACGACGATCGGGATCGCGGCAATCATCGGGGGCATCTGGATCGGCGCCTCCTTCTGGGGCGCGATGGACACCGCCTTCTGCCGGATCTACCACGTCGAGTGCCGAGGCTGGATCCAACAGAAGCGCTGGTCGCTCGTGATGCTGGTCGGCCTGGTCGGGCTGCTACTCGCGAGCGTCACTGTCCCGATCATCGAGAGCGCGGTGTTGACGCGGGCAGAGGACCTGCCATTCGGTCTCTCCGAGTGGGGCTCGATCCGAACCGCGATAGTGGCGCTCGGCGGCTTCGTCGTGACCTTCCTGATCATCTCGCTGATCTACTGGGCGGTTCCGAAGGGGCACATGCCCTGGCGCTCGGTCTGGCCCGGTGCCCTCTTCTTCTCGGCGGTCACCGCCGCCGGCAACTACATCTTTCCGCTCTACCTGAACAACGTCTCGGACCTGCACCGGATCGGCGGCACGATCGGCTTCATCCTCGTCGCGCTGGTCTGGTTCTACGCGATCAGCCTGGTGATGCTCGCCGGCGCGGTGATCAACTCGCTGCGCCACGAGAGCGACGAGACGGGCTCGCTGCCGATGGACGGCTAGCGGCCACCAGGCAGCTGCGCTTCGCTGCGATCTGATGACGAAGCCGTCTATCCATAACGACCCCCCACGACCTCCCGGAGCTTCGGGCGGTCATGGGTCGCCTGCACCCGGCGTACGGTCCCGGAGCGCGAGCGCATCACCAGCGACTCGGTGGTTGCGTGGCCGTCGTCCAGGTAGCGGACCCCGTCCAGCAGGTCGCCGTCGGTGACCCCGGTCGCCGCGAAGAAGACGTCGTTCCCGCCGACCAGATCGTCGGTGCCGAGCACCTTGTCGAGGTCGTAGCCGGCGTCCTCGGCGGCCTTGCGCTCGTCGTCGTCTCGCGGCCAGAGCCGGCCAAGGATGCGGCCCCCCAGGCACTTGATCGCCGAGGCGGACAGCACGCCCTCAGGGGTGCCGCCCACTCCCCAGAGCAGGTCGATCCCGGTGTTCGGCAGGACGGCGAACAGCGAGGCCGCGACGTCGCCGTCCGAGATGAAGCGGATGCTCGCACCGACCTCGCGCAGCGCCTTGATTGCCTGCTCGTGGCGCGGGCGGTCGAGCATGACCACCGTGACGTCGTCGGGCTCGCCGCCCTTGCGCTCGGCGATCTTGCGGACGACGTCCTCGAGGGGCTCGTCGAGGCTGAGCAGGTCGGCGGCCCTCGGCCCGGTGGCGATCTTCTCCATGTAGACGATCGGTCCAGGGCTGAACATGGTGCCCCGCTCCGACAGCGCGATTACTGACAGAGCGGAGGGCATCCCGCGAGCGGTCAGCGTCGTTCCCTCCAGCGGGTCGACGGCGATGTCGACGCGCGGAGGGCTGCCATCGCCGATCTCTTCGCCATTGAAGAGCATCGGCGCCTCGTCCTTCGCCCCCTCTCCGATCACCACGACGCCGTCCATCGGGACGGTGTCGAGCATCAGCCGCATGGCGTCGACTGCGGCGCCGTCGGCGCTCTCCTTCTCACCCCTGCCGACCCAGCGGCCGGCCGCGAGGGCCCCGGCTTCCGTGACGCGCACGAGCTCGAGCGCGAGGTTCCGGTCCGGATGGGACGGGTCCCGGACGTCGTGGGAGATCACATGTTGCTCGGCGTCAGCCACCGACGATGGAGGCTAGAAGGTGGCGGGGGGTTTTCGCTGCGCGCCGCCGCCGCTCTCCACTGCGCGGAAACCACCGGATAGGAAGATGACGAAGGACGCGATCAGCGCCAGCCAGTAGCCCAAGCCGAGTGACATCTCGAGCCCGTCCTGGGGCTTGTCGATGATCCCGTTGAAGGCGATCAGGACGAACGCGGTCAGCCCGACGACCGCCGTCAGCTCTCCGCGCGGCCAGGAGAGCGCGTAGCCGCGGATCACGATCCAGGAGAGGATGAACGGGGCAAGCGCCGCCAAGATGAGCAGGACGCCGACCACCGGGAAGGTGTCCCAGCCGCTGCAGCTGCTGTTGCCGACTCCGCAGGCCCAGTTCGAGGCGTCGTTCCCGCGCTGAACGACGCTCGGATCGGTGGACAGCGAGTACCACTCGAGAAAGACGCTGATCACCAGGACGGCCCCCGCAATCATCCCGATGATCTCGGTGCGATCGAGCTTTGACGCGTCGAGGTCGGCTCGCCCGGCCGACGCCCTCTCCATGAGCCGACCCTATCCCAGAACGACACGGGTTGCGCCTGTCGGCGCACCCTCGCATCTCGAAGGTGCCACGGTAGGAGCAACCCGTTTCATTAATGTCGCCCTTGCGATGCAGCGCTGGGGACTCACCGTGCCGTTCACCGGCGTCCCGCTCGCCGACAACGCCGAGCTCTATCGGCTTGCCGAGGCCGGCGGCTACACCGACCTGTGGTCGGGTGAGACGAACGGGCCGGACGGCTTCTCGCCGCTCCTACTCGGAGCCGCCTGGACCGAGAAGGTGCGACTGGGCACCGGCGTCGTCGGGGTAATGCAGCGCGGCCGTGCCCTGCTCGCGCAGGAGGCGGCGGCCGCCGCCGACGCTTCCCGCGGCCGCTTTGCGCTCGGCATCGGCGCCTCGTCCGACCGGATCATCGAGGGCTGGAACGGGATGCCTTTCGAGAAACCGCTCAGCAGGATGTCGGAGACGATTGACTTCCTGCGCACGGCGCTCGCCGGGGAGCGCTCCGACGGGGGCTTCAAGCTGGAGCGGCCCCCGGAGGAGCCGCCCGCGATCATCGTCGCGGCGCTCCGGGGCAAGATGCTGCGGCTCGCGGTCGAGAAGGGGGACGGCGCCTTCACCAACTTCCTGCCCCTGGACGGCCTGCCGATGGTCACCGAGCAGCTGGAGGGCGCCCCCGAGGGCTTCGAGCTCCTCTGCCGCTTCTTCTGCATCCCCGGCGAGCGCGAGCAGGTCGAGCCCCTCGCCCGCTTCATGTTCTCCTCCTACATCACCGTCCCCGTCTACGAGAACTTCTACCGCTGGCTCGGCTACGGCGAGAAAATCGACGGAATGGTGGAGGCCTGGAACGCCAGGGACCGCCAGAAGGCGGCCGGGCTCGCCCCATGGGAGCTGATCGAGGAGATGTTCATCTTCGGCTCGCCGGAGCAGATGCGGGAGCGGCTCGGCGCCTTCGTCGAGGGCGGCATCACCCTGCCGGTGATCACCCCGATCACGACGCCCGACAAGATGGGCGAGCTGATCGACGCGCTAGCGCCCTAGCCGTTTCCAGAACCGGACGTACTCCCGCTCGTGGCCGATCCGAAGACGCTGGCGCCGCCGCAGCTCGAGGCGCACGCCGAGCGTCAGCAGGCCGGCGTCCCTGAGCTCATAGAGCATCCCGCTCTCTGGCCGGCCCCTATATCGAGAACTATCGCTGGAAGCCGGAGCTCGGGACGAGGATCACGCTGGTCGACCGCTCGACGGGCGAGGCGACCGGGCCATTCGAGACCGATGCCTTCTTCTGCTTCCACCACGCGAACGCCTACGAGGAGAACGGCTCGGTGGTCGTCGACGCCTGCACCTACTCCGACGCCCAGATAGTCCAGGACCTCTACCTGGACCGCCTGCGTGAGGGCAAGCCCGCCGCTCGGACCGAGCTCCGCCGATTCCTGATCGACCTCGGCTCGGGCGCGGTCACCCATGAGCAGCTCGCGGAGGGACTCGAGCTGCCGCGCATCAACTACGGCCGCAACAACGAGCGGCCGTACCGCTACGTCTGGGGTGTCGACGCGAAGACGGGCTGGATCGACCGGATCGTCAAGACCGACGTCGAGACCGGCTCGACGACCGAGTGGGCCGAGGACGGATGCAGCCCCGGAGAGCCGGTGTTCGTCGCGGCCCCCGGGGGGAGGGCCGAGGACGACGGCGTACTGCTGTCGGTCGTCTTCGACTCGGGCTCCGGCCGCTCCTTCCTGGAGGTGCTGGAAGCGACGGACCTGAGCGAGCTGGCTCGAGCCGAGGCTCCGCATGGCATCCCGTACGGCTTCCACGGTCAGTTCGTGCGCGACGCGGCTTAGTACGACCGTCTAGTTCTGCGCCTCCTCCCGGATGAAGTCGATGAAGGCGCGGGCCGCCGGCGTCTGGTGGCGGCGTCCGTGCCAGATCAGCGTCGCCCGGAGGCGGACAGCCGGGCGGAGGCCACGGACGTCGATCGGCGGGCCCTCGCGACGGGTGAGGGAGGCGGGCAGCACGGCCGCGCCGAAGCCGCTCGAGACCAGGCAGCGCAGCAGGAAGGGGTCGCCGCTCTCCAGGGAGACCTCCATCGCCTTGCCCGCGCGGGCGAAGAAAGCGTCGGCCGCATGCTTGATCGACGAGCCGGCACGCGGGGTGATCAGCGTGTGACGCGAGAGCTCGGCGGCGGTCACCCGCTCTCGATCGGGTCCGGCGCCGGCGGGAAACGCGGCGACGATCTCCTCCTCGCTGAGCGGCTGGACCGCGATCTCGGCGGGTGGATCCTCATCGAGCAGGCAGAACGAGGCGTCGATGCGGTTCTCGGCGAGGTGGGCCATCATGTCGCCGGCGGTTCCCTCCTGCAGCTCCACCTCGATGCCCGGATAGGCCTCGCTGAACCGCACCAGCACGCCGGGGACGTCGATCTCGCCGGCGGGCAGGGTGGCGCCCACCCTGAGTTCACCCCGCACCAGCCCGCGGAGCTCGTCGACCTCGTGGCGGAGCCCGTCGACCTGGTCAAGGACCCCGCGCGCCCTGGCCGCCACCGCCTCTCCCGCCTCCGTCACGCTCACGGAGCGGCTGTTCCGGCTGAACAGCTCCGTGCCGAGCTCGGCCTCCAGTCGCCTGATCTGATGGGAGAGCGCCGACTGGGCGATATGGAGCTCATCCGCCGCGCGCGTGAAGTGGCGGTGCCGCGCCACGGCTTCCACGTATCTGAGCTGGCGAAACTCCAAGACGGATCGATCGTAAATCACGATTGATTCGGTGACAACAACATCTTGCGCAGATTGCGACCGGAGCCATAATCCGAACATGGCGCAACCGGCACGATCGAATCAAAACCGCGATCAGCATCGGCGGGCGGCCTGGGAACACCCGGTCACCCTGAGGCTCGCCAGGGACGCCGAAAATGCCGCGCTCGATCGCCTCGCCCAGCTGGACTCGCGCCCCCTCCCTCCGGGTCCTCATCTGCTGGGCGAGCGCGACGGGCGGCTCGAGGCGGCGATCTCGCTGGCCACCGGCGAGGTGGTCGCCGACCCCTTCCGGCGGACCGCCGAGCTCTGCGAGCTGCTCCGCTGCCACGCTGGCGATCTGCGAGTCGCCCCGAGGCGCGAGCCCGCGGCGCTGCTGTCTCGGCGACCGAGGCTGGTGGCCGCGTGAGCTCCGATGCGAGCGTGCTCCGAGGCGGCAGCGGAGGAGCAACCCGTTCGATAGTGGTCCGCAGCGAGCCCCGGCCCGGCGACATGGAGGCGATCGTTGTCCACCACCGGCGCGTCTACGGCGAGGAGTACGGGGTCGATTCGAGGTTCGGGGACTTCGTGGCCGCCGCCGTGGCCCGCGCCGCGGAACGCGGCTTTCCGACAGAGCGCGAGGCGATCCGGATCGTCGAACTCGACGGCGAACACGTCGGATCGATCGGCCTGAGCGACGAGGGGCACGACGAGGCGGCGATTCGCTGGGTTGTCCTCAACCCCGAGGTCAGGGGCGAAGGCCTGGGCCGCCGCCTGCTCGGCGAGATGCTCGACTTCGCCGATGAGCACGACTACCGCCGGGTCTGGCTCGAGACCTTCAGTGAGCTGAAGGCGGCCGCGCATCTGTATCGCGACCACGGGTTCGTCGTGACCTCAGCCGACACCGCCCCTCGCTGGGGGCGGGACGCGATCACGATGCAGCGCTACGAGCTGGAGCTGGCCGCGCGGGCCAGACTGAGCGCGTAGAGCCCTTCTCGGTCGGTCCACCAGTCGCTGAGCTCCAGGCCCGCCTCCGCGTAGATGCCCTCCAGGCCCGGGCGCAGGAACTTGGTGGAGATCTCCGTCCGCATCTCCTCCCCCGCGCCGAACGGGACGAGCAGGTCGAGCGACTCGAAGCTCACGACCTGGTTCGCCAAAGAGCGCAGCCGGATGTCCATCCAGAGGTTCTCCGGATCCCACCGGGCCACGTGCTCGAAGGAGTCCAGGTCGAAGTCGGCGCCGAGCTCCCGGTTGAGGACGGCCAGCACGTTCCTGTTGAACTCGGCGGTGACGCCGCGCGAGTCGTTGTAGGCCGCCTCGAGGATCGCGGGATCCTTGACCAGGTCGGTTCCCAGCAGGAATCGGTCCTCCGGACCGAGCAGGTTCGCTATCCGGCGCAGAAAGCCGGCACGCTGGTGGGGCGCGAAGTTGCCGATCGTTCCCCCCAGCAGCGCGATCAGACGCGGTCCCCCCACGGGCACTCGCTCGAGGTCGAACTCGAAGTCGCAGACGAGGCCGTGGACGCTGATGCCGTCGTACTCCGAGGCGACCGCCTCAGCGGTGTCGCGCGTGATCTCCTCGGAGATGTCGACGGGGCAGTAGGCCTCGAGGCAGGCCGCCTCCCGCATCGCGTCGAGCAGCACGCGGGTCTTGCGCGCCGAACCGGAGCCGAGCTCGATCAGGCTCGCGGGCCGGTTCGCCGCCTGGCAGATCCGATCCGATTGGGTCTCGAGAATCTCTCGCTCGCAGCGAGTCGGGTAGTACTCGTCGAGCTCGGTGATCTCCTCGAAGAGCTCCGAGCCGCGCTCGTCGTAGAAGTAACGGGGGGAGAGCTCCTTGAACGGGCTCGTGAGGCCGGCCCGGACGTCGGCGGCCATTCCGGACAGGGGCCCGCCCGGAGGCAGGTTGACCTCGACGGTGATGCGATCCGTGCTTGTCTCGGCGGGAATGATGGCGGTGGGGTCTTGGCCTCTGTGCGTACAGGTCTCCGATTCGGATCAGTCGTTACTACGACCCCAGCGGGCCTTCGGATTCATCGCGCGCGCAGCGAATGCCCGCGAAGATCTGTCGGCGCTCGGGGAGATCCCAGTTGCGGAAGCTTGTCCGGATGACAGCGCGGCGCGTCGCCCACGCGCCGCCACGCAGCACCTTGTGCTCGTCGCCGAAGAAGACTTCCGAGTACTCGGGGTAGGGGAACGCTTCGAAGCCGGGGTAGGCCGTGAAGTCCGAGCTCGTCCACTCCCAGACCTCGCCCAACATCTGGACGGCGCTGCTTTCCGAGGCACCGTCGCGGTAGGCGCCCGCCGGCGCGGGACCGAAGGAGAGCTGGTCGAGGTTGGCGCGATCGCGACTCGCGCCCTCAGCCGCCACCTCCCACTCGGCCTCCGTCGGGAGCCGCATGCCCGCCCAGCGGGCGAAGGCGTCGGCCTCGTTCCAGGAGACGTGGATCACCGGCAGACGTGGGTCGACGGCCTCGGTCCGGCCCATCGCCGTGCGCACCCAGCCGCCCTCGCCGTCGCGCTCCCAGTACATGGGCGGCTCGGCGCCAGTCTCCTCGAGGTAGGTCATGTAATCGGCGTTGCTGACGGGGCTGCGGTCGATCAGGAAGGACTCCAGCTCGATCCGACGGCGGGGACGCTCATTGTCGTACGCGAATCCAACGTCAGGAGCGCCGATCTCGTGAGATCCGCCCTCGACCAGCACCATCGCGGGGCCCGTGGAGACGTGCTCGGCGGCCGGGCCGCCGTCGACCTCGACCGGCTCGTAGCTCTCGACCATCTGCAGCAGCTGCAGCATCGTCTCGTTGTGCTGGTACTCGTGGGCGAGGAGCATCTCGTAGACGAACCCGTCGGCCAACAGCGGATCGCCGGGATCGAGCTCGATGGCCTCGAGGACCTCGAGAGTGCGCTCGCGGACCTGATCCATATAGGGGCGCACCTCGTCCGCGCGCAGGATCGGCAGCTCGCCGCGGATCTTGCGCGGCTGCTCGATCGCGTCGTAGAGCTCGCCGAGATCGCCCCGCAGGGGCTCAAGTCCGCCGATCCGACGGACGAGCCAGAGCTCCTCGAAGTTGGCGATGTGCCCCAGGTCCCAGATCAGGGGGCTGAGAATCGGGTCGTAGACCCGGTTGAGCTGCTCCTCGGTGAGCGGCTCGACCAGCTGCAGGGTGTGGCGCCGTGCCTCCTCCAAGCGCGCCGCCAACTCGGCCTTGCGGTCAGAAGCGGGACGACTTCCACCCCCGGTGGTGGGGGCTGCAACCTCCGCGATGCGTCAAGCCTACCGAGGCGGTTGCGCCGCCTGTGAACGACTTGCAATCCCATCGCCGCGGCGCTCCGTATCAACGGGTCAATGAATCCCAGGGGGAGTCGGATCAGCCGGGCAGCCGTGATCTCGCTCGCGACCTGAAGTCCCGACGCTCAGTCAAGCGGGAAGCGATTTCTCGATCGCCGCGAACGGCTGCACGGCCTCGCTCCCTGCCGCCGCGAGCTGCCCAATCGACGTTCGCGGGGCCACTGACGGCGCCGGGCAGGTCTCGGCCACCCTGACCGTGACCGCGATCCCCGGTGGCGCGGCTTCGGCATCGATGATGGCCGACATCGAGGCCTAGCGGCGACCGCGAAGCGCCCGGGTGCGCGAAGTAGTTAGGGTCCCGCGCCGATGGAGATCGAGGGGGCAAGCGCACTGGTCGCTGGGGGCGCCTCGGGGCTCGGGGCCGCCACGGTCCGGGCGCTGCATGACCGAGGCGCGTCCGTCGTGATCGCAGACATGAACGCCGAGAAGGGCGAGGCTCTCGCCTCGGAGTTGGGCGAGAACGCCGCCTTCCTGGAGGCGAACGTGATGGAGCCGGAGCCGGTGCAGGCCGCGGTGGACGCCGCCGCGGACGCGCCCGGCGGCCTCCGAATCTCGGTGTGCTGCGCGGGGATCGGTTGGGCCCAGCGGACCGCCTCGAAACAGGGCCCCCACGACCTCGAGATCTTCCACAACGTGATCAAGGTGAACCTGGTCGGGACGTTCAACGTCCTGCGGCTCGCCTGCGCGGCGATGTCCGACAACGAGCCCGACGAGGAGGGCGAGCGCGGGGTCTGCATCAACACCGCCTCGATCGCCGCCTGGGACGGACAGATCGGCCAGGTCGCCTACTCGGCCTCGAAGGGCGGGGTGGTCGGACTGACCCTGCCGGCTGCCCGCGACATGGCCGGCCGCGGCGTCCGGGTGAACACCATCGCGCCCGGCCTCTTCGACACCCCGCTGCTCGGAGCGCTCCCCGAGGAGCAGCGCCAGGCCCTCGGCGCCGGCATCCCCTTTCCCCAGCGACTCGGAAGACCCGAGGAGTACGGCCAGCTGGCCTGCCAGATCGTGGAGAACACGATGCTGAACGGTGAGGCGATCCGGCTGGACGGCGCGCTGCGGATGCCGCCGCGCTAGATGCGAGGGTGCTCCGCAGGCGAACCTGAGGAGCAACCCGTTCAATGGTGAACCCGGGCATCAATCCGTCCCGGGACACTCCGGATCCCACCAGACACGCTTTCGCCAGGGCGGGGTGATCGCGAAGCCATAGCGGTCGCGGCCGGACAGGGTCTCGAGCGGGATCAACACGAGCCTCCCGTCCTTGGTGCTCCTGACGTCCGGCCGCGGCAGGCGAATCGGGATCCAGGACCTCGTGATGGCTCGCAGCGGCCGCCCCGCGTGGCTGCCGCCCGCAATCCAGTACCGGTCGCCATCGGGATCCCAGCCGTTGTAGCCATTATGCGAGCTGGCCCGCGCGAACGTCCCGTCCCGCCCGATCCGCACCTGATAGCCCTCCCAGTCGTCGCGGTGGTGCGTCGAATGCCCGAGCGCCGTGGTCAGCCGCCGGATCGGCCCCTTGAGCGGAGTGCTGCCCTCGGCCGTCGCGCTGCCCGGGTAGTAGAGCCAGTACTGGAGATAGAGATTGCCGGCACGGGCGCCCGAGCAGTTGCCGCCCCAGGCTTCCGTCGCCCCGACGTGCCCACTCCGGCAATCGATGACGTGGGTGAACGCGACGACCCTCAATCCGTCGCGGGTGCGGGTCACTGCGCCGCTCCCGTCTCCCTCGGCGCACGAGTCGGAGCGGCACACACGGAAGTCGACGGGCAGTGCGGTCATCCCGTCCTCGTAGAGAAGAGCCGGCGCGTGGTCCCGCAGCAGGGCGGCAACCTCGGAACCGTTGGCGGCGCGGAGCAACGGCTCGTTCCGGCAGTCCTCGGTGAGCCGGACGGCGCAGACCATCCTCTCGGCGATCTCGTGGGCCAGGACGATCCCGGGGAGGCGCAGGCCGACCAGCCAGGCGAGGGCGCCGAGGAACGCCGAGACGAGCGCGATCAGTGCGATCCACTCGACCGTCCCCTGACCCGATCCTGCTCGGCCACACTCGTAGGAAGCTAGGTTCGGCCGTGCGTCGCGGGACGCGCCGGAGTGACGAGCGCAGCGCAAGTCGGTGCCAAACCTCGTGCTAGGGTCGCGCCGTGGCCGACGAACCGCGGACTACGGGGCAAAAACAGCGGGGCGCGAGGTTCTACGTCGTCGTCGCCCTGATCGTCCTGGCAGCGATCTTCATCCTTCAGAACACCCAGCAGGTGAAGGTGAAGTTCTTCTTCTCGACGACCACCATCCCGCTGATCTTCGGGCTGCTGCTCGCGGCATTGCTCGGCTTCCTGATCGGCCTCGGGCTGCCGCGCTTCCGCCGTCCCAAGAACGACTAGAGGACGAGGTGGGCGCGGCCACGGATTTGGTTCGCGCCGCGTTCGAGCGGGCCAACGCCAACGACGCCGACGGGCTCGCGGATCTCGGGTAGACGAGCCCCTGTGAGGTCGGTTTCGATCCTGATCGCCTGCTCGATGGCGCTCGCACTCACAGCGTGCGGTTCCGACTCGAACACGACGAGCACCCGGGCCACCCCGACGCCACCGACCACGACGGTGGCCGCCCCGAGCGGCCCCGCCGTGAAGATCTGCGATCGGCGGCTCGCTCGAGAGCTCGCACCCGTATTGCGCTCGGGGGGCTTCAATGGCACTTCGCTCCGCCCCGATCCGAGCGGCACGCCTCGGCATTCCACCTGTGAGCTCGGCCCCGTCGAGCTCACGGTCGACAACGCCCCGGACGCCTACCAGCGGTACCTCAACCGGATCGTCGAAACGGCCCAGTTCTCAGACAGCAAGTACAGCCGAGTACCTCGTACGGTCCGTGGCATCGGCGATCCGGACCTAGGCGCGGCCGGAGCCAACTGGATTCCCTATCTCCGGCAGCTGATCTCCGCCCGCGGCAAGCTCGTCCTGATCGCCGAGACGCACATCCCAGGACTCTCCGACCCCCAGCGCCTCGCGGTGACGAAGCGGGTGGCGCTGATCGCCTGGAGCCGTCTCGGCTAGCGCGTGTTGGCCTTGAAGGCCAGGTTCTTCATGCCCGGCCGCGGTGATGATCGCGGCCAGAAGGAATGCGAGACGGCTTACAGCTCCTCGACCTGCGCCGCGATGTCGGACGCGGCGCCCTTGGCGTCGGCGAACAGCATCGAGGTCTTGTCCTCGTAGAAGAGGTCGTTGTCGATCCCGGCGAAGCCAGGGCTGAGGCTGCGCTTGATCACGATGACCTCCTTGGCCTCGTCGACCTCGATGATCGGCATGCCGGCGATTGGAGAGTTCGGGTCGTCCTTCGCGGCGGGGTTGGTGACGTCGTTCGCGCCGATCACAACCGCGACGTCGGTCTGCGGCATCTCGGCATTTGCCTGGTCCATCTCCTCGAGCTGTTCGTAGGGCACATCCGCCTCGGCGAGCAGCACGTTCATGTGTCCAGGCATCCGCCCAGCCACCGGGTGAATGGCGTAGCTCACGTGGACCCCGCGCTTCTCGAGCTCGTTGGCGAGCTCCTTGACCGCGTGCTGCGCCTGGGCCACTGCCATGCCATAGCCGGGCACGAAGACAACCGAGTCCGCATAGCCGAGCTTGATCGCGGCATCCTCGGGGCCGATCGAGTGCACCGGGCGCTCCTCTCTCTCCTCCCCGGCGGTCGACACCGCGCCGAAGCCGGCGAAAAGCAGGTTGCCGATCGAGCGGTTCATCGCCCGGCTCATCTCGATCGTGAGGATCGTTCCCGAAGAGCCGACCAGCGTGCCGGCCACGATCAGGACGACGTTGTCCAGCGCAAAGCCGGCCGCGGCGGCGGCGAGCCCCGTGAAGGCGTTGAGCAGCGAGATCACCACCGGCATGTCCGCGCCGCCGATCGGGAGGACGAAGAGGTTGCCCAGCACGGCCGCCGCGATCAGGACGCCGATGTAGAGGCCCTGTGACGGCGAGTCGTGATCGACGCCGAGGGCGATGCAGGCGGCGAGGATCGCCGCCAGCAGCAGCCCGTTGACGATGTGCTGGCCGGGGAACTGAACCGGGCGGCTGGGCAGGATCGCCTGCAGCTTGCCGAAGGCGATGTTGGATCCCCAGAACGAGACCGAGCCGACGACGGTGGAGAAGAGGATCGGGACCATGATGTCGAGCGGGACGCTGCCGGCGCCGCTCGCGTGCCGGAACTCCGACCAGGAGATCAGCGCCGCCGCTCCACCGCCCACGCCGTTGTAGAGGGCGACCATCTGCGGCATGTCGGTCATCTGGACGCGATAGGAGGCGAACCCGCCGACGGCCGTTCCGATCAGGATGCCGGCCAGGATCAGCGCGCCGTTGCCGATCACGTCCAGCGACAGGGTGATCGCGATCGCAATCAGCATCCCGGCGGCGGCGATCAGGTTGCCCCTGCGGGCGGTGCGCGGGTGCGTCCCCTGCTGGATCCCGAGGATGAACAGGGAGAAGGCGACGATGTAGCAGGCGGTGACGAAGTCGCTGTCCGGAGACAGCGCCGCGACCGGAATCACGACGTGTCACCCTCAGCGGTCCCCGGACGCGAAGCCGACGAGGCGGCGTCTGATTCTGGCTTCGGCTTGCGGTCGCGGCCTCTGAACATGCCGAGCATCCGGTCGGTGACGAGGAAGCCGCCGACGATGTTGATCGTGCCGAAGGCGATCGCGATCACGCCGATGATCTTTTCGAGCGGGTCGTCGGCGTACCCGATGACGATCAGGCCGCCGAGCATGACGATGCCGTGGATGGCGTTGGTCTGCGACATCAGCGGCGTGTGCAGGGTCGTCGGCACCTTGGAGATGACCTCGAAGCCGACGAATGCGGCGAGGACGAAGATCGTGATCTCTGTCATCAGACTCATGAGCTGGCTGCCTCCTTGGCGCGTTCGCTGACGATCTCGCCGTCCTTGGTGAGAAGGGCGCCGGCGATGATCTCGTCGTCGGTGTCGATCTTGAGATTTCCCTCCTCGTCGACCAGCAGCTCGACGAGGTTCTGCAGGTTCTTGGCGTAGAGCGCCGAGGCATTGCCGGCCATCTGGCTCGGCAGGTTCGCCGGGCCGATGATCTTGACGCCGTTCACCTCGACGGTCTCCCCGGGCTTCGAGCCCTCGACGTTGCCCCCGGTTTCGGCGGCCAGGTCGACGATCACCGAGCCGGGGTGCATGCCCTCGATTGCGTCGGCCGTGATCAGGCGGGGGGCGGGCCTGCCCGGAATCTGCGCCGTCGTGATGATCACGTCCTGGCGCTTCGCGGCCTCGCCGAGCTCCTGGCGGAGCCGCTCGTTCTCCTCGTCGGTGAGCGGGCGGGCGTAGCCGCCCTCGCCCTCGGCGTCCTTCACCGCCTCGACCTCGAGGAAGCGGCCTCCCAGCGACTGGACCTGCTCCTTGACGACCGAGCGCACGTCGAAGCCGGTGACCACGCCGCCGAGGCGCTTCGCCGTCGCGATGGCCTGGAGGCCGGCGACGCCGGCGCCGAGGACGAGGACCTTGGCCGGTGGGATCGTCCCCGCGGCCGTGGTCATCATCGGGAAGAGCTTGCCGGACTCACGGGCGGCGATCAGCACGGACATGTAGCCGCCGAGGTTCGCCTGCGAGGAGAGCGCGTCCATGGACTGCGCACGGGTGATCCGCGGAATCGCCTCCACCGCGAAGCTGGTGACGCCGGCGTCAGCGAGGGACTTGGCGAGCTCCGGGTTGCTGAGCGGCTCGAGGAAGCCGATCAGGACCTGGCCCTGCTTCAGCCGCCCGACCTCCTCGCTGGTCGGCGGCGTCACCTTGAGCACGACGTCCGCGCTCCAAACGTCCTCGCCGACCTTGGCACCTGCGTCGGTGTATTCGGAGTCGGAATGCGCGGCGCCCTCGCCCGCGCCGGGCTCGACCGCGATCTCGACCTCCTTCGCGGTCAGCGCTTTGACCACGTCAGGCGTGAGCGCCACACGACGCTCTCCCTCAGCGGTCTCCTTTGGGACTCCGATCTTCATCTGGACGATTCACGCCCCGAGCGGCGGGTTGGGGCGGCAATCTAGCCGGTTCGTGGATCCGACCACTCCGGCAGCGAAGCGCCCTCGAGAGCTTCCGCGGGCGAGGTGAAGAGCTGAACCTGGGTGATCTTTCCGTCCACGACGCGGTAGAGGTACCCGCTCTCGCTGCCGATCTCCACGCCGCTCGCCCTGCCGCTCCCGCCATGCTTCGCATCGAGGAAGACCACGCCGCCGCCGAGTTCGCGTGCCTCGATGATCTCGAAGCGGTAGTCGTCGGCAAATTGCCGGAACCAGTCGCCGAACCACTCCCCCACGGCGGTTTTCCCCTCAAATCTCCCGGCCGTGATCCCCCATCCTTCACCGATCACCAGCACGACGTCGTCGGCGTAGATATCCATCGCTCTGGCGAAGTCGCGCTCGTTTGTGGCCTCGAACTGCGCACGGACCACGTCGACATTGCTCGCCACGTCGGTGTCTCAGCTGCTCAGGCCGCAGCGCCGGCGCCGACCATGTCGGCGAGCTTCTCGAGCGTGGCGAGGTTCTGCTCGGTGTTGCCGTGCATCGGCGAGACGATCATCCGATCGACGCCGGCGTCCGCGAAGTGCTTGACGCGCTCGGCGACCTCCTCCTCGGTCCCGATCATCGCGGTGGCGTCCACCAGCTCGTCGGGAATCGCCGCGTAGGCCTCCTCCCGCTTGCCGTCGAGGTAGAGGGACTGGACCTCGTCGGCGACCTCCGCGAAGCCGAAGCGGCGGGTGAGGTCCGCGTAGAAGTTGGTCTTCTTCGAGCCCATCCCGCCGATGTAGAGCAGCAGTCCCGCTTTGACCACGCCGCGCGCGGCGTCGAGGTCGCCGTCGATCGCGACCTGCACCGACGGAGAGACCTGGAAATCCTCGCGCGAGCGGCCGCCCTTGGCGAGACCAGCCTCGATGTGCTCGCCCCAGGCGTCCTGCCACTTGTCGACCGAGAAGAAGATCGGGATCCAGCCGTCGGCGATCTCGGCGGCGAGCTCGACCGACTTGCGGCCGATCGCTCCGAGGTAGACCGGGATCTCGTTGCGGATCGGGTGGACGTTGAGCTTCAGCGCCTTGCCCTGGCCGGTCACTCCCTGCCCCTCCTTCAGCGGGAGCGTGAAGTGCTTGCCCTCGAACTCCAGCCGGCCGTCGCGGGCGACGATCTGCTTGACGATCTCGACGTACTCGCGGGTCCGTCCCCACGGCTTCTCGTACGGGACGCCGTACCAGCCCTCCGACACCTGCGGGCCGGAGGGACCGAAGCCGAAGATGAACCGGCCGTTCGACAGTGCGTCGATGGTCACGCCTGCCATCGCGGCGGCGGCGGGCTGGCGGGCGGGCACCTGCAGGATCGCGGCGCCCAGCCCGATCGTCTCGGTCTTGGCGGCCAGGTAGGCGAGCACGCTGACGGCGTCCGACCCGTAGGACTCCGCGGCCCAGACCGAGTCGTAGCCGAAGCCCTCGGCGGCGAGCACGATGTCGGTCGCCTCATCGCCCTGGGGGCCGATCCCCCAGTAGCCGAGGTTGAGTCCAAGCTTCAAACCCATGTGCCGCGCACCCTACGCGAATGGCGCAGGCGGCGGGGGCTCAGGTCGGGAGCGATGAGTCGATCGTGAGCGTAGCGTGGCGGGTGTCGCCGCCCGCGCTGGCGGAGATGTCGAACTGGCCGTCCCCGAGACCCGCGTCGGTCGTGATCGGGAAGCTGACGCTCAGTTGACCAGCCGGGACGATGACGCTCGGCGGCACGCCGATTCCCGGATCCGAAGAGGAGAGGGTGACCGTGGTCCCGCTCGGTGGAGCCTCACAATCGAGCGTGACCGTGCCCGTGGAACCGTCGCCGGGGACCACCACGTCCGGGCTCACGGTGAGGTCGTCGGCATGCGTGGCCGGATCCGTCTCGCTCACCGACGCCGAGGCCGTGGCCTCCGACGAGCCCAGGCTCGCCGTGACCGTCACCGACGTGGAGGCTGCGAGGGCGTTGACCGAGAAGAGTGCACTGGAGGAGCCCGACGGAACCGTCACGCCGCCCGGCACCGAGAGAGCGGACGGGTCGCTGCTCACCAGAGAGACCAGGGTGTCCGAAGGGGCGGGCACGTCGAGCGAGACGCGGTTGGAGGAGAAGGGCCCGAACGTGAAGCACTGACGCTCGAGCTTCACCGACGTCACGCTGGCGGTGTCCACGACCTTGAGCTGCGCCGTCGCATTGCTCGAGCCGATCGACGCGGTGAGCGTCGCGGTGACGGGCGCGCCGATGGTCGTGCCGACCGAGAAGCTTGCCGTCGTCTCACCGGGCGCGACGATGACGCTGGTGGGGACCGAGACGCGGGATGGGCTGCTGCTCTGCAGGTCCACCTGCTGCCCTCCGGAGGGAGCGGCGACGTCGACAGTGACGGTGCCGATCGTGGAGTTGGGCGCGAGCACGGTGCCGGCGGCGAGCGCGAGGGTGGTCACGTCCAGGGTCGGCGGTGTGACGGGTGGATCGGGCTTCTTCGGCGAGGAGGGCGTCGCCTGGCCGGGGAGGCCGCGGCCGGAGGTGGTGCCCCCGCCCGTCTGGCAACCCTTCTTCTTCTTCTTCTTCTTGCCCTTCGTCTTCTTCTTGCACTTCTTCTTGGTCTTGGCCTTCTTGGCAGCGGCGGCCTGAGGACCGCTCGACGAGAGGGCGGGCACGGCGAGGACGGCGCCGGCGAGGGCCGCCGCCAAGATCCCGATCGTGATCCTCCTGATCACCAAACTCACCTGGGATCTCTCGGCTGCGGCGCAAGCCGATTGGAGTGATCGGACCCAGGCTAGACAGACATTCATCCTCATTTTTGGGGTGAGGATTCGGCTCATTTTTCGGGTGAAGAAGCGGTCCGTGGCAGCCGACAAAACCCCCTATGACCTACGAACAGATGAACTACCGCGCGCAGCAGGCGGAGCATCTGCTCGAGCGCTTCAGCGAGCTGGAGCGCGAGCGCGAGTCGGCAGGGCTCTACGAGGAGGCTCTCGAGGCGCGCCGGCTCCGACTCGAGCAGCAGGCCGCCGTCAGCTACTGGCGCGACCGCGCGGCCGAGTCCAACTAGGCGCCCCCGGACGCGAAGCAGAGGAGGCGCCACGACGGGGCCTTGCGAAATGCTTGCGCTAGGATGGACTCACGATGAGTCCGGTCCTGACGCCCACCCTGCTCGACCCGATCGCCGAGACGCTCGAGCTCACCGAGACCGAGCTCGGGCACCTCTTCGGCGTCAGCCGCCAGGCCGTCGGCCAATGGCGGGAGCGCGGGGTCCCCTCCAACCGGATGGCGAAAGTGACGACGGTCGCGGCGATCTGCGACCTCCTCGCGCACCAGCTCAAGCCCGAGCGCATCCCCGGAATCGCACGGCGCCCGGCGGACGCATACGGCGGACTCTCGATGATCGAGATGGTCGAGCATGACCGCGAGGATGAGCTCCTCACGCTGATTCGGCGCTCGTTCGACTGGGCGTCCCCGGCGTAGATGCGCACGATCCGGCGGGGCGGCCCATACCTGCGGGTGGCCGACCCACTCTGGGACGACCCGCTCGACGGCCGGTACGCCGCCGATCGAGGGAGCCGCTGGAACCCGCCCGAGTCCTTTCCGGTCGTCTACCTCTGTCGCACGATCGAGGTCGCCCGCGCGAACGTCTACCGCAAGCTCGAGGGCCAGCCCTACGGGCCCGAGGATCTGCGGACGGGGCCCGTGCTCGTGAGGACGACCGTGCGCCAGGATCGCTACGTCAACGCCGTCACAGATTCGGGGCTGCGCGACCTCGGCCTCCCCAAGACCTATCCGCTCGACAGCCGGCGCCGGCTGGTGCCATGGCGCCGCTGTCAGCCGATCGGGCTGCGGGCCTGGGAGGCGGGCCTTCCCGGCGTCGCCGCCAGGAGCGCTGCATACGCCAGGGTGCCCGACGGGCGAAGCGGAGGGGCAACTCGTTTCACGGTGGGCGAGGAGCTGGCGTACTTCGGACGCCGCAAGCTACGGCGAGGGGCCGTCCGCCCGTTCGAGGATTGGTTCTGGGTTGAGCCTGCCGGTTAGCCACGCCCTCCCGCTTCGCTAACAATGCGAGCGATGAGCGCGCAGCGTCATCCGGGTGGGCTGTCGAGCCAGGAGGCTGCGAAGCGCTTGCGCCAGCTCGGGCCGGTCGAGGATCGTTCGAGCCGCTCGGTGGCGAGCATCGTCGCGGGGAACGTTTTCACGTTCTTCAACCTGATCATCGGCATCTTCTTCGTGGTCATGCTCGCGCTCGGGCTCTTCGCCGACGCGCTCTTCGGCTTCATCGCGGTGATCAACAGCTACATCGGTATCCGCCAGGAGCTGAAGGCGAAGGAGACGCTCGACAACCTCGCGCTCCTGGTCGCCCCGAAGGCAAAGGCCGTGCGAGACGGGGAGCTGGTGGAACTGCGCGCCGATGAGGTGGTGCCGGGCGACTGGATCCGCATCGAGCCCGGGGACCAGCTGGTCGCGGACGGCGAGGTGACCGAGAGCCGCGGCCTCACACTCGACGAGTCGATGCTCACGGGCGAGGCCGACGGCGTCCGCAAGAGGACGGGCCAGCGCGCCCTCTCCGGCTCCTTCTGCATCACGGGCTCCGGCTATTACGAGGTCGACGCCGTGCGCGAGGAAAGCTACGCCGAGAAGGTGGCCGGCGAGGCGCGCACCTTCCGGCATCCCCCCTCACCCCTCCAGGACGAGGTCAACCTGGTGCTGAAGGCGAGCACGTGGCTGATGATCCCGCTCGCGGTCGTCTTGATCTTCGCCCTGCAGGCCCGCCACACCCCACTGCACGACGCCGCGCAGACGGCGACGGCCGGCCTGATCACGCTTATTCCGGAGGGACTGGTCCTGCTGATGAGCGTCACGCTCGCCGTCGCCGCGGTCCGCCTCGCCAGGATGGACACGCTGGTGCAGCAGATGAGCGCGCCCGAGGCCCTCGCCGCGGTCGACACGATCTGCGTGGACAAGACCGGAACGCTGACGACAGGGGATCTCGAGCTCGTCTCGGTCGACGTCTCCGACCCCTCCGAGGCGAGCGCCGCGCAGCAAGCGCTCGCGCGCTTCGCCGCCAGCTCCGGGGAGCGGAACCGGACACTCGAGGCGATCGCCGAGAACTATCCGGCGACCGGGGAGCGAGTCCGGGCGGAGGTCCCGTTCTCCTCGGAGTGGAAGTGGAGCGGCCTCACCCTGGGCCGCGGCCAGACCTTCGTGCTCGGCGCACCCGACGTGTTGATGGCGCGCGGCTCACTCGCCCTGCCGGTGCCGCTGCAGCGCAGCCTCGAGGAGCACACACGGAACGGCCGACGGGTGGTGGCCTTCGGCCGCGCCTCCGGGGGACTGCCGGACAACCCCTATTCGGATCCTCCGCCGGCGGTGACGCCCCTGGCGCTGATCGTGCTCGAGGAGACGCTCAGGCCCGACGCTCAGGAGACAATCGCCTACATGCGCGACCAGGAGATGGACCTGAAGCTGATCTCGGGGGATGCGCCGCAGACGGTGACCGCCGTGGCCACGGCGGTCGGCATCCCTGCCGGGGCCGGAGTGGTCACCGGCGACAAGCTTCCCGAGGACCACGCAGCACTGGGACGGATCGCGGAGGAGAACACGATCTTCTGCCGGATCCGCCCGGAGCAGAAGAAGGCGCTGGTCACCGCTCTGGCGGAGCGCGGCCGGTTCGTGGCGATGATCGGCGACGGGGTCAACGACGTGCCGGCCTTGAAGCGGGCGAGGATGGCCGTGGCGATGGGATCGGGCAGCCAGATCACGAAGGGGATCGCGGACATCGTCCTGCTCAAGGACCAGTTCTCGCGCCTGCCCCGCGCAGTCTCGGAAGGGCGCCGCATCGCCCGCAACATCCACCGCCTGGGCCGGCTGTACGTCACGAAGACCATCTATGCCGCCGCCCTGATCGTGCTGGTGGCGATCCCCGGCTGGGCGTTCCCCTTCCTGCCTCGGCAGCTCACCCTGGCCGCCTTCCTCACCATCGGGATCCCCTCCTTCGTCCTAGCCCTGGCGCCGAGCGACGGGCCGCTCTACAGGGGCCGGCTGCTGCGCGCGTTGGCCGCGTTCGCGGTCCCGGCCGGGCTCGCGATCGCCGCCGCCTCGCTGGCGAGCTTCTTCCTGGTCGACACCGTCTTCGGCGGCTCCCTTGAAGCGGGCCGGACCGCCGCCACCACCACACTCGTCGTCCTCGGGCTCTGCTTCATCCTGCTGCTCGAGCGCGGCCCCGGCAGGGAGGACATCGCGATCCAGAGCTACATGCTCGCGCTCGTCGCTGCGCTGGGCGCCCTGTACGCCCTGGCCCTCGCCGTCCCCGTGGCGCGCGACTTCTTCGACCTGACGCCGATGGGCGGGGGCCAGCTGTTCCTGGCGCTGCTCTCGGCCGCCGCCGGGCTGGTGCTTGCGAGCGTCGTCTGGCGGGTCCCGATCATCGAGCAGCTCGAGGAGCGACCGCCACCTCCCGACGAGGCACCGACGGGGCCGGTCACGGCCGCGCTGCAGGCCGCGCCGGCTCGGGCCGTGCCGCAGACCCGGACGTCGGGGCAGGGCTGATGGCGAGCTCGCGTACACCACCGCACATCGCCCGCCGCACCAAGATCGTCGCGACCATCGGTCCTACGAGCCGGGACCCGGAGGTTCTGCGCCAGCTGTTCGAGGCGGGGGTCGACGTCTTCCGGCTCAACTTCGCGCACGGCACGCCCGACGAACACGCAGAGACGGTGCGCCGGATCCGGGCGGCCAGCGAAGAGGCCGGCCGGGAGGTCGGGATCCTCGGCGATCTGCCGGGGCCGAAGCTTCGCCTGGGTGAGCTGGAGGGAGACGTCGCCGTCCTGCACTCCGGCTCGACCGTGCGGATGCGCGGCGAGCCAGCATCAACAGCGTCCACAAAAACCGGCGCCCGACAGACCGGCAACGCTGAGCTCCTCACGGTGCAGTGGGAGGGCTTCGCCAAGGCGGTACACGAGGGCGACCCGGTTTTTCTGGCGGACGGCCGGGTTCGGATGCGGGTCGTCTCGGTCTCTGGCAACGAAGTCGTCTGCGAGGTCGAGGCCGGGGGCGCGGTGAGCTCACATCAGGGGGTGAACCTGCCCGGTGCGGATGCGGACCTGCCGGATACCCGTGTTTCGGATGAGCCCTGGATCGACTTCGCCTGCAAGAACGGGATCGACCTCCTCGCCGTGTCTTTCGTCCGAAGGCCCTCCGATCTCGAAAAGGTCGAGGCCCACGTGAAGGAGCGCGGCGCCGACATCCCGCTGATCGCGAAGATCGAGAAGCCGCAGGCCGCCGAGCGTGCGCCGGAGATCATCGAGGAGGCGGACAGCGGGATCATGGTCGCGCGCGGCGACCTCGGGGTCGAGCTGCCCATCGAGGAGGTTCCGGGGGCGCAGAAGCGGCTGATCGCGCTCGCGGGCCGAGCGTCGAAGCCGGTGATCACCGCGACGCAGATGCTGGCGACGATGGTCCGCGCCTCACGGCCGACCCGTGCCGAGGTCACCGACGTCGCGAACGCGATCTACGACGGTACGGACGCGGTGATGCTCTCCGAGGAGACCGCGATCGGCGACTACCCGGTCGAGGCCGTGCGGGTGATGGATCGCATCGCGCGCGTGACCGAGCCGAACCTCCGGTACGGCGAGCTGGTCTTCACCCGCGTCGAGGAGCACGAGCACGACATCGCGGAGACGGTCGCCCAGGTGGCGGTCGCCGCCTGCTACCGCCTCGGGCTGAAGGCGATCGTCTGCCCGACCTCCTCGGGGCGGACCGCACGGTTGATCTCGGCGCACCGCCCGCGCGTCCCGGTGCTGGCGGTCTCGCAGCGGCTCGAGACGGTCCGGCGCATGAATCTCCTCTTCGGGATCAGCTCGACCCAGGCCGAGGACTGGACCAGCATCCGCAAGTTGCTCGATGACTGCGCGACGCTCGCGCGCGAGCAGGGCATCGCGGAATCGGGCGACCTGGTGGCGATCACGGCCGGGCTGCCGGCGCAGGGGGTCGGGACGAATCTCTTCGAGATCCACCGCGTGCCGTAGCGGCTGCCAGGCCGCACCACTTCACTAGACGGGTCGCGCTTACGCGCGCCCTCGCGTCAAGGCGCAGCCCTGAGCGGTTAGGTGGGGCGGCCGCTTGCAGCCGCGATCTGGTGGCGAAGCCGTGAAAAGGAGCTCCGCCGCGAGCCCCGAACTCCGGGCGGATGGCGCTCTCCCTCGGATCGCTCGGCGGCAGCCTCTTCGACCTCCATCTGGGGGTGGACGAGAAGATCTTCCGCTCCCTGCTCGTCTTCGCCTTCCTGGCGATCGCCCTGCGGCTCGGAGGAAAGCGAGAGCTGAGCCAGATCAATGTGCTCGATCTGGCGGTGTTGCTGCTCGCCTCGAATGCGCTTCAGAACGCGCTGATCGGCAACGACAACTCGGTCACCGGTGGAGTGATCGGCGCCGGGACACTGTTCGTGGCCAACTACCTCTTCGTCCGCCTCACGTTCCGGAGCATGCGGGCGCGCCGCATCCTGGAGGGAACGCCGAGTGTCCTGCTTCGGAACGGCGAGCCGGTCAAAAAGAACATGAACAGGGAGGCCATCAGCATGCCTGAGCTCGCCGACATCGCGCTCGAGCACGGCTTCGCGGATCTCCACGAGGTCGGACTGATCGTGATCGAGACCAGCGGCCAGTTCGTCTGTCTCAGCCCAGAGCAGGCGCGGAAGCTGCGGCCGGAGATGCTCGAGCAGCCCGGCTAGTTCCTAGTCCCCCGGCGGGTAGTCGCCGGGTGCCGGCCGCTCGGCGCGCGGGTCGCGACCCGGCAGCACGAACTGGGTGACGATCAGGTTGGCGACGGGTTTGTCGCCCTTGCGGATGTTCGCCTCGATCACGGCGGTACTGCGGCCGACGTGCAACGGACGGGCCTCACAGATCAGCTCGTCGCCGAGGACTCCGGCGGCGAAGACGTTGAGCTTCAGCTCGATCGTCGTGAAGTCGTGATTCGGCGGCAGGTTCCGGAAGGTGGCCCAGGCCGCGACCGAGTCGCCGAAGGCGGTCCAGACGCCGCCGTGGACGAACCCGCCGGGGTGGAGATGCCGCTTGTCGACGACCATGCGACCCGTCGCGATCTCGTCGGCGATATCCACCGGCTCGATCGCCATGTCGCCGGGAAACGTGCCCGGCAGCCACTCCCTGATGTTGTCCGCGGTGATCTCGGGATTCGTGGCCATCGGCTACCTGGGGAAGTCCCCACCCTCTTCATTCGTGGGATTTCGGTGCGGTAGCCCGAAATCCCCGAATGGATAATCCCGCTCTCTCACCGCCTCCTTGAACCCGACCTCCGCGGCGCGCTGCTGCCAGGCGAAGCCCTCGGCCGTATGGCGGGCGATGCCGTCGAAGAAGACGCCGAGCTCCTGGGTGGCCTGCAGGCCCTGCGAGTAGAGGGCCTGGTTGACGAGCAGCTTGTGCATGACGAGCTGGTTGACCGGGACCTTCGCGATCCGGTCGAGCAGGGCCTCGAAGCGGCCGTCGAGCTCACCGGCCGGGGCGGCCTCCACCGCCAGGCCCCACTCCACCGCCGTGGTGCCGTCGATGGAATCGCCGGTCAGGAGGAGGCGCTTGGCGCGCGCGGGGCCGACCCGGAACGCCCAGAGCGCGCTGGTCGGCACTCCCCAGACGCGGGCGGGCGGATAGCCGATCTTGGCCGCGTCCTCGGCGACGATCAAATCCGAGCAGAGCGCCATGTCGGTGCCGCCCGCGACGCAGTAGCCGTGGACCTTGGTGACGGTCGGCTTGTCGGAGTGGAAGAGACTCATGAAGCCGCGGAGGTTGCGGCTCATCATCTGGTAGTCGAGAACCGGGTCCCACGTTCCGCTCGGGTCGTGGTTGCGCGCCTGGACCATCGGGTCGAGCGGTGATCCCTCCGGCGCCTCCGGCTGTGCGATGCCCTCCATGTTCCCCTCGGCCGAGCCGACCAGGTCGTACCCGCCGCAGAACCCGGAGCCGTTGCCGGCCAGCGCGATGACGTGCACCTCGGGATCGAGGTTGGCGCGCTCGACGCAGCTCGACAGCTCGCGCGGCATCTCGAGCGTGATCCCGTTGCCGCGCTCGGGGCGGTTCAGCGTGATCCGGGCTATGCGCCCGGTCACCTCATAGGTGAGCGTCTCCAGCGTCTCGATGCGCTGGATTCAATCAGCGCCGATGAGTCGGCCCCTGATTCGGGGTCGTAATGGCGAAGATGTCCACCACGGTGGCGAAGTCCAAGCACACGACGATCGAGGTGGCGGGGCGCGAGGTGAAGCTCTCGAACCCGGACAAGGTCTTCTTTCCCAAGCCCAGGTTCACCAAGTTGGACCTGGCCGAGTACTACATCGCCGTCGAGGAGGCGGCCGTCAACCAGCTGCGCGAGCGGCCCGGGACGATGAAGCGGTTCGTGGACGGGGTGGCCGGAGAGTTCTTCTTCCAGAAACGAGTGCCGAAGGGGGCGCCCGACTGGCTGCAGACGGCGACCTTCATCTTCCCCAGCGGCCGCGACGCGACCGAGCTCGTCGCCGACGACGGGGCTCACCTCGTCTGGGCGGTGAACCTGGGCGTCGTCGACTTCAACCCGCATCCGGTCCGGCGCGACGACCTGGACCACCCCGACGAGCTGCGCGTGGACCTCGACCCGACGCCGGGGGTGCGGTGGAACACGGTCCGCAAGGTCGCGATGTGCGTCAAAGACGTGCTCGACGAGCACGGGCTGGTCGGCTATCCGAAGACGTCTGGGTCCCGCGGCATCCACGTCAACGTGCGGATCGAACGGCGCTGGGAGTACATCGAGGTCCGCCGCGCCGCGCTGGCCCTCGCCCGCGAGGTCGAGCGGCGTCTGCCGCGGAACGCCACCAGCAAGTGGTGGAAGGAAGAGCGCCACGGCGTCTTCGTCGACTACAACCAGAACGCACGGGACCGCACGATCGCCTCGGGCTACTCGGTGCGCCCGGTCCCGGACGCCCGAGTCTGCTGTCCGGTCGAGTGGAGCGAGGTGCCGGACGTGGAGCCGGCCGATCTGAGGCTGGACACGGTTCCCGATCGGGTCAGGAAGAAGGGCGACCCTGCGGCGGAAATCGACGATCACGCCGGCTCTCTCGACCAGCTTCTCGACCTCGCTCGGCGCGACGAGGAGGGCGGCCTCGGCGATGCCCCCTGGCCGCCCCACTTCGCGAAGCAGAGGGGCGAGCCGAAGCGCGTCCAGCCTTCCCGCGCCCGCAAGAGCTGACGGACCGGCGCCGGACCGATCAAGCCGGGCACTCGGCGGGCCGATGAGTCCCCGCATGGACGCGAACCAGTACGTGGTCGTCCACGGCATGCGCCAGACGCGTTCGATCCTCGAGCGCTGGGGAGACGACCCGTGGCCGGTCGTTCGCACGTGGCTCCTTGGCGCGGTCCTGATCGCGCTGGCGCTCCTCGCCGGCGTCGCGCTCACGGCGTCGGTGGCGAAGCCTGACTACGGCTTCCACTACGGGCCCACGGCTCCGGGGGGACCTGAGCCGCTCGACGTCCTCGAGGTCCTGGGCCGGAACTCGCTGGTGCTGGCGCTGCACGCCTTCGCCTGCGTGGCGGGATTCATCGCCGGCGCCACCCTGCCGCTGACGGCGCAGACGAAGACCGGTTTCAAGCGGCTGGTCCACGAAAAGGCCCGCCCGATCGCCTTTGGCTGGGTGATCGGGGTGACCTGTTTCTCGCTCCTGACCCAGACGCTGGGTCTTGGTTTGGTCGGCGCGACGATCGCCTGGGACGAACACATCTCCGCTCCGCTGCTCGTGCTCACGGCCCTCCCCCACGCCCTGCTCGAGCTGACCGCGGTCTTCCTCCCACTCGCCGCCTGGACGATCGCGAGTCGCAAGGGCGAGTGGGATCAGCTGCTGGCGGCGACCTTCGTCACTGTGGCGATGGCCGTCCCGATGCTGATCGTGGCCGCCACCTGGGAGGTCTACATCTGGCCCGACCTCCTGCGATCCGTCTCCCCGTGGCCCGTCTGAGGGTCCGGCCTACGGGTCGACCAGGTTCCAGGTCACGTTTTCGCCGCTAGACCAGCTGGTCGATCTTGCAGTCCTTGGGCGGCTTGTCGTCCCGCCAGCGGACGATCTTCGAGCCGTGGCGAATCCTGCCGCCGGAGGTGTGGTCGTAGGTCACCTCGACCACGAGCTCCGGCCGCAGCGAGAACCACTCGAGCTCCCGATCGGCATCCCAGCGGCTGGGGTCACCCGAGCCCTTCTCGCCGGTCTCATAGGGCTTCAGCGTCTTGACCAGCTCCTTCTTCTCCTTGGCCTTCAGGCCCGAGGTATGCCCGATCGGCCGCAGCTTCCCCTTCTCGTAGAGACCGAGGATCAGTGAGCCCACCGTCCCCGCGTGCTTGCCGGGCCGCCAGCCCATCACCACGCAGTCGATGGTGCGCACCCGCTTCACCTTGACCATGCCCTTGCGCTGGCCGGGCTTGTAGGTGGCGTCGAGCTCCTTGGCGATCACGCCCTCCCCACTGAGCAGCAGCGGCTCCGCGCTCTTCGCCGTCTTGTAAAGCGGCGTGACCTCGACCGACCGCGAGGCGCTCTTCTTCCGCCCCGGCGCCTCGGCGATCAGCTTCTCGAGGGCCGAGCGACGTTCCGCGAAGGGCTTGCTCATCAGCTTGGTGCGATCGACCGCGAGCAGGTCGAACGCCCGGAAGAGAGCCGGCGTCTGCTCGGCCAGCATCCGGACCCGCGACTCCGCCGGGTGGAGCCGGTTCTGGAGGGCGTCGAACTCCTCGTGGCCGTCCTCGTCGAGGATGACCAGTTCGCCGTCCAGCACGTAGCGACCCTCGGGAAAGTTCACCTCCGGGAAGTAGCGCCGAAGGGGCTTGCCCCCGCGGGACTGCATGAAGACGTCCTCGCCATCGACGAAGACGATCGAGCGGAAGCCGTCGTACTTCGGCTCATAGACCCAGTCCTCTCCCTCCGGGAGGACCTTGCGCGAGAGTGCAAGCTGCGGCTTGATCGGAGGCTTGAGTGGAAGCGCCACAGATCGCGATCCTAGTGCGGCCGTAGAGTCAGCCCATGACAGACCCACCGTCGAGATCCGACTTCGTCGTGATCGGCGCGGGCATTCTCGGCCTGGCCGTGGCCCGCGAGCTGCTCGCCCGCCATCCGGACGCGAGTCTCTGCGTGCTGGAGCGCGAGGACCGGCTCGCCGCGCACCAGACCTCCCACTCGAGCGGCGTGATCCATGCGGGCATCTACTACACGCCCGGATCACTGAAGGCACGGCTCTGCGTCGAGGGCGCGGGCCTGCTCTACGCCTACTGCGAGGACCGAGGTATCGAGGCGTGGCGCAGCGGCAAGCTGATCGTCGCCACCGACGGGTCCGAGTTGCCGCGGCTCGATGAGCTCGAGCGCCGAGGTCACGCCAATCAGGTCCCGGACCTGCGGCGTGTCGGCTCCGATGAGATCGGCGAGATCGAGCCGCACGCCCGCGGCGTCAGCGCCCTGCATTCGCCGGCGACGGGCGTGGTCGACTTCGGGCGGGTCGCTGAGGCGTTCGCCACGGATCTCGAGGGGGCTGGAGGCGTGATCGTGACCGGCTGCGAGGTCCGAGGTCTCTCCCCCGGCTCCGCGAGCGTCGCGGTCGAGCACCGCGGCGGGACCGTCGAGGCGGGCCTGGTGGTCAGCTGCGCGGGAGCGTGGAGCGACCGGCTAGCCGTGGCAGCCGGCGCGCCCCCCGAGCCGCGGATCGTGCCCTTCCGCGGCGCATACCTGCGGCTGCGTCCGGAACGCCGCGAGCTGGTGCGGGCCAGCATCTACCCCGTGCCCGATCCGGATCTGCCGTTTCTCGGCGGGCATTTGACGCGAACGTTCGACGGCGAGGTGCTGCTCGGGCCCTCCGCGCTGATGGTTGGAGCTCGCGACGCCTATCGGCTCGGCCGGGTTCGCTGGCGCGACCTCACCTCGAATGTCGCCTGGCCTGGGACCTGGCGGGTGGCCGGTCGTTTCTGGCGGACGGGACTCACCGAGCTGCGGCACGCGGCGAGCAGGCGGGCGTTCGTGACCGACCTCCGTCGCTTCGTGCCGGAGCTCGAGGTGGCCGACGTGCTCCCCGGCCCGTCGGGCATCCGCGCGCAGGCGGTCGACCGCGACGGGCGGCTGGTCGACGACTTCGTGGTCCATCGGACCGAGCGGGCCCTGCACGTCCGCAACGCGCCCTCGCCCGCCGCCACCTCCTCCCTGGCCCTGGCGAAACTGATCGCCGACCAGGCCGAGGAGCGCTAGCAGCCGCCGACGAGCAGGAAGATCGCGATGATCAGGACGATCACCACGCCGATTGCGACGAGCCTGCGGCGCAGGTAGACGTCGCCGCCTCCGTAGTGGCGCTGCCTGATATCACGGGTCGCGCTGTCGCGCGCCCTCGCATCTTCCGCGCCGCGGGGACCCGCCTCCTCGAGCAGGTCCTCGTCCCCGGTCGCGGGCGGCTCGCCGCGCCTGGTCCGCGACCGCGCTTCGGCGGCGGCCCGGCGCTCCTCCGGTGTTCTCCCTCCAGATTCCATGCGCGCAGCCTAAGCGCATTTCCCCGCCGCGCGTGAGGAACCGCCTTCACCCCGCCAGATCGTTGAGCGTGAGGAACAGGTCCTGGATCGGCCGAAAGGAGCCGGTCGGAGGCGAGATCTCCTGAGCCTTTCCGACGTCGCTGAGCACCACATCCGCCTGGAGATGGATCGCGTCGGCCCCGGCGACCCTGGCGCTGTCCGCCGGCGAGAGGCTGAAAGTGGCTCGGAGCTCGAGCTCGTGGAGGACCCGGTCGTCGAAGCCCACACAGGCGACCGCCCTGCCGGACACGCTGGGGGCTTCGACTCCCAGCGCCTCGGCGAGCGGGGCCAGGTCATGGGCCACCGCGTCTCCTCGGAGCGGTGCGGCGATTCGCTCGCAGTCGACCCCTCCCGCGTTGTCCTGGCCGGTGACGCGCGCCGTCCCGAGCCAGCTGCGCACGTCGAGGCGCAGCCCTCCGGCCTCCGCCAGCCTGGCGTTCGCGTCGGCGACGGCCGGCGCGCCGACCTCGTACTGGTTGCCGTAGACCGTCAGGTAGACGTTGTCGCCGGTCGAGACCAGTCGCCCGGGGACCGGGAAGCCGAGCGCGCTCGCCGAGAGGCGCCAGTCGAAACTGGGGATGCTGGTCCCGCCGCCGCTCCGGTAGGGCCCCTCGAGGTGCAGGGTGATTGGTCCGGACAGCCGCGGCACGCCGTCGACGCGAAGCCGCGCCTCGATCTCGGCGTCGGCGCTGCCAATCGGGTGCGCCGCCGCAGCGTCCAGCATCGCCTCCGGCGGGACGGTCTCGTGCTGGGAGCCACCTCCGCAGCCCGCGAGTACGGCCGCGATGACCGCTGCGATGGCGGGTGATCGGCGCATGCCTGGGTAGTCTCACAACGTGGCGGTCCGCGAAGCGATCCCGCGGAGGGCGGAGGCGGAGGAGGGCGTCTCCTCCTTCGCAAAGTCGCTCTTTCTCGGCGAGATCCACGAAGAGCTCGTCTTCCCGTGGCCCCAGGCCGACCGTGAGGAGCAGGATCGGATCCGGGACCTGAATGCCCGCATTCGCGATTACTGCGCCGAGCACTACGACGCGCGGAAGGCGGAGGAGGAGCGCTGGATCCCGGACGAGGTCCTTCGCGATCTGGGCGAGATCGGTGCGCTCGGGCTCTATGTCGACGAGCAGTACGGCGGGCAGGGCCTTTCCCAGACCGGCTATGCGCGGATCTTCGAGACCGTCGGCCAGATCGACGCCACCCTCGCGATCGTCCTCGGCGTCCACCAGTCGATCGGCTTCAAGGGCATCTCCCTGTTCGGCACTGATGCGCAGAAGGAGCGCTTCCTCCCGGACCTTGCCAGCGGCCGCAAGCTGGCGGCGTTCGCGCTGACCGAGCCCGAGGCCGGATCGGACGCTTACCACCTGCGGTCGCGGGCGGTTCAGCAGCCCGATGGATCCTGGGTGCTGAACGGCGAGAAGCGCTACATCGGCAATGGCTCGCGGGCCGACGTGATCACGACCTTCGCGCGAGCCGAGGTCGACGGCGAGGAGAGGCACATCGCCCTCCTGCTCGAGAAGGGGATGAAGGGTCTCGAGGTCGGTGAGCGCTACGAGACGATGGGCCTGCAGGCGAACGATCTCCGCCGGCTCTACTTCAATGACGTCCGGGTGCCGCCCGAGAACGTTCTCGGGGAGCCCGGACAGGGCTTCCGGGTTGCGATGCAGGTGCTCAACAACGGGCGCATCGGGCTCGGCACAGGCTCCGTCGGCGGCGCCAAAAAGCTGCTGGACCTCTCCATCGAGCACGTCAGGGAGCGCCGCCAGTTTGGCCAGCCGCTGGCCGACTTCGAGCTCGTCCAGGAAAAGATCGGCTGGATGGTCTCCTACCTCTTCGGGCTGGAGTCCATGACCTACCTGACCTGCGGCCTGGTCGACCAGGGCGTCCCCGACTACTCGCTCGAGTCGGCGATCTGCAAGGTGTCCGGGACGGAGTTCCTCTGGTACGCGGCCAACCGTGCGCTCCAGCTCGCGGGCGGCGAGGGCTACATGCGCGACCGGCCCTACGAGAAGGTGCTGCGCGACACGCGGATCTATCCGATCTTCGAGGGTGCGAACGACGTGATGCGGGCATTCATCGCCCTCGGCGGGTTCAGGCCGGTGGGTGAGAAGCTCGAAGGCCTCTCCGAGCTCGAGCTGAGCGACCCGATCGGCTCGATCGGAGTCCTGATCGACTACGCCTCGGGTCGGATCCAGCGCGAGGTCCACCCGGACAAGGTGACGAAGGCGCACGAAGACCTTTCCGAGCACGCCGATGCGGTCTCCGAGCAGGTGAAGCGACTGGCCGGCGTCACCGAGAAACTGCTGCGGGAGCACCGCAAGGACATCATCGGCCGGCAGTTCCAGCAGAAGCGCCTCGCCGACAACATCGCGGACATCTACGCCCAGATCGCGGTGCTCTCGCGCGTGACGGCGATCTTCGACGACCAGGGCGTCGAGCCCTCCGGGCAGGAGCGCTTCATCGCCGACACCTTCTGCCGGCGAGCCGCCGCGCGGGTCGACAGCCGGTTCGACCAGGTGGAGTCCAACGACGACGAGCGGATGACGGCGATCGCGAAGCTCGCGTACAAACGCGGCTCGTACGGCTACGCGCTCTTCGAAGACTGATTCGGCGGCGGTGTTTGTGGCCGCCGCTGATGGCGAAGCCGGTTAGCGCTTCCGCTCGAATACCTTCTTGTCGAGGAACGGCACGACGGTCTTCAGGAAGGCGTTGGTCTTCGGCGCCGCCGTGAGGGGGTCGAGGTGGCTCATCTGCGGGTTCCGGTTGACCAGCGTCGACTGGCGCTTGGTCGTCCTCGCTCTCCGGATGAAGTTCCGCGCCCCGTCGATGACGTGGGCGCCCGCCAGGTCGGTGGCGATCGCGTAGAGAGGCAGGTTGACCTTCCGCGTATGGAAGAGCCGCAGGCCGAGGAAGTTCCCCACGTCGTTGGCGCTCATCTGATCCGCGCCGTTGGTGTCGATCGTGAGCCGCTTCGGGAAGTACCACTCCACCGCGTTGGTCGGCTCCTGCCCGAACGTCTGAGCCAGACGGCTCACCGGGGTGACGCCGCCGTCGACCCAATCCCTCGGATCGCCCGACGCGGCCAAGCCGCCGCCGTTGATGTGAAGCAGTCCGAGTGCCGCCGGCGAGGTGTCGCGGTCGAAGGCGTAGCCGAGGAGAGCGCGGTTGGTGACCGGGAACGGGGGGTTGAACTCGGCCGGCAGCAGCGGATATCCCTGCAGGGTCGTAGCCGAGGCGGTCGGTGCCCGCTCGGCGTAGAGGCCGCCGATCTCCGCGAAGAGGCCGGCCGCCTCCGGGATCCCGATCCCGAGCAGGTCCAGGAACGGACTGCTCGTCTGCAGGTCGGCGATCGCCTGCTGAGCCTGCGCGAGGTCGTACGCGTCGAAGCTGCCGAGCAGGCCGCCGTCCATCAGAACCAGCCCGTCGAGGTCCTTGTAGCCCGGCCGCCCGTTGAAATCCCAGGAGGCGTAGGCAACGGTCAGCGAGGCCCCGAGCGAATGCCCTCCCAGCACGACCTGGCGGCGTCCGTGATTGCGCGCCCGCAAAACCACCGCCCGCGCGTCATCGAGGGCGACCCCCATCCCCCACTCACGCGCGTACGGGTCCTGGTTGGCGCCGCGGAAGTGGAACCCGCCGCCGTTCAGGTAGTAGTCGAACGCCTGCTGCAGCGGGATCTGCCCGGCGTCGGCGGCGGCGAAGGTGGCCGTGTCCTCGAGCGCCTGGGTGCGCCGGTCGATCGCCCAGACCTGAAGCCCGCGGACGTGCTTGACGAGGTAGCGGGCATCCAGGGTGAAGTCCCCGGCTCCGCCCTGAGTGCCCGGCATCAGGACGAGGACCCGCTTCGCCGACTTCGGCCCGAACTGGTGGACCGTCACGTGGTTGAGGTCGCCCGGGCCCGGCGCGGGCGGCGTCTGGACGGTGATCAGCCGCTCACGGGCCATCGCCGGAGCGGCGGCGAGACCTCCGAGCAGCAGGGCCGTTCCGGTCAAGAGCAGCGCGCGTGCGCGAAACCTCATCCCTTCTCCTCCATCCCTGGAGGAGCCAGCCTATTGGCTCGCTACTTGGAGTGGCCCGGCGGGACCTTCGCCTGGCCGGGCGGTGATTTCTTCGACTGCCCCGGCGGAGTCTTTGTCTGGCCGGGCGGGCTCTTCCCCTGGCTCGGCGCGATCTTCTTCGCCTGGCCCGGCGGCGTTTTCGCCTGGCCCGGCGGCGTCGACCCGTTAAGCCCAACAGCGTTGCCCTGACCGTGGCCCTTGGCCTTGCCCTGAGCCTTCTCGTGCTGCTTGCGGGCGTGCTCGTGCGCGGCTGTTGAGTTGCCACCCTTGCCCTTCGGCTTCGCCTTGGCGGCCCCCGAGACCTCGTTGCCCCCACCGCCCTGGCTTGTGCCCTGGACCTTCTCCTTGGTTGTTTCGGCCGCCGCGCCGTGATCGGACGGCTGGTTCGGCAGCGTGATCCCCACCGTGTCGAACGCGTTCCGTGCGGGCGCCGGGACGGTCACGCCCGCGATCGCGAGTCCGGCGAGGAGCAGCGGGATCAAGGCGACCGCGATCGCGACCTTGGCGACCAGGCCGCGGCGCGAACGACCCGCTGGCGGCCCGACCGGACGCCTGCTTGCCCGCGTCTCCGTCTCGAGCGTCGCCGTCCGGGCGGTTGCGGCGAGACGGGGGACGATGGTCGCGGTCAGCTCCCGAGACGGTCGGGCGGGAACCGCCGCGCGCAGCGCATCCGTGAAGAGGGGGGCTTCTTTCATCTCATTTCGGTAAGCGCCGTCCGTGCTCATGCGGATACGCCCTTTCGAGCCAGCAGTCTCTTTACGGCTGCCAGCCCACGTCGCTGAAGCGCCTTGACCGCCCCGGGGCGTTTGCCCACAGCCTTGGCGACGTCATCGATGCTCATGTCCGCGACGAACCGCAGCAGCAGCACGGCGCGCTGATCCTCCGAGAGCGCCGCGAGGATCCGCTCGACGCGCTCGGTTCCGATCCGCGCGAGCGCCTCCTCCGCCGCGTCGTCCGCTCGCGCCCGCGGTTCGGGTGGGTCAGGTGAGAGCTCGACTGGGCGACGCGCAGACTGCCGGCGAGCGTCGATCAAGCGGTGGTGGGCGATCGTGAAGACCCAGGAGCGGAACCCGGCCTCCTCGCCCTCGAACCTGGAGATGTCTCGCGCGACCTGGAGAAAGGTCTCGCCGAGCACGTCCTCGGCATCGGGCGCTCCGTTCGCCCGGAGATAGCCGAGCACGATCGGAGCGAGACCCTCGAAGATCTCGTCCCAGGCCCCCTCGTCTCCGGCCCTCGCGGCCGCGAGGAGGTGGCTGAAGCTCTCCTCGCTCACGCCCGCGAACGTAGCGGGCGCGAGGGATCCGCCGCAGGCTGACCCCTCGCGCCGCCGACGATTCGAGCGCTATGGAACCAAGGTGAGCGTCGTCTGACCGCTCGCCGCGAGGCAGGTGATCTTCCTGCCCTTCTTCTGCTTCTTGCCCTTCTTCTTGGAGCCGACCTTGCGGTCCGCCTGATCGACGTTCACCTGGAGGGTGACCGTCGCCGGCGCTGCGTCGGTCGGACGCGGCAGTACGGCGGTGAAGTCGCCGTTTGAGCGAGTCTCAGTGGTCTCACCGAGTTGCGTGGTCCCGCCGGTGCCCGTGTACGAGAACCGGACAATCCGATCCTTGCGGCAACCGGAGTTCGACTTCAGGTTCCCGGTCACGGTCGTGGTCGCGTCGGCGCTGCCCAGGATGCTCGGGGTCGCCAGGACCGACACGGACCCCGGGGCCTGCTTGGGTGACTTCGGGCCCTTCCCGATCGCCGTCGCCGAGATCACGAGCGCGCTCGCGAGCAGGCCAACAGCGATCGTGCTGAACAGCTTTCGCATCGTCTTCCCTTCCCTGTGGCTGGTCACGTCTGATCTGAGAGCGCCGGGCGCGCCCGGGGGGTTACGGGCCGATTGCCGCTTTAACCTGCAGGCTGTATGTCAACCGCCTCGACCACTCGCCGCCCCGGCCGCCGCGAGGCCGAGGCCCAAGCCACCCGCGATGCCCTCGTCCAGGCGGCTCTGGAGCTGTTCACCGAGCGCGGCTACTCCGGTGTCGGCACCGAGGAGATCGTCGCCCGCGCCACTGTCACCCGCGGGGCGCTCTATCACCACTTCGCCGACAAGCGCGACCTCTTCCGCGCGGTCTTCGAGCGAGTCGAGGAGGACCTGATGGAGCGAATCGGCGCCCAGATGGAGGCGAGCGATGACCCGTACGAGCTGATGATCGCGGGCATGCGCTCGTTCCTCGATGCCTGCGAGGAGCCGGCCGTGAAGCAGATCTCCCTCACCGACGCGCCCGCCGTGCTCGGCTGGCAGGAATGGCGCGAGATCGACAACCGCCATGGTCTCGGACTGACACGGGCCGCTCTCAAGGGTGCCGTCGATGCGGGAGTGCTGCGGCCGATCGCAGTCGAGCCGATGGCGCACCTATTCGTCGCCGCCCTGGCAGAGGCGGCGTTCGTGATCGCGCACTCAGAGCAGCCCCGGAAAGCGCGCGCCGAGGTCGAGCGGGCGCTGATCCAGCTCGTCGCGGGCCTGCGCGCCTAGCGCCGCAGCACGGCCGTAACCCTTTCGCCGCCTTCGTCGCTTTGCTGCTTGGGGGACCCAAAGGGGGGACCCAAGACAGCCAATGGAGGTGATCAGGACGTGAAGCTAAGGACCCGCAAGCTGGCGGCGTTCGTGACCTGTCTCGGCATCGCCGCGGCATTCCCGGTCGTGAGCTCCGCCGACAAGGGCGGCGTTCCGCGCGGCGACAAGCCCTGTCCGACCAAGAAGGCGAAGAAGCATCCGAAGAAGCCGGCGCCGAACACGAAGGGCAAGAAGTGCGGCTTCCAGGGTGAGACGACCCCCACAGCGACCAGCACCGACTGAGCGGGAGGAGTTTCGGGCGGGACGGTCCCGGAAGTACCCCCAGCCTGCGGGGCCGTTCCCGCCCGGAACTGGTCATCGGGGCGTTCCGCCCCAGCGGGACAAGTGTCTTGGTCGCGTCTAGTTGAGGCGCTCGACGATCATCGCCTCGCCCTGGCCACCGGCGACGCACATCGTCTCGAGGCCGACCTGATGGTCATCGGTCTCCAGGACGTTGATCAACGTGCCCATGATCCGGGCGCCGGTCATGCCGAAGGGATGCCCGAGGGCGATCGCCCCGCCGTGCGTGTTGAGCTTCTCGAGCGGGATGTCGCACTCGGCCATGATCGGGATCACCTGAGCGGCGAACGCCTCGTTGAGCTCGACTGTGTCGACGTCGGTCATCGTCATGCCGGCGCCGTCGAGGACCTTCTTGATCGCGCCGATCGGCGCGACACCCATGTACTCGGGCTCGTTGCCGTGCGTGGCGGCGGCACCGAGCCGCACCCGGGGCTCGAGGCCGAGCTCCTTGGCGCGATCCTCCGACATGACCAGGGCCGCGGCGGCACCGTCGTTGAGCGGGCACGAGTTGCCCGCGGTGATGCCGCCACCGCCCTCGAACGCCTCCGGCAGCTCGGCGAGCTTCTCGAGGGTCGAGCTCGGGCGCGGGCCGTCGTCCTTGGCGACCTCGTTGCCGTCGGGCAGCCTGACCGGCACGATCTCGCGGTCGAAGAAGCCATCCTCCTGGGACCTCACGGCCAGCTCCTGCGAGCGCTGCGCGTACTTGTCCATGTCGGCGCGGCTCACCTCGTAGCGCTTCGCCACGTTGACCGCGGTGAGACCCATCTCGATGTACGCGTTGGGCTGACCGTCGTTGCCCTGCAGCTTCTCGTTCTGGTCGGCGGCGCCCGCCGGCTCGGTGCGCTCGTTGTAGCGGCTCACCCACTCCACGCCGGCGGCGATGTAGGTGTCGCCCTGGCCGGCGCGAACGGCGTTGGCCGCGTGCCTGATCGAGTCGAGGCTCGATGCGCAGTAGCGCGACATCGTCACGCCGTTGACTGTCTCCGGCAGCTTCTTCGAGAGCAGGACCATGATCCGCCCGATGTTGAACGCCTGCAGGCCCTGGGGCATGCCGCAGCCGCAGAAAACGTCCTCGACCTCGGAGGGCTGTACCTCCTGGTTGCGCTCGAGCAGCTGATCGATCACGTAGGCGCCCATCTCATCGGGGCGCAGCTGGGCCAGGGAACCCTTGAAGGCACGGCCGATGGGCGTGCGGACTGTGTCGACGATCACTGCTTCGGGCATCTGTTGATCTCCTTGAGAGGTCGAAACTGGGATGGACGGGGGCGGAATGGTACGGGGAGGAGCGAACCGGGGTCTCGTTCCCGGATCCCCCTCTAGGATTCGCGCATGTCAGACGGCAGGCGGCTCACGCCCCGCATCCGGTTGCCCCGGATCACCAGGCCGGGACGCGCGTCGCGCGCCACGACCGAGCAGACGACGACCACCGAGCCGCCCACGAAGCCCGAGGAGGCGGTCAAGGCCGGGAACGGCACCGAGCCGGCCGAGAAGTCCCCGGCCACCGAGAAGTCCCCGGCCAGCAAGGATGCGGCCGCGGCGAAGCCCGGCGAGGCCCCGAAGACGCCGGATCCCAACGTTCAGGAGCGCATCGAGGGGCTGCAGGGCTGGATGGCGGAGATCGAGCGCAAACAGGCACGGATCACCTACTTCGGCGGGCTCGCGCTGCTGCTCGCGCTCGGTGCGGCCGGCGCAGCTCTCTACTTCGGCCTCACCGCGCACTCCGACAGCGCCACGAAGAACGACCTCGACGCGCTCAGCGCACGCGTGAACTCGCTGCAGGGCGCCGTCACGAAGAACAGCAAGGACACCCAGAACGCCCTGAACGCCTCCATCGCCCAGCTCCAGCAGTCGATCGGCAGCCTGCAGAAACAGCAGGCGCAGGCATCCGCCAACATCTCGACCCTGCAGAGCCAGGTCGCCGCGGGCGCGCTCAACAACCAGAACGCCGCGGCGCCCGGCGCGACGACCACGACTTCGACCACGACCACGCCCAACGCGGGCGCGAACGGCAAGAGCCCTTAGCTAGTAGCAGCCGTTACTAACTTGCGCGCATATTCCGCACGCGCGTCCGGTTGGTGCTCTAGCTTGACGCGCGGAATCGGCTCGAAAGGAGGTCCTCGATGCCTGAGGGCTACTGCGTCAAGGAACGCAAGAAGGTCGAGATCAAGGATCCGCAGCAGGTCACGATGAAGAACGGCCGCCCGGCGATTCAGGGCACGTGCCCGGACTGCGGGACCAAGATCTTCAAGATCGGGAAGCTCGAGGCGTAACCCCGCTTGGATTGTGGCTTTCAGGCGTCGTGCGCCACTGGTGCGCCAGTCAGTGCGCCAGTGGCAGCCGCGCCGGCCGCCCGAGCAGATTCCTCGGCACGCTCGCGCTGGGCCTCGAGGTAGGCGTCGAGCAGGCCACCCGCCTCGTCCCTCGGTGCCCGGCATCAGGTGCCCGTAGGTGTCGAGCGTGGTCGTGATGTTCGAGTGCCCCATGAATGTCTGCAGGGCCTTCGCGTGCACCCGGCCGCGATCATCAGCAAGGCGAATGTGTGCCTGCACTCGTGCGGCGTGATCCGATCAGGGCCAGCCTCGCGCCACGCCTTATCCGCTCGTGCCTGAAGCTTCCGGCCGTCGACGGGGCGTGTGCCAGTAGTGCCGAAGCATCGTTTCAGCATCGGTCCGACCGGTGCGCGCCAGGGGCTCGGTGAGGTAGTCGCGCAGCACAGCCGGGATCGGCACCTTGCGTCGCAGGCACAGCGCCCGCCATCGCGGCCAGGGCAGCCCTTCGAGTGTCGCTTCGCGATCCGGGTTGCCATCAGCTCACGATTGGACGAATGACCGAGTTCATCTGGAGCCAGTGCCGCGTAGGGTCAGCCCGTGGCCGCAGCGAGATGGGCTCTCTATCACTGGCCGTGGGGTACAGCGGAGAATTGGGAGCCAGTTGCAGAGGCGGTCGAGACTGATACCTGGCACGCCGCGGTCAGGAGGATCGGTCCGATCAGGCCAGGTCGCTACCTGATCAGGAACGAGGCCGCCCCCAATGGCGGTCAGTACTTCTTGCTCGAGCCGGACAAGACCATCGTTCCGGTCGAGGCCTTTTGATCGTCTCGTCGTTCAATCCCCCGGACGCGACGGTCAATTCCGGCGACGTCACCTTCAGCCTGAAGAACGACGGCCAGCAACCCCACTCACTCGAAATCGAGGACGTCAACGGTCAGGACCAGGAGATCGAGGGCGACGTCGCGCCCGGACGATGGGTATGGAAGGTGAGATCACGGTCAAGTAGCCGACCGCGGACCTATGGAAACGCGACTACGCCCGCGAGGACGCCCACGTAGGCCGCGCCGTCCGGCCCGAGCGTCACTGGGGCGTAGTTGTTGTTGAAGGCGAAGCCGGTTCCGGCCAGACGGTGGTAGACGGTGCGCCCGGACCTGAAGTCGAGCGTCGTCAGATACCAGGCGTCGATGCCGTCCGCGCGCGGCGGATGCGTGTAGGTGTAGACCAGGCCGTTGGCGAGTGAGAGCTTGGGCACGACCGAGGAACCCCCCCGGGCCGCTGGTGATCGAGACGACGAGGATGTGCCGGTCGTTCGTCGGGAGGACCGCCCGGTCGTGCTGATCGAGATAGAAGTAGCCGCCGCCGGAGAAGTCAGTGAACGGGTTTCCGCCCGGGGTGACGTTGCGGGGCGGCAGGGGCATTGCCGCCAGAACCTGCAGCGTGTGCGGGTCGAGCAGCACCAGGACGGGCCGGTCGAGGCCGACGCACACCGTGACGATCCGGCCCTGGGAGTCGAAGGTGATCGAGCCGCACTCGTGCCCCAGCGGGAAGTACGCCGAAGACTCTGGGCCGTCCCCCAGGGGGCCGGGCACCCGGTACGTGTCGCTCATATAGGGGTCGTCGTGGATGTTGTTGTGAGGATTGGGCGCCATGAACGGGTTGCGCGGCGGCGACGGCCCGCCGTTCACGGGGTTCGGCATGGCGGTGGAGCCCTCGAAGCTCGGTACCGAGGAGCGCTCCAGATCCGGGATGGGGACGACGGGAGCGCCGGGAGTCTGGGCTCCAGCCGGGCCCGTGCACGCTGCGAGGGCGGCGAGCGTGACCGCCGCGATCAGTCCTGCTCCAGCCCCGCAACCCCGTTGGCGCATCGGGCCGCGAGCATACGGGAGACTTGTCGCCCATGGCGCAGAAGCCGCTCGAGCTGATCCTGGCTCGAAACTTTCTCACCAGCCTCTCCACGCCGGCGTTCCTGGTCGATGAGAGCGGCGCGCTGATCTTCTACAACGAGGCCGCCGGCGCCCTGCTCGGCATCTCCTTCGAGGAGTCCGGCCGAATGGAGGCGAAGGACTGGGGGCACCGGCTCGCTCCCTTCGACGAGACCGGCGAGCTCGCCCCGATCGAGGAACGAGAGATGACCAAGGCCCTCCGCGCGGGCAAGCCCGCCCACGGGCACTTCAAGATCCGATCGGCGCAGGGGGAGCACTTCGAGATCGAGGCGAGCGCCCTCCCCATCGTCGCGGAGGGTGGCCAGGAGGGGGCGATGATCTTCTTCTGGACGCAGAACAATTCGCGCGCCGGGAATTAGAGGGCTATAGGCTCCTTGCAGGAGAGAGGAATGGAGAGGCTGGAATGAGGGTCAAGGTTTGGGGGGCGAGAGGGTCGGTTCCGGCGCCCGGGCCGGAGATGAACCGGTACGGGGGGAACACGTCGTGCGTCGAGATCAACCTCTCGGACGGCACCACGCTGATCATCGACGCGGGCACCGGCATTCGGAGCCTCGGGGTGGGTATCGCCCAGAAGCTCCCCACGATCAACATCCTCCTCACCCATCTCCACCTGGACCACATCCAGGGCCTGATGTTCTTCGCGCCGTGCTTCCGCTCCGAATCGCAAATCACGATCTGGGGGCCGTCGTCGCCCGAGGCCTCGCTCGAGGAGCGGATCGCGCGCTACATCTCCGCCCCACTCTCGCCGGTCGAGGTACGCGAGCTCCCCTGCGGGATCAGCTTCCGGGACACCCCCGCTACCGAGTGGGAGATCGGGCCGGCGAAGATCCGCGCAGAGGCGGTCACCCACCGGGGACCCACGCTGGGCTATCGGATAACCGACGGCGACACCACCCTCACCTATATCTCCGACCACGAGCCCGGCCTGGGGGCGTCGCTGGAGACACTCGAGTCCGAGTGGATCTCGGGATTCGACCTCGCCCGCGACACCGACCTGCTGATCCACGACTGCCAGTACACGGACGAGGAGTACCCCGAGCACGTCGGCTGGGGCCACTCAAAGCTGACCGACGCGCTCACGTTCGCGCGCCGGGTCGAGGCCCGGCGCCTGATGCTCTTTCACCATGACCCGCTGCACTCCGACGACTTCCTCGATCGCTTCTACGAGACCGCACAGGAGCGCTGGACTGAGCTCGGCGGCCGCGACGGCGCCATCGAGATGGCGGCGGAGACTCAGCAGATCGAGGTGGGAGCGGCGGCCAGGCCGCGGTACTTGGGAGCGAGCGTCTAGCGAGCGACTTGTGCTGGGCGGCCGCTTGCCGCCGCGGCTATCTGGCGAAGCCGTCAGACGCGCGGTCTGCGGTCGGCCCAGGGGCGCTCGGCCTCGAGCTGAGCGCCGAGTGAGACCAGCGTCGCCTCGTCGTTCGGGCGGGCGACCAGCATCACCGAGCGCGGCAGTCCCGAGTCGGTGAAGCCGGCGGGAATCACAGCAGCGGGTTGGCCGGTGTAGTTCCAGGCGGCGCCGAAGGGATAGACGTTCGACATCCCGTTGATCGTCCGCAGCGCGCCCTGGCCCCGCCAGTGGCCGATCTCGACCGGGAGCTGCGCGGTGGCCGGCGTGAGCAGGACGTCATGGTCCCGCCAGAGCTCCTGGATCCGGGCGTACGCCGCCGGCATCCGGTCGCGGATCTTCGCCAGCCGCCGGTCGCTGAACAGCCTGCCGAGCCGGACGAACCCCTTGCTCTGGGCCGAGAGCCGCTCCGGATGGGGCAGGGACATCGCCTCGTCGCGGATGCCGCGGAAGTAGAGGGGGTAGAAGTCCGTCACGAGCGCACCGAGCTTCGGCGCCGCCTCGCTCACCTCATGGCCGAGCGATCGGAGCAGCCCGATCGTCTCCTCGTAGGCGGCGATCACCTCGTCGGCCATCGGCACCGGGAGGATCGTCTTGGTCGTGCAGGCGATCCGGAGCCTGCCGGGCGATGTCCCGGCGGCCTCGACCAGGGGGCGCTCGAAGGGGGGCGGTGAGTCGAAGTCGCCCTTCTCCGCTCCGCTCACCGCGTCGAGGTACAGCGCGGTGTCCATCACCGTTCTGCTGTTGCAGCCCGAGACCGACAGCCCGTGCCAGTGGTCGCGGTCGGGCGAGAGCGATACGCGGTTGCGCTGAGGCTTCAGCCCGAAGAGTCCGCAGTAGGCGGCCGGCCACCGGATCGATCCGGCGCCGTCGGTCGCGTGGGCGATCGCCGCCATGCCGGCGGCGACCGCGACGCCGCTGCCGCCGCTCGAGCCGCCGGGAGTCCTGGACGGATCCCAGGGATTCCGCGTGTCGCCCCAGGTCGGGCTCTCCGTGAAGCCGTAGATCGCGAGCTCGGGGAGGTTCGTCTTGCCGAGGATCACCGCGCCGGCGTCGCGGAGCCGGCGGACGATGAGGCTGTCCTCACTGGCCGGCTCGCCGTATGCGGCGGTGCCGTGAGTGGTCACCTCGCCGGCGTAGTCGACGTTGTCCTTGATCGCGACGGGGACCCCCAGGAGGGGCGCCTCCTCTCCGGCCGCGAGCCGGTCCTCGGCCAGCTTCGCGTCGGCTCGCGCCCTGTCTCCGAGGACCACCCGGTAGGCATTCAGCTTCGGATCGATCCGCGAAACGCGCTCGAGATAGATCTCGACCAGCTCGCTGGGCGAGATCTGCCTGGCCCGGACCATCTCGGCGATCCGGGCGGCCCCCGCGAAGGCGACATCGTTCTCGGTCGCGGGCATCACGCTCACAGCCGCCATCCTTCCGCATCGAGGACCTCCTCGGCCGCCCGATCCCCCGAGCGGACTGCGCCCTCCATGTAGCCGCACCAGACGCTCGCCGTCTCCGCCCCCGCCCAGTGGATTCGTCCCGCCGGCCGGCGCAGCGCCTCGCCGTAGGGGGCGAGCGCCCCAGGGGCAAACGAGCAGACTGGCCCGCCGCGGCTCCATTCCTCCTCCGCCCAGGCCGTCTCGAGGTAGATGCCTGGCTTCGCCGCCGGCGCGCCGAAGAGGCGCTCGAAGCACTCGAGCACGACCTGTCGGCGGTCGCCCTCGGAGCGGCGCGCATGCCGGACCGCCTCCGCGCCCGCGATGAAGCCGAGCAGGACCCCCGGCGATCCGTCAGGAGGTGAGTTGTCGAACGTGGTCGTCACAGGGCCACCGTCGCTCACGGCCTGTCCGCTCAGGCCGGCGGCACGCCAGAACGGCTCCGGATAGACGGCGGCGCACTTCGTCAGCGCGCCGTGCGCCATCCGCTGTGTGAGCTGGTCTCGTCGCCCGCCCAGCGATGGGGCGAAGGAGATTCGCGCGGCGAGCGGCGGGGGCACCGTGACGATCACCCGGTGGGCGCGGGCATCGAGGCCGTCCGCCTCGACGTCGAGACCCCCGCCGTCCTGGGCGATGCGCCGGACCGGCGCGGAGAGCGCCACGACGTCGCCGAGCTCCTCGGCGAGGCGCTGCGAGATCACCTGGGATCCGCCCACGAAACGGTCCTGCTGCGCGCCTCCCTCCACGTCGATCAGGGCGTCGAAACTCCCGGCGGAGGCGACGTACGAGAGCATCCAGAGCGCCGACTGCTCCGCGGTCCCGGTGCCCATCACCGTGCCGATCGCGATCTCGAGCAGACTGCGAGCCCTCTTCGTCCGAGCGGCCTTACGGATCCAGCTCGCGAGGGTCTGCGAGTCGAGTTCCCGTGCCTTCGGCGCGGTCCAGGGCGCCTCGGCTGGAACCCGGCGAGCGGCGCGGCGCACCTTCCGCCGCGCGCGCGCGACGTCCAGCAGGACGTGCGGCGCGAGTCGCGGGATCGTGCCCTTGTAGCGGCGGAGCTTCCCTCGGAGCTCGAGCAGGTTGCGCCCCTCGTGGTGGGTCGGAAAGGTCTCAACGCCGAGTTCCGCGGCCAGGGCAAGCAGCCGCTCCTGAGTCGGGCCGACCCACTGCCCGCCCATCTCCGTCACCTTCCCGGCCCCGATCGAGGCGTTCACGGTTCGGCCGCCGACCCGGTCGCGCGCCTCGATCACAAGCACGCTGCGGCCGGCGGCGACCAGTTGGCGTGCAGCCACGAGGCCCGCCAGACCGGCCCCAACGACGATCACGTCGGCCTCAGGTCGTCCGGGCGCGGCGGGCACGCTGGGGACGCTATCCGCACTCGACCGGGATCTGCGGCGTGCTCCTGGTCCCCATCGTGACGACGAGCCAGCCAGTGCCCCCGGCCGCGTCGCAGCTGTAGGTGCCGGTCGCGACCCAGGTCCCGGTCACCACGCCGTTCACCGCCGCGTTGACCACCGCGGTGATCGCGCCCGCGTAGGTGACCGTCCCGACCAGCGCGTCCGCGCCATTGCCGGTCGGCGAACAGCGCAACACCTCTCGCTGTCCAGGTGTTCTAGGAGCGGTGCCTTGATCAGGTACCCCATCTCCCGGCGGGCAGCCTTATCCGCCAGATCGGCAGCTTCGGGGCGGTTGCCCCGCGGCAATCGCCGCGGGGCACCCTCGCATAACAGGACCCGCGCGCCTAGAGCTAGGAGGTCGCGGCCTCGCGGTGCGGCAGCTTCCAGTCCGGCCGCACGAAGTGGCAGGTGTAGCCGTTCGGGTAACGCTGTAGGTAGTCCTGGTGCTCGGGCTCGGCCTCCCAGAAGGGGTCGGCCTCGCTCACCTCGGTCACGACCTTGCCCGGCCAGATGCCGGACGCGTCGACGTCGGCGATGGTGTCCTCAGCGACCTGACGCTGCTCGTCGGTCGTATAGAAGATCTCGGAGCGGTAGCTCGAGCCGATGTCGTTCCCCTGACGGTCCTTGGTCGTCGGATCGTGGATCTGAAAGAAGAACTCGAGCAGGTCCCGGTAGGAGATCCGCTCGGGATCGAAGACGATCTCGACGGCCTCGGCGTGGCCGGGATGGTTTCCGTAGGTCGCATTGGCGTTCTCCCCGCCGGTGTAACCGACGCGGGTCGAGATGACGCCGTCGCGCTTTCGAAGCAGCTCCTGGGCGCCCCAGAAGCAACCACCGGCGAGGATGGCGGTCTCGGTGTTGTCTGTCACGGCACGGCTCCTTCCGTTTGAAGTCATTTCAGCCGTACGACACAGTCCATCGTAGAGCCGGACCGTTACGCGCCCGCGGCCTCAGCCCGGAAACGGCCGCCGCGAGAAGGCCCTCAGGATCCGCATGACCCCGCGCCAGCGATTGCGCCGCAGCGCCTTGTGGACGAGCTCCTTGTCGTGCGGGTAGGTGAGCAGCTCGTCGGCCTCCTCCGGGCTGACCCAGCGCAGCTCGTCGACCTCGCCGTGGGACTCGAACTTCCCGTCGATCGGCTCCATCAGCCAGTACCGGACCAGCTTCCGCCGGCCCTTTCGATCGAGGTAGGAGACGTGGGGCAGCTCGACGATCGGCTCGGAGCTGTAGCCGGTCTCCTCCTTGACCTCGCGGAGCGCAGCCTCCTGCCACCCCTCCCCCTCCTCGAGCTTGCCCTTCGGCAGCGACCAGTCCATGTACTTGGGGCGGTGGATCACGGCGACCGTGGTCTTGCCGTCCTTGTCCCGCGTGAGCAGCACGCCGCCCGCCGCCCTGATCTCCGGCTTCCCGTCGCCGATCACGATGTCCTCGCGGGTCAACCGATGCAGCGTATCCAGGCCCGGCAATACCATCGCCCCGTGCGCACGCTCGGCATCGACCTCGCGGCGCAGCCCGCCAACACCAGCGCCTGCACGATCGACTGGGGGCCGGGACGGCCGATCGTCTCGGGGCTTCGCTCCGGGCTGGACGACGACACGCTCCTCGATGCGATCGAGGGGGCCGACAAGGTCGCGATCGACGCGCCGTTCGGCTGGCCGGACGAGTTCGTCGAGGCCGTGAGCGCCCACCGCAACCGGGCGGGCTGGCCGGGAAGTGGCGAGGATCAGGACATCTACCGCTTCCAGCTCAGCTTCCGAGCGACGGACCGGCGGCTGATCGAGCGGGGCGCCCGCAGGCCTCTGAGTGTCTCGACCGACCTGATCGGGGTCGTCGCGATGCGTTGCGCGTTCCTCCTCGACCGGCTGGCGGCCCGCGGCGAGCCGGTCGACCGGGCGGGCTCCGGCAGGGTGATCGAGAGCTACCCATCTCCCGCCCTGACGACCTGGGGCATCTCCCCGATCGGTTACAAGAGCCGTGTCGGCGTCACGCGCCTTCCGCAGCTGCTGACTCAGCTCGAGGAGGGGCTCGGCACGATCGAGATGACCATCCAGCAGCGCGAGCTCGCCGCCTCCGACCACAACTGCTTCGACGCGCTGGTCTGCTCGCTGGTCGCTCGCGCCGCGGCGCTGGGGCTGACGGAGCCGCCCGAGCCCGGAGGCGAGGCCGACCGGGCCACGCGCGAGGGTTGGATTCATGTGCCGACGAATCCGCTTCCCCATCTGCGCGAGACATGACGGAGGCCGGCGAGGGAAAGCTCTCTCTGCGAGAGATCGCCGGGGAGATGTGGGCCGTCTACCGCCGACACTGGACCTTCCTTGTCCCGGCGGCCGTAGTGGTGCTCCTGCCCCAGTCGATCGCCGACGGCTTTCTCGAGGGGTTCCACGTCGAGCACCTGAGGACCGTCGCGGACTTCGCGACCGTGGGCGCGGCGTTTCTGACGACCGCGGTCAACGTCTTCGGGCAGGCCGTCTACGCCGGTCTCGCGGCGGCCGCGGTGATCGACTGGCGCGCAGGAAGGCCGTTGCCGCCCGTCTCGGACCTCGTGCGCGCAATGCCGCTCAAGCGACTGATCGTGCTGGACCTCGTGATCACGGTGCTGACCGCCATCGGTTTCGTCCTGCTGGTCGTTCCCGGCCTGATCGTGTTGACCTACATCGCGATCTCCCCAGCGGTCCTGAAGATCGAGCATCTCGGCGTCCGGCAGGCCCTCTCGCGCAGCATCCAGCTGGTCCGCGGGCGGGCTCGCCAGGTCTTCGTGATCGCGATCGGGGCGATCATCCTCAGCGAGCTCGCCGTGCAATTGGTTGCGCTTCCCTTCAGCGGCGTGGCCGTGCTGACGGTGGTGAACCTGCTCGCCGAAGGGGTCTTCCAGCCGATCGAGGGTCTGGCGATCGCACTGGTCGCAATCCACCTGCTCGAGCTGCACGGCCAGGCGCCGGAGCCGGACGCGATGGCCCGGGCGCTCATCGGCGAACACGACTGAGCATCCGGGCAAAGAAACGGGCCGCCCCCTAGGGCGGCCCGTGTGAGTCGGATCTGGCGGCGGGCGGGTCGTCCCTGCCGTTGGTGGTTTCCTGCTCCCCTTGGCGAGGGTCATTCTTTCCGACGTCCGGGCCGGCGTCATCGGGGCGAATTGCTGGATCTCCGTAGGTAGTTCTCCCCATCCACAAAAAAGAGGCCGGAGCGAATGCTCCGGCCTCCTTCCTACTTCAGCTTTGTTCAGCGGGCGAAATTCAGTCCCGACGGTCGTGACCGAGCTTCTCCTTCACCTTGTCGGAGGCGTCGTCGACCTTGTCCTTGACGCTCGAAGCCGCGCGATCGATCTTGCCCTCTCGCTTGAGCTTCTCGTCGTCGGTGAGGTCACCGGCCGCTTCCTTCGCGCGGCCCTTCGCCTCATCGATTTGCTCACCCATTCAGATCGTCTCCTTTGGTTCGCTCGTCAGGAACGGTTCACGGTGCTCCAGCCGGTTACCCGCCTCCCGGCACGGAAAACAAACGTGACAGCGTCGCCCGCGAGCGGCATGATCAAACCCATGGGCAAAGCGACGAGGGAGCGCCTCAGCCAAGACGACGCCCAGATCCTGCGGCTGGAGTCGGCCGCGATCAAGGGACACACCGGCAAGGTCCTGATCGTCGCCCCGGGTTCCGACGGTCACGCCCTCTCCATCCCGGGCCTTCGCGACCAGGTCGGCCGGCGCATGGCGGCCTTTCCGCGGCTCAGCCAGCGGATCGAGGAGCCGCGCTTCGGGCTCGGGAGTCCCGCCTGGGTGGATGCGCCCGAGGTCGATCTCACCTGGCACGTCGCCGAGGCAGAGCGAGCGGACCCGCTCTCGGACGAGGAGCTTCGCAGGGCCGTGGGCGACCTGCTCTCCGAACGGCTGGACCACACGCGTCCGCTCTGGCGCCTCGACACGCTGCCGCTGACCGGCGACCGGGTGGCGCTCGTCGGCCGCTTTCATCACGCGATGGCGGACGGCGTCAGCGCGATTCGGCTGGTCGCCGGCGTGCTCTGGGACGCGGACCAGCAGCCGCCGAAGCGCCCGAACGGCCATGGGGCCGAGCCAGGCGCCGTGTCCACTCCATCCGCCCCCGAGAACGCCCCCAGGCCTCAGCCGGCCGAGGCGCGCGAGACGCGGATCATGGTGCGCCTCCCCACCGCCCTCTGGCGCGAGTTGCGGCCCGGGCGAGACACGAAGCTCGACCAGCACATCGGCCCGGCGCGCGAAGTCGCCTGGACGAGCTTCCCGCTCGAGCGCCTGAAGCGCATCGAACGCGGCGCGGCCAAGCACGTCACCGTCAACGACGTCGTGCTCGCGGTCGTCGCAGGGGCGCTTCGCCGCTGGCTCCCCCGGGCGGGTGGAATCGCCGACGACGTCCGCGTCCAATGCCCCGTCTGCCTGCATGCTCGCGAGGAAGCCGAGGGACAGCTCGGCAACCGCGACTCCTTCATGAACCTCGATCTGCCGATCTCAGAGCCCGACCCCGCGACCCGGCTGCGGACGATCAACACCCAGACGAGCGAGCGGAAGCTCGATCACGATGCCGATGCCCTCTACGCCTTCTTCCACGCGCTCGGACGCTTCCGCCCGCTCTATCGCGGCGTGACCAGGCTGACGTCGGGTCCGCGCGAGTTCGCGCTCTCGGTCTCGAACGTGCCGGGCCCCCGGGAGCGCCCACTCGTCCTCGGCCATGCGCTCGAGCAGTTTTGCTCCTTCGCCGAGCCCGCCGACCGTCATGCCCTGCGGCTGTCGATCGTCTCTCTCGGCGGGGAGCTCGCCTTCGGCCTCTGTTCCGACCCTGAGGCGATCACGGACCTGGACGGGCTGCGCGGCGCGCTCGCCGACTCGATCGGCGAGCTGGAAGTCGCGGTCTGATGCCCGCGAAGGCGCGCTCGAGTGGCAGTGCGAAGGGATCGCTGGCCGACTACGAGCGCAAGCGCGACTTCTCCAAGACCAAGGAGCCGAGTGGCGGGCGCAAGGGGAAGGGAAAGGCGAAGCGCAAGCACCCCCGCTTCGCCTTCCAGAAGCACTCCGCCACCTCCGAGCATTACGACCTCCGGCTCGAGGTGGACGGCGTTCTCGCCTCCTGGGCGATCCCGAAGGGACCCTCGCTGGACCCGCGCGACAAGCGCCTCGCGATGCGCACCGAGGACCACCCGCTCGAGTACCTGGAATGGGAGGGCGTGATCCCGGAGGGCGAGTACGGGGCCGGCCCGATGATCGTCTGGGACCGGGGCGTCTTCCAGAACATCTCCGAGACCCGAGGCGGCGAGCCCATGGACCTGTCGACCGCAATCGAGAAGGGTGACGTGAAGCTCTTCATGCTCGGGGAGAAGATCAAAGGGTCGTATGCGCTGGTCCGGACGGGCCCTCCCTCGGATCGCGAGAAGTGGCTCCTGATCAAGAAGCGCGACGAGGGCTCGGACGCGCGGCGCAGGCCCACCTCGTCCCAGCCGGAGTCGGTGCTCAGCGGCCGTACCATCGAGCAGGTGCTGGACCAGGAGGCGGCGCCCGGCCAGTTCAAGCGACACCGCGCTCGGCGGCGTAGCCGGCGTTAGTCTGCTCGCATGGCCACCGCAGCCGAAGCAAGAACGCTTCAGAACTACATCGCGGGACGCTGGGTCGATGCCGCCGCCAGCGAGGCGCTCGACGACCGCGACCCAGCCACGGCCGAGCTCGCGGCCCGCGTCCCCCTCTCGGGAGCCGCCGATGTCGACGCGGCCGTACGCGCCGCCCGAGACGCCCAGCCCGCCTGGCGCGAGGTGCCACCGCAGGGGCGGGCGCGCGCGGTGCTGGCCCTTCGCGACGCGCTGCTTCGGAACCGGCAGGAGATCACGGCCCTCGTCACGGCCGACATGGGCAAGACCCTGGCCGACGCCGACGGCGAGGTCGGGCGCGGGATCGAGTCCGTCGAGTCCGCGGCCGCCATCCCGCACCTGCTCAAGGGCGAGACGCTCGAGGGGGTCGCGACCGGCCTCGACGTCGAGCTCGTCCGCCAGCCCGTCGGCGTTGTCGCCGCGATCACACCGTTCAACTTCCCGGCGATGATCCCGCTCTGGTTCCTGCCCTACGCCGTCGCCTGCGGGAACGCGTTCATCCTCAAGCCGTCCGAGCGTGACCCTCGGCCCTCGGCCCGGATGTGCGAGCTGATCGACGAGGAGGAGATCTTCCCTCCGGGCATCGTCAATCTCATTCACGGAGGCCGGGAGGCAGTCGAGGGAATCCTCGACCACGAGGGCATCGACGCGATCTCCTTCGTCGGGCAGGCCAGCACGGCGCGCCTGATCGCCACACGGTCGGCCGAGACCGGCAAGCGGGTGCAGGCGCTGGGCGGTGCGAAGAACTCGATGATCGTGGCCGAGGACGCGGACCTCGACAGCGCAGTGCCCGCGATCATGGGCTCCGCCTTCGGTGCGGCCGGCCAGCGCTGTCTGGCCGGCTCGGTCTGCGTGGTCGCGGGAGACGACTCCCGTCAGACGGAGGTGCGCGATGCCCTGCGCACCGCGGCCGAGGCGCTGACGACCGGCGCGGGCGCGGATCCCGGCACCGACGTCTGCCCGATGATCGCTCCGGAGGCACGGGAGCGCGCAGAGTCGGCGGTGGCCATCGCCGAGTCGGAGGGGGCGACGGTCCTGCTCGACGGCCGCATCGGCGGCGGGGAGGCGGGCACGATGCTCGGCCCGACCCTGGTCGACGTCTCGGATCTCGAGTCCGACATGGCGCGGGAGGAGATCTTCGGCCCGGTGCTCGCCCTGGTGTCCACTCCGGACCTGGACTCCGCCATCGAATTCGCCAACGGATCGCGGTACGGCAACGCGGGATCTATCTTCACCACCTCGGGCGCGGCCGCACGGGCGTACCGCTGGGGCATCGAGGCCGGCATGCTCGGCGTCAACATCGGCGTGCCCGCGCCCGTCGCCTGGTTCCCCTTCTCGGGCTGGAAGGACTCGATCGACGGCGACCTGCACGCCAACGGCAAGGACGCCGTCGACTTCTACACGCGGAAGAAGGTCGTCACCTCGCGTTGGTGACCGAGCTCAGGCTTGGCCGATCAAGGCGCCGGTGATCGCCACGATCAGGCCCCCCATCGTCACCTGCACCAGGGAGCTCCGTAGGGAGACGCGCAGAAAGCGCTTACGGACCCAGGCGATCGCCACCAGCTCGCAGGCCACCGTGATCGAGGCCAGGACCAGTGCCGTGTGCAGGTCGCTGATCGCGAAGGGGAGCGCGTGGAAGGCGCCGCCGAAGAAGGTCGCGCCGCCGGTGATCAAACCGCGGTCCAGCGAGGTGCCGCGGCCGGTGAGCTCGCCGTCGTCTGACAGTGCCTCCGAGAGGCCCATGCTGATCCCCGCACCGAGGGCCGCGGCGAGGCCCACGAAGAGCGCGGCGCGTGAGCCGGCGAGGAACGCCGTGGCGAAGATCGGGGCCAGCGTGGAGACCGTGCCGTCGATCAACCCGATCAATGCCGGCTGGACCCGCTGGAGCATGAAGCGCTCCTCGTCAGCGGGACTCATCCTCCCCGTAAGCCTTGCGACCAACTCAGTCACGCACCAGATAATACAAGGAACTAAAGATAAGGTCTCCCTAAGATGTAGGATGCTCTATTAGGTTGCCCTACCATTCATCTCGATGACGACCGCGACACAGCACTCACCTCCCCGTGACGACGCCGAGCTCGCCGCGCTGCTCCGCGAGCGGGGACTGCGGGCCACCTCCCAGCGGGTCGTCATGCACCGGCTGCTGCGCGATCGCAACCGCCACGTGAGCGCCGAGGAGCTGCTCTCGGAGGCGAGCGAGCGGCTGCCGGGCGTCTCCCTGCCCACTGTCTACGCGACCCTTGAGCTGTTCGAGCAGCTCGGCATCGTGCGACGGGTCAACGACGCCGGCGGCACGCTCCTCTGGGACACCCGCTCGGACGCTCACCATCACATGATCTGCCGCAGCTGCGGCCGCGTCGAGGACATGGAGACACCGGTCGATCTCGAGCGGGCTCGCCGCTCCGCCGCTCGCTCCGGCTTCCAGCCCGACCGAGCGGAGGTCGTGGTCAGCGGCCGTTGTGAGAGCTGCGCGCGGGGTGCAGCGCGCAGCGATTAGTCGTGGGCGCCCGGAAGTACCCCGGCTACCTGGGCTCGGGGTAGTGGCTCTCAATCAGCGAGACCACCGCGCCCTGAGGGTCCACGATGGTGGCGAGCCGTCCGACCGGGACGTCGATCGGGCCGAACCCCACGCTCGCGCCCTTCGAGGTGGCGCGTTCCAGCGCCTCATCCATGCTGTCGACGATGAAGTAGACCTGCCAGTGAGGTGGCATCTCGGCCGGTAGGTCTTCCGTGATTTCCATCAGGCCGCCCATCCCCTCCGGCCAGCGCTGGCCCTCGACCTGCCACATGAGCACGCCGGGCGGCGCCTCCTCGTTGTGGATCGCGGTCCAGCCGAAGACGTCGCCGTAGAAGCTCTTTGCCCCCTCGAGGTCGCGGGTAAGCAGGTTGTTCCAGGTCCAGGCGCCCTGCTCATTGACGATCTGCGCTCCGGGGTGACGGTTCTGCTGCACGATGCCGATGAACGCCCCTTCCGGATCCCGCAGCATCGCGACTCGCCCCGAGTCGTTCGGGAGGTCGACAGGTCCGAAGAAGACGCTGCCTCCCGCATCCTTCACCCTCTCTGCCGTCGCGCTGGCGTCGTCCACCTTGACGTAGCTGGCCCAGGCGGAGTGGCCCTCGTCGGACTGGACCGGCCCGATGCCGGCGACCATCTTGCCGTCGCTCATCAGGAACCCGTAGCCGCCGGTCTCCTCGGGATCGCCCGGAGCGTCCTGGGCGTCGACGCCGAGCAGGCCGTTGTAGAAGGCCTTCGCCCCCTCGACGTCCGTCGTGGCCAGGTCCACCCAGCAGAACTCCCCGGGTGCGTATTCGCTGCGCTCGCTCACCGTTCCCTCCTTCTATCGCTTTCGACGTGCTCCAGCCAGGACGACGCGGGCGACCAGTTCAGGGTCGTCCCAGGTCGGCACATGCCCGCAGCCGGGGAGCAGGACCTGCTCCACCCGCTTCGGCAGGAGCTTCGCCGGAAGAGGCTTGTTGCGCACCAGCGTGTCGTGCTCGGCCCACGCCAGCGTGATCGGCACCTTGATCGACTTGAGCTCCTCCACCCGGCCGGCTCGCATCAGGGCGCTGGCCTCGTCGTAGGCCGGCGCCGTCACGTACGCCTTGGCGATCGCATTCGCCTCGCCGGGGCTGAGCCGCTCGGGCCGGTGGATGAAGCGGCCGAGGGTCTCGCGCCGGCCGCGCGCCGTGTGCATCACCGGCCGGAAAAACGGCTGGAGAGCCCGGCCTCTGCGCCGCCGCCGGGCGACCGTGCGATCGAATGGATCAGGCGAGCGCCTCCAGAAGCCTGCCGGGCACAGAGCGACCGCCGCGCGGGCGCCACCCTGGCGCGCGCACTCGATCGCAACCCAAGCGCCGAGGGAGATGCCGGCGACCGCCGGCTCACCCTCGACCCCGAGGGCGTCATAGAAGTCGAGCACCGCCGTGGCCAGGTTGGCGGCCCTGGGCGAGATCCCGTCGGGAAGCTCCGCCGAATGGCCGAAGCCGGGCATGTCGAGCGCGATCACCTCGCGCTCGGCCGCCAGACGGTCCATGACCGGCGACCACTGAATCAGCGAGCCGCCCAGGGAGTGCAACAGGAGCAGCGGCTCGCCCTGCCCGCGCCGTATGTGGTTGAGCCAGACCGCCCCGACGGTGGAGCGGAGTTCGTCCGTCATAGCTCCAGGTCGTATTCCAGATAGGTCCCGGCGTCCGCGCCGGCGCGGTTGTAGACCTTCTGCGCGCGGTGATTGTCCGGAGCCGTCAGCCACTGCATCGCCGGCATGCCGAGCTCGCGGCAGCGCCGGGCGCAGACCTCGATCAGGGCGTCGGCGATGCCGCGCCCCCTCGCCTCGGGGTCCACGAAGAGGTCCTCGAGATAGCCGAGCCTCGCCGCTTTCAGGCTCGACCACTTCCAGTCGAGAGTCGCGAAGCCGACCGCGCTGCCGCCGTCGCGGGCGATGAAGATGGCGCCCTGACCCGGGTCGTTGATCAGCGTCTCGAACATCTTCCGGAGACCGTCGTCGTCGGGCTCCGTCTCGTAGAACTCGCAGTAGGCGCGAATCAGCGGCAGCATTTCCTCGATCTCGTCCGTCCGGGCCGGGCGGATCTCGATTCCCTCGGCGAGCTGGCGCGGCCCCTCGGCGACCGGTTCCTCTGCCATGAGCCGATACTAGGCTCTCGGCGTGGTCGGCCGTCGCCTCTGCCTGCTCGCGCTCGGGATCCCGCTCCTCGTCGGCTGCGGCAGCGGCGCCAACCCCGACGACCTCACCGCGCTCGGCAACTCGGAGGGGATCACGCGGCAGATCGCCGGCGAGTGGAGTGGGAACCTCCACCAGAAGGGGATGGCGCCCTTCAAGGTCGCGGTGAAGATCACGCCGAGCGGCAGCGGCCAGGTCGCCTACACCGGTATCCGGTGCGGGGGGGAATGGAGCTTGACCGGTGTCGCCTCGTCCATTCCACCGCGGTACCAGTTCACCGAAAAGATCACCCAGGGCGCGGGCGGCAGCTGCAAGGGAAAAGGCAGCGTGTCGCTCCTGCCGATCCAGGGCTTCTCGCCGAATGAACCGGCCTACAAGCGCATGAACTACAGCTTCAGCGGCGGCGGGGTCAGCAGCCGCGGCCTGCTCCATCGAGTCCACGCCGGGGCAGAGGCAGCGCTCTTCAGGCAGGCGGGTGTCGCTGAGTCCTGAGGCGGGTTGGCGACTTTCCACACTCTGCGTAGGAAGGGGCGGACCGGCCGCGAATAGGGAGGGTCGGCATGACTCAAACCGAGTCTCCGGCCCGCGCGATCGCCCGCAACGTCCTCATCGTCGTGGGCGTTTTGCTGACCCTGTACGTCATCTACCTCCTGCGGAGGCCGATCACCTGGCTGATCATCGCGGCCTTCCTGGCGATCGCCCTGGCGGGGCCGGTCAACTTCTTCCAGCGCTACATGAAGCGCGGCGTGGCGATCTTCCTTGTCTACCTGACCCTGCTCGCCATCCCGATCGGCCTCGGCGCAGTCCTCCTCCCGCCGATCGTCAACCAGATCTCGGATGTCGCCACCAACGCCCCCAGCTACGTGCACGACGTCGAGGACTACGTCCACAAGAACCAGACGCTCAACGACCTCAACAACAAGTACGACATCACCCAGAAGCTCTCGGACGAGGCGAACAAGCTGCCGAGCAAGGCGGGCGACGCGGCGAAGGTGCTGCGCGACATCGGCTTCGGGCTGGTCAGCTCGATCTTCGCCGGGGTGACCATCCTGATCCTGAGCATCTTCATGGTGGCCTCCGGGCCGCGCTGGATCGAGAACTTCATCCGGATGCAGAGACCGGAACACTCCGAGCGGATCGAGCGGACACTCCGGAAGATCGCGAACGCGGTGGGCAACTACGTCGGCGGCGCGCTGCTTCAGGCCACGATCGCCGGATTCTCCTCATTCCTGATGCTGACGATCCTCGGGGTGCCCTTCGCCGGACCGCTTGCGGTGGTGATCTTCGTCTTCGACCTGATCCCGGTGGTGGGCGCGACGATCGGCGCGGTGCTCGTCGGGATCGTGACCGCGTTCGTCAACTTCCCGCTCGCCCTGATCATCTGGATCGTCTTCGCGATCGTCTACCAGCAGGTCGAGAACTACCTGATCCAGCCGCAGATCCAGAAGCGGGCGACGAAGGTCGAGGCATTCATCGTCCTGGTCGCCGTGCTCTTCGGCAGCACGCTCTTCGGTGTGCTCGGCGCGATCCTCGGCGTGCCGATCGCGGCCTCGATCCAGATCGCCGTGCACGAGTATCGGGAGTACCGCCGCGAGGTTCTGGCGGCGGAGCAGGAGGCAGGCGGCCCAACGCCGGCTCCGCCGCCGGAGGGGCCGACCCCGGCCCCCGAAGCGACCTAGCCCGCGACGGTCTCCGGAACCTCTTCCGCTGATTCCGGGACGGTCTCGAGCGCGCGCTTCAGGATGTCGCGCAGAGCTCGCTGGTCCTTCTCGGAGAGAGAGGCGATCGCCGGCGGTGGCTCGGCCATCCGCTTCGTGATCTGCTCCCGCATCCACTCCCCGTCCTCGGTGAGCACGAGGAGCTTCACGCGCCGGTCACCCTCCTCGGCCTCGCGGCGGACCAGTCCCCGCTCCTCGAGGCGGTCGACGATGCCCGTGACGTTCGAGTTGTCACAGAAGAGCGCGTTGGCGAGGTCGCTCATCTTGCGAGGACCGGAACCGAGCATCCGCAACGCGATCATCTGCTGAGGGGCGAGATCGAACTCCCCGCCGGTGGTCAGGAAGCGTTTCTTGTTGCTGACCATCAGCCAGTGCATGAGGCTCCACGCCTCGCTTCCCGGATCCGTCCGGCCGGTTTCTCCGGCGAGCCAGGAATCGGGGCCGGGCCAGCGGCGCCCCTGATCCGCAGCCTTGATCTCTCCCTCGTTGCCCATAGCCTAACACATTACCTGTCTCAGTCGATATTTGCAAGGCTCAAATATCCATGTATACTGACGCCCTTCTTGCAAGCGACCGATTCGGAGGGGGATCGCCGGATGCCGAGCAGCAACGGAGCGCAGAGAGAAGCCAACGGGATCGAGGTGAATGGCCTCGTCCGCGAGTTCAAGGGCGGCGTCCGCGCCGTCGACGGGATCGACCTCGAGGTCCATCCGGGCGAGATCTACGGCTTCCTCGGTCCCAACGGGGCCGGCAAGTCCACCACCGTGCACATGCTGACCACCCTCCTCCCTCCCACGGCGGGGTCGGCGAGGGTTGCGGGATATGACGTCGTCAAGGATGGCGCTGCCGTCCGCGACGCCATCGGAGCGGCACTCCAGGAGGCTGCCCTCGACCCCAACCTGACGGCCCGCGACCACATGCGGCTCCAGGGCGCCCTGCACGGGATGCCGAAGGCCGAACGGACGCGGCGCGGTGACGAGCTGATCGATCGCGTCGGCCTCTCCGACGCTGCGGACCGGAAGGTCGGCGGCTACTCCGGCGGGATGAAGCGCCGGCTCGATCTCGCCCTGGCCCTGCTCCACGGCCCGCGCGTCCTCTTCCTCGACGAGCCGACCACCGGCCTCGACATCCAGAGCCGAACCGCACTCTGGGACGAGGTCGCGCATCTCTCCCGGGACGAGGGAATGACCGTTTTCCTCACCACCCAGTACCTCGAGGAGGCCGACCAGCTCGCCGATCACCTCGGGATCATCGATCACGGCAAGATCGTCGCCGAGGGAACGCCGGAGGCGCTCAAGGCCGAGGTTGGACGCCCCACCGTCGAGGTGGTGCCGACGAACCACGCAGAGCGCGACCGGGCCGTCGAGCTGCTCCGCCCCTTCGGAGAGCTCGTCCCCGGAACCCCCCAGGGCGCCGCGGTTCGGCTCGATGCGGACGGCGGCGAGCGGCTCGCGGACATCATCCGCGCCTTCGACCAGGCCGGGGTGAAGGTGGCGAACCTCGAGCTCCACGAGGCGAGCCTCAACGACGTCTTCCTGACCAAGACCGGCCGCTCGCTGGAGGGAGCCCAGCGCGAGGCCGAACAGGAGGGCGAGACCGGAGAGCAGCCCGCCCTGGAGGGAGCACCGGCCTGATGGAGGCCGCTGCCGTTGACGCGCCGATCGCGGTTCGCCGCAACCGTCCCTCGATCTGGACGCAGGCACCGGAGCTCGCCCGCCGCTCGATCATGCGAACGGTCCGGCAACCCGCCGCCGTCATCCCGGCGACGACATTTCCCCTGATCCTGCTGGCGATCAACTCGGTCGGGCTGAAGTCGGCTACCTCCCTCCCAGGCTTCCCGACGAACTCCTACATCACCTTCGCGCTCGCCTTCGCCTTCATCCAGGCGGGCGTCTTCGCTGTGATCGGCACCGGCCAGAACCTCGCCGAAGACAACCAGGGCGGCTTCTTCAACCGCCTGCAGCTCACTCCGATCCACCCCGCCGCCCTCGTCGCCGGCCAGCTCGCCGGGACTCTCGCGCTCGGGCTCTTCCAGGCCGCGACCTACATCTCCATCGGCCTGCTCGCCGGGGCGCACATCGCCGCCGGCTTCGGCGGAGCGCTGGTGATGATCCTCCTCTCGATCGCGATCTGCCTCGCCTTCGGATCCATCGGCCTTGCGATCGGCATGCGGGTCGATGCGCCGGAGAAGGTCCAGAGCCTGTTCCCCCTGATCTTCGTGTTCCTCTTCCTCAGCTCGATGAGCCTGCCGAGGAACCTGATCCAGACGGACTGGTTCCGCGAGGTGGCGACCTACAACCCGGTGAGCTACATGGTCGAGGGCCTGCGGTCCCTTCTGATCACCGGCTGGGACGGCGAGGCGCTCGCCCTCGGCTTCGGCTGCGCGCTCGGAATCCTCACCCTGGGGCTGTTCTTCGCCTCTCGGGGCCTCAAGGAGAGGATGGCGAGGACGTGAGGCGCTATCTCTCGGTCGCGGGTGGCCTCGCGTGGCGACTGCTGCACACGCTCGTCACGAACCCGCTGCTGTTCCTGCCGCCGATGCTGATGCCGATCTTCTTCTTCACCGCCTTCGCCGGTGGCCTCTCGGCGATCAGCAACGCGCCCGGCTTCGACTACGCGCCGGGCTACACCTCCTTCATCTTCGCCTTCGTCCTCTGCCAGAGCGCCGCCTTCGGCGGGGTCTTCAGCGGATTCTCGATCGCCGCGGACTTCCAGTTCGGATTCGGGCGGCGGCTCCTGCTGGCCACACCGCACCGCACGGCGCTGATCGTGGGCTACGGCGTCGTCGCGATGATCCGGGCGGCAGTGACGCTCACCGCCGTCACGTTGATCGCGCTCGCCGTCGGGATGAACCTCGAGGGCGGCGGACTCGATCTCTTCGGCATATACGCCCTGGCGGCGATCATCAACGTGACCGGTCTCCTGTTCGCCGCCGGCGTGGCGCTGCGCTTCCGCAGCCTTCAGTCGACCCCGCTGATGCAGGTGCCCGTCTTCCTCTTTCTCTTCCTCGCGCCGGTCTACGTCCCGCGCGAGCTCCTCGGCGGCTGGGTGCACGCCGTGGCCCCGTTCAATCCGGCAACGCACGTGATGGAGACGGTGCGGGACCTGATCGCCGGAACGGGCTCCGAGTACCTCGCGACGCTGGGGATCATCGCGGCGCTCCTCGCCGCGGTGTTCGTCTTCGCCATCACGGGCCTGCGGCGCGCCGAGGCCGCCGGCTAAGCGGCCACCAGGCCGCTCCACGATGAGCGCAGCGGTTATGTGGGGCGGCCGCTTGTGGCCGCGTCCTGGTGGCGAAGCCGTTCACCAATCCTCTGGTCCGCGCGCCGCTTGGCGCCCTCGGTGACGAGCTTCCCCCAGCGGCTGCGATTGCGGGCGACCCAGCGGTAGGCGCGATCAGTGGCACCCGGCGTGCGCGCGGTGACCGTGGCCAGCGGCGCGCCGCCCGGCAGCAGCCGGAGGAGCGGCGGGAAGGCGGCACCCGCGGAGCGGACCGCGCCGTCCTCGTCCGGCGAGGTGCCAGGAGGCGAGCCGCTGCTCCTCGGGCATCCCTCGAAGCAGGCGATCGCCCTCCTCCGACTGGATCGCGACTGGGCGGATCGAGCCCTTCCGGTCCCAGGCGAGCACCTTGCCGAGGCCCCAGCGGCAGAAGCCGCAGTCCCGGTCGTAGAGCAACGTCGTTCGCGCCATGGCGAGATTCTCCCGAAGGGATAGTGTCCTCATCGTGGCGACCGCAACCCTGTGGGAGGAAATCGTGGACGCCCTCCAGGCGATCAGCGGCGGTCCCCACCCGGGCTTCCGAGCGGTTCACGCCAAGGGAACGATCTGCGAGGGAACGTTCACCGCGACTCCCGAGGCGAAGCGGGTTTCACGCGCCGCGCACCTCCAGGGTGAGCCGGTCGAGACGACCGTCCGCTTCTCGAACGCGAGCGGCCACCCGCGCACCCCGGACGCCGACCTGCTGGCCGGCCGGGGCATGGCGGTGAAATTCCACCTCCCGGACGGCGAGGCGACCGACATCGCTTCCGTGCCGCTCGTCGTCTTCCTCGCCCGGACCCCCGAGGACTTCCTGGAGATGAGCCGCGCCCGGGTTCCCGATCCCGAGACCGGGCAGCCCGATCCCGAGAAGCTCGGCGCCTATCTCGCCGCGCACCCGGAGACGGCCGCAGCTCTGCAGAAAGGAATCCCGAAGCTCGCCCCGACCACGAGCTTCGCCACCTCCGACTTCCGCGCCCTGCACGCCTTTGGTCTGGTCGATTCCGACGGCGGCCTGCACTGGGGGCGCTACACCTGGGAGCCCGAGGCGGGCACCGAGTACCTGACCGATGAGCAACGTGAGGCGGCGTCGCGGAACTACCTCCAGGAGGAGATCAGGGAGCGTCTGGCCGACGGCATCGTCCGGTTCACGCTCGAGTTCACCGTGGCGAACGAGGGCGACACCCTCGACGACCCGACAGTCGAGTGGGAGGGTGACCACGAGGTCGTGGAGCTCGGCGAGCTCGAGGTGATCAGGGTCGTCGAGGAGGCAGAGACCCCGGACAACCCGATCGTCTTCGATCCGATGCGGCTCACCGATGGCATCGAGCCCTCCGACGACCCGATCCTCGCGGCCCGCCCAAAGGCCTACAGCGTCTCGATCGAACGGCGCAGCGCCTAGCCGGAGAAGGTCAGAACGAACGCCGGATGGTCCGGGGCGATCCGGCGAAGCTCCTCGTCGGATGCGTCGGCGTCGATGCCGAGGAACCCCTTCACCTCCCAGGCCCACTTGTCCATGTAGAGGCGCAGCAGGGGGAGCTTGTCCGCGTCCGGCACCTCCTCGGCGTGGAAGCGGCGGACTTTGCGACCGGTGCGCAGCTCGCCCTCTCCGCCGGCGGCCCGCAGGTTGCGCACCCACTGGGTCGTGCCGCGCGGCGAGAGCAGGTACGTGCGCCCGTCGAGCTCGAACGGGTTGACCGGGTTGGTCCGCATCTCGCCGCTCCTGCGGCCACGGACCGCCAGCGTCCGCGAGCCGGCGACGCCGATGCCGAGACGGTGCAGGCCCTTGACCAGGGGGTTGACGATGTGGCTGGTGAACCAGTCCGGCTTCTTGTACTTCGGCTCGTCAGGCACGAACGCAGCCTAGAGCAGGCCGCTTGACCTCTCTTTCGCGTTTCCAGCGGTCCCTCCCGGGTAAGGGAACGGCCATGTCCACACTGGCAATCATCGTGATCGTGGTGGTGGCGCTGATCGTGCTGCTGTTCGTCGCCCGGACGGTCATGCAGCGGCGCAGGATCGCTCGCGAACGTGAGATGCGGCGGCGGGAAGCCGAGGCGGAGGGCCATCGCTCGATGGCGGAGGACCACCGCCAGAAGGCCGAGGAGCTCCAGCAGAAGGCCCAGGTGGCCGAGGAGCGCGCCAGCCGCCACGAGGAGCGCGCGAGCGAAGTCGCACCCGACCGGGACTGACGCGTGTACAGACGCGGCGGTCCCGGCCTGCTGACGGTCATCTATCTGACCATCGGCGTCTTCGCCGCGGGCGATCACAACTACATCCATCACGACAACGTCCGGCAGGTCGTCTCGGCCCTGCTGGCGATCGCGCTCTGGCCGCTGGTTGTCTTCTTCGACGTCAACCTCCATATCCACTGACGGCCCTCGCTCGAGAGGTGGGTTGAAGTAGGTTCCGACGCGTGAGCGACGGCGACACGGTCATCAGCTGGCCCGACGAGCACACGCCGGAGAACTCGGCGTTCCACGCGGTCAACGAGTTGCAGATGCGGGCTCAGCCGGAGGCGATCTGGGCGTGGCTGTGCCGACCCGACCTCTGGCCGACGTACTACTCGAACGCCAAGCTCATCAAGCATCTCGGCGGGCCCTGGCCGGAGCTCGAGCTCGGCAGCCGGTTCCGCTGGTGGAGCTTCGGCGCCTTCGTGACCTCGCAGGTGGTCGAGTACGAGCCGCCGGAGAGGATCGCCTGGGACGCCAAGGTGCTCGGCGGCCGTGGGTACCACGGCTGGCTGCTGCGACCTCAGGAGGGCGGAACCTACGTGCGGACGGAGGAGACCCAGAAGGGCTGGGGCATAGTCGCGGTCAAGCCTGTGCTGCGCCCGATGATGGTTCGCCTGCACCAGCGCTGGCTCGAAGGGCTGGCGAGGGTGGCGGCCGAGGGCCCGCCTCCTCCGCCTACGTAATCTCTGGACATGGCCGCCATCGAGGAGCTCCAGGAACGGCTCGGCGCGATCCACGATCTGGGCCGCGCGGGCTCCCTGCTGGCATGGGACGAGCGGACGATGATGCCCAGGGGGGGCGCCGGCGCCCGCGCCGACACCCTGGCGACCCTCGCCCGCGTGCGGCACGAGATGTTCATCGACGACGAGATCGGCGGCCTGATCGGTCGGGCCCGCTCTGAGATCGACGCGGACGTCCCCGCCGGCGAGTCGGTCGACGCCGACCTGATCAGGATCGTCGGCCGCGACTGGGAGAAGGCTCGCCGCGTGCCCTCCGATCTCCGCGCCGAGATGGCGCATGCGAGCTCGGTGGCCGAGAACGCCTGGGTCGAGGCCAAGGAGCGCTCCGACTTCTCCATGCTGCTCCCCCACCTGGAGCGGAACGTCGAGCTCACTCGCCGCTTCGCCCACTGCTACGACGGCTTCCCCGGCTTCACCCGGACCTACGACGCCCTGCTCGACGAGTACGAGCCGGAGATGACCACCGACCAGATGCGCGTGGTGCTCACCGACCTCAGAGAGGGCCTGGTCCCAATCGTCGCCGATGCGACCGAGAACGGAGCGGGACCCGAGGTCGACCCCTTCCGCGGCGACTTCCCGGTCGACGCGCAGCGTGGACTGATCAATCAGCTGATCTCAGAGCTTCCCTTCCCGGAAGACTCCTGGCGGCTCGATCCGACGGAGCACCCCTTCGCACTCTCGATCTCGACGACGGACGTTCGCCTGACGACGCGCTATGACGAGGACAACCTCGGGATGGCCCTGTTCAGCGCGATGCACGAGTCGGGGCACGGCCTCTATGAGTCCGGGGTGGATCCGGAGCTGGAGAAATCGCCGCTCGGGAACGTGCGCTCGCTCGGCCTCCATGAGTCGCAGAGCCGCCTCTGGGAGAACTGGGTCGCACGGAGCCGCCCCTGGCTCGAGCATCACCTGCCGACCCTCCGCGAGCGGTTCCCCGAAGCGTTCGACGACGTCGACGCGACGGAACTCGAGCGCGCGGCGAACCGAGTGGAGCGCTCGCTGATCCGGATCGAGGCCGATGAGGTGACGTACAACCTCCACATCCTGATCCGCTTCGAGCTCGAGCTGGAGATCTTCGAGGAGGATCTGCCGCTGGTCGACCTCCCGGAAGCCTGGAATGCCCGCTACCGCGAGTACCTCGGGATCGAGGTCCCCGATGACGCGCATGGGGTGCTCCAGGACGTGCACTGGGCGGGCGGCGCCTTCGGCTACTTCCCCACCTACAGCCTCGGCAACGTCATCGCCGGCCAGCTCTGGGAGGCCGCGGGCCGCGATCTCGGCGATCTGCCGGCTCAAATCGCAGACGGGGATCTCGCCTCGCTCGGAGGGTGGTTGCGAGACCACGTCCACCGTCACGGCCGCCGCCTCTCACCCACCCAGATCCTCGAGCGCGCCGGCTGCGGCGAGCTGACGGTGGAACCCCTGCTCGCGCACCTGCGCGAGCGCGTGGCATTGGCCGTTCAGGCGTAACGAATCCCACAAGTTCGCGGAATTTGCGGGTAATGTTGCCTCGGGGAATGGCCGTGGGATCCCATCGCAACGGCGTATACGGGGGCTGGACGCGCGCGGGAAGCACCCGCGTCTTCGTGCGCGTTCCGACTGAGCTCAAGGAGCGCTCGGAGCACCCGGATTCCTTCGACGGAAACGGGGATGCGCCCGAACTCGACGCCACGCCGATCGTCCTGGTCCACGGGCTCACGTCGAGCCGCACTCTCAAGCCCCTGATCCGCACCCTCGGCACCCGGCGGCCGGTGTACGCGCCGGACATGCCGGGGTTCGGGATGAGCGATCAGCCGATCCATCCGCTCGACGTCCGCGGCCTGGCCGATGCGCTGAGGCGCTGGCTGTTCGACAACGAGCTAGCCCCCGCGATCGTCGTGGGCGTCTACTTCGGCTCTCAGGTCGCCGTGGAGCTGGCGGTCCGCCACCCCGCTGCCGTCGACCGCCTCGCCCTGGTCGGCCCCACCTTCGACCCGAAGGCGCGCAGCGCGAGCAGACTGGTGCTGCGCTGGGCCCGCAATGCACCGCGCTGGTCGCCCCGCCTCGCGCCCACGGTCGTGCACGACCTCATCGACGCGGGGCCCTGGCGCAACCTGCGGACCCTGCGGGAGGCGCTCGGGGACCGCATCGAGCGGAAACTCTCGAGGGTGGAGGCGCGGACCCTGGTGGTGCGACCCGAGCGCGACCACCTCGTCCCGGAGGCTTGGGCGGAGCGGGTGGCGGAGCTGATCCCCCACTCCGAGCTGGTCGTGCTGCCGAAGGCGGGCCATTCGATCAGGCCGCGAACGGCGGTCAGGCTTACGGCCCTGCTGGCGCGGTTTCTCGGCGACGGCGACGACGATCTCGAGTCTGAGGGGGAGCTCGAGTCAGAGGCCCGGCCCGTGCAGAACTTCAGAAAGGCTTTCGAGCCGGCGCCCCGCTAGGGTCGCCCCCGATGGAGATCCAGCGGCACAGGGCGCCGATCCGGATCGCCCTGCTCTTCCTGACGATCACTACCGGCATCCTCGCGATCTGGATCCTTGTCGCGCCAAAGGGCTTCTACGACGACTTCCCGGGCGCCGGTGTTCACTGGGTATCGGCGCTGCCGCCCTACAACGAGCACCTGGAGCGCGACTTCGGGGCCGCCTCGCTCGGTATCGCCGTGCTCACAGGGCTCGCCGCGTACTGGATGGATCGCCGCGTGATCCAGGCGGCGGCTTTCACCTTGATCGCGGCCGGCCTCCCGCACCTGATCTACCACCTGACCACGACCGGCCACTACTCGACCGGCGACAACGCCGCCAGTCTCTTCGGCCTGGCCGTCGACGTCGCCCTGCCGCTCGGGATCCTCTATCTGGTCAGCGACGGCGCGCAGCGGGCGACCGCGCGGCCGGCGGAACCCGAACGGGTCTAGCCCTTCCCGGAGATCCGGTCCCAGGCGTGGCCGAGCTTGCGCCTCAGCTCCCCCTCCTCGGGATCGGTGAGGTCCTCGGCACTGACCTCTACGGCGGCCGGATTGGCGCCGGGCTCCGGCAGGCTGTCGGCCTGCTGGCGGTCGATCTTCAGCAGCACGCCGCGCTCGAAGATCTCCTCCACCTCGGGGGCGTCGACGAAGCGATGGCCTCCGGGCAACACGCTGGTGTCGAGGACGATGCCGTCGAAGATGTCCTTCTCGGGCACCGCCAGAACGTGCTCGACCTTCCCGATCCTCTCCCCGTCGCTGGTGTAGACGTCGACGCCCTCGTTGAGTGCGAGGTAGGAGCTCGGCGTTCCGAGATCTTCCACGGCGGGGAGGCTAGCGCCCTGCAAGGATCCCGCGATGGACTTCGGCGTCTCCTACTTCCCGACGGACGAGTCGGTCGAGCCGGCAGCCGTCGCGCGGATGGCGGAGGAGCGCGGCTTCGAGTCGGTGTTCGTCACCGAGCACACCCACATCCCGGCGAGCCGCGAGACCGACTACCCGGCCGGCGGCGAGTTGCCGCGTGAGTACTGGCGGATCTATGACCCGTTCGTGGCTCTCACCACGATGGCCGACGCGACGGAGCGGATCAGGATCGGGACGGCGATCTGCCTCCTGGTCGAGCGCGACCCGATCACCACGGCGAAGGCCGTTGCCTCCGTCGACCGGCTCTCCGGCGGCCGCATGCTGTTCGGCGTCGGGGCCGGCTGGAACCTCGAGGAGATGCGCAACCACGGAACCGACCCCGTCCGGCGGTTCAGGATCCTGCGTGAGCGGGTCGAGGCCTGTAAGGAGATCTGGATGAACGAGGAGGCGAGCTACCACGGCGAGTTCGTCGACTTCGACCGGATCGTCTGCCGGCCCGCGCCAGTGCAGGAGCCCCACCCGCCCGTCCTCGTGGGCGGGTTCGGGCCGCAAGTGCTCGATCGCGCGGTCGCGTACGGCGACGCCTGGTTCCCGAACCGCATCCCTCCGGACCACGCGATGATCTCGCGGATAGAGGCGCTCCAGCGACGCGGCGAGGAGGCCGGCCGCGGCCCGATTCCGGTCACGCTGCAGATCCCGCCGCGCGACCTCGCGGTGCTCGAGCTCTACGAGCAGGCGGGCGTGACCCGGGCGGTCCACATGCTCAGGGCCGGCGACGCCGTCGACCAGGGTTCCGCGGAGCGCAAGCTCGACGAGTGGACCGAGCGAATCCGCGTCTACAGCGGCGGGTAGGATCGCGCCGCTCGATGTACCACGCGCTTCTCTTCTTTCACATCCTCTCGGCCTTCTTCCTGGCCGCGGCGATCGTGATGTACAGCGCGTTCGTGATCGGCAGCCCGGTCAACCGCAGCATGAAGCTGACCGGCGAGATCCTCTGGGGCGTCGGGGGCCTCGGCACGCTCGTCCTCGGCATCTGGCTTGCGCTCAACCGGCCCGAGTACGACATCTTCGACGGCTGGATCATCGCCGCCCTCGTCCTCTGGTTCCTCGCCACGGGCTCGGGGGCACAGGCCAGCCGCGGCGTCCAGCCGGCGGGTGACGACTCGGCGGTTGTCGTGGATCGGCGCACCCTGTTCGCTCACTGGATGCGGGTCCTCTGGTTCGTGCTCCTGCTCGTCGTCATGGTTTGGAAGCCGGGCGTATGACGCTGCTGGCGGTGATCGATGGCGCCCATCGGGCGAGCGACTGGAAGCTCCCGCTGTTCATTCACATTCTCGGCGCGATGGTCTTGGTCGGGGCGCTGGCCCTGGCGACCGTGTCGCTGATCGCCGCCTGGCGAAACGGCTCTCCCGCTCTGACGCGGCTCGGGATGCTGAGCGTCTTCTACGGCGCTCTGCCGGGCTGGATCGTGATGCGCGGCGGCGCACAGTGGATCGCGCACAGGGAGGGACTCGACAACGACAACGTCGATCTCACCTGGCTCAACATCGGCTTCACGACCTCGGACACCGGATTCGTCCTGCTGATCGTCCTGCTGATCATCGGCGGCGTGACCGTCAGGCGGATCAACCGCCAGGCCACCGTCCAGCTGATGGCCACGCGGTTCGCCGCCGGAATCGTCGCCTTCCTGCTGGTCGCCTACCTGGTGACGCTTTGGGCGATGACGACCAAGCCCGTCTAGCCGCCGAGCAGCTTTCCGAGGTTAGGCCTCCTCTCCCGACTTCGCGGGCCCGATCGCGCCGGCCGCGGGGGCATAGATGCTCTCGTGCCCGTCATCCCATCGAATCCGATATCTGGGGACGGGCTGCTCGCTGACCACTTCCTCGATCACTCCGTTGCGCGTCGGCCGCTCCGTCGACTCCGCCTCGACCGTGATGCGTTCACCGACCTTCAGCTCCATGACTCACCTCCGGACTCGCCTCAGCAGAGGTGATACCACCAGCGCTCACAGCGTCAAGTAGGGGAGACTGTGCGGCCTGGGCTAGCGGGCGATCGCGGGTCTCTCCAGTGCAGATAGCTGGACCCGAACCGCTTCGCCTGGGGAGGCAGCAGCGGCCCGGAGGTCCTCGAGAGGCGCGCCAACGCCCTGAAGCGGAGCTGCTTTGTCGTGCTCCAGCGGACGCCCAGCCGCTCGCGCAGCAGAGGCGGCAGCATCCCAATCGTGGCCAGGGCGCCGACCCTGGTCCAGGGCCAGCGGACCAGGCGCCAGACGCCCTCACGAAGCCAGGGCAGCGGGGGCGCGGCCGGGTCGCTGAGCGCGGCGATCACGTCCTGGGCCGCCTCGGTGTCCTGGAGCTCGCGCTCGACCATGCTGTCGAAGTACTCGAGTAGCCCGGACCAGCGCTCGGGCAGGTCGCCCTCCCGGACGCCGACCAAACGTCCCATGCGTCGCCACTCCGACCAGAAGCACTCGATCTGGTCTCGCTGCAGCGGCGAGCAGAACAGCTCGTGCCCTCGGACAATCGACTCCGCCAGCGTCGCGTGCACCCACGCGTACGGCTCGGGGTCGAGGGCGCAGTAGCGGATCCCGTCCGGCCGGACGCCCTCGATCCGGGCGTGCATCGCGCGCACCCGCCGGCCCACCCGCCAGGCGAGCTCGGGGCCCCCGTAGACCATCGCGCTCGTGTAGTCGAGCGTTCGCAGCAGCCGGCCCCACGGGTCCTGCTTGAAGTTGGAATGCTGGCTCACCCCCGCCCCCACCGAGGGGTGGCTCACCTGCATCAGTAGGGCGTAGCCCGAGGCGGCGAAGAGCCGCGCATCTCCGGCGATCCGCCAGGTGGCCCCCTCGCGGGGCGGGATCAGCTCGGCCGCCTCCCCCCTCGGCGGCAGTGTCTTCTCTGCCGTTCCGATGGTGCTCTAAGTATCGCGACCGGTTCGGCCGTGCTCAGGCGGCGGCCTGGGCGGCGGAAGCAATCCGGCCGAGCTCGCGGCCGAGCGTCTCCGGGGTCCAATCGTTCTCGCCGGAGAGCAGCAGGCGGGCGCCGGACTCGGCGAGGCCGGCGATCGAGTTGCCGAGCAGGCGGGCGATCCTCTCGAGATCGTTCCGCTTGCCGTCGCGCGCCTCGAGCCAGCCCCTCGCGAGCAGCGTGAGCCGCTTCACCTGCTCCTCGCGGCCCCGCTGGATCCGGTGAGCGACGGCGGCGTTGCCGCCTCCCTCGCCCAGGAAGATCAGCCGGTAGACGTCGGGCGACTCCGCGACGGCCCGCAGGAAGCCGGTGAAGCCCTCGGTCAGGGCGCTCTCGGGGTCCGAGAGGTCCGTGTTGGAGAAGGCACCCTGGATCTCCGCCAGGATCCGCTGCTCCTCGCGGGCGAGCAGCGCCCGGAAGAGCTCGTCCTTGCCCGGGAAGCAGGCGTAGACGACCGGCTTGGTCACCCCCGCGGCTCCCGCGACCGCCTCCATCGAGGTTCCCTCGTAACCGTGCTCGAGGAAGAGATCGAGCGCCGCGTCGAGAACCTGGGGGCGCCGCCGCTCGGGCCCGAGGTGGGCGGCGCGCTTACGCGGCTCGATGCGGGTGTGTGACGAAGCTCTCGTTTGACTCATTCCTACTTAGGGTAGCAATTTGCTACTGTCGGTAGGAACCTGCGAGGCAGATACGCACCGCCGAGAGGAGCAACGAAAGATGGCCGAGACACCCGAAGCAACCCCAGCGATCACCGACGTGGAGGCCGTGAAGCCCGAGGACTTCGCGAAGCTGATCGCGGCGCTCTCGGACGAGCAGATCGCCGAAATCGTCAACGGACCGGTGCGCAAGCAGGTCCTGGACGAGATCTTCCGGCGCATGGCGGACCACGTCGATCCCACCGCGGCGAGAGGCGTCCACGCCGTGGCCCACTTCAAGATCCTCGACCGGCCGGAGGACCAGGGTGGGGGCTACGACCACTATGAGGTGGTCTTCGAAGACGCCGCCTGCCGCGCATCAGCCGACCCTCAGCACGATCCGCAGGTGACCATCAAGGTGAAGCCGAAGGAGTTCCTGCAGCTTGCCTCCAATCAGGCATCGGGCCCGGTCCTCTTCATGACCGGCAAACTCAAGCTGGAGGGCGATGTCATGCTCGCCAGCCGGTTGACCGGCTTCTTCCGCATCCCGAGCGCCGGCTGACTTCGACAGACCAGAGGAGAACTTGAAGATGGCAACCGAAGAGAAGACCGCTGCGGACTCGACCGGCGCGGAGGAGATCGAGGGACGGGTCTCCGAGCAACTCGGCATCGAGGTCGGCGATACCCCCTACTCCCTGGAGCTCTCCCAGGACCAGAGGGACATCCGGGAGTGGGCACACGGTTTCGCCGAGCGGACGGTCCGTCCCGCCGCGCACGAGTGGGACGAGAAGGAGGAGTTCCCCTGGCCGGTCGTCCAGGAGGCGGCCAAGATCGGCCTCTACGGCTTCGAGTCGATCGCCCAGTTCTGGTCCGATCCGTCGGGCCTCACCTTCCCGATCGTGAACGAGGAGCTCTTCTGGGGCGACGCCGGGATCGGCATGTCGATCTTCGGCACCACCCTCGCCGTCGCCGGCATCTACGGATCCGGGACGCCCGAGCAGATGGTCGAGTGGGTCCCGCAGTGCTTCGGGGACGAGAACGACGTCAAGGTCGGAGCGTTCTGTGCGTCGGAGCCTGATGCGGGGTCGGACGTCTCGGGTTATCGGACCACCGCCAAGTACGACGAGGGCTCGGACGAGTGGGTGATCAACGGGCAGAAGGCCTGGGCCACGAACGGCGGCATCGCCAACGTCCACGTCGTGATCGCCTCGGTCGACCGCGAGCTCGGCTCACGCGGCCACGCCGCCTTCGTCATCCCGCCGGGGACCAAGGGCCTCGAGCAGGGCGCGAAGGTGAAGAAACACGGCATCCGCGCCAGCCACACGGCCGACGTCCACCTCGACGACTGCCGCGTGCCGGGCTCGTGCCTGCTGGGCGGCAAGGAGAAGCTCGACGAGCGGCTCTCAAAGGCGCGCGAGGGCACCTCGGCCAAGGGCCAGGCGGCGATGCGGACCTTCGAGCTCTCCCGCCCCACGGTCGGCGCGCAGGCAGTCGGCATCGCCCGCGCGGCCTACGAGTACGCGCTCGACTACTCCAAGGAGCGCGAGGCGTTCGGCCGCAAGATCATCGAGAACCAGGCCATCGCCTTCACCCTTGCGGACATGAAGATGGAGATCGACGCCGCCAGGCTGCTGGTCCACCGCGCCGCCTGGATGGGCAAGACCGGCAAGGACTTCGATGCAGCCGAGGGCTCGATGTCGAAGCTCAAGGCCGGCGAGGTCGCCGTTTGGGTGACCGAGCGCGCGATCCAGATCCTGGGCGGCAACGGCTACTCCCGCGAGTTCCCCGTGGAGCGGATGCACCGCGACGCGAAGATCTGGACGATCTTCGAGGGCACGTCCGAGATCCAGCGACTGGTTATCAGTCGGGCGATCTCGGGCATGCAGATCAAGTGACCCGGGAGGCGCCAGAGATGACCGAAGTGCGCAACGCATGGCCAAAGGGCGGCGAGCCGCTCGGCGAGTACGAGTCGATCGAGCTGCACGGCCACGAGGTCGGCTTCCAGGCCGCCGGCGATGGCGACCAGCTGATCATCCTGCTGCACGGGATCACCTCGTCCGCAGAGGCCTGGCGGGACGTGATGCCGCGCCTCGCCGAGCGCTACACGGTGATCGCGCCCGACCTGATCGGCCACGGCCGTTCGGCGAAGCCGCGCGGCGACTACTCCCTCGGCGCCTACGCCGCCGGGGTCCGCGACCTGATCGCCGTGCTCGGCTACGAGCGCGGCACGGTCGTCGGGCACTCCTTCGGCGGCGGCATCGCGATGCAGTTCTCCTACCTCTTTCCCGAGTACGTGGAGCGGATGGCGCTGATGTCATCCGGCGGCCTCGGCCGCGAGGTCCACCCCCTGCTTCGCGCCGCCGTGCTCCCGGGCTCCGAGTGGGTCCTGCCCCTGATCGCTCGCGAGTTCCCCGTGCGAGCCGGCGACGCGGTCCGCTCGGCGGCGGCCAAGCTCGGCCTCGAGGCAGGGCCCGATCTCGCCGAGTTCGCGCGTGGCTACGCCTCCCTCACCGAGGAGGGCGCCAGCGACGCCTTCATCCACACGATGCGCGGCGTGATCGACCACGACGGCCAGCGGGTCTCCGCCCTCGACCGCCTCTACCTGGCCGATCAGTTGCCGACCCTGTTCATCTGGGGAACCGACGACCCGATCATCCCGGTGGAGCACGGCCGCAACGCCCACCGCATCGTGGCCCACAGCCGTTACGCGGAAATCGAGGGCTCCGGCCACTGGCCGATGCTCGACGCTCCGGACCGGATCGTCCGCGAGCTGACCGAATTCATGGAGGAGACAGAGCCGTTCGAGTGGTCGCTGGAGTCGGTGCGCGAGCGCCTTCGCCGCGGCCCCGAGCCCGCCCCCGCGGCGCTCCCGGCCGCCGCCGACTGAGGAGGCGGCGGTGACCACAGCGATTCTGCTCGGGGCGAGCGATCCGCCCGCGGGGGGCGCGGCGACCAGCGACGTGATCTACGCCACCGCCGGCGCGATGGTGGTGTGGGTTCTGCTCTTCGGCCCCGTCCTGCTCTACAAGCTCGGGCGCTTCCCGGCGCTCGGCCGCCTCGCGGACGTCGCCCAGCGGGTCACCAAGCTGCCGGGCTGGGCTGCGCTCCCCGGCACCTTCCTGGCGGTCACCCTGCTGATCGCAGTCTTCGGGATGTACTGGGACATCTCCCTGCATGTCGACCAGGGACGCGACCCCGGCCCGCTCGCCAACCCCGCCCACTACTTCATCCTCGCCGGCCTCTTCGGCGTGCTGCTCGCCGGGGTGATCGGCCTGGCGCTGCCGAACCGCCCGACCCGCACCTCCTACCGGCTGGCGCCGCGCCTCTACGCGCCGATCGGCGCCCTGATGATCGCGGTCTGCGGGGCCAGCTCCCTGCTCGCCTTCCCGCTCGATGACATCTGGCACCGAATCTTCGGCCAGGACGTGACGCTCTGGGGCCCGACCCACCTGATGCTGATCGGCGGTGCCGCCCTTTCGGTGCTCGGTGCCTGGGCGCTGCACGCCGAGGGCGACGAGGAGCGCAAGGCCGCAGGCCGTCCCCTCCCCCGCGAGACCCGGATCCGCGAGATCATCCTCGCCGGCGCCTTCCTGGTCGCGCTCTCCACCTTCCAGGCGGAGTTCGACTTCGGCGTGCCGCAGTTCGCGCTCGAGCTCCAGCCGGCCCTGATCATGCTCGCCGCCGGCATCGGCCTGGTCACCGCCCGGGTCCGCTTCGGGCCCGGAGGCGCCATGGCGGCGCTGATCGGCTACATCGGCATCCGCGGAACCCTGGCCCTGCTGATCGGCCCGCTGTTCGGCGAAATCACGCCCCACTTCCCGCCCTACGTCGTCGAGGCCGTGGTGGTCGAGGCGGTCGCGCTGCTCTACCTGCGCGGGCTTCATCCTGTGCGAGGCCACGAGAACCGCCGCCGGATAGACGAGCGGCCGATCACCTTCGGCGCGCTCGCCGGCCTGGGCATCGGCACGATCGGCCTGGCCGCCGAGTGGCTCTGGTCCCACGTCTGGGTGGTCAACCCCTGGCCCGCCTCCCTCTTCCCCGAGGCCGCGATCACGGGGCTGATCGCCGCGGTCGCCGGCGGCCTGATCGGCGGCTATGTCGGCCGCTGCCTCACCCCGGGGATCCAGCCGAAGGAGCGGATCCCGCGCGCCGTCCTCCCCGTCGCCGCGGTGGCCGCGGTCGCCGCGATCGCCTTCTGGATCCCGGTGAACGCCGGGCCGGGCGTCAGGGCGAGCTTCGATCTGAACGTGCAGAACACCCCCGACGGGCGCGTCGCCACCGGCGTCGTCCAGCTGGATCCCCCGAACGCCGCGGACGGCGCCTACTGGTTCAACGTCACCAGTTGGCAGGGCAAGGACGGTCCTGCCCACATCGACACGCTCGATCAAATCGGCCCCGGCCGTTACCGGATCACCCAGCCGATCCACGTCGACGGCACCTGGAAGACGACCCTGCGCCTGCACAAGGGCCGCGAGCTCGCCGGCCTGCCGATCTTCCTGCCGGCGGACCCGGCGATCCCGGTTTCCGAGGTCCCGGTTGAGGAGCACGGCAACCGCTCCTTCGTCCTCGACCGCAAGAACCTCCAGCGCGAGCAGAAGCCCGACGTGCCGGGCTATCTCACCCTGGTCGCCTACCTGGGCGTTGGCATGATTTCCCTGGCGCTGATCTTCGTGGTCGGCTGGGGACTGGCCCGTCTCGAGAAGTACGGCGGTGGCCCGCCGGACGACTCCGCCGAGCCCGCGGGCGTCGGCCCCGCCAACGAGATCGACGAGAGCCCGAAGCCGGGTACCCGGCCGGCGACGGCCTGATGGACCCGAGCGTTTCAATCCCCCTCGCCCACGCGGGCCACATCCTGGCCGACGCAGCGATCTTCGGGGTGCCGGTCGGCTCGATCATGCTGACCGTCTGGGCGCTCAACCGCTGGGGGCCGAAGGACCAGTAAGCCGTCGGTGGCGCGATGATTCGGTCGTGCCTCCGGAGCCCAAACACACCGAGCTCGCGGAGCGCGGTTATCGCGCCTGGAACGAGGACGACCTGGAGGGGCTGCTGGCGGTCTGCCACCCCGAAGTCGAATACCACACCAGCGGGGTCTTTCCCGGGCTGCAGCCGGTCTATCTGGGCCAGGCTGGGATGCGCATCTGGTGGGAGGCCTTCCACGAGCCCTGGAGGGAGATCAAGGTGATCCCGGAGCGGATCGCGGAACGGCCGGAGGGCGTCGCCGTTCTGATCCGCTTCGAGGGCACGGGCCGACAGGGAATCGAGACCACGATGCGCTTCATCAACACGATCGAGATCCGCGACGGCCTCGCCTACCGGTTCCACTCCCAGCCGCCGACCGACGAGGCGATCCGCGAGCTCGGGCTGGGCTGAATCGCCTCGCGGAAGCCACTAGCCAGTACGCATCCGGGGCGGTTGTAATACGGAAGCCATGCCGGAGCTCAAGACCCTCGTCGCGGTCGTCGGCACGACCCGCGCCTGGGAGCTCACCTGGGAGAGCTTCTCTGCAAACGTCCTCGACGAGCTGGGCGCGGACCTCGCTCTCTGCATCGGCGATAGGGACGAGAGGCCGAACCCGTTCTACGAGCGGGCGAAGCACGTCTGGACCGTCGAGGAGCCGGATGACTGGGCCGACGCCTATGACCTCGCGGTCGGGGACTCGCGCTGGCGGGCGTTGCTCCGCCGCGGCGACCACCTGCTCGGCGGCGTCCGCGGCACGCACCCTCAGCCAGGGGCGGGGGCCCTGACGATCTACATGCGGTGGTCCCTGAAGCGGTCGCTCGAGGGCGCCGGGCTGATCGGGGACTACGACTGGCTCGTGCTGACGCGGTCGGACTTCGTCTGGCCGCTCCCCCACCCGGACCCGCGCCTCCTCTCCGAGCGGCACATCTACGCCTTCGACGGCGAGCAGTGGGGCGGGATCTGCGGCCGCCACCTGGTCGTCCACCGACACTTCGCGGAGCGCCTCCTGGGCGTCTACGACCCGGTCTTCACCGATCCCGTGGGGCTGAGGGGGCAGCTCGACCGCGCCAGCGTTGCGGCCGGCTGGAAGCTGGTCAATCTCGAGCGCTTCCAGGCTGCGCGGTTCAGGGAGCTGGGCCTGATGCGACGGCTCAGATATCTGCCCTACGTGCCCTTCATCGTCCGCGCCCCCGGCGGCCCCACCGGCTGGAAGACCGGCGTGCTCGACGACGAGCGCGGCTTCTACGTCAAGTACCCGAGCGAGCGCGAGCGCTCTGAGATCACCCGGGGGTTCATTCGCGGCCGGGACTCCTGGCGCCGGTACCTCGCGCCCGCCCGCGGTGCGGCGGCGAGGCTGCGGCTGCGGCGGGCCTACCGCGAGCGCGGCCTGTATGAGCGGCCTTTCCCATTGCGCGAAGCCCCGCTGCGCACGTACCGGCTGGCGCGCTGGAGGCTGGGACGGGCTGACCTGCGCACCCGCCTCGCCGAGCAGCGCTCCCGCCTGATCCAGCGGCGCCGACTGGCCGAGGTCCCGATCGGGCGCGGCCTGCGTCGGGTGCCCGGGCTGTCAGCTGTCCTCGATGCGCGCCTGCGCCGCATCCGACGGCGCTCGCCGACCCGCTAGCGGCTGGGGAGCGCCTCGACGTCGAAGCCTGCGAGCCCCTCGCGGACGACGCGGGCGGGGTTTCCGACCACCAGGGTGCGCTCCGGAACGTCGCGGGTGACGACCGCGCCGGCGCCAACCGTCGCATGCTCGCCGACGGTGATCTCCGGCAGCACCACCGCGCCGGCGCCGACCGAGGCTCCCACGCCGACCCTCACATGGCCGGCGAGGGTCGCGTTGGGTCCCACCGAGGAAAAGTCACCGAGCTCGACGTGGTGGCCCACACTGGCCCCGCGGTTGATCAGCACGAAGCGCCCGAACCGCGTCGCGCCGCCGAGGGTCGCGCCTGTGTTCACCCACAACCCGGGCTCCGCGGAGAGCGAGCGGGGGACGTCGACGGTCGGGTCCGTGAAGCGGAAGGCGGTCGTGAAACCCAGCCGCGTGGCGTCCTCGACGGCCAGATGGCGGTTCTGCGGGGAGAACAGCGGGACGAGAAGCGGTAGCGCAGCGATTTCGGGGGTCACCCCGTCGCGATCGATGAGTGCGGATCGATCGATCAGGTGGACCTCTCCCGGGACGTTGGCGACGGCGGCCGCAACCGACACCTTGCCGCGCCGCAGCCCCTCCTCCAGATCGACGACGAGCGATGAGCCCACCCCGAAGATCACGACGTCCACTCGGTCACCCCCTCCCCCACCGTCTCCGCGATCCACCCCGCCCGATCGCCGACCACCTCGGGCTGGATCGGCAGGCTGACGAACCGCCGGGCGAGGAGCTCGGTCACCGGCAGGTCGTCTGGCGCGGCTCCGCCCGCGAACGCGGGCTGCCGGTGAAGTCCGACGGGGTAGTGGACGCCCGTGCCGATGCCCCTCTCCCCCACCCAGGCCCGGAAGCGGTCACGTTCGTCGACCTCGATCGCGAACTGGTGGTGAACCGCGCCGGGGTCCGCCGCCGGCAGACCGAGCGCGCCGGCCTCGGCAGCCTCGTTGAGCACGCGCCGGTACCGATCGGCGATCCCCGCCCGCTCCCGGTTTCCCTGCTCCAGGTGGGCGAGCATCACCACCAGGATGGCCGCCTGCAGCTCGTCGAGTCGCGAGTTGAAACCGGCCGCCGTGCTGATCCGTCGCTCGTCCTCCCATCCGTAGGAGCGCAGTGCCCGCAGCCGCTCGGCAACCGAGGCATCCCGGGTGACCACGGCTCCTCCGTCCCCCGCGCAGCCCAGGTTCTTGGTCGGGTAGAACGAGAAAGCTGCCGCCACCCCGAAGCTGCCTGCGCGGGCCCCCGTCGCCCGCTCGGTGGCCCCGTGGGCCTGGGCACAGTCCTCGACGACCGCCAGTCCATGGCGCTCGGCGACCCGCATCACCCGCGGCATATCGGCCATCCAGCCGTGCAGGTGGACAGGCACGATCGCCGCCGTGCGCGGCCCGACGGCCGCCTCGATCGCCTCGGGGTCGACGCATCGCCTCACGGGATCGACGTCCACGAAGCGCGGGCGGGCTCCCGCCAGGAGGATCCCCATCCCCGTTCCGGCGGCCGTCATCGACGGGGTGATCACCTCGTCGCCGTCCCGGACGCCGCAGGCGCGCAGCGCCAGACCGACCGCATCCGTCCCCGAATTGACGCCGATGCAATGCGGGACCCCGACGTATGCGGCGAAGCGCTCCTCGAACTCGTTCAGCCGCTCGCCGAGCACCAGCCGGCGGCTGGACAGCACGTCACCCACCGCCCGCTCCACTTCCGCAGAGAACCGTTCCAGCCGCAGCTGCGGTGAGGCGACGGGGATCACAGCCCCGCCTCGTCCAGCAGTGCAGGCTCGGGCTCGTCGAAGTGGGCCATGTCGTCGTATGGCTTCGAGGAGAGGACGGCGAGACGCGTCCCCTCGCTGAAGTCCGTGAGCCGCAGCCAGACGCCGGCCCTGACCAACAGGGCCATATCCGGGGCGGCGAGGCGTTGCGAGCCGCGCTCGCTGCCGTTGTCGAGCTCGACCATGACGCTGTCACTCAGGGCGACGATCACGGAGTCATTCGACGTCGCGTGCCCCGCGCGGGCGGCGTCGCCCGGACAGTCGAGGATGAAGTAGACGTTCTGGACCTCGAACGGAATCGGGGCGCCCTCGCCGAAGGCGAGCAGGGACCCGCGGGCATCGGTGTGCCGGTCAAGCTCGAGTAGCTCGACGCCTCGCACCGGCCTATTCCACCACGCCGCGCGCAATCCGCAGCTGGAGGCCGGGCGTACCATGGGGCAATGGCGACTGCGCCGAGGCTGGACCCGATCGAGGTCGCTGATCTCGGCTCGCGGTTGACGGACAACATCACGCGGGCTGTGAAGGCGCCAGATCGCGTCGTCAGGGACGTCGTCGTCGCGCTGCTCGCAGAGGGCCACGTCCTGATCGAGGATGCTCCCGGCGTCGGCAAGACCGCTCTCGCGCGCGCGCTCGCGCGCTCGCTCGAGGCCGAGTCCGCCCGCGTGCAGTGCACCTCGGACCTCCTCCCCGCTGACCTGGTCGGCACCAACGTCTTCAACCAGCGCGAGTCCCGCTTCGAGTTCCATCCAGGACCCGTCTTCGCCAACGTCGTCCTCGTCGACGAGATCAACCGCGCGTCGCCGAAGACGCAATCCGGCCTGCTCGAGTGCATGCAGGAGCGGCAGATCACGATCGACGGCCACAAGCACGAGCTCGCCCGGCCGTTCGTCGTGCTCGCCACCCAGAACCCGGCCGAGTACGAGGGCACCTACCCGCTGCCGGAGGCCGAGCTCGACCGCTTCATGGTCCGGGTCACAATCGGCTATCCGCCCAGCGAAGAGGAGTCCGCGATGCTGGCCGAGCACGCCGATCGGGATCCGGTCGAGGAGCTAGCTCCAGTCGCAGACGTGACGGCGGTGCGCGGTGCACAGGCCGGGCTCGCCGTGATCGAGGGCACGGATGCGCTCCGCCGCTACGTGGTCGCGATCTGCGACGCCACCCGGCGCGACGATCGCGTCGAGCTTGGAGCGAGCCCTCGCGCGGGCCTCATGCTCTTCCGGGCAGCCAAGGCGCTCGCGGCCCTCGAGGGCCGCGACCATGTACTGCCCGACGACGTTCAGACGCTCGCGCCATCCGTCCTCGCCCATCGCTTGCTCCTCTCCTACGAGGTCGACGGCGACCAGCGCGAGGCGGTGATCCGCGAGGCGATCGACCGCGTCCCGGCGCTCTGATGAAGACCCCGGGGGCGGCCGGGTCGCCGCGGGCTCCCGCCACCGCAGCGCTGGGCGCGGCCTTCGCGGTCGTGGGGCTCGGGTTCGGGCTCGAGGCCGCCATCGTCTGCGGGCTTGCGCTGCTCGGTCTCGCGCTGGTGGCGGTCGGATGGGTCGAGCTCGCCACGCGGGGCGGCCGGCTGGAGAGACTCCCGGGTCCCGCGCGACTCGAGGAGAGCGAGGCGTATCCGCTTCGGATCAGGCTGCGCCGCACCCTCCTTCCCCCTCCCGGCGGCGAGCTGACCGATCCCCTGCTCGAGCGGGGAGTGTCCGTCGGCCCGCGCTGGTCGCGCGGCCTCGACCGCGCGGTCTGGCTGCAGAACCCCGGGCGCGTCCAGCTCGATCCCGCTCGCCTGCTCGTTCGCGACCCGCTCGGGCTCTGGCAGCGCCGGCTCGAGTCGGAGGGGGCGCTCGACCTGGTGGTCCTACCGCGCATCGATCCGGTGCGCTGGGTCGGCTCGGGCGCCGCGCCGCGCGGCCAGTCGCCCGGGTCGGGTCACGCGAGCGACGCGGTGTCCCGCCGCGGCGGCCCGGCCCAGTTCGAGGTCGATGGGCTGCGGCCCTACCGGGACGGCAGCCCCGCGTCGCGCATCCACTGGCCGGCCGTCGCGCGCACCGGCGAGATGATCGAGCGGCGCCTGGTCGCCGGTGGCGAACCGAGGCCCCTGGTGGTCTTCGACCCACGCGGCGCCGCCACCCCGGCTCATCGGGAACGGGCGATGCGCGCTGCCGCCTCCCTATGCGTCGAGTTTGGGCGCTCCGGCGGCTGTGACCTCCTGCTTCCCGGGGAACGCCGCCCACTCACAATCGACCCGGCGCTGCGGTCTTGGCCCCAAGCGCACGTGCGGATCGCGGTCTCGGACCCGAACGCGGGTCCGCAACTGCTCCCGGCTCTGCGGGGCTCCGCCGTCCTCTGGGTCACCGCCGGACGCGGGCTACCGGGGTCGCTGCGCGGCCTCCGGGCAGGAAGCTTCCTGATCACGCCGACCGGGTCCCGCCGGGTTGCGGCCTTCCGGGTCTCGGGCTGCTTCGGCTACGCGGTCGATGCGCTTGCGGGGCGGCGGGAGGCTCGCCGGAGGGTCGCGGCGTGAACCCACTTTCCCCGCCCCGCCCGGAGCGCCTCGAACTGCTCTGCTTCGCCGCCCTCGGCATCGTCGCAGCGCTGCAGTGGACATCGCTCGTCGCGGATCCACCGGCCGTCCGGGTAGCCCTCGCGGTCGTCCTGGCCACCGCGGGAGGCGCCGCACTCGCGGCGATCGGCCGGCTCCCCCGCCCCCGGACGACCCGCTGGGTCCTCGGCGCCGTGGCCGTCATCGTCGCGATCGGGGCGGGGCTGGTGATCGTGGGGCTGCCGGCCCGCCTGCTCCTGCCGGGGAACTGGGACGAGCTCTCAGCCAATCTCAATCGCAGCCTGAACGGGCTGACCGACGTGCCCGTGCCGTACGCCGGCGCCGACGCCTGGACGCGGCTGGTCATCCTGCTGGCCGCACCGCTGATGGTCGGCGCAGCGGCCTTCGCCGCTTTCTGGCCGAGACGCCGGCGGGTGGCGGGCCGGATCTCCGCTCTGGTGCTGCTCGTCGGGCTCTACCTGGTCGCCGTCGCCTGGTCGCAGCCCGATCGCCAGCTGGCGAGCGGTGCGCTGCTCGTGCTCCTGGTCTGCGCCTGGCTCTGGCTGCCATCGATCGATCGCAGGCGAGGGATTGCGGCGGGGTTCGCGGTGGTGGTCGCGGCTCTCGTCGCGGTGCCCGCAGCAGCCCTGATCGATCCCGGCCGGGCGCTGATCGACTACCGGCACTGGAACCTGCTGAGCGCGAATGGGATCAGCTTCCGCTGGGACCAGTCCTACGGCCCGCTCGACTGGCCGCAGAAGGGGACCCTCCTGATGGAGGTCTCGAGCACGAAGGTCCACTACTGGAAGGCGACCAACCTCGACATCTTCGACGGCGTGCGGTGGGCGCGCTCGAGCGGACCGCTCACCGAGCCGGCCCTCGGTGAGCCGCTCAAGTACCACCCGAAGGGAGTGGCGCCGAGCCCCGACCCGGAATGGGTCGACCGGATCAACTTCGAGGTCCGCGGCCTCACCAGCGACGTCGCCGTCGGCGCCGGCACCACGCTGGCTCTGCGGCCGATCGAGGCGGTGCCGGCCCGCGACGGGATCTGGCCGGTCAGTCAGGAGCTCCGCCCGGGAAATCGCTACACGGTTCTGGTCTACGACCCGAAGCCGAGTCCGATCGAGATGCGCGCCGCGGGAACGGCGTATCCGAGCGAGGCGCGGCGCTACGTCTCATTCACGCTCTCGGGCGGCTCCGACGGTGCACGGTCGATCAACTCCCAGTTCTGGGGCAAGTCCGGTCCGGCCTCGATCGCCGACCAGGTGCAGGGCACTCCCTACGAGGTCATGTACGCGCTCGCCCGGCGCCTCGCGGCCGGGGCGCGCACGCCCTTCGACGCTGCGCACCGGATCGAGCTCTATCTGCGCAGCAACTTCCAATACCGCCAGGACGTTCCCAACCGGACCTATCCGCTGCCGGCGTTTATCTCAGAGGACCGCGCGGGCTACTGCCAGCAGTTCTCCGGCGCGATGGCGCTGATGCTGCGCATGCTCGGCATCCCGAGCCGCGTCGCAGCCGGCTTCTCGCCGGGCGGCCGGGATCCCGAGCACAACAACTACCTGGTCGACGACACCGACGCGCACAACTGGGTCGAGGTCTTCTTCCCCACCATCGGCTGGGTCACCTTCGACCCCACCCCTCCGGCCGCGCCCGCCGCCACTCAGGTCGACGACAACTCGCTCGGCGTGACGGACCCGACACCCGTCGATCCGAACATCAACTCGCGGAGCGCGCCCGATCCGCGCGGCGGCGACGCCTCCGCGCCCACAGCTCAGCGCGGAGCGCTGGCGAAACCGGGTGATCACTCCTCGAGGCCGGCCACCGCGGCCGTGCTCGGCATTGCCGCCGGGTTCGTGGCGCTCGCCGCCCTCTGCGCCTACGCGTTCCGCGCGTGGAGACGGTCACGACTGAGCGGTGATGAGCTCGCCGCCGGAGAGCTCCGCGAGCTCGAGCGCGCCCTCGCCAGGCTCGGCTCGCCGCTGCCGCCTGGAAGCACCCTGCATCGGGCCCAGCAGGTCCTCGAGCGACTCGGCGGACCGGAGGCCGCTCGCTATGCCGCCGAGCTCGAGGCCCGCCGGTACCGAGACCCGACCGCCCCTCCCCCGGGGGTGAGCCGAGCGCCGCGCGCTGCGCCGGGCGCTGCTGCGTACGGCCGGCCCCCGGGCGGCGCTGCGTGTGCTGGTGGCCGTGCCTCCCGGCGGTCCGGCGCTCAGCCGGCGTAGGGCGCGCGCGGATCGGAGGACCAGGACGGGTCGGGGGCGTCACGCCAGCGACGCGGTCGCGGCGGCGGGATCAGCGCCAGCAGGAACGCGCCGAGCATGAGGCCTGCGATCAGCTTCCAGTGGTTGAGCAGGGCCCGCCCGGCGTTGGTGCCGAAGTCGAGGTAGACGGTGCCCGGCCCGAGGTCGGTTCTGCCGCTGACGACGTAGTCGCCCGCCTTCGGCACGTCGAGCTTCGCCAGGGCACCAAACTCACCGATGGTCTCCCTTCGCTGCACCTGGTCCTCGGAGGTGTCTCCGTTCTCCAGCCTGATCGCGATCGGCTGCCCACCCCCAGCGGGTTCGACCTGGAACGCGACCGCGGCGGTGTTGTCCTCCTTGTCGGAGGTGTCCCCACGGACCCGGTCGAAGACCGTCACCTTGCCCTCGGGGAGGTGAACCGTTCCGCCCTGCGGAAGCGAGACCCTGCCGTAGTCATCGGAGTGATCGCTGAAGCCGATGGCGACGACGAGGACGAATGCCCCGAGGAGGAAAAGGGTCGACAGCGTTCGGTTGATCCGGCGTATCACCTACCGCCTATCGGCAGATCTGGACGCGAGTCCAAATGCTGGGCGCCGAAACTCGACCGATGTCCAGCCGCTGAGGGCGCGCATGCAGCGGGCGCTGCTCTCACAATCCTCTTATGCAACCGCGACAGCATGAGGCCGTGCGAATACTGGTCGTCGACGATGAGCCCCAGCTCCGCAGGGCGCTCGAGCGCGCGCTGAAGCTCGAGGGCTACGAGGTCGAGCTGGCGTCGGACGGGGACGAGGCACTCGGATCGCTCGCATCGCGGCCCACCGACGCGATCGTGCTCGACGTTCTGATGCCGAAGCGCGATGGACTCGAGGTCGCGCGGGAACTGCGCGCGCGGGGCGACCGCACACCGATTCTGATGCTGACCGCTCGAGACGCGGTCCAGGACCGAGTCGACGGACTGGATGCCGGAGCGGACGACTACGTCGTCAAGCCCTTCGCCCTGGAGGAACTGCTCGCCCGGGTGCGGGCCCTGCTGCGACGCACGAACGGCGAAGCGGGCGAGCGGCTGGTGTATGCCGATCTGACGCTCGATCCGGCCACCCGTGAGGTCGAGCGCGGCGGTCGGCAGGTCCAGCTGACCAAGACCGAGTTCGCCCTGCTCGAGCACCTGATGCGGCACCCGCGCCTGGTGTTGACCAGGTCGCAGCTCTTCGAGGCAGTCTGGGGCTACGACTTCGGTCCGCGCTCGAACTCGCTCGAGGTCTACATCGGCTACCTGCGCCGCAAGACCGAGGAGGGCGGCGAGCCGCGGCTGATCCAGACGGTCCGCGGGGTCGGATACTCCCTTCGTGAAACGGGTCGCTCCTCCGACGCTAAACGGGTCGCTGCCAAGGGCAGCGCCCCCGCGTCATCGGAGCGCCCCCGCACCAGGTGAGCCTGCGCCGGCGGCTCGCGCTGCTCTCGGGCTTGGCCGTGGCTCTCACGGTGCTGCTGGCCTCGGTCCTCGTCTACACGCTGGTTCGCGACCGGCTGCGAGGGGACATCGACCACGACCTCCGGCAGCAGGCCGAACGCGTCACCCAGCGGTTCCAGGCCGGGCCACCACCCGGGCCCCCCGTGGCGGTGGCTCCGCCCCCCCAGACGACTGGGAGGGGCGCCGAGCAGGGGGAGCAGTACGCGCTGACGCTGCCGCCGCCCGAGCCGGGAGGGCCCGAGGCGCTGGCGCAGCTGATCTCCCCCAGTGGCGCGGTCGTCACCGGGCCGAGCTCCTCCCTCCAGATCCCGGTCTCCGGGGCCGACCGGCAGCTCGCGGCAAACGGCGGGCAGGCGAAGTTCGAGGACGTCCGAGCCGGTGACAGCGACCTGCGGGTCCTGACCGAGCCCCTGTCCGAAGGGACGGCGGTCCAGGTGGCCCGCTCGCTCGAGGACACGAACCACACCCTCAACACCCTGATCATCATCCTCGCCGCCGTGAGCGCCGGAGGCATTGCGCTCGCCGCCGCGCTCGGACCGGTCGTCGCCCGGGCCGCGCTCGCGCCCGCGGGTGAGGTCTCGGCCACGGCTGAGGAGGTGGCACGGACCCACGACCTCACCCATCGAATCGAGGTCCGCGGCGACGACGAGCTCGGCCGCCTGGCCGCCAGCTTCAACGAGATGCTGGCCGCACTCGAGCGCTCCGAGGCCGCCCAGCGGCGGCTGGTCGCGGACGCCTCGCACGAGCTGCGCACCCCCCTCGCCACGCTGCGAACCAACATCGAGACGCTCGGACGAGCCGACGGCCTCGATCCGGAGGAGCGGCGGCGGCTGGTCGCGGACGTCACCGAGGAGCTCGAGGAGATGACGGATCTGATCGGGGATGTCGTCGAGCTGGCGCGCGCGCCGGGGCAGGATGCGATCGCGCGGCAGGACGTCGCCCTCGACGAGCTCACCCGGGACGCGATCGAGCGGGCCAAGCGCCGGGCGCGCGGGATCGGCTTCGACCAGCGGCTCGACCCCTCGCTGGTCCACATCGACCCGCAGCGGGTCGGCCGGGCGATCTCGAACATGCTGGACAACGCCATCAAGTGGAGCCCGCCGGGCAGTCGGGTCGAGGTGGAAGTGCGGGAGGGCCGGGTCACCGTCCGCGACCACGGGCCGGGATTCCCGGACGGCGACCTCGACAGGGTCTTCGACCGCTTCTGGCGCGCCGATGACGCGCGCGGCAAGCCCGGCTCGGGCCTCGGGCTGGCAATCGTCCAACGGGTCGCCGAGGAGCACGACGGCAGAGCGAGCGCCTCGAATGCGTCCGAAGGCGGCGCGGTCGTCAGCCTCGAGCTGCCTGAGCTGCCCGACGAGACCTGAGCGCGAGCTCGAGCTCGAAGCGGTCGTCAGGATCGTCCAGCCGATCGCCGAGGAGCTCGCGCAGGCGCGTGAGGCGATAGCGGACCGTCTGCGGGTGCAGGTGCAGGGCGCGCGCCATCGCCGCGGCGTTGCCGCCGTGCTGGACGAAAGCCAGGGCGGTCTCCTCCATCCGCCCCCGCCCCGCCGGAGTCAGCTCGGCGAGCGGCGCGAGCCGGCTCACGGCGAGGCGCTCTGCCAGGCCCCCGGACTCGAAGATCAGCAACTCGGCGAGGTGGTCCTCCGCGGCGAGCGGGGAGGTCCCGTCGATCGCCCCGGCCTCGGCGGCGCGCAGGGCGGCCTTTGCGAGAGCCCAGGAGGAGCCGAGCTCCGCGCGAGGGACGGCCGGGCCGAGGGCTGCGGTGATCGACTCGGTCGCCCGGCGCAGCTCAGCGCTCTGCCTCGCGGCGCCTGCGATCAGGGCGCACCCGACCCCCTCCAGCGAGCCCACGAGCGCGTCGGCCGAGAGGCGCCGGGCGACCCCGGCCAGATCGGCCTCCGCGATCGCCAGCGGGGCGGCGCTCCGCGGAAGCCTCCAGCCCGCGGCCTGCGCCGCGGCACGCAGCTCGGGCTCCTCGGCGGGCGGATCCCGAAGCAACAGGGCGAGGAGCTCGCGGCGGCGGCGCTGGCGCTCGCCTTCCTGCTCCCGCTGCGCCCGGGCATAGCCCTCGACCGAGTCGGCTGAGAGCTCGTCGATGTAGGCGAAGATCGCCTCGGCCAGGACCGCGAGCTGATCGGGGTCGGCGCGATGACGGCGCGCGGCGGCGGAGATGCGTCGCCAGGCCACCCGAGCCCCGATCCGATAGGCGGACTGCAGCGAATCCAGCGTGCGGCCCTGACTGAGCTCCCCCCTCCCGAGGGCCACGTAGACGTCGCGGCCCGGCTCGCGGCCGGCGTCAGGGTCGCGAATCAGGGCGACGAACTGGCGCAGCGCCTCACTGACCCCAGTGCGGATGCCGGAGCCGAACGCACCCTCGAGCGGCCGCGCGTACTCGGGCACCTCCCGGGCGATCGTCTCCAAGATCTCCTCGGTGGCGGCCGGGAGCTCCGGCTCGATCACCCCCGCCAGCTCCGGGGGGAGCGCCCGCCAGGGCTCGGCGCCCCAGTCTTTTGTGACCTGAGTGATAAGAAATCCGCCTCGGAGTTGGCAATCAGACTAACTCCTGTGAAGAAGTCGTGCGTAGCCTGGACGCATGACTGACGAAATCACCCACGAGATGACCCGCGCCACCAAGCTCGCCAACCTCGGCGCAATGGTGGTGCCCTTCTGCGCCACCCTCGCCGCGATCCTCCTCTTCTGGAACCAGGTGGTGAGCGTCACCGACCTGGCGATCCTGGCCGTCATGTACCTGATCACGGCGGGCGGAATCACGGTCGGCTACCACCGCATGCTCACCCATCGCTCCTTCCGTACCCACAAGGCGACCGAGTACCTCTTCGCCGCGCTCGGCACGATGGCGGTCCAGGGATCGGTGATCGCCTGGGTGGCCGACCACCGCAAGCACCACGCCCACACCGACGTCGAGGGAGACCCGCACAGCCCGCACGTCGGTCACGGCGACGGCATCGGCGGCGTGCTCCATGGCCTCTGGCACGCGCACACCGGCTGGCTGCTCTCGGAGCACGGCCGGGCCGACTGGAAGAAGTACGCGCCGGATCTCTGCGAGGACCCCGGCATGCGCACGGTCAACAGGGCGTTCATCCCGTTGGTCCTGACCGGCCTCGCGATCCCCGCGCTCGTCGGCTACCTGCTCACCGGCACGCTTCTGGGAGCGGCCACCGGCCTGCTCTGGGGTGGACTGGTCCGGGTGTTCTTCGTCCACCACGTGACCTGGAGCGTCAACTCGATCTGCCATTTCATGGGCACGCGGCGATTCGAAGTCGACGATCACTCCACCAATGTCTTCTGGCTCGCCCTGCCCTCCCTCGGCGAGTCCTGGCACCACAACCACCACGCCTTCCCCCGCTCGGCGGTGCACGGGCTGCGCCGCTGGGAGCTCGACCCCTCCGCGCTGCTGATCGGCGGGATGGAGCGGGTGGGGCTCGCCTGGAACGTGGTCCGCATCGCCCCGGAGCGCCAGGAGGCGAAGGTCTCCTCAGCTGCCCCGGCGAGCGAAGTTCAAGCCACTTCTTAGCTCGATCTCAGGCTCCTCTCAGCCGGCACTGGCTTGATGGTCGGCGAGCCCGGCGCGACCGGGACCCATCAGAAGGAGCCAGTGATGAAGAAGAAACCAGGCATCACGATCCGCTTCGGGCCGCTCGGCCTCTCGCTGCTCGCGGCGGGGATCACCGCGATCGGTGTGGCCGCGGTCTCGCTCGCCGAAGCGGCAGCGGCAGCGGAAACGCGAGCAACGGCAGCGGGTCGCAGACATTCCAGATGCCGGCCCCGCCGGGCGGCGCGGCCGGCGCGGCGGTCATGGATGACAACCTCTCCAGCGAGGACCGGCAGAAGCTGGAGGACTTCCGGAAGTGCATGGAGGACAACGGCGCTCCGGCTCCGCCAGATCCCGGGAAGATCGATCCGAGCAATGGCCCGCCGCAGCCGCCGAGCGCGGCCGATAGGGAGAAGCTCCAGAAGGCCTTCGAGGCCTGCAAGAGCAAGCTGCCCGAGAAGCTCCGCGACGCCGGACCGCCCGGGATCGGCAGGTTCCACTGCGGTCCACCCCCCGGCGCTCCTCCCGCTCAGGGCCAGGAGCAGGGAAGGAACCAGGACCAGAGCAACCAGTCGGGCACGCAATCGAGCGGCTCTGCCTCGTAGGTCCAACAAGACTCGTCCACAGACAGACGGCGCCGATTGGCGCGGCGCCTCATATCCATCCCCCCAACGAGCGGCCCCCACCCGGGGCCGCTCGCCGTTTCAGCGGCGGGTCAGAACCGCCGCTTTTCGCCCAGTGCAGCGGTTTCGCTTGCGCCTCGCACGGCGCGCGCCATCAGCCCCCGAAAAACTCGATGAGAAGCTGATTGACGCGCTCCGCCTCGTCGTGATGGACCCAATGCGATGCGTCGGCCAAGCGCTCCACGCGGTCGAGGTTGGGCACGTCGTCGCGGTCCGGCTCGGCGAGGTCGGAGCCGAGGTAGGAGTCGCGCTCTCCCCAGATGACCAGTGTCGGCGCCGAAATCGGGCGCAACTTTGCTGCGGCCTCCTTCTGGGACTGTCTTACCGAGGCGCGGTAATAGTTGATCATCCCGGCTGCTGCCCCTGGCTGCGACCACGCCTCGACGTAGTGTTCGATTTCCTGCGGCGTGTAAGGCGGGTTCGCGTCACTCAGAAAGTGTCGGAAGAAATGCCAGTTTCTGGCGTGCACCACATCCTCGGGCAGTCCAGGTACCGCAAAGAAGAAGAAGTACCAGGACTTCCTGAGCTGGTTCGGGTTGTGGAGTCCCTCCGAGAGCCGCCGCGGATGGGCTGCATTGAGGATGGCGAGTCGGTCGACCACCTCGGGGTGGTTCATCGCAGTGGTCCAGGCGATGGATCCGCCCCAGTCGTGACCGACCATGAGCGCGGACTCGGCACCGAGTTCTCCGATGAGGCCGCGAATGTCGGCGGCGAGCAGGTCGACGGCGTACGCCTCGAAGCCCTCAGGCTTCGATGACAGGTTGTAGCCACGCGTGTCGGGGGCGACGACTCGAAAGCCCGCCGCTGCGAGCGCCGCGATCTGCAGCCGCCAGCCGTACCAGAACTCCGGGAAGCCGTGCAGGAGAACGATCAGCGGCCCCTCACCCGCCTCCACGTAATGCAACCGCACGTCGCCGACCTCGGCGTAGCCCTCCTGAAGCTCGATCTGCCCGTCGGCCGCCAGGCCATTGAACGTGTCGGCGGAGCCCGCTGGGACCTTCGACGCCTCGGAGGGGGAGCCGGAACTTTCTGCAGGAGCTGTCATGGCGATCTCCTTTGCACGGAGGGGATAGCGAGGCTGAAAGCCTGATGCTTCGACACCCGATGTCGCACCCGTCAAACACACTAGTCCGAACCCTGGTATCGACGCTCGCTAAGCGGCGGTCGGACGGCGCTTAGGACCACACTTCGGCCCTCCCGGCACCCGGCACTTCGGATGAAGCTAGTCAGCCCACCAGTCCCGCTGGCCCTCGACGTCTTCGCGGGGAGCCTCGCCGAGGTTGGGTGCGCCGATGACGAGGATCTCGAGGCCCTCCTGCCCGGCCTCGTAGCCTCGCCACGTACCGGGCGGGACGCGCACCACGTCCCACTCCTTGAGCTCGACGATCTCGTCGTCGAGCTTCATGCGCCCGCTCCCGCGCACGACCACGTACACCTCCTCCTGCTTCTTGTGCGTGTGGCCGTACGGAAAGCGATAGCCGGGTGGCACGCGCTGGTAGCCCAGGCCGGATTGCTCGAGCTCGAGCGCCTCGGTCGCCAAGCGGAACTCCAGGTCCGGCGCCCCGTCGAAGTTGGACCCGACGTCCGGCAGGTCCTCCTTGAGGTTCCTGAGCGTGAACGGCACAGCCGCAATCCTACGGTGGCGATCCGACCATAAGCCCGGGTGATTTCGCGGCGCGCCGGCGGAGCTAGCCCAGCGCGGCGAGCTCGTCGTCGCTGAGCTCGATCTCGAGCGCGCCGAGGTTCTCGCGCAGGTGCTCGATCGAAAGCGTGCCCGGGATCGGGAGCGTGACGGGCGAACGGTGGAGCAGCCAGGCGAGGGCGATCTGCGACGGGGTGGCGTCGTGGTACTCGGCGATCTGCCCGAGGGCCGGCGGCCCCCCGCCCTTGAGCGGGTAGTACGGAACGAACACGATGCCGTTCTCCTCGCAGTAGTCGACCACGTCGTCGTACCGCCGGTCGGCGACGTTGTAGTGGTTCTGCACCGCCGCGATCGGGACGACCCGGCGGGCCGCCTCGATCTGGTCGACGTCGACGGCCGAGATCCCGACCTCACGGATCCTGCCCGAGTCGCGGTACTCGGCGATCGCCCCCAGGCTCGTCTCCAGCGGCGTCTCCGGATGCACGCGGTGCAGGTAGTAGAGATCGATCGCCTCCGTGCGGAGGCTCTCCAGGCTCTGGTCGATCTGTGCGCGGAGCGAGTCCGGGTCGCCCCGGCCGCTGTAGCCGCCCTTGGTTGCGACGGCCAGGCCATCGGGCTTGGGCGCGAGCGCCGAGCCGATCGCGTGCTCGCTGTCGCCGCCCGAGTAGACGTGCGCGGTGTCGATGTGACCGAGTCCCGCGTCGACCGCCTCGCGCAGGAAGGCGTGGTTCTCGGGCGTCGAGGTCAGCCGGTTCGTGCCGAGGCCGATCCGAGCGACCTCGATGCCGGCGATGGTCAGCGTCCGGGATGCCGCTGAGCGCTGCGTCGCCATGTCCCGAGACTAGCCGGGCGCCTACGCCGGCAGACCAACCGATTCGAGTGCCGCCGAGATGTCGGAGTAGACGGTGAAGCTCGCCACTTTCCGGTCGCGCTGCTCGAGCACGTGTGCCAGCGGCACGTCCAGCTCACCGGCATCCTCCTTCTGGGTGATCTGGAGGCGACCAAGCACGACCCAGCGCCCGTCGCGGGCGGCGCGCAGACCCTCGGGCTGGAAGCGGTCGGCCTCGAACAGGTCCTCGATGTCGGCCCGCCACCTCCTGTAGCCGCGCATTCCCTTGTACGTCTTGTCGTCGATGAAGACCGTCTCCATCCGAATCTGGAAGTCCGGGTGCAGCAGAGCCTCAAGTCCCTCGCCCCCGCGGTCGAATTCATCGTAGATGCGCCTCACAGCCTCCAGGGCAGAGCCGGTATCGGCTTCCTCCATCGCCGCATTGAACTGGCGCTCGAGCGTCTCGACGTCGTGCTGGTCATACATCTGACGGTTTCCAGTATCTCCCCAGTAGTTCGGCTTCGGCTCGGCTGCGCCTGGGGCAAGCTATCGGAGCCACCGAGGAAGGAACCTCCTGCATGACCGGGGAGAGCGCCCGCACGGCGACCGGCAGGGTCCGCGATCAGGAATTCGAGACCCGACTGGCCTCGATCAAGGTCGGGACCTGGCTCTCCACGCTCGTTTGCCTCGGCTGCGCCGTCTACGCACTCGGCACCTGGGACCAGCCGAATCGCGACCTGATCCTGGCCGCGATCGGCCTGGGCCTGGTGACGGCGCCGCTGATCGCGCTGCTGCCTCTCGAGCGGATCATCAGCGGGCCCCTGCGCGAGCCCTTCTTCGTCGCCTGGTCAGTGGCGGACGTCGCCCTGATCGGCGTCTGCGCGGGCCTTGACGGCGGCTCGCGCAGCCCCTTCATGCTGCTCTTGGTCCTGCCCTTCCTCTTCGCTTCGCTCTCATATCCGGTCGCGCCGATCGTCGCGGTCGGGATCGCCGAGCTCGCGGCCCTCTTCATCCTTGCCTTCGCGGTGGGCGGCGGCCTCCCCTTCGGCGGCTTCGGCTTGTTTGCCGCGCTCTGCATCGCCCTGCTCGGGGGATGGGAGGCGCGCGGCCAGGCGCGCCGGCGCCGTCTCCTCGCCAGGGCCGCGAGCGCGCTGGTTCACAGCGAGGAGTCGAGTCGCCTGCAGGCGCACCAGCAGAGCGCGGTGGCACGGTTCGGGCAGCAGGCACTCGAGGGGACCGGCATCGACGAGCTGGCGGACGAGGCGAGCCGCATCCTCGCCGATGTCCTCGAGATCGACTACGGGGGGGTTCTGAAGCTGATGCCTGGCGGAGAGGAGCTGCGCCTCGTCTCGGCGGTCGGGGTCCCCGAGGAGCTGATCGGGAGGGCAGGCGTCCCGGCCGACTACCGGTCGCAGTCCGGCTACGCGCTCGCCACCGGAAAGGCGACCGTGGTCGACGACTGGAGCGCCGAGACGCGCTTTCAGAAGTCAACGCTCCAGGCCGAGCAGGGGATGCGGAGCGCGGCGATCATCCTGATCAAGGGCAAGGAGGAGCCCTTCGGCGTGCTTGGGGCCGGGTCCAGCGAGCTCCGCGCCTTCACTCGGGAGGACGTCAACTTCATGCAAGCGATCGCGAACGTGCTCGCCAATGCGATCGAGCGGCGCCGCACCGAAGAGCGGACGCAGCACGAGGCCCTGCACGACGCGCTCACAGGGCTTCCGAACCGCAGCCTCTTCCTTGACCGGCTTCAACACGCGCTCTCGGTGGCCGCCCGCCGTCGGACCGCCATCGCCGTCCTCTTCCTCGACCTCGACCAGTTCAAGCTCGTCAATGACAGCCTCGGGCACGCGGCCGGCGATGAGCTCCTCGCCGCCGTGGCGCCGCAGATCGAGCAGGCTCTACGTCCCGGCGACACCGTCGCCCGCTTCGGCGGCGATGAGTTCGCGGTCCTCGCCGAGGATGTCGGCGACGAGCGCGGCGCGACCCGGATCGCGGAGCGAATCGCGGAGGCGCTCGCCCGCCCCTTCATCCTGCGAGAGCGCGAGCACTTCGTGAGCGCGAGCATCGGCATCTCGATCGGCACCGGCAACGAGGACCCCGAGGCGCTGATCAGGGACGCGGACTCGGCGCTCTACCGGGCCAAGGACCACGGACGCGGCGGCTACGAGATCTTCGACGAGGTGATGCGCTCCCGCGTGATCCAGCACATGCAGACCGAGAACGACCTGCGCCGGGCGCTTCAGCGGAATGAGTTCGTCGTCCACTACCAGCCGGTCGTCCGGCTCGCCGACGGTGTAGTCGCCTCGATGGAGGCGCTGCTCCGCTGGAATCACCCTGAGCGCGGCCTGATCGGGCCTCTCGGGTTCATCCCCGTCGCGGAGGAGTCCCGTCTGATCGTGCCCATCGGTCGCTGGGTGATCGAGCAGGCGTGCCGGCAGGCCGCCGCCTGGCAGCGTCTCCGGCCGGACGCGGCACCGGTCGGCGTGGGGGTCAACCTCTCGGCCCGGCAGCTGGCGGACCCCGAGCTGGTCCAGCACCTCGAGCGCTCGATAGGGGCGAACGGGATCGAGCCCTCGACCCTCTGGCTCGAGCTCACCGAGAGCAGCCTGCTCGACGACACCACCTCCGTCGAGGGAACGCTGGGATCCCTGCATCGACTGGGCGTCCGGCTCGTCCTGGACGACTTCGGGGTCGGCTTCTCCTCCCTCGGATACCTGAAGCGACTGCCGCTCTCGATGGTCAAGCTCGATCGCTCCTTCGTCGAGAACGTCATCGACAGCCCCCACGAGGCGGCGATCGTCCGGGCGGTCAGCGAGATGGCCGAGACGATCGGCCTCAGTGTGGTCGCCGAGGGGGTCGAGACCGAGGAGCAGGTCAGGGTGGCTCGCGACCTGGGCTGCGGCTTCGCCCAGGGCTTTCACTTCTCCGAGCCGGTCCCGGCCTCGTACGTCGAGGGCCTGCTCGCGACCCCGATGCCGATCGGCAGCTGATCCACCGCGCCACGAGGCGCGTAAATTGGTGTGAAGTCCACTGCTGAAGCGAAATTGGACACGCGAGATTCGGGCATATGACGCGAGGTATGACGGGCAGCGGTATTGCAGCGCTCGGCGAGAGTCCGCCCAATCCCCCACCCGGGTGGGCGCGTCTCACCGACCGGATCGTCGCCCGTGTCCGTGCACGCGCGATCGACGACGAGCTGCTGAACGGCGGCGTGACCGACGGCAGCCCCGCTGTCCTGGTCCGGCGGGCTCGCTTGCTGCACCGGCGCTATCGCTCGGCGGTCGCGAAAGCGCTGCGGGCGCTGATCGCGGAGGCCCGGCGCAACGAGCCGAACTTCTACGCCGCCAAGCTTCCTCTTAAGGTCCGCGAGGTTCTCGACAGCGCGCCGCTCATCCTGACGCTCGCCGACGAGGTCGAGCAGGAGGAGATCGTCAGCCCACGCGGGATCATCCTGGCGGAGAGGCTGGTGACGGATGGGGATTCCCCGGTGTACGGCCTGAGGCCGGTCGAGCACCCGCTCGAGGAATCCGTCGAGTCCGCTGTCACGCACGCCCGGGCCGCTCTGCATCTCGGCTGAGGCCCTTCCTCCACATGGAACCGCTGGCTAGGATGTGGCCGCTCCTCGAGGTAAATAGGGGACCACGTGGCCGAAACGCCAAGCGCAGACATTCCGCACTTCGAGATCAGCTCTGGGCCCGGTCCGGACGACGCCTATGTCGTCCGGGTCGCCGGCGAGGTCGACATGTCCCATGAGGAGGAGCTCCGTGCCGAGCTGCGGGGCGCCGTCGAGGCCGATGCGAAGGGCATCGTCGTCGACCTGACCGCGTGCGAGTTCATCGACTCCAGCGCCATCCGCGCACTACTGCTTTCCCGCCAGGAGAAAAGCCCGGGCAAGGGCCGCGAGAGCCTCGCCGTGGCCGCCTCGAGTGACCAGATCCTCCGCATCCTCTCGGTGATGGGGCTCGATCAGGTGCTGCCCATCAAGCCGACCGTTGAGGAGGCCGCGGCCGCGCTCTCGGGCTGAACCCGGTTCACCATCCCTCGACGGACGGGTCCTTAGACTCCCCCTCAGAGACGGATGCATGACATCGCGGAGTTCCTGGGCGCCCGAGACCCCTTCACCGGGCTCGACGAGAAGGCACTCGAGCAGCTGGCCAGCCGGACCGAGGTCGAGTTCTTTCCCGCCGACACGGAGATTCTGCCCCAGGGCGTGCAGCCCCAGGGCCGGATCCGCGTGATCCGGCGAGGATCCGTCGAGCTGCTGGATCGCGGCAAGGTGGTGGACCTGCTCGGAGAGGGCGAGATGTTCGGCCATCCATCGGTCCTCTCCGGCGAGCCGACCAGGTACGGGGTGCGAGCCCGGGAGGACACGCTCACCTACTCGCTGGCGGCCGACGACGTTGTCCCGCTGCTGGGCCGTGCCTCGAGCCTGCGCTTCCTGGCGCGTTCCCTCCTCGCCCGTGGCAGCAGGCCCGGAGCCAACGGGGCCGGTCCGCCGGTTCCCGAGGTGGGCATGCAACCCGCTGCGGCCCTGGTCCGCAGGCCTCCGGTGATCCTTGGATCCGAGACGACGCTCCGGGACGCCGCCCGCCGGATGGACGCCGAGGAGGTCAGCTCGGTCCTGGTGGACCTCGGAAACGGTCGGCACGGAATCGTCACTGACCGTGACCTGCGATCACAGGTCGTCGCCGGCCGGGTGAGCGCCAACGAGCCGGTGACTGCGGCGATGAGTACGCCCGTGATCGGCGTGGCGGCGGATGAGACCGGAGCCGACGTGATGCTGACGATGCTCGACAACGACGTCCGGCATGTCGTCGTCTTCTCGCCGCGCTCAGAGGTTCTGGGTGTGATCGTCGCCGTCGACCTCGTGGCCGCCGAGACGCGGTCGCCGTTCGTCCTTCGCCGAGCGATCGCGACGGCCCGCAACAAGCGCGAGCTACAGGAGACCGTCACCGAGCTGCGCTCGACCGTGATCGCTCTCTGGCGCGCCGATATCTCGCCGGCCCAGATCAGCGAGGTGATCTCGGCGGTCACGGATGCCCTGGTCCGCCGGGTCATCGAGCTGGCGATCGAGACCGAGGGGCCTCCCCCGGCCGACTTCTGCTGGATGGCGCTTGGAAGCCACGGGCGGCGGGAGCCGGTCCCCTCCTCGGACGCCGACTCGGGGATGGCCTGGCGGGACGCTCCCGAGAATGATCCGCTCACATCCGGCGCCCGCCGGGCGCTGGCGTCCAACCAGACACAGCGCTACATGCGCGAGATCGGGACGAGCGTGTCCGACTGCATCCGGGTACTCGGCTGGAGCCTCGACGCTCACGGGGTCACCGCGTCGAGATTCGCGTCCAGCTCGATCGAGGATTGGCGAGGAAGCATCGCGACCTGGCTGACGAAGCCGACCGACAACAAGGTTCTGATCGCGATCTCGATCCTGCTCGACGGCCGCATCGTCTACGGCGATCGCGGGCTCGACGTCAAGCGCATTCTCTTCGAGACCGGTGATCGCGAGATGCTCGAGCAGTGGATGCTGAGACTGGCCCTTGCCGCGAAGCCGCCGACCGGCTTCATGCGGAACATCGTCGTCGAGGGCTCGGGGAAGCGTCGCGGGACCTTCGACATCAAGCAAGGCGGACTGCTGCCGATCGTCGACCTGGCCCGCTACGCGGCGCTCAAGGGCGACATCGCACTGAACGCGACCCTGCCGCGACTGCGCGCGGCGGCCGACGAGGGGATCTTCAACGAGGCGACGGCCCGGGTACTCGAGGAGGCGTACGAGCTGTTCAGCGCCCTGCGCTTGGAGCACCAGGTCACCCAGCTCGAGCAGGGCGGTGAGCCAGACGACAACCTGAACCCGGAAGAGCTCGATCCGCTCACCCGCCGCTACCTCCGGGACGCATTCCGGGAGGTGGGGACCGTGCAGCGCTCCCTCGCCGGCGGTCTGCCCTCGCGGCGATAGACGTGGCAACCACGGACTCCGGCGCGCTGCGCTCGTATCGGGATGCCGAGTTCCCGCCCGCGGATACTCCTTGGCGGGAAGTCGCCTTCAGCGTGGTCGACCTGGAGATGACCGGACTGGACGCGGCCTCCGACGAGATCATCTCCTTCGCCACCGTGACCGTCAGCGGCGGCGCCATCCGATTCGACGACGCACGCTATGAGCTGGTGCGGCCGAGGCGGATGCCGGACTGGGACACGATCAGGATCCACGGTCTCCGCGAGGTGGATCTGGAGGAAGCGGCGCCTCTGGACGAGGTCATTGACGACCTGCTCGAGCCGCTCACCGGGCGACCGATCGTCGCGCACGTGGCCGACGTCGAACGCAGCTTTCTCACTGCCGCCCTCTCGAAGTTCGGCGCGACGCTGCGAAACCCCACGGTGGACACGGCAGTGATCGACCGTGAGCTGCGCCGGCTCAGAGGGCAACGGCCGGCCGCCAGGGACCCGATCAGCCTCGGTGACATGGTCCGCTCGCTGGGGCTTCCCGTGCACCGGCCGCACCACGCCGACGGCGACGCGCTCACCACGGCACAGGCGTTCATCGCGCTGGCCGGCCACCTCCAGCGCTTCGAGGACCCGCTGACGCTTGGCGCGCTGCAAAAGTTGAGCCAGCCGCAGGCCTCGGTAGGCGGCCTGAGGTCCCTCCTGCAACGAATCGGCCTGAGCACGATTCGTGCCTAGACGTTGCGTACAAGCTGGTCAAATTGCGGAAATCAGGCTTGACGGGGGTCCACGTTCGAGCGTAGGGTCCGCTCAGACAGGCATGATGCCTGCGACATAGGCCCCCAAGAGCACGGATGTGGTGGGGCCGCAACGGAGGGAGAGGTAAGTGACACCACCTGAGGGCATCTCCGACGTCGACCAGACGAAGCGCGACGAGGAGCGGCTCGCGGAGCTCGGTTACAAGCAGGAGCTCTCGCGTAGCTGGAGCGCGTTCACCAACTTCGCGATCTCGTTCACGATCATCTCGGTCCTCGCCGGGTGCTTCACCGCGTTCGGCTTCGCCTGGCTGAACGGCGGACCGATCGCGGTCTCGATCGGCTGGCCGGTGCTCTGCCTGCTGATCTTCTGCGTGGCCTTCTCGATGTCCGAGCTCACCTCCGCCTATCCGACGGCCGGAGGGCCGTACTGGTGGGCCCATGACCTCGGCGGCAAGGGCTGGAGCTGGATGACCGGCTGGTTCAACATCGCCGGCCTGCTCGGGATCGTCGCCTCGGTCGCCTACGGCGCAGCGATCTTCCTCAACATCCTGCTCGGCCTCTATGGGCTGAACATCATCGGGATCAACTTCGGGGACACCAGCCACATCCTGGGCGAGCAGTTCCTGCTCTTCCTGATCATCCTGTTGGCCTACACCGTGGTGAACATCTTCGCCGACCGCCTCCTGGCGCTGATCAACAACATCTCGGTCGGCTGGCACCTGCTCGGCGTCGCGGTGATCATCGGGATCCTCTGGATCGTTCCCGACTCCCATCAGAGCGCCAACTTCGTCTTCACGGAGCGCTTCAACGAGTCGGGCTTCTTCGGCGGCTCGACCGGCAACTTCGGGTTCTGGTTCTTCGTGCTGCCGATCGGCTTCCTCCTCACCATGTACACCGAGACGGGCTACGACGCCTCGGCCCATACCGCGGAGGAGACCCAGGGGGCGGCGATCGCGGCGGCTCAGGGTGTCTGGCGGTCGGTCTTCTACTCGGCGATCATCGGCTGGATCCTGCTGCTCTCCTTCCTGTTCGCGGCGACCAACGTCAGCGCGATCGACGACGGCGCCGGCTACTCGACGTTCATCTTCACCTCGGCGCTCGACTCCTGGGCGGCGAAACTGGTGATCCTGATCGCCACCGTCGGTCAGCTGTTCTGCGGGGCGGCCGGCCTGACCAGCGCCTCTCGCACCTGGTACGCGTTCTCGCGCGACCGCGCGATCCCTGGTTGGAACCTGTTCCGGCGGGTCAACCGCGACCGGGTGCCGTTCAACGCCGTGATCGGCGTTTCGTTCTTCTCGCTGGTCATCTCGATCCCGGCGCTGTTCGGCAAGAACGACGTCCCGTTTGCGTTCTACGCCCTGACCGGGATCTGCACGGTCGGCCTCTACGTCGCCTACATCATTCCGGTCTACCTCCGTCTCCGAGCCGGCAGCTCCTTCAAGCCGGGGCCGTGGACGCTCGGCGCCAGGTACACGTGGGTCAACACGATCGGGATCCTCTTCGTCATCCTGGTGGTCTTCGCGCTCAACCTGCCGTACACGCCCGCGGGGCTGCCCTGGAATGACGGGTTCGACGCGAGCCTCGTCAACTACACGCCCGTGGCGATACTCCTGCCACTGATCTTCGGGGTCTGGTATCTGGTTTCGGCGAAGAACAAGTACCAGGGACCGGTTTCGACGCTCGAGGAGGACGTGGTCACCAGGGACTGACCCTGAGCTGAGATCGGCGCTGCGCGGCCTCCCACGCCCCTTGGGCTGCGGGATGCGAGCCGCCCACTGGACCCGCGATTAGCGCGGGTCCAGTGCTTTCTCGGGCATCGTAGGCGTTGCCTCTACGGCATTTCCGGAAGCCGGCTGCGCCCGATCTAGCGACTCGTACTTGAGACCAGCGTCGGGATGATCCGGTTGAGCAGAGGTCCTCCTCGGCATTCCAAATGAACCCCGAGCACGAATTGAGCGTCGGAGGACACGATCGCTTCCACTGTGTCGTCGGCGGCGGCCCGGCCCGTAGCGGGAAGGGAGTCACATCGCGGTCGCCGGATCCGCGAAGCTCCGAGTCGATGGCGAGGAGCACACACTCGAGTCCGAGGTCGAGTCCGCGTAGGAGAGCGGCAGCAGAACGGGCGGCTCAAGGGTCCAGACGCCGAAGGTCGCTCGACCGCGGCGCAGACTCCGATCAGCGGGCGGGGTATGGCCGGAAACAGCTACGAAGCCGGGAACCACCCCGGGATCACAGAGCGATCTGCGAGCCGACGATCACCGTCCTATCGCTGGGCAGCTGGAAGGCGTCGATCGGGCTCGTCGCGTTCCGGGCCATCCCGACGAACAGCTTCTTGCGCCAAGGCCGCATCGGCGGGGCGTCGGTCGGCTTGATCGCGATTCGCGAAACGAAGTACGAGGCATGCTCGAGGTCGAGGTTGCGTTCGAGCAGACCCTGCTTGCGGCAGAGCCGCAGCGCGGCCGGGACGTCGATCGGCTCGTGGTAGCCGTTCCTGACCGTCACGTGAACACCCTGAAATCGTCGCCGATCTCCTCGACCGTGAACCGCTCGAAGTCCTCGACGTGCGGGATGCTGACCATATCCACCGAGACAATCACGACCCTCTGCGTGGAACGTGTGGGTGTTCTCGACCTCGATCCGGAGCGCCAGCGGGGCGGTCTCCTTGGTCGGATGGAGGTAGACGGCCACGCCGGGAACTCGGGTCGGTGGAGGGTCCTCGGCAGAGAGGCGATCCAGGAACTCGGTGAGGGACCCCTCCTTGGCGGTCCGATTGCGGGTGACGATCTCCTGGCCCCGGCGCCAGGTGATCATCACGATCGAGATCACCAGCGCAACGACGAGCGGAAGCCACGCACCATGCTCGACCTTGGCGATGTTGGCGGCGAAGAACGACACCTCCACGGTCAAGAACAGGACCACGATCGGGCACGAGCCTGCGCTTCGGAGTTCGCCAGAGCAGCCGGGCGACGGCCGCGAAGAGCACCGTGTTGAGGATGAACGTTCCGGTGACCGCGACCCCGTAGATGTCTCCGAGCTTGTCGGCGGACTGGAAGATCAGCGCCAGCGTGATCACCCCGATACAGAGCCCCCAGTTGACGATCGGGACGTAGATCTGCCCCTCGATCTTCGAGGGGTGCAGGACGGTGAGGCGTGGTAGGTACCCGAGCTGGACCGCCTGCCGGGCAACCGAGAACGAACCCGAGATCGCGGCCTGGGAGGCGATGATGGTCGCCGCGGTTGCGAGGAAGCAGCATCGGGTACTGCGCCCAGTCCGGAACCATCAGGAAGAAGGGGTTGACCGCGGTGCTCGGGTCATCGCGGATCAGGACCCCTTGGCCGAGGTAGTTGAGCATCAGGGCGGGGAACGCGACCGCAAACCAGCCGAGCCGAATCGGCCCGGCGCCGAAGTGACCCCTGTCCGCGTAGAGGGTCTCAGCGCCGGTGACGGCGAGGACGACGCCGCCGAGCGTCAGGAATCCCGCCGCGCCGTGGTCGGCCAGGAACCGAGCCCCCCACGTGGGTGACAGCGCCTGAAAGACCGCCGGATCCTTCAGCACCTGGTTCAGTCCCAGGAGCCCGATCGCGATGAACCAGACCAGGATCACCGGACCGAATAGCCATCCGATCGCACCCGACCCGCGCCGCTGGATGAAGAAGAGGGCGAGCAGGATCACAACCGAAATCGGCAGCACGAGGTGAGCGAGCTGCGGCTCGATCACCTTCAGGCCCTGAACCGAGCCGAGGACCGAGATCGCGGGCGTGATGATCCCGTCGCCGAAGAACAGCGCGGCGCCGAAGATGCCGAGGGTCACCAGCGTCGCCACGCGGGTGGCCTTGTGACGCTGGAGGAGGGAGGCCAGCGCCATGATGCCGCCGTCCCCACGGTTGTGGGCGCGCATGATGAACCCCGCGTACTTGATCGAGACGATGATCGTCAGGGCCCAGAAGATCAGCGAGACGACCCCGTAGACGCCGGCCGTCGTCGCATGCGCGGCGGCTCGGTGGGTCGTGAAGATGACCTGCTCGGTGTACAGCGGGCTCGTCCCGATGTCGCCGTAGACGACGCCGAGGGCGCCGAGCGCGAGCACGGCCTTGCTGGCGTCGGTGATTACGTCCCGCCTGGTGTCCTCCAGCGCTTCGAAGCGCAGGCGAACGGCCTCCGCGTCCTCTTCCTTGTCACTCGGAGCCTCTGGCCGCCAGTAGCCGAGCTTGTGCGAAGCCTCGTTGAAGATCTGCTTCTCGCCGGGCCGCTTGCCCGTGCGAACCTTGCCATTCCCTGCTTTCGGAGGCTCCTTCACACCAACCGTGTGCGATGCCTCGTGAAGAGGATGTTTGTGCCGCGGATCGATTTCGCTCACGCTATCCGCCCCCCACAAGCACACCCGCCGGGACTACGCCGTCTCCGTTCTGTCCAATCCCAGCGGTGGTCGGATCGTGCTCGACGACGACCCGGCAGGGCCGGTGGGCGAGCACGTATCTGGTCGTCGGGCCGAGCAGCCCCTCCTCGCTGGGGGCGTGCTCGGTCGAGATGTAGATCAGGTCCGAGCGGCGCTCCTCCGCCTCCTCGACGATCGCGCGCCCCGGGCTCCGCGTCCGGATCAGCCGGCAGCGCACCCTGCAGCCGGCGACCTTCGCCTGCAGACGCGCTACCTCCAGCACCCGCCGCGCTTCCTGCTCCTCTTGCTCAAGACCTCCGTCGAGCGGCAGCTGTTCGGGGACCTTGAGCACGTAAACGGCCTCTACGGCGCCGTCGGGCCCGACCAGCTTCGCGGCCCGCGCCATCGCCTCGTTATCGACGCTGGTGCCCAGGATCGGGACGAGCGCCGAGTGATATCCGCGTTGCTTGAGCTCGGCCATGGCTTCCCAATTCCATGATCGAGTGCGACCCGCTAAGCACCCGCTAAGGACCGCCTGGGCCGCGTAGAGATTTCGCTAATTCTGCGCCCAGGCGCAGATCACTGCTCCGCGCGCAGTCGGTAGCCGATTCCCGGCTCCGTGATCACGTAGCGAGGGTTCGCCGGATCCGGTTCGAGCTTGGCGCGAATGTGGGCGAAGTGCACGCGCAGGTAGTGGGTCTCGTCCTCGTAGCCCGGGACCCCAGACCTCCTGGAGGAGCTGGCGATGGGTGACCAGGCGCCCCGGGTGCTCCGCGAGCTGGCTGAGCAGGTCGAACTCGATCGGGGTCAGGTGGACCTCCTCCCCGGCTCGCCGCACGGCCCGATCGGCGAGGTCGATCTCGAGATCGCCGACACGTACGGCGGACGTCGCCGTCCTCGCTTCGCGCCGCAGCACCGCGCGCATCCGGGCGAGCAGCTCCTCGCTGCCGAACGGCTTGGTGACGTAGTCGTCGGCCCCGGCGTCGAGCGCACGCACCTTCTGCTGCTCGTCGCCGACGGCCGAGAGCACGACGATCGGCACCTGGCTCCAGCGCCTGATGTCCGTGGCGACCTCGACCCCGTCGCCGTCGGGCAGGACCAGGTCGAGCACGATCGCGTCGGGCGGCCTAACCGAGACCGCGTCGAGAGCCTCCTGCTTCGTGGTCGCCTCCTCCACCCGGTAGCCCGCGTTGCTGAGGATCACCTTCAGCCCCCTGACGATCTGGGGCTCGTCGTCCACGACGAGCACCCGCGGCTCGCCGGCGCTCATCCGACTGTCGCCGGCTGCTCGACCAGCGGGAAGGAGACGGCGAACGCCGTTCCGTCGGCGGAGTCGGCCTGCAGGCGCAGCTCGCCGCCATTTGCCTCGACGAAGCCCTTGCAGATCGCGAGCCCGAGGCCGGCGCCCTCTCGCTGGTCGCCGGTGTGGAACGGCTTGAAGATCGCGTTCCGCTGAGACACTGGGACCCCCGGCCCTCGATCGATGACCCTGACCGTCACCTTGCCCGCCCCGACGCCGCCGCTGATGCGCACGGGCTGGTCGTGCGGCGAGAAGCGCAGCGCATTCTCGATCAGGTTGGAGAAGACGCGCTCCAGCTGTGACGGCATCGGCGCGCACCAGTGGCAGCTCGCCGTCCAGCTCGATCTGAATTCGTCGCTGCGATGTGGTCATCGCGGATGTTGGAGATCGCGGTCGAGATCACTTCGAGCAGATCGCACCAGTCGGTGCGCGGATGAACGGCCCCGGCCTCGATCCGGGAGAGGTCAAGCAGGTTTCCGATCAGTCGGGTAAGGCGATCCGACTCCGCCTCGATCGCGTCGATCAGCGCGATCCGATCATCGGCGGTGGTTCCCTGCTCGCGCAGCCCGGCCGCCGCGGTGCGGATCGACGGTGAGCGGCGAGCGCAGGTCGTGTGAGACCGCGTGCAGGATCACGGTCTTGGCGGCATCCGCTTGCCGCGCCGCTTCCGCCTCGGCGCCGCGCGCGGCGGCATGCTCGCGCTCAGCGGCAACATCGAGCAGCGTGGCGAGCGGCCGCGCGACCCGGTTGAGGTCGGCATCGGACCAACCCGACGACTCGCCTGCATACAGCCAGACGGAGCGTTCCTCGGTGGGCAGCCGCAGGACCCTCTCGCCCTCCCGAGCCCTGCGGCGCGGCGCTGGCGTCAAGGCGAAGCTCCCCGTGGCCTGCCGCCTCCAGGCTCGCGGAGATTGCCGCCACAAGATCATCGGTCCCACCGAGCAGCGCGGTGGCTGCATCGGCGAGCATGCATCGCCTCGTGCTCCCGCGCGGCGGCCTGGCCGGCCCGCAGCTCGGCCTCGGCGGCTCGCTGGCGCGACTGCCCGGCGAGGCGACCGACGAGCAGTGCAGCGAGCAGCAGGACCGCCGAGCGCAACCACGTTGTCCGAGTCGGCGATCGTGAGCTGGTGAAGGGGCTTGATGAAGAAGTAGTTGAGGGTCAGGACGCCTAGCACAGCGGCCGCGAGGGCGGCGACCTGGCCGCGGCGGATGGCGACGGCGAGCACTGCGATCAGGTAGATGCTGCCGAGCCCCGCCGGCTCGGCGACCGAGTCGAGGAGGGCCACCAGCGCGGTGGCGAGGCCGACCCAGGCGAGAGTCTCGAGAGCCGTGGCGGCGATGCGGCCGAATCGGGGCCGCGAACGCATCTGACTTCATCTCGAATCCGAGTTTAGGACGGCGGGGTCCGCCTAAGCGGGATCGAGAGCCTCGGTGGCCCGCACGAAGTTGCGCCAGCGGTCGTGCTCGGCTGATGCGCCACGTCTCGTCCTGCTTCGACTCCACGCGCCGGTCCGCCGGAAGCATCTCCGGGAGGTCCGTGAGCGAGCCGATCACCCCGGCTCCCAACGCCGCCGAGCGCGGCCGCGCCGAGCACGGTGGCGTCGGCACCCGCCGCCTCGACAGGCGCGCCGATCGAGTCGGCCTGCATCTGCAGCAGCAGGGGCTCGTTGGTCAACCCGCCGTCCACCCGCAGGGTCTCAACCGGCGCCGTCTCGCGGATCGCGGCGACCACGTCCGCCACCCGCCAGGCGATTCCCTCGAGCGCCGCTCGAGCCACGTTCTCGCGCGTCGTCCCGCCGTAGATCCCGGAGATCACGGCGCGGGCGTTGGGCCGCCACCACGGCGCCCCGATGCCGGCAAGCCCGGGGAGCACCCGCGCCCCGGCCGAGGTCTCGGCCTCGCGCGCGAGCTTGCTGAGCGCCGGCGGGTCCTCGGCGATGCCGAGCTGGTTGCACATCCACTCGAGCATCGCCCCGGCCGCGAAGACTCCGCCGTCGAGCGCGTACTCGACCTTGCCGTCGATGCTCCAGGCGACGGTCGGTAGCAGGCCACCCGCCGGCTCGGGCACGCCCTCGCCGACGTGGGCGAGCACGAAGACGCCGGTGCCGTAGGTCGCCTTCACCCGGCCTGGCTCCACGCACGCGGCGCCCGCCAGGGCCGCCTGCTGGTCCACCACCTGGCCTCTGAAAGGGAGCTCAACCGGCCAGCTCTCGTGCGTCAGCGTTCCCAGATCCCCCGCCGTGTCGCGGATCTCCGGCAACACGTCGATCGGGATTCCGAAGATCTCGCAGAGGCGCTCGTCGAAAGCTCCCGGCCGGTCGATCCGCTGCAGCTGGGTCCGCGAAGCGGTGGCCGGCTCCGTGGCGAAGCCGGCGCCGAGCCGGTCGCAGAGGAACGAGTCCACCGTCCCCATGCGCAACCTGCCGTCCTCGTGCGCCTTCTTCACGTCGTCGTTGTGGCGCAGCAGCCAGGCCAGCTTCGCCGCGGAGAAGTAGGGGTCGAAGGGCAGGCCGCTGAGCTCCTTGACCTCCTCCTCGGCGTCGGTGAGCTCGTCGAGGATCTCCTGGGAGCGCTTGTCCTGCCAGACCACGATCGGGCTCAGCGGCTTCCCGGTCTCCGAGTCCCAGGCGAGCACCGACTCGCCCTGGTGGTCGAGGCCGCAGGCGATCACCTCACCGTCGGCTCCGTCGAGCAGCTCGGCGATCGCCTCGACGACCGCCGCGAGGACCTCCTCCCCGTCCTGCTCGACCCAGCCCTCCTCCGGGTGCCGGTTCACCTTGTCGCGCCGCGCCTCCGTGAGCGGCTGCAGCCGCTGGTCGAAGAGCGCGGCCTTGACGCCGGTCGTCCCCTCGTCGATCCCGAGCAACATCCCGTCGTCGCTCATAGAGGCACCCTATTCGCCCAGCGCGGTCTCGGCTACCCGAGATCGACGATCGCCGGGCCTCCCTCCGGATCGACTCCCGAAGCCCAGCCGGCCGGGATGTGTGCCGAGCGACCGGGGACGAGGCGGCCGACGCGACCGCGCCACAGCTGCCGGCCGTCCTGTCTGACCTGGATGCGCGCCCGCCGCACGAACTCACGCGACCGGAAGAGGAACCGGCCGCGCGGCGGATCGTGGCCGGCCGCAATCAGGAGGTTGGGCGAGACCCACGCAAGCGGGTCGCGGGCGACGAGCCTTACGCGAGCCGGCCACTCGCGTGCGCCGTGCAGGTACGCCGCCACCGAGGCGGCCACGTGGCGCCCGTCGAGCGCGCAGATGTCGGCGGTCTCCGCCGGGTGCAGCAGGTTCCCGGCCGCGAAGACGCCCGGCCGCGTCGTCCGGAGGGCCTGGTCGGCAAGCGGACCGAGGGAGCCCGGGTCGAGGTCGCAGCCGGCCATCACGGCAAGCTCGTGGTCCGGAATCCAGTCGGCCGTGAAGATCACCAGGTCGCAGTCGACGCTCCGGGTGCGGCCGGAGTCGAGCTCAGTGAGCTCCACGGACTCGACCCGGTCGGCGCCGTGGATCGCGCTGATCGCCGTCCGCGACCAGACCGGGGCGCGATAGCGCACCGCCGCACCGGCACGAAACGCGGCGAGCGACTGGTGCTTCGGCAGCTCGGTGACCAGTCCCGCGACCGATGCACCCGCGTGGGCCAACGTCGCCACCGCCGAGAAGCTGACGTGCTCGGCGCCGACGATCACCGCCCGGCGCCCCACCCTCTGCCCCCTCAGGTGGACCAGCTGCTGGAGGGTCGAGGTGGTCATCACCCCCGCAGGACGCGATCCGGGCACCAGGCGCGCCGAGCGCGGCCGCTCCCGGCAGCCGGTTGCAAGGACCACGGCGGGAGGCGCGAGCTCCCAGCGGCCGCCGGGCCCGGTCACCCTCAGGCCGCGTTCCCCCTCCCACCCGGTGACCATCGTCTCCGTCACGACCTCCACGTCGTTCTCCTCGGCCAGCTCCCTATAGCGCTCGGCGTACCGGGGGCCGGTGACGACGGTCCGCAGGTCGCGGAGCCCGAACCCAGTGTGGTCGGAGTGACGGGGGATGCCACCCGCCTCGCGCTCGCGCTCGATCACCGTCACCGGTTCGACGCCGAGCTTCCTCAGCGCGATCCCGGCGCCGAGCCCGGACGGCCCTCCACCGACGATGACCGGCCCGTCGTCAATCCCCATCGGCGCCGTCCCGTTCGACCGGCTTCGCCTCGTCAAGGGCAGCCGTGATCTCCGCCGCACAGAAGAACCCCTGGCAGCGGCCCATCAGGGCGCGGGTCCGCCTCCGCAGCCCGTCGGGGTCGACTGGCGGGATCGGACCGCCGAGCGCGGCGTCGATCTCGCCTCGCGTCACGCGCTCGCAGAAGCAGACGATCCGCCCGTGATCGGGATCCCGGTCGATCAGCTCGCGGTCCTGGTAGGGGCGCGTCCCGAACTCGCCGATGTTCGGCATGCGGAGCTCCGCCTGGGCAACCGGCTCAGAGAGGTCAAGCCCGGCATCGCCCAGGGCGTCGCACACCCACTCGGCGATGCCCATGGAACCGCTGATCCCGGTTGATCTGATACCGCCCGCGCAGACGTACCTCTGATCGGGATGTGCGTTGAGCTGATAGTCGCGATGCTCCGTCGCCGCCCGCAACCCGACGTAGGTGGCGGTGACCTCCTGCCGGACGAGGCTGGGAATGATCCGCTCCCCCGCCTCCATCAGTCCCGCGAGGCCGGAGCTCGGTCGTCGAGCGGTCCGTCTTGTCCTCGATGTCGTCGGCGGTCGGGACCGAGCAGGACGTTCCCGTAGATGGTCGGCGAGACCAGGACGCCCTTCGTCTTCTCCGTCGGGACCGGGAGGAGGACGTGGTTGACCAGCCCACTCGCCAGCTTGTCGAAGACGACCAGCTCCCCGCGCCGCGGGATCACGCGGAAATCCGAATGGCCGAGCATCGCGTCGATCTCGTCGCTCCGTAGCCCCGCCGCGTTGACCAGGTACCGGGCGCGAATCGGGCCTCGGTCCGTGTCGAGCTCGTGTCCGCCCGCCGTCGCCCGGACGCCACGGACCGAGGCGTTCAGAGCCAGCTCGCAACCGCCGCTGACAGCCTCGGTGGCGAAGGCGAGCGTCGTTGTGAACGGGCAGAGGATCCCCTCGCCCGGGATCTCGATCGCCCCCTCCGCCCCTGGCCCCAGATCGGGCTCCCGTGCGTAGAGCTCCTCGAGGTCGACGGCCCGGGTCTCCTCGTAGCCGTTCTCGCGAGGCCTTGGCCCGGACCCCGGCGAGCGCCTCCCGTTGCTCCGGATTCCAGGCGACCATCAGCGCGCCCAGCCGTCGCGATCGGGATGCCGACGCGGGCCGCGTACTCGTCGAGCAGCTCGTAGCCGCGAGCCACCAGCCGCGACTCGACGGTGCCGGGCTTGGCGTCGAAGCCGGTGTGGTGGATCGCGGTGTTCGCCTTGCTGGTCCCGGCGCCCACGTCTGGGCTCGGCCTCGAGCGAGCACGCAACCCACGCCGCGGGGGGTGAGCTCACGGGCGACCGCGCAGCCGACGGCCCCGGCCCCGACGATCGCGACGTCGAACGGTCCCTCGGGCGCCGTGCCTTCGCGGAGCGAGCCACTCACTGCGGCGCGAGCATATGGCTCAACCGGCGATGCGCCGGTTAACTTCCGCTCATGGCACGTCCCCTGATCGGAGTCTGCGCCGCCGTCGAGCGAGCGAGCTTCGGCGTCTGGAGCGGACGAGCCGGCGACGCTGCTGCCGCTCTCCTACTCCCGCGCCATCCACGGCGCCGGCGGCATGATGGCGATGCTGCCGCCTGACCGGCGTCGCGGAGGCGAGCCGGGCGAATTGCTCGACCGGATCGACGCGCTGGTGCTCGGCGGCGGCGCCGACATCGATCCCGAGAGCCGCGGCGTCGATACGCCACGCGGAGACGGTGGGGACGAACCCCGACCGAGACCGATTCGAGATCGCCCTCGCGCTCGGAGCGCTCGAGCGCGGGATCCCGCTGCTCGGCGTCTGCCGCGGCATGCAGGTGCTCAACGTCGCCTGCGGCGGCACGCTCGACCAGCACATCCCGGACCGGCTCGGCCACGACAACCACCGGCCGGTGCCCGGGCTCATGGGCCGAGCACGACGTCCGCCTCGAGCCCGGCTCGCTCGCCGCCGAGGCCGCCGGGACTGACCGCCTCACGGTGAAGAGCCACCACCATCAGGGCGTGGACCGGATCGCGGACGGCCTCACCGCCAGCGCCTGGGCCACGGATGACGAAAGCGTCGAGGCGATCGAGTCAGCCGACGGGAGCTTCGCGCTGGGCGTGCTCTGGCATCCGGAAGAGGACGCGACGGACGCGATCTTTCCGGCGCTGGTCGCGCGGGCTCGGCCTGAGTCGCGCCACCTCGCGCGCTGGCCGCAGGATCAGCGATCTCGCTCGGCGCCTTCTCGAGCAGCCAGGCGATGTCATCGGAGCTGAAGCCGTCGTCCGTTGCTGGCGGCCGCGCGAGCCACGACCCGATCGAAGCTCTCCTCCTCCATCAGCAGGCGCAAGGCGTGCCGGACGCGTGCGCCCGCGCTCGATCCGCGAGTCCACCGGCACGCCCTGCGTCGCGGCGCGCTGCTCGATCGCCTCGAGCAGGGGCAGGGCGGCCTCGGCCTCCTTCTTCAGCGGCGTGTCGAGCTGCGACGGCTGCAGCGGGACGATCGCCAGGTAGGCCGGCACGAGGGTCGCCCCCTCGGCCCGGGCCGAGCCGCAGGGCGGCGTCGAAGCGCCGGCGTCGAGAGGGCCTCGCCGACGAACGGGAAGAGGATCCGCGTGGCGGCCGGCGTGATCGAGGCCTCGGTCCGGCGCCGCTGCAGCTCCCGGATGAGCAGGTAGGCCGATGGCAGCCGAGGAGCACGACGGCGATCGACGATCTCGGCCGGGCTCATCGCTCGCCCTCCTCCCCTCGCAGCGCCGCGGTCGGCGACCACCCGAAGGTCGACTCCGGGAAGGGCCTCGATCAGCCGCGTCGGCCAGCGAGGGCCTGAAGCCGGTTGAGGCCGGTCCGCGGCGACGGCGTCGCCGATCAGGACGTAGGTGCTGCCCTGCTCCTCCGCGACCTCCTTGACGGTCTGGACCAGGTCGTCCCCCTCCTCGATCAGGAGCTGGGCCCCGAGGACCGAGGCGAGCCGGCGGATCGCCTTGAGCTGCTGCTGCTCCTCGTCGCTCAGCTTCTGGCCCGGGCGCTTCACGTAGAGCAGGTCGAGGTCGGCGCCGAGCCGCTGCGCCGAGCGCCACGCCCGCCGAACGAGCCGCTGCGACCTGGGCGTCGGCTTGACCAGCGCCAGCAGCCTCTCGCCGACCGCCTGCGTCGCGGCGGAGTCGATCATCCGGTCCTCGCGCTGGCCGACGCACCTCGCGCGACCAGCCGCTTGGACTCGACCTCCTCGGCGACCTGCCGCAGCGCGACCTCGCGGAGCGCGTTGCAGGTTCTCGATCTTGAAGAAGTTGTTGAGCGCCGAGTCGATGCGCTCGTTCGGATAGATCTTGCCGGCCCGCAGCCGGTCGAGCAGGGCCTCGGGGGTGAGGTCGATCAGCACCACCTCGTCGGCGGCGTTGAGGACGGCGTCCGGCATCGTCTCCCGGACCCGCACGCCGGTGAGCTCGCAGACGCTGTCGTTGAGGGTCTCGAGGTGCTGGACGTTGACGGTCGAGAAGACGTCGATGCCGGCGTCGAGCACGTCCTCGACGTCCTCGTAGCGCTTCTCGTGCTCGACGCCCGGGGGCGTTGGTGTGCGCGAGCTCGTCGATCAGCGCGAGATCCGGGCGCGCGGCGGATGATCGCCGGGCAGGTCCATCTCCTCGAGCTGCCAGGTCGCGGTACGGGACCTTGCCGGCGCGGGATGACCTCCAGGTCCGCCGGCCTGCTCGACGGTCTCCATCGCGGCCGTGCGGCTCGAGGTAGCCGATCACGACGTCCCGCCCGGCCTCTGCCTCGGCGCGGCCCTCCTGCAGCATCCGGTAGGTCTTGCCGACTCCGGCGGCCATGCCGAGGAAGACCTTGAGCCGGCCCACGTTCACGCTGCTCGGCTCGCGACCGAGCCTCCGGCGCCTCCTCCTGTGCGCGCTCGGGCATCTCACGCAAGTCTTCCTCCCGTCGCGCCCGAGCGCAGCCACGATCGCCTCGAGCCTCGCGGCTGAGCTGCTGCGGCGCTAGTCGGGGGAGTAGAGAGGGCCGCCACCCTCGGTGAGCAGGAGCTCGAGCCATCGCGACGCCCGCGCGAGTAGACGGGCGCTGTCGGAGTCGCAGAAGCGCCGCGATCGCCTGCCAGTCCAGCCTCGGGCGGCGAGGTCCTCGGGACGGCTGCGGTGGTAATGCCGAGGAGCTCGGCATCGCCGGTGGCCGCTAGGCGGCTTCGACCACCTCGACGCACGGACTCGGCGAGGCGCGCCCGGTCTCCGGGCTGGGTCAGCCGCGGCTGCCCGGCTGCGCGAGGGCCGCGGAGCTGGATGGGTCGGCTCCGCTCGCGAGCGCGCGGTCGAGGCGCCCGCGCAGCCTCGACCCGGGCGTGGCGCGGCGACCAGCAGGCGCTGCAGCCGCGAGCTCGCGCGGCGCGAGCCGGCTGCACCTGATCGACGCGTGGGTGAGCGCCCAGCTCAAGCACCGAGCACCCCGTGGACGATCAGATCGATCAGCTTGATGCCGATGAACGGGGCGATGATGCCCGCCGAGCCCGTAGATGAAGAGGTTGCGGCGCAGCAGGGCGCTGGCGCCTGAGGGCCGGTAGCGGACCCCGCGCAGGGCAAGCGGGATCAGCAGCGGGATGATCAGCGCGTTGAAGATGATCGCCGAGATGATCGCCGACTCGGGCGTGCCCAGATCCATGATGTTGAGCTTGTTCGAGCGGGCCGTCTGCCGCCCGCGGACGTCGCATAGGTCGCGGCGAAGATCGCCGGCAGGATCGCGAAGTACTTGGCGACGTCGTTGGCGATCGAGAAGGTCGTCAGGGCGCCGCGGGTGATCAGCAGCTGCTTGCCGACCTCGACGATCTCGATCAGCTTCGTCGGATTGGAGTCGAGGTCGACCATGTTCCCCGCCTCGCGCGCCGCCTGGGTGCCGGTGTTCATCGTCACGCCGACGTCCGCCTGGGCCAGGGCCGGGGCGTCGTTCGTCCCGTCGCCGGTCATCGCGATCATCCGGCCCGCCGGCCTGCTGGTCCTTGATCAGCGTCGAGCTTCTTCTCCGGTGTCGCCTCGGCGAGGTAGTCGTCGACGCCGGACTCCTCGGCGATCTTCGCGGCGGTGAGCCGGTTGTCGCCGGTGATCATCACCGTCCGGATCCCCATCGCGCGGAGCTGGTCGAAGCGGTGCCGCATCCCCTCCTTGACGACGTCCTTGAGGTAGATGACACCGAGCACCTGGCTGTCGCTGGCGACGGCGAGCGGGGTCCCGCCCTCGCGGCCGATCCGGTCGAGCTCCTCCTGCAGCTGCGGCGGGACCGTGCCGCCCTCCGACTGCGACGAGCTCGATGATCGCGTCGCCCGCGCCCTTGCGCAGCCGGCGGCCGTTGACGTCGATGCCGCTCATCCGGGTCTGCGGCGCTGAACGGGACGAAGGTGGCCTCGTGCGAGCCGATCTCGTGCTCGCGGATCCCGTACTTCTTCGCCAGCACGACGATCGAGCGGCCCTCGGGCGTCTCGTCGGCGAGCGAGGCCATCTGCGCCGCCTCGGCGAGCTCCGCCTCCGGCACCCCGGGCATCGGGATGAACTCGGTCGCCTCGCGGTTGCCGAGCGTGATCGTGCCCGGTCTTGTCGAGCAGCAGCACGTCGACGTCGCCCGAGGCCTCGACGGCCGGCCGGAGAGCGCGAGCACGTTGCGACGCACGAGCCGGTCCATGCCCGGCGATGCCGATCGCCGAGAGCAGCGCCCCGATCGTGGTCGGGATCAGCGCGACGAGCAGCGCGATCAGCGTCGCGACGGAGGCGTCGGTGCTCGAGAACTCGGCGAACGGCCGCAGGACGACCACGACCGCCAGGAAGATGATCGTGAGGCCCGACGAGCAGGATGTTGAGCGCGATCTCGTTCGGCGTCTTGCGCCGCTCGGCGCCCTCGACGAGCGCGATCATCCGGTCGAGGAAGCTCTTGCCGGGCTCCTGGGTGATCTCGACGACGATCCTGGTCCGACAGCACCCGCGTCCCGCCGGTGACCGCGCTGCGGTCGCCGCCGGCCTCGCGGATCACCGGCGCGGACTCGCCGGTGATCGCCGACTCGTCGACCGAGGCGATGCCCTCGATCACGGTGCCGTCGCCGGGGATCACCTCGCCCGCGCTCGACGACGACGACGTCGCCGCTGCTGCAGCTCCGAGGCGGGGATCTCGCGGCCGTCCTTGCAGATGGGCGACCGTCTCGGTCCGGCGTCGCGCGCAGCGCATCGGCCTGGGCCTTGCCGCGGCCCTCGGCGAGCGCCTCGGCGAGGTTCGCGAAGACGACGGTGAGCCAGAGCCAGATCGCGACGGTGAAGGTGAACCAGGCCGGCCTCGTTGCCGCCGCCGAGCGGCTGGCCGCCGAAGGCCTGGATCGAGCCAGCCGATCGTCGTGATCACGGCGCCGACCTCGACCACGAACATCACCGGGTTGTGGATCTGGTACGCGCGGATCGAGCTTGCGGAGGCTGGCGATCAGCGCGGGCTGAGCAGAGCGCGGTCGAACATCGACGAGCGCTGCGCCGCTCGCCGTCTGGCCGGCCTACGACCGTGTCGTTCATCAGGCTGCTCCTCGTCGAGGGCCAGGTTCAGCTCGAGCACGTTGACGCCGGGCTCGCCGAGCAAGCCGAGGGCGCGCCCGTCGGTGTTCTCGTCGATCAGCTCGTTGACGCGGTCGAGCGGGATGCCGCGCACCTGCGGCGATCGCGGTTGCGCCTGGATGCGGGCGTTCGCCTGCGAGATGTGCGGGTCGACGCCCGGAGGCCGAGGTGGTGACGGCGTCGACCGGGACGTCCGTCCGCGTCGAGGCCGGGCGTCGTACGGCCTCTCGAGCGCGAGGTAGTCGCGGATGTAGCCCTTGAACTCCTGCATCAGCTCCTTGTTGTTCGGGCCCGAGGTTGTTGAAGAAGGTGACGTCCGGGCTGTAGGTGGTCACCGACGGCCGCGGCTGGAAGTAGCGTCGGGTCCGGCGTCTTGATCTGCTTCTTCCCGAACTTGCGGCTTCTTCGCTCGGCTTTCGGGCGTCGGTTCGTGAAGCTCTGCCCGATCAGCTTCGAGCCGACGATCTTCCCGTCGCAGCTTCGACCTGGCTGCCGTCCGACTGGCCGGGGAAGAGCGACCTGGGCGACGCCGGTCGTGATCAGCGGATAGGCGAGCCCGAAGAGCAGCGTGAAGGCCACCGCGGCGATGATCGAGGCTGTGAGGTCGCGCCGCATCGTTAGGCGATCAGGTCGGGAATCCGAGCTGGTCGGTCAGGCCCTGGACGACCGGGCCGAGCAGGAGGGCGGGGAAGAAGGTGAGCGCGGCGACGATCACGATCACCGCGACCAGCAGGACCACGAAGGTCGGGGTTGTCGGTGCGGAAGGTGCCCGGGCCGGCGGGCGCGATCGCGCTTCATCGACCAGCGACCCGGCGACGGCGAGCGCCGCGAGCAGCGGGAACGAAGCGGCGCAGTCAGCATCGAGAGCCCGCCGAGGAGGTCGGCGAAGCGTGATCCCGTAGGCGCCCGGCGTTGCCGGGGGCATTGGGCTGGACGAAGCCCGTGTAGCCGGCGAAGGCCGATCCGTTGTTGTTGGCCTGCGAAGTGTAGGCGTAGAGCGTCTCCGAGAACCCCTGGGGTCCGGGTTGAAGATCGAGGGCGTCCCGTACTTGCTCGCGATGGCGATCGCGGTTGCGATCAGCAGCCACCAGCGGCGTGAACGAGCGGTCCCGATCAGCACCAGCTTCACCTCGCGGGCCTCGACCTTCTTGCCGAGGTACTCCGGCGTTCGTCCCGACCATCAGGCCGGCGATGAACACCGCCAGGAGGACCGATCAAGCAGCATCCCGTACAGACCCGAGCCGACCCCGCCGAAGATCACCTCCCCGGTCATCATGTTGGTCAGCGGGACGAGGCCGCCGATGCCCGGTGTAGGAGTCGTGGGCCGAGTTCACCGAGCCGTTCGACGCGTCGGTGGTGACGTTCGCCCACAGCGCGCTGGTCGGCGATCCCGTTGCGCTGCTCCTTGCCCTCGAGGTTGCCGCCGGTGGTGCCGTCGGCGACGGCGGTGCTCGCTCGCCGGCGACGCTGCTGTGCCGGGGAGCCGTTCTGCTCGGCGGCGTAGGCGACGCCGATCGACGCCGACCGAGAATGACCACCATCGCGGCGTAGAGAGCCCAGCCCTGGCGGCGGTTGCCGACCATGCGGCCGAAGGTGCGCGGTCGCGCGCGGCGGGGATCAGCAGGATGAAGAGCACCTCGACGAAGTTCGAGAACTGCGGTCGGGTTCTCGAACGGGAACGCGCTGTTGACGTTGAAGAAGCCGCCGCCGTTGGTGCCGAGCTGCTTGATCGCGATCTGCGAGGCGGCGGGACCCAGCGCCAGGGTCTGGTCGACGCCCGCCGAGCGCCGTGGAGCGTGACGTAGCCGCCGAGCGTCTGGATCACGCCCTGGGAGACGAGGATCAGCGCCCCGATCGAACGCGAGCGGAAGGAGGATGTAGAGCAGGGTGCGCGTGACGTCCCGCCAGAAGTTGCCGAGCTCCTTGACGCCGCGGCTGGCGAAACCGCGGATCACGGCGGCCAGCACCGCCATCCCGACGGCGGCCGAGACGAAGTTCTGGACGGCCAGGCCGGCCATCTGCGAGAAGTACGACATGCGTCGTCTCGCCGCCGTAGTACTGCCAGTTCGTGTTGGTGATGAACGACGAGGTGGTGTTGAAGGTCACGTCCCAGGGCGCCGAGTTGAAGCCCTCCGGGTTGAACGGGCTGGATGTCCTGGGTGCGCAGGATCGTGTAGAGGACCAGGAAGAAGACGAAGCTGAAGACGATGGTGGTCTTGCCGTAGCTCTTCCAGTCCTGCTCGGTGCGTGCCGACGGCCGAGCAGCCGGTAGATCAGCCGCTCGAGCCAGCCGAGCGGCGCGCTCGAGCAGAATGCGCTCGCCCTGGTAGACGCGCGCCATGTAGCCGCCAAGCACCGGCACGAGCGCGGTCAGGACAGCGAAGTAGATCGCCGCCTGCAGCCAGCCGTTGACGGTCACAGCCGCTCACCCCGCAGCAGCGCGTAGAGCAGATAGATGAAGAGCAGGATGGAGACGAACAGCAACGCCCCCTCGGCGAAGCTCATATGCGGTCCAGCCCGTCGATGAGGAAGTAGAGGGCGACAAAGACCACCAGCGCGATCCCGATGGAGATCAGTCCATGGGACCAGGATCGCCCCGCGCGCCTCAAGGCCGCATTCGGTGCGTCGCCGCCGGCTCAAGATGCCGTGAAGGCGAACCACATTCCAATGGTCTGCGACCTCAGTGGCCTTGTCGTCAGCCTCCAGAGCGGTCTTTTGTCTGCAACCGGGGCGGTATCCGCGTTTCAGCCATCTTTAGACCTGGATGCCGCCCGCAATCGGCGATAGAGTCCGCGTGCAGTCTGGAGAAGGACCGCTAGGCGAGAGGAGGAGACCCGATGGGCACAGAGAACCAGGGCATCGCAACGATTCTCGGCGTCATCGCACTTGCATTCCTTGTGCTGTTGATAGTCGGTTACATCGTCGGCAAGGCCTGAGCTCAGGCGCCGAACCGATAACCCACCCCGGGGTCGGTCCGGATGTAGCGTGGAGCGTCGGAGGGCTCGATCTTCGTCGCAGATTCGCGATGTGGGTCCGCAACGTCTGCGTGTCGTCCTCCCACCCGGGTCCCCAGACCTCGGTGAGCGAGCGCTCGATGCGTCATCAATCTGCCCCGGTTTCGAACGAGGGTGCTGAGTAGGCGGAACTCGATCGGGGTCAGGTGGACCTCCGCACCGTCACGCCGGACCGAGTGGGCAGCCAAATCGACCTCCAGGCCGTCGAGCGTCGACGGCCGGCTCGCTCGTCCCCCTCGCCGGCTCGGCGGAGCGCGGCGTTGAGGCGCGCGACCAGCTCGCGCGGGGCCGAACGGCTTGGTGACGTAGTCGTCCGCTCCCGCCTCCAGCGCCCGGACCTTCTGCTCTTCCTCTCCCACGGCGGAGAGCACGCAGGATCGGCATCTCGCTCCACTCCCGAATGCTGCGAGTGACCTCCACCCCGTCCCCGTCCGGCAGGAGCAGGTCGATGATCGCAGCGTCCGGCGGCTTCACGGACGCCGCGTTGAGCGCCTCCTCGGCATTGGCCGTCTCCACCACCTCGAAGCCGGCGTCCCGCAGCACGACGCGGAGCGCCCGTCGGATCTGCATCTCGTCGTCGCAGACGAGGATTCGCTGGCTCAGCGGCCAGCAGGCGCGCCCCTCTGGCGCCGGCTCCGGACGGCATACGTCGCCGCATGCCACCGAGCGGAAACTCGACCACGAACGCCGTGCCCTGCCCAGGTAGCGACTCGACCGAGACCTGGCCGCCGTTCGCCTCGACGAACCCCCTGACGATTGCCAGGCCCAGCCCGGCGCCGGGATGGGAGTCGCTACCCGAGCCGCGGTAGAAAGCCTCGAAGATTCGCCCCAATTCCTTTTCGGGGATGCCCGGCCCGCGATCCACCACCCTGATCACCAGCCTTCCCGAGACCTCGCGGGCCCGGACCGAGACCGGCTGGCCGTCCGAGTAGCGGGCCGCGTTCGAGAGCAGGTTGACGAACGCCCGCTCGAGTTGAGCCGAGTCAGCCCGGATGAAGGGCAGGCCCTCGTCGATCGAGAGCTTGAAGCTGTCGCGCTCCAGCGCGAGGTCATCGAGAGCGGCCTCGATCACCTCCTCGATAGACGTCCAGTCCCGGGAGGGCTCCGCGGTTCCCGTCCGCAGGCGCGACAGATCCAGCAGGTTGTCCACCAGCGCAGCTAGCCGCTCCGAGTCCTCCACGATCGCCGCTCGCAGTTCCTGCCTGTCGGCCTCGGTGATGGTCGGAGAGCTGAGCATCTCCGCGGCGGCGCGGATCGCGGTGAGCGGCGTTCGCAGGTCGTGCGACACGGTGCGGAGCAGCGCGGTCTTGATGTCGTCGCTGCGTCGCAGCGCCTCGGTCTCGACGGTCGTTCGAACGAGCGCCTCGCGATCGATCGCCGCCGCCAGCAGGGCCTCGAGGCCGGGCACGAGCCGCTCCTGTACCCGGGCGAGGGACTCCGGATCGATCTCTGCCGGGAGCGACCAGCGTTCCCACGCGGCTCTCCCCGCGGGAGAGAAGGATGGTCAGCCTCCCCAGATAGTCGGCTGCCTCGCCCAGCTGCAGCGATGCCGAGGGCAGCTCGAGCGCCGTCGCGATCCGCTCGGCCGCGACGGGGAGTGCCGCGTCGATGCTCGGCCGGCCGAGCAGGACGCGCGCGAGCTCGGCCATCAGGTCCGCCTCACGGCGCCGGGTCTCGGCCTCCTGCGCACGGGCGCGAGCGATCTGGGCGAGAGAGCTCGCGACTATGGCGACAGCCAGGAAGACACCGAGGGCGACCCAGTTCTCGCCATTCGCGACCGTGAGCCTGCCCGTCGGGGGGATGTGGAAGAAGTTGAAAGCGAGTGCGCTGAGCAGTGCCGTGAACAGGCCCAGCCCGAGACCCCAATAAGTCGAGACGAAGAGCACCGCAAGGAGGTAGACGACTCCGAGGGAGGCGGCGGGGGCGACGATGCGAAGCGCATAGGCGACGAGGGTCGTCAGCCCGACGGCTACGAGCGAAACGACGAAGCCCGAGGACCCGGAGCGAGGCGGCTCGCGCAGCAGGAGCGGTGTCCTCAACTCCATTTCGCTTTCAAGTCACGGCCGGGCCGCATCGCATGGCTGCGCCTGCGCCCGGCGTATCCTCGAAGGGGCTGTCATGGCTCGACGGATCCCAAGGGACGAATCGCTGGCGAGGGTCCACGGCGTGGGCGCGCTCTTCTCGGCCGCCTACGGCAACGTGGGCTCGTCGATCTACTACGCCCTGGGCGTAACGGCGGCCTTCGCCCTCGGGCTGACGCCGGTCGCCTTCGTGATCGCCGGCCTGATCTTCATGGCGACCGCCGCCACCTACGCCGAGGCGACGGTGATGTACCCCGAGGCCGGCGGCTCATCGAGCTTCGCGCGCCACGCCTTCAACGAGCTGGTCAGCTTCATCGCGGCCTGGGGGCAGATGCTCAACTACATCATCACCGTCGCCATCTCGGCGTTCTTCGTGCCGCACTACCTCGCCGTCTTCTGGCCGTGGCTGGGGGACTCGCCAGGCGACATTCTCGGCGGCATCGCGGTTGTCGTCTTCCTCGCGGCGCTGAACGTCAAGGGGACGCAGGAGTCCACCCGTCTCAACCTGATCCTGGCGATCGCCGACCTCTTCACCCAGGCCATCCTCGTCGTGATCGGGCTGGCGTCTGGTCTTCAGCCCCGACATCCTGGTCAACAACGTCCACCTCGGGGTGGCGCCCAGCTGGGGCGACTTCCTGCTCGGGATCGCGGTGGGGATGATCGCCTACACCGGGATCGAGACGATCTCGAACATGTCCGAGGAGGCCAAGGACGCTCCGCGGACGGTCCCTCGAGGAGTCGGACTGACGGTCGTCGCCGTGCTCGGCCTGTACGCGCTTCTGCCGCTGATCGCGCTCTCGGCAATGCCGGTGCACCACGTCGCCGGGGGCGGCTACGCCACCGACCTGGGCTCGAAGTTCGCCGATGACCCGGTGCTGGGGATCGTCGAGAACCTCGGCCTGGGCGCCGGGCTGACCAACGCGCTGCGCTATTACGTGGGCGTCCTGGCGGCGGTGATCCTCCTGATCGCCACCAACGCGGGGCTGATCGGGGTCTCGCGCCTCACCTTCTCGATGGGTCACTACCGCCAGCTGCCCGAGCGGTTGCGCCAGATCCATCCCCACTTCCGCACGCCATACATCGCCATCCTGGTCTTCTCGGGCATCGCGATCATCACCATGATCCCCGGAGAGACCGAGCTCTTGGCGACCCTCTACTCGTTCGGCGCGATGCTCTCCTTCACGATCGCCCACATCTCGGTGATCAAGCTGCGCCAGCGCTACCCGGACAAAGAGCGGGCCTGGAAGCCGCCGGGAAGCGTCCACGCCTTCGGCTTCGATGTTCCCCTGACCGCGGTGCTCGGGGGGTTCGGCACCTTCGCGGCATGGATCGTCGTGATGGCGCTCAATCCCCGGACCCTCGTGATCGGGGCGATCTGGATGGCCTTCGGGCTCTCCATCTACCTCCTCTACCGCCGCTCGCTCGGGCTTTCGCCGATCCAGACCCACAAGGTGCTGCTGCCGGAGCCGCTCGGCGTCGAGGAGATCGAGTACAAGAGCGTTCTCGTCGCCTTCGAGGACGACGAGCCCTTCAACGAGCAGACGATGGTCACGGCGGTCAAGCTGGCCGCGAAGCGACGACGGGCCGTCCATGTGATCGCGATCGTCACGGTCCCGAACAACCTTCCCCTCGACGCCCATCTCGGCCCGCAGGAGGAGGAGGCGCAGTCGAAGATCGAGCAGGCCAAGCTGATCGGAGGGCTGCGCGTCAGCGGCCACCTCCATCGGTCGCGGCCCAATCAGGCAGGCCATTCGATCGCCGAGGAGGCCCGCCAGCTGAAGGCGAGCGCGCTCGTCATGGGGCTCCGCTACCGCAACGGCGCCCCGCTCTACGGCAAGACGCTGCAGACCGTCCTCGCCGAGCGCCCGACCCGGGTGATCGTGGTGGGGGAGCCGGAGCGCGCCCGCTCCACTGCGCCGGCGGAACCACCCCCGGTCGCCTCGCCCGCCTGAGCTCAGGCTACGTCTGGATCACGACCAGCACGAGGAGCAGTACGCCGAGCGCGACTCCGATTGCGGTGAACACCACCAGGTAACGGTCATCGGGATGCTCGAACTCATCCCGGGTGACGGCATCTCGAATCTCGCGCTGTCGGCGCATCCCGTAGGCGATGAACGCCACGCCGAGCACGGCAAAGCCCGCGCCGAGGATCTCGTAGGGCCAGCTCGTCTGGTCGGCGATGCTCGGCACGAGCTTCCCGGCCCCCAGGCTGACGGCCAGGCAGGTGAGGCCGGTACGCCACCAGGCGAGGTAGGTTCGCTCGTTCGCCAGGTGCGTCCGCCGGGTCGCGTCACGACTCTGGTCGAACTCGCCCGAGCCCGCTGCCTCACCCGACATGCGCGAAACCTACCGCGCCCCTCCCGCCGAACGTCCCCCACTCGTCCCTATCGGGGGTACTCAGGGACGTTCGGCCGAGACTAGCCGCGCTCGAACATCCGGCGGCGCTCGTAGTCCGTCACCACCTGGTCGAACTCCTGCTGCTCGTAGCGGGCGTAGTTCGAGTAGTGGTCGTGGACCGCGTCCCCGAAGGCCTTCTTGGCGAAGTCGCTCGAGTCCCAGAGCTCCTTGGCCTCCCGCAGTGCCGACGGGAACGGCTCGGCCTCGCCGGCCTCGTAGGCGTTGCCCTTCAGCTCGGGCCCTGGGTCGGTCTGGTTCTCGATCCCGTCCAGGCCGGCCGCGAGCAGCGCGGCGAAGGCGAGATAGGGGTTGGCGTCCGCGCCCGGGATCCGGCACTCCACCCGGCGCGACTGCCCGTGCCCGACGACCCGGAAGCCGCAGGTGCGGTTGTCGCGACCCCAGGAGACGGAGGTGGGCGCCCAGCTCTCGGCGGCGTAGCGCTTGTAGGAGTTGACCGACGGCGCGATGAAGAGCGCCAGCTCCTTGACGTGGTTCCGCATCCCACCCAGGAAGTGCATGAACGTGTCGGTCTCCTCCCCATTCTCATCGACGAACGCGGACTTGCCGTCGGAGTCGACCAGGCTCTGGTGGAGGTGGCAGGAGCTGCCGATGTCCTTCTCGGATGGCTTGGCCATGAAGCTCGCCGAGATGTCGTTGAGGAAGGCGATCTCCTTGACGCCGTTCTTGTAGATCGTGTGGCGGTCGGCCGCGGTCACCGAGTCGGCGTAGCGGAAGTTGACCTCGTGCTGTCCGTACCAGGCCTCCCCCTTCGAGAATTCCACCGGGATGCCGGCGCCCTGCATCCCGCGCCGGATCGCACCGAGGTACTGCTCGTCCATCGTGGTGGCGAGGATGTGGTAGTCGAGGATGTACGGGATCGTCGGGGTGAGGTCGTTGAACCCCTTCTCCCAGGCCTCGGCGTAGCTCTCCTTGTAGAGGTAGAACTCGAGCTCCGAGGCCGCGTAGGGGGTGAAGCCCATCTCGCGGGCCTTCTCGTAGACGGCGATCAGGATCTGGCGGGGTGAGGGCTCGACCGGGCTGCCGTCGTGGTTGACCACGTCGGCCAGCACCATGGCGGTGCGGTCGAGCCAGGGGATCCGCCGCAGGGTCGACATGTCGGGCGCGATGCCGAAGTCGCCGTAGCCCTTCTCCCAGTTCGCCATCTCGTACCCGGGAACCGGCTCCATCTCCATGTCGAGTGCGAGCAGGTAGTTGCAGCCCTCCACCCCGTGGTCCACGGCCTCCTCGAGGAAGTAGTCGATCTCGATCCGCTTGCCGAACAGCCGCCCCTGCATGTCCGTGAAGGCGGTGACGACCGTGTCGATCGTGCCCTCCTCGCCCTCCTTGCGGAGTTCGTCGAGCGAGAGCATCCCGCGGGTCCCACCGGGACCGCCGGGCCTGGGAGCAGCTTCCTTGCTCTTCTCCCCTGATGCCACGCACGGACCCTATATCGTCGGCACATGCCGAGCAAGGACGCTATCGCGGTGATCGAGCCTGCCACGGAGCAGGTACTCGCCGAAGTCCCGCGGGCGGGCGCCGAGGAGACCGACGCGGCGGTCGAGCGCGCCAAGCGGGCGTTCCCGGATTGGCGGGCCATGGCTCCCGCCGAGCGCTCCGCCCTGCTCCACCGCCTCGCCAACGCAATCGAGGGGCGCACCGAGGATCTGGCGACGCTCGAGGCACGAAACGCGGGCAAGCCGATCTCCGACGCCCGCGGCGAGATGGGGATGGTCGTCGAGACCTTCCGCTACTACGCCGGCGGGCCCGAGCGCCTCACCGGCAAGACCATCCCCGTCGCCGGCGGCGTCGACATGACCTTTCGCGAGCCGCTCGGGGTCGTGGGCATGGTCACGCCGTGGAACTTCCCGCTGACGATCGCCTCGTGGAAGGTCGCCCCGGCTCTGGCAGCCGGCAACACGGTCGTCCTGAAACCCGCCGAGCTCACCCCGCTCACCTCGCTGGAGCTGGAGAGGATCGCCCTCGACGCCGGGCTGCCCGAGGGAGTTCTCAACGTCGTCGCCGGTCCCGGCAGCGTCTGCGGGCAGCGCCTGGTCGAGCATCCGGACGTCGCCAAGATCGCCTTCACCGGCTCGACCGAGGTGGGCCGGCGGATCGCCGAGGGCGCGGCCGCCACGATCAAGCGCGTCACCCTCGAGCTCGGCGGCAAGTCAGCGAACGTGATCTATGGGGACGCCGACCTCGCGGCCGCCGCCTCCTCCGCCCCATCGGCCGTCTTCGGCAACGCGGGGCAGGACTGCTGCGCCCGCTCGCGCATCCTGGTCGAGCGCTCGGCGATGGACGAGTTCATGTCGGAGCTGGAGGACGCCGTCAAGTCGGTGACGGTCGGCGACCCACTCTCCGAGTCGACCCAGATGGGGCCACTGATCTCCGCCGACCAGCTTCACACCGTGTCCTCGTACGTCAACGGAGACGCCCCGGTCGCGATCCGCGGCTCGGTGCCGGACGGGCCCGGCTACTGGTTCCCGCCCACGGTGCTCGCGCCTGTCTCGAACGACGACCGCCCCGCGCGCGAGGAGATCTTCGGGCCGGTGGCGTGCGTGATCCCGTTCGACGACGAGGCCGAGGCCATCCGGCTCGCGAACGACACGATCTACGGCCTCTCGGGATCCGTGTGGACTCGCGACGGCGCCAAGGCGATGCGGACAGCCCGCGCGATAGAGAGCGGCGTGGTCTCGATCAACAGCAACACCTCGGTGCGGGTCTCGACTCCGTTCGGCGGCTTCAAGCAGTCCGGCGTCGGCCGTGAGCTCGGCCCGGACGCGCTCGACGCGTACACCGAGGTCAAGAACGTCTACTACGCGACGGAGGCGGCCCGATGAGGGCCGCCGGGAGAGGGGTGCTGTAGATGGGGAGACTGGACGGGAAGGTCTGCGTGATCACCGGGGCCGCGAGCGGCATCGGCGCGGAAACGGCGCGGCTCTTCACCGAGGAGGGCGCCCGGGTCGTCGGCGTCGACCTTGTCGAGGGCGCGGAGGGAGAGCTCGCCCTGCAGGCCGACGTCGCCGACGAGGACTCGGTCCGTGAGATGTACGCCAAGGCGGCCGACGAGATGGGCCGCATCGACGTGCTCTTCAACAACGCCGGCATCAGCCCGGAGGACGACGTCTCGGTGCTGGAGACCTCGCTCGAGGCGTGGCAACGGGTGCAGGACGTCAACCTGAAGTCCGTCTTCCTCTGCTGCAAGCACGGCATCCCCCACCTGATCACCGCCGGCGGCGGGTCCGTGATCAACACCGCGTCATTCGTCGCGGTGATGGGGGCCGCCACCTCCCAGATCTCCTACACCGCCTCGAAGGGCGGGGTCCTCGCGCTGTCGCGCGAGCTCGGAGTGGAGTTCGGGAAGAAGGGCGTCCGCGTCAACGCCCTCTGCCCCGGCCCGGTCAACACACCCCTCCTGCAGGAGCTCTTCGCGAAGGATCCGGAGAAGGCCGCCCGCCGGCTCGTCCACCTGCCGATGGGCCGCTTCGCCGAGGCCCGCGAGATCGCCCAAGGCGTCCTCTTCCTCGCCTCGGAGGACAGCTCCTACGTGACCGCCTCGACCTTCCTCGTCGACGGCGGCCTCACCGGGGCCTACGTCACGCCCGAGTAGCTACGACACCCTCCGCGCTCTGCGAACGTCCCGCACTTGCCCTCCCAGGGAGGTTTGCGGGACGTTCGGCGAAATGGTTAGGCGATCGCCTCGAGGAAGCGGCCGCAGAGCTCGCGGCCGAGCCGGTTCCAGTCGGCGATCCGGGACTCGGTCTCCCTACGCAGCTCCTCGGGGTCCACGCCGATACGAACCGCATCCTCATCAGCCCGGTAATCGTCGATCCAGAGCAAGAGGTCGGCGGCGGTCACCTCCGCGTGGAACTGGATGCCCCAGACGCGATCGCCGATCCGGTACGCCTGCGGACAGTCCGGGGTCCGGGCGAGGATGGCGGCGCCATCGGGTGGGATCGCCTCGTAGCTGTGCCACTGGAAGCCGGTGAAGCTCGGAGCGAGCGGGCCGATCACAGGGTCGGCCGCCCCCTCGTCCGTCACCTCCACCTCGAGCCAGCCGATCTCGGGCTCTCTTGCCCGGCGCGCCTCTCCCCCGGCCGCATCGGCCAGGACCTGGGTGCCGAGGCAGACGGCCAGGATCGGCATGCCGTCGTCGAGCATCGCCGCCAGGAAATCCTTCTCGAAGCGGAGCCACGGATGCTGGTCCTCCTGGTCGGCGTGCATCGCGCCGCCGAAGGTCATAACCGCGTCGTAGTCGGCGATCTCGCGGGGCGGCCCGGTGCCCCGTTCAGACAGGGTCCACTCGTCGAGCTCCACGCCGCGCTGACGCATCTCGTCGGCGAAGACGCCGGGGCCGGCGTCGGGCTGGTGAACGATGGCGAGGGCGCGCATCGGTGGGATACTGGCGGATGGAGTCGACATGGACGCATCACAGGCCCTCAGGCGAGCGATCGAGACGGAGGGAGCGCCCGCTCCCATCGGCCCGTACTCCCAGGCGGTGGTCGCGGATGGTGTCCTCTACTGCAGCGGGCAGGTGCCGCTCGATCCGGCGACCGGCGAGCTGATCGATGGCGGAGTCGCGGAACAGGCGCGCCGCTGTCTCGAGAGCCTCGATGCCGTCTGCCGGGCGGCGGGCACGCGGCTCTCGGAGGCCGCGCGGATCGGGATCTACCTGACCGACATGGACCTCTTTGCGGAGCTCAACGAGGTCTACGCGACCTTCTTCTCCGAGCCGTTTCCGGTGAGGAGCACGGTGGGGGTCGCCGCGCTTCCGAAGGGCGCGCTGGTCGAGATGGACGCCACCGTCCCGCTCGGCCCGGACTCCGGTTGAGCGATCCTTCTGGGGATGGCTCACGTGACCGACACCGTCTCCCTTACGGAGATCACCCGCGCCCGGGACGTCGTCGCGGACGTGACCCGCGACACCCAGGTGATCGAGTCGCGCTACCTCTCGCGAACGACGGGCGGCACCATCGCTCTGAAGGCGGAAAACCTGCAGCGCACCGGCTCCTTCAAGGTCCGCGGCGCCCTCAACAAGATCGCCACGCTCGACGGCTCCGTGAAGGGCGTCGTCACCGGCAGCGCCGGCAACCACGGCCAGTCGCTCGCCTACGCGGCCCGGGCCCGCGGACTGACCGCGACCATCTTCATGCCGCAGCGCGCAGCGCTCGCCAAGATCGCCGCCGCCCGGGAATCCGGTGCAGAGATCCGGCTCACCGGTGAGGCAGTCGTCGACTGCGTCAGCGAGGCTCGCGCCTACGCCGAGGCCGAGGGGCTCGCCTTCGTCCACCCGTTCGACGACTCGGCCGTGATCGCCGGCCAGGGCACGATCGGACTTGAGCTGCTCGAGGAGGTCCCGGACCTCTCCCGCGTGCTGGTGCCTGTCGGCGGCGGCGGCCTCGCGTCCGGCATCGCGACGGCCCTGAAGCAGACACGCGACGACGTCGAGGTGATCGGGATCCGCTCGCAGTGCGCGCTCGCCGACGGCATCGCGATCAAACACCCGGGCGAGATCACGGGACCGCTCCTCGAGCGCCTGCTCGACGATCTCGTGACGGTCGATGAGGACGCGATCGCGGACGCGATCATGCTGTTGCTCGAGCGAACGAAGGTGGTGGTCGAGGGGGCGGGTGCGGTCGGCGTCGCCGCCCTTCGCACGCGGCTCGTCGAGCCCGCCGAGTCCGGGACCACCGTGGTGATCCTCTCCGGCGGCAACGTGGACATCGGCGTGTTGGCCGACATCGCCCGCCACCACGAGACCGAGCGCGGTCGCCGCCTGCGTGTGTTCACCACGATCCCCGACGAGCCGGGCTCGCTCGCCACGCTGCTCACCCGGCTCGGCGAGGGAGGCGCGAACCTGGTGGACGTGACCCACGTCCGCGAGGGCGTTGGGCTCTCTGTCGGCGAGACCGGGGTCGAGCTGGTGATGGAGACGCGGGGCCCGGACCACACCGAGCGCCTGCTCGCCCTGATCAACGAGGGCGGCTACTCCGCCAGGGTGCTCTCGTAGTCGGCCGGGTCCAGGCGCCTGGTCAGCCAGCGGTATTCGAGCGTGAATCCAGGCCAGTTGTTGGTGTCGCGGCCGTGCTCGTCGACGTACCAGTTGCTGCAGCCCGTCAGCCACACGGAATCCGACAGTCGCTTGCGAAGGTCTCGATCGAACGCCTCCTGAATCTCCGCCCTGACTGACAGCCATCCCCCGTCCTTCCGGAGTCTCCGGATGGCGTCCACGATGTAGGACATCTGGCTCTCGAGCTGGGTGATGATCGAGCCGGCGCCGAGGTTCGTGTTCGGGCCGTACATGACGAAGAGGTTCGGGAACCCGGCGACGGTCATGCCCAGGTAGGCGCTGGCGCCGTCGCGCCAGACGTCGCTGAGTTCGCGCCCGTCGACGCCCCGGACCTCCATCGGCGCCAGGAAGCTCTGGCTTTCGAAGCCGGTTGACAGCACCACCACGTCGGCCTCCCGCTCCGTTCCGTCGTCCGCGACCACCCCGGCCTTGGTCAGCTCGCGGACGCTCTGCGAGATGAGCTCGACGTTCGGCCGCTCGAAGGTGGCGTAGTAGTCGCTCGAGACGAGGACCCGCTTACAGCCGATCACGTCCTTGGGGGTGAACGCGCGGCGAAGCTCCGGATCGCTGACCTGCTCTTCGAGGTTCTTCTCGGCCATGCGGAGGGCCACTTTTCCGAGGGGCTTGAAGCGGGTGTAGGCGGAGGAGAAGAGCTCGAACTGGAGCCACTGCCCGAAACGGAGCGCCAGCCGGGCGGGCGGAAACGCCTGCAGGAGCCGCCTCTCCCAGGTCCGGTAGGGGCGGTCATTCTTGGGGATCACGTACGGGGCCGAGCGCTGGTAGACGTCGAGCTGACCGACCCGCTCCGCGATCGCCGGGACCACCTGGATCGTGCTCGCGCCGGTCCCGATCACGGCGACGCGCTTGCCGTCCAGCTCCACGTCGTGATTCCAGCGGGCCGTGTGGAAGATCGGGCCACTGAATCGATCGGCCCCAGGGATCCGCGCCAGCGCCGGACGGCTGAGCTGCCCGCAGGAGGAGACCAGCACGTCGAACTCGGCCTCCTCCCCGTCCGCGGTCGTGAGGCGCCATTTGCCGTGCTCGGCGTCGAAGTCGGCCCGGGTCACCTCCGTGGCCAGACGGATGCTTCGGTCGAGTCCGTACTTCGCGACGCACCGCTCCAGATAGGCCAGGATTTCGGACTGCGGCGAGTAGGTGCGACTCCAGTCCGGATTGGGCTCGAACGAGAACGAGTAGAGATGCGACGGGATATCGCAGGTGAGGCCGGGGTAGGTGTTGTCCCGCCAGACGCCGCCCACGCCCTCCGCCTTCTCGAAGATCTCGAAGGACTCGATGCCCGCCCGCCTCAGGCTGATACCCAGGCCGATGCCCCCGAAGCCTGCCCCGATGATCGCCACTGCCGGGGTGCGCGCGGGGCCCTCCGCGAGTGACCGTCCCGCCCAGATCCTGCGGAATGCCCGGCGCAGGTCCGCGACCGCTTCGTCCGCCTCGGGCAGCAGACCGGCGGCGAGCTGGAAGTCATGCCACATGCCCTCGTAGACGTCGCAGCCGACGTCGATGCCGGCCGCCCTCGCCCGCTCGGCGAACCGGTCGGAGTCGCTCATCAGGATGTCGTGGCTCCCGACCTGCAGGTACATCGGCGGCAGGCCCGAGAGATCCGCATTGAGCGGTGAGATCTCGGGGTTGGTGGGATCCGCCGTCGCCGCGTACTGCCGCGCCGCCTGATCCAGGTGGGAGCGGGCGAGGCCGACGTCGTGCCGGCGGTTCCCCTCCATCGACGGGCCGGAGTTGGCGAGGTCGAGCCAGCCGTTGAGGAGGACGAAGCCGCCGGGCAGAGGCCCTGCCCCGTCGCGCAGGCGCTGGGCCAGCGCGAGTGCGAGCCCGGCGCCGGCGGAGTCACCGGCGATCACGATCGACCTCGGATCCAGCCCCGAGCCGATCAGGGCGCGGTGGGCTGCGAGCGCATCCTCGAGGCCGGCCGGGTAGGGATGCTCGGGCGCCAGCCGGTAGTCGATCAGGTGGACGGGGGCGCCGGCAGCGACGGCGACCTGGGCCGCGATCCCCCGATGGGTGCGGAGCGAACCGCCGACGTAGGCGCCACCGTGGAGATAGAGAACGGCTCGATCCTCATCCGCGCCCTCGGCGGAGATCAGGTCGCGCCGGATGCCGCCGAGCCGGCCGGGCGCCACGCTGACGCCCGGCGGGATCCTCGTGGTCAGCGCAGCGAAGTCCTGGATGGCACGCTGCGCCCGCAGCGGGATCCACGACTGGTGTGGCCAGCGCTGCAGTGCGCGGACCGCCCCCTTGACCAGTGGCCTCGGCATGTGCCTGCTCACGCCTGCAGAATAAGCTCCGGCCGTGCCCTCCCACGAGACCGTCGACCTGACCACGGACGACTCGGCGGCCCGGATCCTCCTCAACCGGCCCGAGGCGCTCAACGCGTGGAACGAGCAGTTCGGCCGCGACCTGCTCGACGCGATCACCACCGTCGCCACGGAGGACTCGATTCGGGCGGTGCTGATCACGGGCGCCGGGCGAGGCTTCTCCTCCGGTGCCGACCTCAAGGAGCAGCGCACGACCGCCGACGGCCTGCCCGATCTGAGCTCCCGCCTGCGCGAGATCTACCACCCGATCATCACCGGCCTCAGGGAGATGCCGAAGCCCGTGGTGGCCGCGGTCAACGGGCCGGCGGTCGGGATCGGCTGCTCGCTCGCCCTCGCCGCCGACCTCATCGTCTCCGCTGAATCGGCCTACTTCCTGCTCGCCTTCGTCAACATCGGGCTCGTCCCGGACGGCGGCTCCACTGCCTTTCTCCCGGCCCGGATCGGCTACGCCCGGGCGGCCGAGATGGCGATGCTGGGCGAGCGCGTTCCAGCGGAGCTGGCACTCGATTGGGGCCTGATCAACCGGGTCGTGCCTGACGAGGATCTCGCGGGCGCCGGCGATGCCCTGGTGCAACTGCTCGCGAAGGGCCCGACGACCTCCTACGCCGGCTCCAAGCGACTGCTCAACCGCCGCATGTACGCCGGGCTCGCCGAGCAGTTGGAGGCGGAGGCCGACCAGCAGCGGGAGCAGGGCAAGTCGCAGGACTTCATCGAGGGCGTCACCGCGTTCGTCGAGAAGCGCCCGCCCAACTTCACCGGCTCGTAGTCAGGAGGGCAACTACGCTGGCCGCTGATGCTCTTCCGGCAGATCCTGCACGAGGACCTGAGCTGCGCGTCGTACCTGGTCGGCGATGCGAGCGCCGGTATCGCAGCGGTGATCGACCCGCAGTGGTCGATCGAGCCCTACCTGCGGCTGAGCCGCCTGCACGGCGTCAGGATCGAGCACGTCCTCGAGACCCACAATCACGCCGACCACGTGTCCGGGCACGGCCGACTCGCCCGAGCGACGGGCGCGACCATCCATATTCACGAGCTGGCCGACGCCGAGTACCCGCACGAGGCCTTCACCGACGGCTGGAAGCTGACTCTCGGCGACATCCAGATCGAGGCGATGCACACCCCGGGCCACCGTCCGGAGCACACCTCGTTCCTCCTCCGAGACGCGCAGCGCGAGGGCGACCCCTGGGCGGCGCTGACAGGCGACTCGCTCTTCGTCGGCGACGTCGCCCGCCCCGACCTGGCGATCGAGAAGCGCGAGGGCGCCGCCGGGATCTTCCGCTCCCTGCACGAGCGTCTGCTCTCCCTCCCTGACGACGTCGAGGTCTGGCCCGGCCACCTCGGAGGCTCGGCCTGCGGGAGCGCCGGCATCGACCACAAGTCGACCTCGACGATCGGCTTCGAGCGATCCCACAACCGGGCGCTTCGCTTTCAGAGCGAGGAGGAGTTCGTCAAGGACGCGCTCTCGACGCTCGGCGACCCACCGCCGAACGTCGAGCAGATCGTGGCGATCAACCGGGGGCCGTTGATCGAGTCGATGGGAACGCCGGTCCCGCTGGCGCCTCGGGCGGTCGAGGTTGGCATCGCCGAGGGAGCGCTCCTCGTCGACGCGCGAACGAACGAGCAGTTCGACGAGGCCCACATCCCCGGCGCTATCAGCGCCTCCGCGTACGAGACGGGCTTCGCGACCAAGGTCGCCAAGATCGTCCCGCCCGACGTCGAGTTGATCGTGGTCGCCGCTTCCGATGGCTACGAGCTCGAGGCCGCCGAGCTGCTCGCCTCCGTCGGGCTCAGAGTGAGGGGCTATCTCCAAGGCGGGATGACCGCCTGGCGCTCCGAGGGCCGGCCCGTCCGGAGAATCGAGCTGATCGACCCCGACGAGCTCGCTCAGAGGCTGGAGGACGACGACATGCTCGTGCTCGACGTCCGCGAGGATGACGAGTTCGCCGAGGCCCACATCCCCGGGTCGGTCAACCTTCCCTACGGCGAGCTACCGGAGCGGCAGGGGGAGCTGCCGCGCGACCGGGCGATCGCCGCCATCTGCAGCGGCGGCAAGCGGAGCGGGCTCGCCGCCTCCATCCTGCAGCGCGAGGGCTTCGAGCGGGTGCTGCACGTCGCCGACGGGGGCGTCGGCACCTGGCGCCGAGCCGGCCATCCGGTCGAGGGCGGCTAGCTACTTCTTCTTGCCCGCCTTCTTGCCCGTCTTGCCCCCGCCCAACTTCTTCAGGAAGGGAATAAGCCGCTTGACGAACGCGTTCTTGGGATAGGCAGCGCTCGGATCGTTGTGGGCGTAGGTCGACTGGCGGTTGACGAGCTTCAGGTTCCGCTTCGGGATCCCGGCGGTCTGCGCGAGAACCTGCGCCGCTAGGGGGACGTTAGGCCCGCCGAGCGCCGCGCCGAAGGCGTAGATCCGCAGCCGCTTCGGCAGCTTCGCCGCGTCGGTCGAGTGCACGTCGAGGATCGATTGCGCCGGGTTGGCGACGCCGTCACCGACCGCGCCCGCGTCGATCGTCAGACGCAGCGGGTGATACCAGGCGGTGCCGTCGATGTTCTGGAGTCCCCAGCCCGAGAACATCGTGGCCCAACGCTGGATCGGGGTGATCGCCCCGTCCCTGACCCAGCCACGAGGGTCGCCGCTCGCCGCCAGGTGCCCGGAGTGGACCTGGGCTGCGCGCAGGCTGGCCGGCGAGGTCGCGGCGTCGGTCGCGAAGCCGAACCCGCCCTCGTTGCTCGGCATGATGCCCCCGGGAGGCATGAGGTTCGAGGGCAGCAGCGGCCAGCCCGCGAACACCGAGAGGGTGTTCGGGGAGGCCTTCGCAGACGCCGAGCCGACCGTCCCGAAGAGACCGGCGAGCGGTGCCGGGATCCCACCGAAGCTGAGCCACGGCGAGGACGTCTGCAAGTTGTTGAGATTCGTCTGCGCCTGCTCGGGCGTGACCGGGGTGGGGCTGCTGGCCCCGTCGATCAGGATGAGGCCGGACAGGTCCCGCCCCCCGGGCCGCCCGTTGAAGTCCCAAGTCGTATACGCGGTCGCAATCGACCCGCCCAGGGAGTGACCGCCCATCGCCACGTTTCGTCCCTTTCGAGCCGCTGCCTTGACGACCACCCGCAGGTCGTTGACCTCGGTGTTCATCCCCCAATCCCGGGCGAACGGCACCTGGGAGGTCTGTACCGGCTGGTAGTGGCGCGCGATGCTCGGGTCGCTCAGGTAGCCCAGGTAGTAGTTGAAGACGTCCTTCGCGCTGACCTTGCCCTGCTTGAGCAGGTTGAGCTCGGATTGGTCCTCGAGGAAGTTCTCGCGCCGCTCCACGGACCAGACCTGCCAGTTGGGCAGCGTCTTGACGATCGTCCGAGCAAGGGGCTGGAAGTAGCCGCCGCCGGCCGAGGTCCCGGGATTGAGGACGAGGACGTTCTTGGCCTTCGGGTCGCCGATCTTCAGCACGCCGACCACGTTCAGGTTGTCGGGCGTCCCCGGCGAGGGATATCCGCGCATCACCTTGAACTTGACCGGGATCTTCGCTCCGGCGGCCGGCGCGAAAGCGGCGCACAACGCGGCCGTCGCGAATGCGATCAGCGCAAGCCGGATCGCGTTTCTCTGCCCTGCGAGCATCCTCTCCTCCTTGTCGTCCCTGGGGCGCTACTGATACACGCCTTCGCAAATGTATCGAAGGCGCGTCGGCCCGGCGGCCCGACCGAACGGCGCAACTTCTCGCGGCGTGATCTGTTCTGATGCCACTCGATGAGGCGCGCCGCCATCCTGATCTCGCTGACCGCCGTCCTGGTGACGGGACTCGCGCTCGGCACGAGCGCAGTGGCCAAGGAACCCGGCTTCAATCTCCCCACCAAGCGGCTCGAGGGGGCCTACAAGTTCGCGCTCCAGGACCGGCGCTTCGATCCCGCCGGCTGCTACGCGCCTCCTAAGGAGCTGGCGGGGATCCTCACTCAGGCGACGGGCCGGACGGTGGGCACCGCCGGCGGCACGGGCGCCCTTCGCGTAGTCAATCGGGTCTATGTGATCAAGTCAGGCACCAACTGCAACCGGCTGCGGATGGCGCTCCGGGCGGTCGGCGGCATTTACGTGCTGGACTCCCATCTCGGCACCGTCCGGATTCAGGGCCGCAAGGGCGCGGCGACCCCCGGCCTCGCGCGCCCTCTGAGCAACTTCACGCTCGCCACCCAGACGTACAGGCTGAACAAGCCCGATACGGCGCCCCGCCTCGAGGTCATGTGTTCGGGTGGCAGGTCTCCGATCGGCGGCGGCCTGAGCCAAAGTCCCGGGGTCGGCCCCGACGGTGATGGGATCTATCCGCACTCCTACGAGCGGCTCGGCGCTCAGCTCGGCTACCACATCAGCGTCGTCGTTCTCGATCCAAGTCCAGGCCAGACGACCACCCGCGAGGTGACGGTGCAGACGGTCTGCGGCAAGGGCGTGATTCCCGCCACGCCGACCCCCCACAAGACCGTCTGGGTGAAGACCGGCCAAACCAAGACCGTCACGGCCCGCTGCCCCAAGGGCCAGTTCCTCGTCTCAGGCGGCTTCCAGCGCACCAACTTCCGCAGCGACGGCGGCGACTACATCACCGAGTCGAGGGCCGCCGGCCCGAAGGCCTGGACGGTGAGCGGCTCGGCGTACGGCCCCACCGGGCAGGGCGAGCTCACCGCGATCGCCTACTGCGCTCGGATGAAGAAGCCGATGCTGACCCAGGTCACCTCCACCCCCGCGCCGGTGGGCGCCAACGAGGTGGGGAGCGCGACGACGCGAGCGTGTCCGAAGGGCAGGCGGCTCGTCGCCGGGGGCTTCTCCAGCGGAGGCTCCAGCAACGCCTTCTTCGCGGACGGCACGATGAACTCGAACAGGACCTTCACGACCCGCAGCTACGGCTTCTTCGGCCCGGTCTCGAGCCTCACCTCGTACGGCTACTGCTGGCCCTCTAAGTAGCGAGCGGCTCCGCAGTCGCTTACACATCGCCGGCCCCCTGAGTGGCCTCAGTCCGCCAGCAGCTTCGACATCGCCTTCAAACCGGTGTCCATGGCGCGCCAGAAGTTGCCGCCATGGAAGGGCAATCCATTGCGGAAACGCCACGGCACCGAGTGCCCCAGCATCTTCTTGCCCGCCCGCCAGGCCCTGTAGGACCCGACGCGGTAGGCGCCGTCGGCGTCCGGCCGGACCTCGATCGGACGGGAGGGATCACCGGTCAAACGAAGTGGCACCTGAGCGAAGGTGGCCTTGTCGAACTGCTCCATCACGCACATGCTCACCGGATCGAATTCGAGCTCGAGCTCGCGCCCGGCGAGCCGGCGCGCAAGCCGCGAGGCCACGGCGTCGGCCTGAAGGAAGGCCAGAAAGGCCTGCTTGACCGGGAAATCGCCCGCGTCGCCTACTGCGTAGATCTCGGGATGCCCCACCACGCGCCGGGTCGGAAGCTCGGTCTGCAGGAACCCCCGATCGTCTGCCGGCAAGCCCGCGAAAGGCGTCGAGGCGATGTAGGGCGGGAACGACACCAGCAGGTCATAGGGGAGCTGCTCTCTGTTCTCATAGTGGACAGCATCGGCCTCCACTCTCTCGACCACCCAGCCGTGGTGGCCGCTGATGCCCCGGCGCGCGAACTCCTTCTCAACGACCTCGTGCAGGCGCGGTCCGAAGGCCTGGATGTAGCTGTCCTCGTAAGTCGACCAGGTGATCTCGGTGTTCTCGCGGCCGCCCTGGTGGCGCAGCCAGGTGTCCAACATGAGCACGATCTCGTAGAGCGGCCCGGCGCACTTGTTGTTCGGCGGGACGAGGAAGAGCACGCGCTGTCGCCCCCCGTTCTCAACCAGTCGCTCGAACGCTGTGACGCAGGCGCAGCATGTCTGATGGCGTCCAGGTGCTGATCGCATGCTCAGCGAGCCCCGGCACCTCGCTCGCTCGCATGTCCGCCCCGGTGGCGATCACGAGCTGGTCATATGGGAACGAACCGGCCTCGGTCTGGATGGTGCCTGCGCCAGTGTCGACCGCCGTGGCCTTCGCCCGGGTGAACTCGATGTCGCGCCGCTTCGTCGGTGGGCCGAGGGGGACCTTCAGCTTCTCGGGATCGAGCCCGAACGGGACATAGATCGAGTTCGGCTTGAATAGGAAGTGGTCCTGATCGGAGATCAGGGTCAGCTGCGCCGCGTCGCCCGCCAGCAGACGCAGGTTGAACGCAGTCTCCAACCCACCGAAGCCGCCTCCGACTACTACGACCCTCGCACCGTTACTCATCGACTGAGAACCTAGGGACGGGCGCGCGCTCCGCCATCCGTGCGGACCAACGAGATCGTCCTCGGTGATCAGCACGGATGACCGCTTCAGGCATGTCCGAAGCGGACGTCGGGAAGCACCCGGTCCGCCCACCTCGGCAGGTACCAGGCCCACCGACCGAGCAATCTGAGCAGAACCGGCATCAGCAGCAGCCGCACGAGCATCGCGTCGAGCAGCACGGCGATGCCGAGGATGATTCCCATCTCCTTCGGAGGTAGCGGCCCCGAGAGGGCGAAGGTGAAGAACACGGCGACCATCACCGCAGCGGCGGCGAAGATGACGCGTCCGGAGTGCGCTACTCCGCCGACCATCGCCTCCTTGGGGTCACCGGTCCGATCCCAGTGCTCCTTCGCAGACGAGAGCAGGAAGACTGTGTAGTCCATCGAGATCGCGAAGATCATCGCGAAGAAGAAGACCGGGCCCCAGGCGTCGAGAAACCCCTGCGGCTCGAAGCCGAGCAGCGAGTGGAGCGCACCGTCCTGGAAGATCCACTTGGCGACGCCGAAGGCGGCGGCGGTGGCGAGCAGATTGGTGACCACACCGACCGCGGCGATCACCGGCGCCTGGAGGGCGAAGAGCAGCAACGCGAAGCCGAGGGTGAGGACCACGCCGATCACCAGCGGGGTCTTGGCCTGAGAGCGCCGTCTGCAGGTCGTAGTTCTCGGCGACGGCGCCGCCCACCAGGGTCCCGCGAGGCAGGTCTGAGCGCAGGCGGTCGATCGTCGCCCCTACACTCGGGCTGGACGGATCCTGCCTCGGGACAGCCTGGATCAGGGCGAGTCCGCCCGATCGCGTCGGCGGCGTGACCTGGCCGATGCCGGGGTCGCTCTGCGCCGCGACCACAGCCTCCTCGGCAGTCCGGACCTGCGTAACCAGCTGCAGCGGGCCGGTCGCACCCGACCCGAAAGCTGCCTGCACCTGCCTATAGCCGACTCTTGAGGAGTCGTTGGAGGGAACGACCTTGATGGAGGGCATCGCGGTGTCGAGCTGGGTGACCGGGACGATCAGCAGCACCAGCGCCGCGAGGGCGGGAATCCCGTAACGAAGCGGATGACGCCAGAGCCGCTCGGCCCAGGCGGCGAACCGTGGCGAGCGGTGCTCGCCCGAATGTGCCCAGGGCAGCGAGAGCTTGTCGACCCGCGGCCCCAGCTTGGCAAGCACCGCCGGGAGAAGGGTCAGCGTCGCCCCCAGGACGAAGATGACCGCCAGCATGATTCCGAGACTGACGGAGCGGAAAGCCGGGCTCGGGACCAGCATCACGGCGCCCAGCGAGATCAGCACCGTGACCCCGGAGAAGAGCACTGCCTTTCCGGCCGTGTCCATCGTCTGGGCAACGGCCTCCTCCGCCGGCAGCTTCGAGCCGAAGAAGGCGCCGCGGAAGCGATAGACGACGAACAGCGCATAGTCGATTCCGAGCGCGAGCGCGAACATCAGCGCGAAGTTCATCGCCCAGATCGAGATCGGCAGGAACTGCGTCCCGAGGTACAGGGATCCGGCAGCTGCGATCAGGCCGACCATCGTCAGCATCAGCGGCAGGCCCGCCGCGACGAGAGAGCCGAAGGCGATCAGCATGATCGCGACCGTCACAGGCCAGGAGATCACCTCGGAGCGCAGCATTGCGCTCTTGTTCGCGGCGTTGAAGTCGGACCACATACCGGAAGCGCCGGTCAGGTTCACCTGCACGCCGTCGCTGCCGAGCGCGGCGAGCGGCCCTTTGAGGTCCTCCGCCGCCTTGACCATCGCGTTCGAGTCCTTGGCGGCCCCGGTCTGCACGATCGCGGTGTGCCCGTCGGGCGAGATGGAGGCGCCGGGGCGAGGCGGGACGACCGTGCGTACTGCGCTGTTGGCTCGCAGCCTCCGCTCGACGGCACCTAAGGTGGTCTGGAAGTTCGGGTCGGCGACGGTCGCGTTCGGTGAGTGGACCACGACCATCAGGCCGTAGCTGGAGAGGCCGCCGAAGTTCTGGTTGATCAGGTGCCGGGCCTGCACGGACTGCGAGCCGCTGGTCTCCCAGCCGGCACCCGAGAGCGCCTTCTCGACCCGCGGAGCCAGGAAGCCGAGGCCGAGGGCGATCACGGCCCAGCCGATCAGGACCGCCCTGAAGTGGGTGGCGGTGTAGCGCCCCAGCCTCCCGATCGAACCGACGTCGGTCATCGTGGCTCCGGATAGACGACCGGGTCGAGTTCCAGGGCGCGCTTCAGCACGTACGAGGCCGGGCAGGACCCGACGATCACGTAGAGGCACAGGTTGACGCCGACGAACGCGGTCAGCAGCAGGAACCAGGATGAGACCAAGCCGACCAGCGCGACGCTGATCACGACGACCGTGCCGGCGAGGGCGAAGAGGGCACGCTCGAGCGGCCAACGGGAGCGAGACATCTATGCGCTCCCCCCGAGCAGGCCGTCGAGCCGCTCGATCTCCTCGCGCAGGGCGCCGCAGACGTCATCACACAACGACCAGACGACGGGATCGGCGATCGAGTAGAGAGAGAAGTTGCCCTCCTTGCGCCGTTCGACGATCCGGGCGCGAAACAGGACGCCCAGGTGCTGCGAGACGTTCTGCTGGGAGGCGCCGGTGAGCTCCTGGAGCTCCTTGACGCTCTTCTCACCTTCGCGCATGGCCTCGAGCAAGCGGATTCGCATCGGCTCACCGAGGACGCGGAAGCGCTCCGCGATCCGGTCCACCAGAGGAGCGGGAAGTGGATGAGGTAGGTCGGTCTTAGTCGCCACGAGAAGAGAGTAGCACAACTATAAAGTTGTGTGCTAGTGTGATTGTGGTCACCATGACGATGACAGCGACAACCAAACGAATCGGGAAGCTTCGACATAGGGTCGACGTCAACGGCCGGCACACGATCGTCACCGACGAACCGGTGCAGCTCGGCGGAACGAACGAGGGCCCTGCCCCCCACGAGCTCCTCCCTGCCGCGCTCGCCTCCTGCATCGCGACGATGATCGCGTTGTACGCCGAGCGTCACGACTGGGATGTCGGCGATGCCCGGGTGGAGGTGGAATACGACCCTGACTCGACGCCGCGGCAAGTCGAGGTCGAGATCCACCTGCCGAACTCGTTGTCAGAGGATCAGGTCAACAGACTGGAACGCGTGGCGGAGACGTGCCCCCTGCGTCGCGCCCTCGAGGCAGGCTTCTCATTCGAGGAGCGCGTCGTCTTCTCTCCGTTCAGCGCGGTGGTCTAGCCCTAGTACCCGGAGGGATGCCGCGCGACGAAGGACGAGGTGTCGTCCCTCATCACCGTGCTCCAGCGCGGGCCGCTGCCGCCGCCCGGCCCGCCGGTGTCCCAGCGCAGACCCGCGACATAGGCCCAGGCGTGGCCGCTGTTGGCGAAGACGGTGATCCAGTTCCCGCCGCCGGAATCGCCCCAGACCTCGAGGCCGGTCGAGTCGAGCGGGCTGGAGAGGAAGCCGCCGCCGTGGAGCATGAAACTGACCGCGCCCGAGCAGTCGTAACCGCTCGAGGTGAAGGAGCCGTGGCCGCCTCCCCAGATGTAGGGCAGGTCATCGATCTGGTTGGCGGCTGCGATCGCGCCGCGCACGGCGAGCGGGGCGTTCGCGGGCGGGATCGCGTCGCCGCTGGAGTCGATCGTCGCGTGGCCGGCGGGCGCCGGGATCTCGGAGAGGTCCGTCTGGATCTGGCGCTCCTTGCGGAGCAGCGCGCTGAGGACGCCCTCCCGCGCATTGCGGGCAGCCGCGAGCTGTGACTGCTGCTGGGAGATCTGGGCGTGCTGGCTGGCGATCTGCCGCTCCTTCGCGGCGACCGCGTCGCGGGCGGCGAGGATCCGGTCGTGGGTCACCTGGAGCTGGTTGACCAGGGCGGTGATCTGATCGCGCAGGCCACGGACCCGAGCGACGACCTCGTTGTCGTACTGCTGGATGTGGTCGATGTACTCGGTGCGGGTGAGCAGGTCGGACCAGCTCGCCGACTGCATCACGACCGCCGTCAGGTCGGGGTCGTTCGACTTGTACATGCTCACGAGCAGCTGCTCGAGCGCGGAGACCGCGGACTGCAGCTTCGCCCGGATTCGCGCGAGCTCGGCCTTCTCGGCGTTGAGCTGCGCGGTCGCCCTGTCCAGCTCGGCCTGCTTCACCTCCAGCTCGTGCTGCGCGGCGGCCTGTTCCTGGCGGAGCCGGGACTCCTCCCCGATCAGCCGGTCGACCTCGGCGTTCATCTGGTCGATCTGCGAGCGCAGGGGTCCCTCGGCCGACTGGATGCGGTCGAGCTCGTTCTGCTTCTGCGCGATCTTGGAGGCCGGATCGCCGCTCGCGCTCTGGCCGATGAGCGCGCCGGTCACGAGCGCGATCAGCAGCACGAAGGGCAGCACGGCGAGACGCCGGCGGCGGGTGGTTCGCCCTCTGTTATCGGTCGGATCAGGCATCGGCGGGGTGCGACACGCGTGCCGCACGGGCAGTCGGTCAGGCTATCCAGCCGCCGTCTTTATGTGAGCGGCTCTTAATACGACTGCAAGATACGTTGCGCGGGGAGGAATCGGCGGTTCATCTACGATCGCTCGATGGCCGAGGAGTTCTGCGACGTCGGGCGGGACGTGACGCTCTGTTACGAGGCGTTCGGCGACCCGGGCGACACTCCGATCCTGCTGATCATGGGCCTGGCGACGCAGATGATCGCCTGGCACGAGGACTTCTGCGAAGAGCTCGCCGGGCGAGGCTTCTATGTCGTCCGCTTCGACAACCGCGATATCGGCCGCTCCACCCACTTCGACTTCAGCCCCGCGACCGCCAAGCAGATGCTCACGCGCCGGCTGCCGGACGAGCAGTACACGCTCTCGGACATGGCCGAGGACTCGGCCGCCCTGCTGCGGAAGCTCGACCTGGCCCCGGCCCACGTCGTCGGCGCCTCGATGGGCGGCATGATCGGCCAGATGCTCGCCGCTGAGCATCCCGATCTGGTCCGCTCACTCACCTCGATCATGTCCACCACGGGCAGCCGCCGCCACGGACAGCCGGCGCTGGCGGTCTACCGCTACCTGCTCCGCCCGCCGCCGCGCGATCGAGACGGCTACATCCAGCGCTCGGCCGAGATCTTCGGCCTGGTCGGCTCCACCGGCTTCGACCGTGACGAGCAGTACATCCGCGAGCGCGCGGCCCGCAGCTTCGACCGCGGGTTCGACGTCCGCGCCGGCGGCCGGCAGCTCGGGGCGATCATCGCCTCGGGCGACCGGACCAAGGCCCTGAAGAGCGTCGTGGCCCCGACGCTGGTCATCCACGGGACCGTCGACAAGATGATCCGGCCCTCTGGCGGGCGCGCCACGGCCAGAGCGATCCCGGGCGCTCGGCTGATGATGATCGAGGGCATGGGCCACGACCTCCCACGAGGAGCGTGGCCGCAGATCATCGATGCGATCGCCGAGCAGGCGCGCGCCGCGGACGGCGCTGGGCCAGAGCCGAAGCTCCCACCGCTAGCGGAACGTCGGAGTAGCCCTGAGGGGTGCGCGCGGGAGCCGCAGGCCCCCGGGGCGAACGTCGCGCGTAGGGCCCTATAGGAGGGCATGTGGGACGGTGAGATCGCCACGCTCGCCGGATGCCAGTTCAACCGAATCTCACGCGCGCAGCTCCTCGACCTGGGCCTGAGCGAGAAGGCCATCGTGCACCGGCTCGCGGCGGGGCGTCTGGTGGCTGTCGAGCAGGGAGTGTTCGCGATCGCCCCGGTCCTTGAGGACGACTGGGGCAGGTGGATGGGAGCAACCCTGACGGCGCCGGGGTCGGTCCTCAGCCACATCAGCGCAGCCGCCGCCTGGGGAGCCCTGACCGTGCCACGGAGCATGGAGTGCGTCACGCGTCCGGGGAGCGGCGGGCCGAGACGTCACGGCGGTGTGCTGGCCTACCGGAGCTCCACCCTCGACGGCGAGGTGACAAAAAGGCGCGGAATACCGATCACCTCGGTACCGCGGACCCTGCTGGACCTGGCTCGCACGGTTGGGGACAAGGCGCTGGCTCGCGCCCTGCGCGAGTCCGTTCGACTCGATCTGACGACCCTTGCTGGGGTCGGCGATCATCTCGGCGCATTTCGAGGGCGGCGGGGATCACGCCGCCTTGCGAACGCGGTCGCGCGTTATGCCGGCCTGCCACTGGAGCGCGCGCGGAGTGGCGCCGAGATCCGAGCGCTCGAGGTGCTGCGGGACGCAGACCGCCCACTTCCGCTGTTGAACGCGCGGATAGCGGGTGAGGAGGCGGATCTGAGCTGGCGGACCGCTCGCCTGATCATCGAGATAGACGGCACGCCGTTTCACCTCGACGTCGGTGAGGATGCGCGCAAGCAGCGGGCCTGGGAGAGCGCGGGATGGACGGTCCACAGGCTCCCGTCGGAGGACGTGTATGAGCGGCCGGCGCACCTGCTCGCCCTGGCACCCACGCGAGCGTCCCTGGGTAACCCCCATAGGGGACAGCGCGGGACGTTCGCGGGTTAGGCGCGGATGATCGACGCGTGCACCGCGCGCTGGGTGCTCGCGATCCAGAGCGACGTGTCCTCGCGAAGCAGGAGCGCATCCCCGGACATGGCGGGGTCCCGGTACTCCACCTCGGCGTCGATCGCGGTCGGCTCCGGGCCCGCGACCAGCTCCTCCTCGAGCGGCGTCCAGTAGTGGGAGTTGTTGATGTGGCCGGCCGGGTCCATCTCCGTGGCCCGGAAGCTCCATACGGCACGCTCCGCCCCGCTCGGCGGATCGGGATGGCGGAGCCGCACGTTCGCGTCACGCCCGCCCGCGCTCTCCTCGAAGATGGAGATGAACTCCGCCGGGAAGCGCATCGGGCGCCCACGCTCGGGATCGAGGCACACCCAGAGCGCCACCGTCTCGACGTCGGCGGTCTGACCTTGGATCGACGTCCGCCGCTCGGCGGAGAAGCGGCCGATGCCGCTGCAGAAGGTGCGGAGCTCGAGGTCCTCCCCGAAGCGCGGGAACGAGTCCACGCGGATCCGGGTGCGCCTCACGATCCAGGCGCCCTCCCCCTCGAACCCTGCGTCGATCAGGTCCGAGTAGGCGATGTCCTGCAACCAGCGCGCCATCGCATCCAGTCGGACCCGGCCCGAGCCGTCGGCGTCAGCGATCCCCGGACGCATCGCCTGCTCGAAGGATCGCCCTCCCGGCCAGTCGACCAGCTCGGTCAGCTCGGTTGCTACTTGAGCTCCTCGAGGGAGTCGTGCAGCCGGTCCATCAGCGACCAGAGGTCGGGCATCTGGTCGCGGTCGGCGACGATGCCGAAGTCCATGTGGCCGTCGTAGCTCATCACGGTCATGTTCAGTCCCATCCCGTCGGTGATCACCGAGACGGGATAGTGCGCCACCAGCCTCGCCCCGGCGCAGTAGAGCGGGAACTGGGGCCCGGGCACGTTCGAGACGACGAGGTTCCAGGTCGGGCGGCCCGCCCCGGTGGTGGAGATCGCGAAGGTGGCGCGCGCGGCGCGGGCAAAGACCGCGGGCGGGATGAAGTGGTTCGTGTCCTGGAGCAGCTCCGCGGGCAGCGCCCGGTGGTGCTCCTTCATCGCCGCCAGCGCGCGATGGGTCTTCTCCAGGCGGCGGACCGCGTTCGGCTCATTGCTGAAGAGCGGAGCGCTCATCAGCATGATCCGGTTGCCGTAGGTGCCCATCTGCTCGTCGGTGCGGACCGAGACGGGGACCTGCACCACCAGCGGATCGGCGGGCAGGTCGTCGTGGTCGAGCAGCCAGCTGCGCACCGCCCCCGCGCAGATCGAGACCACCACGTCGTTGACCGTACAGCGGTGCTTGTTCTTCACCGCCTTCACCTCGTCGAGGTCGAGCTGGCCGAAGACGAAGCGGCGATGCGGCGAGATCCGCCCGTTGAAGCGCGTCTTCGGGGCCTTGTAGCTCGTGTGCGCGAGCACGCCCGTCTCGCGGTTCGAGATCGGGCGGGTCAGGCGGTCGGTCACCTTCGCGACCAGGCCGGCGCCGGGGAGGGTCGAGAAGACGGGCGCCTCGTCGAGGTTGGGCAGGGCACGCGGCAGGGAGCGCAGGACCCGCAGCGGGTAGCGCGGCAGCCCCATCAGGCCGCGAGTGAGCATCTCCAGGTCCGTCGGCCTGCGGTCCACCCCGTTCGCCTCCGTCTCCGGCAGCTCCCTGCCCTCCGGAGCCAGGTCGAAGAGCACACCCATGATCTCCGCGCCGGAGAGCCCGTCGACCACGGCGTGGTGGATCTTGGTGAGCAGCGCCTTCTGGCCGTCCTCGAGCCCGTGGATCAGGTAGAGCTCCCAGAGCGGGCGAGCGCGATCGAGCGGCCGGGAGACGATGCGGGCCACCTGCTCCGCCAGCTTGTCCTTGGTCGCCCCGGGTGGCAGCGCCAGCTCGCGGACGTGGAAGTCGAGATCGAAGTCCGGGTCATCGAGCCAGTAGGGATAGTCGAGGCCGAACGGGACCTCGACCAGGCGCCAGCGCAGCGGCGGCAGCAGCGGCAGGCGCTCTTCCATCAGGCGGCAGATGTCCTCGAAGGTGAGCTCGCCGTTCTCCTTGCTCGACGGGTCGAGAATGGCGAGACCGGCGACGTGGCCGGTCTGATTCGAGCTCTCCAGGGCGAGGAACTGCGCGTCGAGGCTGGTCAGCTGACGCATCCCGGGCGATTCTGTCACGGCCTCGCGGGCTCGGACGACGCCTACCCAGGTTTAGGAAGTATTTGAGCAGGCAAGTATTCTGGTCGAAGACTTCGACCCTTCGAATCCCAAGGAGGATCTGGATGGATCTCGCATTGCTGGTTCTTCGTCTGGTGGTGGGACTGCTCTTCGTCGGCCACGGCGCCCAGAAGCTGTTCGGCGTCTTCGGCGGGGGCGGCCTCGAGGGGACCACCGGAATGTTCGACAACATCGGCCTCAGCCCCGGCTGGTTGTACGCCAGGGCGGCCGGCACCGCCGAGTTCCTGGGCGGCGCGCTGATTGCGCTCGGCGTGTTCACCCCGTTCGCGGCCGCCGCGCTGATCGGCGTGATGGCGGCGGCGATCGCGACCGTCCATGCCAAGAACGGCATCTGGAACACGAATCAGGGCTACGAGTTCAACATCACGCTGATCGCGGTTGTCTTCGCCCTCTCGGGGATCGGCGCCGGTGCCTGGTCGCTGGACAACGCACTTCGGCTTCGACCTGCACGGCGTCATCTGGGCGCTCGCGGCACTCGTCGCCGGGCTCATCGGTGGCCTCGCCAGCGTGGTCTCCGGGCGGATCACCCACCGTCACCAACCCAGCGGCCACCAGGCCGCCCACTCATGAGCGAGGGGCACAGCCCCGAGCGGTTATGTGGGGCGGCCGCCCGTGGCCGCGATCTGATGGCGAAGCCGTCCGGCTACTTCCTCTGATGGTGAAGCCGTCCCGCTACTTCCCGAAGATCAGCGGCAACTGCAAGCCGATCGCGAGTGCGGTCAGTGCCAGCGCCGTGAGGCGCTGGTACGGCCGCAGCGCGAGCGCGGCGAGCGGCAGGAACCAGATCAGATACCAGGGCAAGAACCAGGTGGTGGTGACGATCACGGCACAGGTCGCCCAACCCGCGTTCTCCAGCCAGTCGCCGCCGCGATAGACCCGGACGAGCAGCACCGCGACGGCCACGATCAGGACGAGCATCCCGATCCGGCCGAGCGTCTGGTTGGCGAGACCCAGCCCGAGCACGTCGTTGATCACCCCGGGGATGTCGTTGGGCGTCTCGAGCCGCGCGTCCCTCTGCAGCACATGCAGCAGGCTCGACACGTGGGTCCCGAAGGCGATCACCGTGATCACGCCGACGACCACGGCCGCCAGCGCACCCCAGATCAGCGCCCTTCCCGGCCGCTTGGAACCGAGCAGGGCGAACGGCAGGAGCACGACCGACGAGCTCTTCACGGCGACCGCTCCGACGAGCGCCACCATCCCCGACTCCCGGCCGCCGAGCAGCAGGAAGATGCCGCCGAGGGCCGCGAGCAGCATGAGCAGGTCATTGTGGGCGCCGCCCACCGCGTAGGCGAGCAGCACCGGGTTGAGCCCGAAGAAGAGAGCCGCCGGGAGCGGCGAGCGACCGAGCCGCACCGCGCAGGCCCAGACCAGCGCGACGCAGCCGAGGCTGGCCAGGGCGGTGACCGACTTGAGGACCCAGATCGCCGCCGAGAAGCTGATCCACCCGAGTGGCAGGCTCGCCAGGGTGAAGAGCGGCCCGTACGCCGTGGTGTTGAGGGGCCAGCCCACGTATATGTAGGAGGGATCCGTCGGCGCGGCCGAGAGAGGGTGCACGTACGGATTGAGGCCGTGCACCGCGTCGAGCCGGGCGTAGCCGACGTAGTTGAAGAGATCGCTGGAGAGCAGCGGCGGCGCGATCACGAAGATCAGATGGAGCAGCACGATCGCGCCGACCCCGACCCGCACCTTCACCGAGTCGGCGAAGGCGAGCACGCCGAGGTAACAGATGCCCAACGCGATGAAGACGATGCCGAACTCGGTGCCGCTCATCGAGATGCCGAGCCCATGGAGCGGGCCCCGGAGGGAATCGGGCAGCCCATGATGGATGTGGAGAGTGGGCCCGTAGTGCTTGGCCGCGGCGCCGGCCGCCATCAGGAAGCCGGCAACGACCATCCCGCCCAGCATCGTGTTGGCGATCAGGGATCGCCGCCGGGCCTCCAGCCGGGGGAGCGCGGGCAGGGCAGGGCGAATGGCCGCCGCCGGCCTGACCGCCGAGTCAGCCGATGCGGAAGTCGACTCCATCGCGGGCGGGGATCGTAGAGCTCATCTCTAACGGCGGATAAGCCTGCATTTGCCCTCTCAATGGCGGCCTGGGGCGCGCACCAGATACGTCCCCTGCGGCGTGCTGTAGGCCGGCTGGAAGCCCGCCGCCTCCAGCGCGCCGATCGCCGATTGGACGTGCGCGATCACCGCTCCCGCCTTGAGACGCCAAAGCGCGGCGCGCAGGTCGGGGGCGCCGTTGCGGAGCACCCCGTAGTTGTCGCGCAGCTCCTGCGGGGTGAAGTGCTCGAGCCAGCCGTTCAGCACCACGCGGGTGTCGGGCGAGCGCCAGTTGATGTAAGAGCCGACTCCGGCGTAGGTGACGATGCGCCCCTTCTCCGGCGGGTGCGCGATCGCGTAGTCCGCGACCGGGAAGCCCAGCGTCGGATCGTCCCGCGGGGGTCCGAGAACCGCCGCCCAGGCGAGCGCAGCCGCGGCGGCGACCGAACCGGCAACCGCGACGGGGAGACGCATCGGCCCCGGGCTGCGGTTCGGCGCGGTCCAGGCGACCTGCAGCGCCAGCACCGGCCCGATGAAGACGATGTTGCGGATCGAGTAGCCGGCGAAGAGGAGGAACCCCGCGGTGACCAGCAGGGTGGTGACGCGTCGTGGCCGCGGAGAGCTCACCCACATCCATGCAGCGAACGCGGTCGCGAGCACGAGATAGAGCAGCGCCAGCGGATCGCCGAACGCGGACTGCCACTCGGTGCTGGCCAGCGAGATCGCCTGGTTCTGGAAGCTGAGCAGGTATGACCAGATCGCCGCCCCGAGCGGGGTCGACACCGTCACGGTGGCCGCAGCGATGACCGCGAGGAGCGCGAGCGCGGCGATACGGGACAGCGGCACGGTCCCAGGAATCCCGCGCCAGTGGTCGATCGCGAACCCGATCGTCAGCAGCCCGATGAGCAGCAGGCCGGCGATGAACCCTCCATGGAGGTTGGCCCAGAGCGCGAACAGCACCACGATCGCGAGTCCCGCCCCCCAGCGCGACAGCCCTCTCGAGCCGGGGCCGGCCCGCACCCGCCAGTCGACGGTGAGGAGGGCGACGAGCAGCGAGAAGATCATCACGGTGAACCCGGCGGCGCGCGGATGGATCACGGCGAGCAGCCCGGGGAAGTAGAACGCCGTGACGGCGATCAGCATCGCCCACCCCTTCCGCCGGCAGAGCCAGAGCAGGATCGCGAGCGGCGCGGTGATCAGCACCGCATAGAGCACCGTCAGACCCGTCGGGCCGATCACCTGGGAGATCCGGAAGAAGGTGAGCTCGGAAAGCCATTGCTGGTTCAGCCACGTCCCGCCCCTGGCGACCGTCGCGAACGGGTACTGGTCGACGAAGCCGTGGTGGGCGACGAACCGGCCGCTGACCAGCGAGAGGTAGAAGTCGCCGTTGTGGGATCGATCCAGGCAGATCGCGAGCGCGCCGACCAGCGCGATCAGGGCCGCCATCAGCGCCCAGGTGGACCGCGGGGTGAAGCGGCGTGCAAGACTGCCGTCCGGGCGCGTCACGAGCCGGGTATTCGTAGCGGTTCGGCCGGTCCCTTTGGGTCACCCGGGCGTGAAAACCGCCAAAAGGGTGCTTTTGCAGGGATTTCAGCATCTGCTAATATGTACGACCCTGCCGGGTCATGGAAACCCGGCTTTTGCAGCACTTTCGCGCAGTTCTTCCACCTATCGGCAGCCTTCGCGAAGCAGTGCTCTTAGACCGCGGAGGTAGCTCATGTCCAAGACCACAACCGTCGACAACCGAACCCGTGCGCCCCGCTCCCGCCGCTGGACCTGTGCCGGCTGCGCGGTGACCGTGCGATACGCGGCGGGCAGCAATGCCGTCCCCCGCCGCCCCGAGGGCTGGAGCAGAAAGGGCGGCGAGTGGCTCTGTCTGCACTGCCAGCGCGAGAAGGCGGTCGAGAAGGCAACCATCGGCGCCAAGGGCGACGGCTGGGCCTCGCGGCGCCAGGCGCTCCTCGAGTTCGAGCTGCGCCGCAGCCCTGAGGAGCCCGATGGCGTGATCGCCAAGCGCGCCAACTGCTCCACCGGACACGTTCGCAAGGTCCGCGAAGAGCTCGAGCGCGGCGGCAAGCTCCCCAAGGCCGCCTAGTTTTTCCGCCGGCGAGCCCGGCCCCCCGCGTTCCGTCTCCAAAATCGGGTACGCTCCCGCGCGAAATGCACCTGCCGAATCGCGCCGTCGTCTGACGTCCGGCGCGAGCGGGGGAACCAACTGGAGCGAGAGCTCCGTGGGCGAATCGGCCTAGCCGTAGCGCACTCTTTCAGCGCGAGTCCGTCAGCTAACCCCGCAGGCCCGAGAAAGAGAGGTTGGCATGAGCACGTTGATCGATCACCTTGCGACCGATCGAATCCGGGGCGGACGGCTTGTTCTCGCCTACGGCATCGGAGCGTTCTGCGGGATCGCGGTGGCCGTCGTGGCGCTGCTGCTCGCCGGCACGGGGCCGTAGGCCGGAGCCACACCCAAGCCCGGCCCTAGCGGCCGAGCGCCGCCATCCAGGCGAAGAGCGCCGCGTTCGCCGAGTGCAGCTGGACGCTGCCCTCCGGCGCCTGCGCCCGCGCCGCCTTCTTCCCGTACCAGGTGCGCAGATAGAGACCGTGCCCGTCGCGACTGCGGTGCAGCGCGCTCCGGGCATTCCGCTGGATGATCCCGTACCAGTCGCCGTTGTTGTCCATCCGCGCGAACTCGAGCATCGTCCGGAGGTACCAGAAATCGAACTGCGGGCCCATCGTGAAGCGCCGGTAGACCTGCAGGGTCCGAGTCGCGAGATCGTCCGCCCGGGCGCAGAACTCCTTCCGGCCGGTCTCGTCGCAGATGATTCTGTGCGCGAGGATCATCGGGCCGTTCACGTATGGCATCGCGAGGGCGTGGAAGGGCGGGTAGTAGTTGAGCGATGAGCGGGCTTCCGCAGCCGGGGGAACCCTCTGACCGGCCGCCTCCAGCTTCGCCGCCTCATCCGGGTTGGCGCCGAGCGCGCGCTGGTCCGCGGCCGCCGCGGCGGCCGGCGACCCTGGCCCGGTCGTGTCGCCGCTCGAAGCCGTGCCGGTCTTGTACGTCTTCGGCTTGCGAAGCCGCGCGTAGAGGCCGGTGGCCGGGTCGGTCAGCCAGACGTCGCCCCAGGCGATGAACTTGAGCGCGTCGTCGAGGTAGGCCTGCTGGTGGGTGAGCGCGTAGAGGCGGGCCGAGAGCAGCGTGCCGCCGGCCAGCGACTCACCCGCGTAGAAGCTGTGGTTCGTGTTCCACCAGATGCCACCCGGCCGTCCGGGAGTCGTGTCCCACCCCGAGACGCTGATGAATCGCTGCGCGATCATCGCGTCGTTGAGGTAGCGGGGGTTCCCGGTGGCCCGGTAGGCGTCGAGGAAGGCGAGCCCCCACCAGCCGTTGTCGTCGAACCAGGTCGTCTTCCCGGGGTTGTGCTGGCCGGGCTTCGGCCCGAATCCAGGCACCGGCTCGAGCGTTGGGTTCAGGTAGCGCTCCGCCCCACGGGCGAAGCGGTTGAGCTGGCCCCGGTGGCGGCGCGAGGGCCGAGCGATCTGCAGGCCGTTGACCGCCTCGAAGAGCGGCACGATCCCCCAGAGCGAGGCCACCCTCCCCTGGTCGAGGACGGCGCGGTACCAGCGAAGCTTCGGGCTCCACCAGCGGTGGGCCTGCTTGACGCCCCGGTTGGCGGCCGCCAGGTAGTGGGCCTGACTTCGGCTCAGCGCGGACGCGGAGCCGGGCAGGATCGCAACCCCCGCGATCGCCAGAGCGGTCAGGGCAATGAGGGCGGTTGTCGAGCTTCTGCGGACGAGCGACACGCCTTACCCACGAACACATTACGCCGGGCTTCGAAGCGCCTCAGCCTGGGCGTCGCTCGCGAGGATCGCGACCAGCCCGTCTACGTCCTGCCGCTCCCAGAGCTCCGCGTGCCGCTCGACGGTCCGACGAAGCCGGCGGTCCTCGAGCGACTGCGCGGTCTCCTCGGTCGGCTGTTCGTCGAGCCGGCCGTCGATCCGCGCGCGGGCGCGCTGCAGGTGGCTGTTCGCCGCGGCCACGCTGATGCCGAGCCGCCTCGCGGTCTCCCGGGCCGAGAAGCCGAGGGCTTCCCGCAGGATCAGGACGGCCCGCTGGCGCGCAGGCAGCAGCCGCATGGCTACGACCAGCGCACGTTCGAAGTCCTCGCGGTTCAGGTAGCGGCCCTCGAGGGCGGGTCCAGGGTCGGCGCATGCCAGTGATCTGCAGGCGTCGTCCGATCGAGGTCGACCGGTACCACCCGGCTCGGCCGGCGCACCGCCACATCCAGCGCGGTGTTGGTCACGATCCGGTAGAGCCAGCTGCGGATCGAGCTCCGCCCCTCGAAGGAGGGAGCGCTCTCCAGGCGCGGAGCAGCGCTTCCTGGAGGGCGTCCTCCGCATCCTGAGTCGATCGCAGGATGCGACGTGAATGCGCATGAGCTCGTCGCGGTGGCGTTCGACGACCCGGGCGTACTCGCGCTCAACGGGCCGCGCGATGAGCGATCAGGACGCCCGCTTCGAGCTGATGATCGACCTCTTCGTCGAGGGCCTCGCCAGGCGGGCGAGCGAGCAGAGCCTCCTAGCCCGCCGACCCAGCGGCCGCCTCGATCAGCGAGCAAGCTCGCCGATCACGTCTCGCCACCAGGCCCGCTCGGTGTCCGAGCCCGCATGGGAGAGCCGGCGGCGTGCCTCCCCCTGAAGAGCGCTCGCCGGTCCCAGTCCCAGGATCGGCCCGGTGAACGCATAGCGGCCGTCCGAGAGGACGACTAGAGCGCCGGGCCTGTCCAGCCGGGAGAGGAGCTGCTCCTCCACGGGCGTCCCGAGGACGTGGGCGGGGAAGGAGGCGTCGCCGTCGCCCTCTCGCCACGGTCTCACCATCAGGATCTGCGCGCTCTGCCCCGCCGTCTGCGGACGGCGGATGCCCGGCTCGCGGACCGGCCCGGCACTCGTCACTCCGAGGGCGTGAGCCAGCGGCTCGAAGGTCGCCCCCTGGACCAGGGTCGAGAGCAGGACGGCGAAGAAGACGATGTTGAAGAAGTCGAAGCTGTGCGAGACGCCGTCGATGACGGGAAAGGTGGCGAGCACCACCGGGACCGCTCCTCGAAGCCCGGCCCAGGCCAGCACCACCCGCTCGCCGAGGCTGAACCTGTCGAAGGCCGTGCTGATCAGAGTGGCGACAGGGCGCGCCACGAAGACCAGCACGATCGCCAGCACTGTCCCCTCGACCGCGACGTCGCCCAGCTGCGACGGGAACACCAGCAGCCCGAGGACCACGAACATCGTCACCTGCGCCACCAGCGCTAGGCCCTCGTGGAAGACGACCACGGCCCGCTTGGCCGGGATCGGCACACTGCCGAGCATCAGCCCCGCCAGGTAGACGGCGAGGAATCCCGACCCATGCAGGCTGCTGGCCGCGCCGTAGGCGAGCGCGGCCGTACCCATCGTCCCGATCACGTAGCCGGCCTCGTTGCCGAGCCACGCCCGCCGCAGTCCCTGCACGGCGAGCCAGCCGACCGCGAGCCCGACGCCCAGTCCGATGGAGAGCTCGCGGAACAGCAGCACAAGCATGTCGCCGAACCCGTAGTCGGGCAGCTGGATCCAGTCGATCAGCCCGACGACCAGCAGGATCGCCATCGGATCGTTCAGTCCGGACTCCCCCTCGAGCGTTCGCGAGACGCGCTCGTGCAGCCGCGAATGTCGCAGCAGCCCGAAGATCGCGGCGCCGTCCGTGGCGGAGACGATGGAACCCAGCAGCATCCCCTCCAGGAAGGAGAGGTCGAAGAGCCAGGTCGCGGCTAGGCCCGTGATCGCCGCCGTGAGCAGGGTCCCGAAGAACGCCAGGAAGATCGACGGCCTCAGCACGGGACGGATCTCGTCGAAACCGACGCTCAGCCCGCCCTCGAACAGAATCAGGGCCAGGGCGACGATCCCGATGGTCCGGGCCAACTCGTAGTCGTCGAACTCGATCCAGCCGAAGCCGTCCGAACCGACCGCCATCCCGAGCCCGAGGAAGAGCAGCAGGCCGGGTACGCGCAATCTGCCGGCGATCACTGTGGAGAGAAGGCCCGCGATCAGCAGGCAGCCGGCGATCAGGATGAGGTTGGCGTCGCTCACGGGGGGCGTATAACAACAGGGCGGCACCCGGTTTCGGCGACCGACCCGCGGCAAAAGCCTCAAGCTCAGGTTGAGGCCCAGGGGAACCGGCGCATCTCGCGGGCGCCTTCGGGACGATGCGTCTCAAGCGTGCCCGCGGGGGCATGTGTGAAACGGGATTCGGGTGTGAAACGGGAGTTCGGAGGAGACCTCAGGTCACGGATCGGCCCACGGATGGCGAAGCGATTCCTACTCATCTTTGCCCTGGGCACCACGCTCGCCGTTCTCGGCGCCGGCACCGCCAGCTCGCTGGGCGTGGGCGGTGTGACGGTCACCACCCCGAACCTCCCCGCTCCCCTGCCCAACCCGCTGCCGGACACCACCGTGCAGACACCCAGGCTGCCGAACCTCGGCGGCGGGGGTGGCGGTGGCACCGGCGGACTGCTGGACGGCGGCGGGTCGAGCAGTGGAGGCTCCACCTCGGGCGGCTCCACCTCGGGCGGGTCCAGCTCGAGCTCGGGCGGGCCCTCCTCCAGCCCGGGCAGCGGAGCGACCGGTTCCGGCAAGGCCGGTGAGGCCGGATCCAAGGGTGGCAAGGGCCTCTTCGCCAAGCAGAAGGGCAAGGCTCAGAGCCGCAAGGACGTGGTGATGGATCAGCAGAACGGGGTCACGCAGCCCGTCCTGAGAAACCCGGACGGCTCCCCCACTCCGCAGAATCCCGGCCTCACGACCACCACCTTCGGACCCGCCCCGATCGGCGTCCCGAACCCGGTCATCGACTCGTTCGAGATCCCGCCCTTCCTCCTCCCGATCTACCAGTCCTGCGGCACCGAGTACGGGATTCCCTGGCAGGTGCTCGCCGGCATCAACAAGATCGAGACGGCCTTCGGCACGAACCTCAACATCTCCTCGGCGGGCGCGATGGGATGGATGCAGTTCATTCCCTCCACCTGGGCGGCCTACGGAGTCGATGCCAACGATGACGGTCGCAGGGACCCGTACAACCCCGTCGATGCGATCTGCGCCGCGGCCCGCTACCTGAAGGCGGCGGGCGGCGACCACGACGTCCGCCAGGCGATCTACGCCTACAACCACGCCGACTGGTACGTCGACGAGGTCCTGCTGTACGCGAACCAGTACGGCCAGCTGCCTGACGCGCTGGTCGGCTCCCTGACCGGGCTCACCGAGGGAGCGCACTTCCCGGTGGCCGCGAAGGCTCACTACGCCGACGACATCAACGACGCCGCCGCGCTGGCGCGCTCCACCGCCCAGCGCAAGGCGGCGGGCAACGCCGCCGACGTGATCGCCTCCAACGCGGAGCGGCGCAGCATCAACATCTACTCGGACGTGGGCGCTCCGGCCCTCGCCGTCAACGACGGCACCATCAAGAAGATGGGGCGGTCCAAGGACCTCGGCAGGTTCATAGTCCTCCAGGACGCTTACGGCAACCGCTACACGTACTCACGGCTGGGGGAGATCGCCGCGGTCCATCCCGTTCCGCGTGAGAAGAAGCTGGGCGCAGGAGACTTCAAGCTCGAGGGCCCCAGCAAGGACGCGGCGCCCAAGGCCCCGGCAACCAAGGGAGACAACGCCGCCAAGCGCAAGGCGAAGCCGAGCACCCTCCTCGAACCGCTCAAGGTCGGCTCGAAGGTGATCGGCGGCTCCGTGCTCGGCCGGGTCGGCAAGACGGATGCGCAACCGGCCCACCTCAACTTCGCGATCCGGCCCGCCGGCCGCGGCGCCCCCACGATCGACCCGAAGCCGATCCTCGACGGCTGGAAGCTGCTCGAGACCACGGCGATCTACCGGGCGAACGACCGGAACCCCTTCTCTGCGAACCCCACCGTCGGCCAGGTCCTGCTGATGTCGAAGCCCGCGCTCGAGCAGCGCGTCCTGCACGACCCGAAGCTCTCCATCTACGCGTGCGGCCGACAGGACATCGCGACGGGTCAGATCGACCGCCGCGTCTTGGCGGTCATGGAGTACCTCGTCGCCAAGGGGTATCGGCTGACGATCACCGCGCTGAAGTGCGGGCACTCCTATCTGACCTCCTCGGGCAACGTCTCTGCCCACTCCTACGGCTCGGCGGTGGACATCGCGGCCGTCGATGGCGTACCGATCACCGGCCACCAGGGGCCGGGCACGATCACCGAGGCGGTGATCAAGGACCTGCTGCTCCTCCAGGGCGCGATGCGGCCCGCCCAGATCATCTCCCTGATGGACCTCGGGCCGCCGACCTTCATCCTGCCCGACCACTACAACCACATCCACGTCGGCTACACGTTCTCGACCACCGGCCACATCTCCCAGCTCGGCCAGATCCTCAAGCCGGAGCAGTGGCAGCGCCTGATCGAGCGGCTCGGGCAGATCGAGAACCCCAAGGTGCCGGCGAAGCCATCGGTCGCCGCGCTCCCCGCCAAGGGCGCGAATCCGTCCGGCGACTGACGAAGCGCCGTTAGCCTCCGCTACATGGAGACCTCAGTCGTCCTCTTCACGCGGGATCTCCGCCTGCACGACCACCCCGCGCTCACGGCGGCGGCCCGCGCCTCGGACCGGGTGGTACCGGCGTTTGTGCTCGACGACGCCCTGCTCGCTGGTCGGCCAGGCACACCGAACCGGCTCGCCTTCCTGCTGGACAGCCTCGAGGACCTGAATCGCTCGCTGCGCAAGCGCGGGACGCGGCTGACGCTCCGCCGGGGCGACGTCGTCTCTGAGGCGCTCGGGCTGGCGCGGGAGAGCGGGGCCGGGACGATCTACCTGAGCGAGGATGTGAGCAGCTACGCCCGTGCGCGACAGCGCCGCCTCGAGCGGGAGGGTCAGAAGCACGGCGTCGCGGTCCGGGCATTCGAGGGGGTCACGGTGGTCCCACCGGGCGAGCTCACCCCTACGGGCGGTGACCACTACCGCGTCTTCACGCCGTACTGGAACGCCTGGCGTTCGGCGTCGAAGAGGAATCCGATGGGAGCGCCCCGGAGGCTGCGTGGCCCCTCGCGGGTCCGCACCGAGCGACTCCCCAGGCTCTCGGACCTAGTGTCCGGGAGCACGGCCGACGGCCTGCCGCGGGGCGGCGAGACGCCTGGGCGCGAGCGCCTCGGCCGTTGGCTGGGCAACGGCTCGAAGCGGTACGCCCATGCCGACGACCTCGCGGACGACCCGACCAGCCATCTCAGCCCGTACCTGCACTTCGGCTGCCTCTCGGCGAACGAAGTTCTCGCCCGGGTGAGCGAACACGGCAGCTTCGAGGAGCTCGCCCGCCAGCTCTGCTGGCGCGACTTCCACCATCAGGTGCTCGCGGCGCGCCCGGACATGCCGTACAACGACTACCGGAAGCGGGGACGCCGCTGGAAGAGCCCCGGCCGGCGCCTCGACGCCTGGAGGGAGGGCCGGACCGGCTATCCGATCGTCGACGCCGGCATGCGCCAGCTCGCCCGCGAGGGATTCCTTCCGAACCGCGCCCGCCTGATCGTCGCCTCCTTTCTGACCAAGACGCTCGGCATCGACTGGCGGGCGGGCGCCGATCACTTCGAGGACCTGCTCGTCGACGCGGACCTGGCTAACAACCGGGGAAACTGGCAGTGGGTGGCGGGCACCGGCAACGACACCCGGCCGAACCGGGTGCTGAACCCGATCCGGCAGGCCCGCCGCTTCGATCCCGACGGCGCCTACGTGCGGCGGCACGTCCCGGAGCTGGGGGGCCTCGAGGGGGGCTCCGTCCACGAGCCCTGGAAGCTCGACGGCGAGGCCCGCGACGGGATCGACTATCCCGACCCCATCGTCGCGCCGCCGAGCTAGACGCTCGTCGCCATCCTCTTCAGGAAGCCGCGCGTGACCGCTCGGTGGATGCGCTGCTGGGTCTGCGCGTAGAGCCAGACCCCGACGCGCGCGAACGGCCCGGTGCCGCGCAGCCAGGGATAGAAGTTCTGGACCTGCATGCTCACGTGGACGCGCGAGCCTTCGTCGGACGGTCCCGTCGCCGAAATCGCGAAACGCAGCGAGCCGCTGTCCCGGCCCTCCCTGGAGACGAGGATGCCCCGCTTGATCCGCCAGGAGACCGAGCACTCGCGGTCGGAGACCGAGTACTCCGGGGCGTGGAAGCGCAGCAGGACGAGGGGCCGTCCCACCAGCACGACGCACTGATCGGCGCCGTCGGAGACGACTCGGATCACGCCGAGCGTGGAACGCGTGATCAGCCGCCAGTACGTGCGGGCTGCCCACTCCAAGAACCGGCGACTCACCACGCTCGAGGCGGGCTCCTCCAGCCGCAGGTCCGCCTCCTGGACGGACTCCACCGCACCCGTTCGCGGGACGTTGCCGAGCCGGTCCGGGCGGAGCCTCAGCTCGGCGCTCATCTGGAGGGCTGGATCTCCGGATCCTCGGCCAGCGCGCGCTCCAGCGCCGCCGAGAACGGGATGGGATCCACGTCGAAAGGCTCCGCACCCGACCGGTCGCTCACGGTCGTGGGGGTCGACAGCCCCTCGACGAGGGGTCGCGCGACGCCGCTGTCGACCGGCGTCACCAGGCCGATCCAGAGCGAGGAGAGCCAGGGCGTGAGCAGCGGGACGGGCACGCGCGGGCGCGGATTCGTCTTGAGCGCGTACGCCATGCGGTCGAGCATGTCGCCGTAGGAGAGGACATCGGGGCCCCCGATCTGGACCTCCCGCCCCTCGGACTCGGCGACATCCGGTGCGTGTCCCAGGTAGGCGACGACGTCCTCCACCGCGATCGGCTGCGTCGGCGTCTTGAGCCAGGCCGGCGCGATCATCGCCGGGAGCCGCTGGACCAGGTAGCGGAGCGTCCGGTAGGACTCGCTTCCCGCGCCCACCACCATCGCCGCCCGGAAGTAGGTCAAGGGAGGACCCTGTTCCCGCAAGATCTCGGCGGTCTGCGCCCGGCTGCGGAGATGCTTCGACCTCGGCTCATCCCCGAGACCGCCGAGATAGACGACTCGGCCCACGCCCTCCTGCTTCGCCATCTCCGCAAAGTTCTCCGCGGCCCGCCGCTCCCGCTGCTGGAAGTCGCCGTCCCCGCCGCGACCCATCGAGTGCACGAGGTAGTAGGCGACCTCGGCCCCCTCGCCGGCGCCGCGGAGCGACTCGGCGTCGAGCACGTCTCCCTCGAAAAGATCGATCCCCTGATCGGCCAGGTCCTTCGCGCGCTCGCGGTCGCGGACGAGCGCGCGAACGCGCCAGCCGTCCTCGGCGAGTGCGGTCGCGAGCTTCCCTCCGATGAAGCCGGTGGCGCCCGTGACGAGTGCGGTGCGTGCTCGGGCGTTCATAGCGCCGGCATACCCGCAGCGGCGCTGATCGGATCGGAGTCGAGGGCCCGGGCGCCGAGCCGCCCGGCCATCTCCGGGTCCGCCCCATCGCCTCCGAGCAGCACCGGCGTGTTCGCGGCCAGGTCCCTGATCTGGTCCGCGACCGCCTCGAACGGCTCCGGCGTCACCCCCGCGAGCACGACGACTCTCGGGCTGAGCTTCGCCACGGCGTCCGAGATCGTCTCGATCGGCGTGTCGCTGCCGAGCAGAGCGATCCGCCAGCCGCGCTCCCGCAGGAGCAGGCCGAACGCGATCAGCCCGAGGTCATGCTGCTCGCTGGGCGGGCAGGCGAGCAGCGCGAGCGCTCCGGCTCCGGCGCCCCAGTTCCTGCCGAGCGCCAGCATCCGGCCGCGCAGGAGCGCGGTCGCGAAGTGCTCCTCCGCGACGGAGACCTCCCCGCTCTCCCAGCGGGCCCCGATCTCATGGAGCACCGGCAGCAGCACCCGGCTCGCAACGGCGTCGACGGTGTAGCGCGCGATCGCGTCGTCGAGGATCGCGTTCGCGTCCGTCTCGTCGAAGCGGTCCAGAGCGGCGGCCAGCCGGCCGGCGTGATCGCTCCCCCCCTCGCGAGGGCGGGAGGGCAGCCCCGCGGGTTCTGAGGCGGCGAGCCGGGCGGCCTCGGCGGCCGAGACGCCCGAGTCGATCAGGGCCTTCATCGCCTTCACCCGCTCCTGGTCGCCCGTCCCGTAGAGCCGAAAGCCACCCGGACTGCGCTCGGGCCGCAGAAGGCCGTAGCGCCGCTCCCACGCACGGAGCGTGTCGACCCCGACGCCGGTGCGGCGGCTGAGCTCGCCGATCCGGACGAGCGGTCCCTGGTCGGATGGATTTGAGGAGGTTGACACTGGACAGACTCTTGACAGTCCTTAGGCTAGCTGTTAGAACCGCCCCGGTCAACCCTGGACACAATCTTGATTACCCCGAGGCAAAGGACAACGCGATGAACGGCCTGCTCGACCGGGCCCTCGACCTGTCGGTGATCCCCGGCTACTCGCGGCTGGGATATGCGCTGCGAGGACTCCACTGGGGGGACGCCTCCCATGGCACCCTCAGCCGCCGCGCCGCCCTGGTGACGGGTGGCAGCTCCGGGGTCGGGGAGGCGATCTGCGAGGGCTTCGCGGCCGCCGGCGCCCGGGTGCACATGCTGGTCAGGAGCCGAGAGCGCGGCGAGGCCGCGGTCTCCCGGATCGCGTCGCGTCTGCCCGGCGCGCGCGAGGCGATCGAGATCGAGGTCTGCGACCTCTCCGACCTCTCGCAGGTCCGGCAGTTCGCGGAGGCGTTTCAGGCCCGCGGCGACCGGCTCGACCTGCTGGTCCACAACGCCGGGGTGCTGCCGCAGGAGCGCACCCGGACCGCCGACGGGATTGAGCTGACCTTCGCCACGAACGTCCTCGGCCCGTTCCTACTCACCTCCCTACTGCTGCCGATGCTGCTCGGGGACGCGCCGGCGCGGGTGATCACCGTCTCCTCAGGCGGCATGTACACGGCGCGGCTGCACCCGGCCGACCTGCAGCTCGACGACGAGGCCTTCGACGGTGCCCGCTTCTACGCCCACACGAAGCGGGCGCAGGTGGCCCTCAACCGAACCTGGGCGGAGCGCCTGCCGACCGAGCGGATCGCCTTCCACGCGATGCATCCCGGCTGGGTCGACACGCCCGGCCTCCGGGCGTCGCTGCCGCGGTTCCGGTGGGTGATGCGCCCACTGCTACGGGACGCGCGCCAGGGCGCCGACACGGTCGTCTGGCTCGGCACCCAGCCGGTCCTGGAGCCGGCGACCGGCGGCTTCTGGCAGGACCGCGCGCCGCGACCGGAGCACCGGTTCGCCTCGACGCGGGAGACCGCCGAGAACAGGGAGCGGCTCTGGCGGGAGTGCGAGCGCCTCTGCACGGCCTCGGAGTCCCCGAGAGCCGCAGCGATCTGCTGACCAGCGAAAGAAAGGAACCCGAGATGGCGAGATACATCGGAACCGTCACCGCACCTCACAGCGCGGAGGAGGTGTGGAACTACCTGGCGGACCTCCGCTCGATCCGGGAGTGGGACCCCAGCGTCGACTCGGTCGAGCTCGCCGGCGGCGAGCCCCGCGCCGAGGGCGCGAGGTACGAGGTGGAGGTCAGGTTCCGCGGCAGGAGCATCACGCTGCCGTACCGGATCGTCGAGGTGGATCCGCCCCATCGAGTGGTCTTCGCCGCCGAGACCGAGGAGGTGTCCGTCCGCGACGAGGCCCGTATCGATCCCGTCGGCGAGGGCGCCAGCAGGGTGACCTGGGACGCCGACCTGAGGCTTCGCGGGATCAGACGCCTGTTCGACCTTCCCCTGCGGGGATTCTTCAACCGCCTCGGGGAGGACGCGAGGAAGGGGCTGGGTGAACGGCTTCGCAAGCCGGTGCTCGGCGGGTCGGTGTTCCAGGTGCCCGGATGAGGGCGATCGGCGGGCAGAGGCGGATCGCCGTCGTCGGGGCCGGCGTCTCCGGGCTCGTCGCGGCCGCGGAGCTCCACCGCGCGGGCCATGACGTCCAGGTGTTCGAGGCGGGGAGCTACCCCGGCGGCCACACCAACACGATCGACGTCGAAGGGCCTGCCGAGCGACTGGCCGTCGACACCGGCTTCATCGTCTTCAACGAGCTCAACTACCCGAACTTCGAGCGGATGCTCGCGGAGCTCGGGGTCGCCTCGCTGCCGACCGACATGAGCTTCTCCGTCTCGGACGGGCGCGGAGGGTTCGAGTGGGCGACGACCGGGCCGCGAGGCCTCTTCGCCCGGCCGGCCCACGCGCTCGACCCGCGCTTCCACCGCATGCTGCGCGACCTCATCCGCTTCAACCGCGAGGCCCGGAAACTGGTCGGGAACGGTGGCCGCGGGCCGTCGCTGCGCCGCTTCCTCTCCGACGGCGGCTACTCGGAGTACTTCGTCGAACGGCTGCTGGTCCCGCAGGCATCGGCGGTGTGGTCCGCCGACCCGGCCCAGATGTGGAGCTTCCCCGCCGGGTTCCTGGCGGAGTTCTTCGACAACCACAGGGTCCTCCGGCTGCGGGACAGGCCGTCCTGGCGCTCGATCGCCGGAGGTTCTCGGTGCTACGTCGATGCGCTGATCGCTCCGTTCCGGGACCGCGTCCATCTGCGCACTCCGGTGCGGCGGATCCACCGCTGCCCCGGTGAGGTGGTCGTCGTCCTCGATGACTCCTCCACCGTCTTCGACGAAGTCGTGCTCGCGGTCCACTCGGACCTCGCCCTGCGCATGCTCGCCGACCCGAGCCGGGCCGAGTCCGAGGTCCTGGGAGCGATTCCCTACCAGCGGAACGATGCCGTGCTGCACACCGACGGGAGCCTGATGCCGCAGCGCCGCAGCGCCTGGGCGAGCTGGAACTACCACCTGCTCGACCGGCCCACCGGACGGACGACCGTGACCTATCACATGAACCGACTGCAGTCGCTCCGCACCGACCGGGACTTCTTCGTCACCCTGAACTCGACGGAGGCGATCGATCCGGACGCGGTCATCCGCACGATCGACTACGCCCATCCGGTCTTCACGCCAGAGGGAGTGGCTGCCCAGCGTCGCTGGTCTCTGATCTCGGGGGAGTGCCGGACGCACTACTGCGGCGCCTACTGGCGCTGGGGTTTCCACGAGGACGGCGTCTGGTCGGCGCTGCGGGTCGCCGAGCAGCTCGGCGGGCGCGGCCCACTGGCGCAACCGGCCGAGCTGCCTTCGGGCGCGGACCTCGTCGAGCCGGCACCGGAGGAACTGGCGGTGGCAGCATGACGGCCTCCGCCGTCTACGAGGGCTTGGTGACGCATCGCCGATCCGGGACGGTCCCTGACGCCTTCCGCTACCGCGTCTTCATGCCGCTCTTCGATCTCGAGGAGCTGCCCGGCCTCCTCGACCGGATCCCGCTGTGGTCCGCGCGCCGCTTAGCGCCGGCGCGCTTCCACGAGGGTGACTATCTTCCGGGCGACGGGGGGTCGCTGACGGAACGAGCCCGGGACCTGGCTCAGTCTCGCCTGGGGCGGCGGCCAGCTGGGCCGATCCGGCTGCTGGCGAACCCCCGCTACCTGGGCGTCGGCTTCAACCCGGTCTCATTCCTTTTCCTGCACAGGCCGGACGGCCGCATTGACAGCGTGATCGCCGAGGTCACCAACACGCCCTGGGGCGAGCGAACGGCGTACGTCCTCGACGCCGGCACCGGGGGGGCCGGCGGCCGAGTAACCGCCCGGTTCCGAAAGCGAATGCACGTCTCCCCCTTCCAGCCGATGGACCAGATCTATGAGATCTCCATCACCGCCCCGAGCGAGCGGCTCAGCGTCGCGATCCGCAGCATCGAGGCAGGCCGCGAGGTCTTCGTCGCCCGCATGGGCCTACGTCGCTCGGAGCTGACTCCCGGTCGACTGCTCGGGCTCCTCCTCCGCTACCCGCCGATGACCCTCGCGACCCTTGCGCGGATCTACGCAAACGCGCTGCGACTCAAACTGCGACGGGCCCTGGTTCATCCCCACCCGGAGCTCAGCGGATCGTCGTAGGCAGCCGAGTCGCGCTTTCATACGGCCGGCACATGGAGCACACGACGACCGGCTACTGGCTCGAGGAGGCGGGCGACCGCCAGCCACTGCCCGCGGCCGAGGGGGAGCTGAGCTGCGACATCCTCGTCGTCGGGGGCGGCTACACGGGCATGTGGGCGGCCTGGCAGCTCTCGCAACTGGAGCCGGAGGCGAGCGTCGTCCTCGTCGAGGCCGATCGCTGCGGGCGCGGTCCGAGCGGGCGAAACGGCGGCTTCGCCAACGCCATGTGGTTCAGCGCCCATACCCTGCGCCAGCGCTTCGGGGCGGTGGCGACGGCGAACGTGACGCAAGCGGCGCAGGAAGCGGTGGACGGAATCGGCCGCTTCTGCTCGGAGCAGGAGGTCGACGCCTGGTGGCGGCAGAGCGGGTACCTGCAGGTCTCGACGGCGCCGGCGCAGGATGGGGTCTGGAGCGAGGCGGCGGAGGTCTGCCGGGAGATCGGCGAGGGCCACGCGGTCGTGGAGCTGAGCGCCGATCAGGTGCGGCGGCGCTGCCGCTCGCCGCGTTTCCGCGCCGGCGCGTTTTATCCCGGCGCGGCCACCGTCCAGCCGGCGCGGCTGGCATTGGGCCTTCGGGAGCGGCTCGCGGAACAGCCGGGCGTCCGGGTCTTCGAGCGCTCCCCGCTCCGACGCCTGCGCTCGGGGTCGTGGGGCTGCCTGGCCGAGACCCCGGCTGCCCGGATCCGCTCCGGCTCCTGCATCCTTGCGCTCGGTCCTGCATCCGGCTCCGTCGGCTCGCCGCTGCGGGGGCGTCTGACCGTGACCTCGAGCCACATCGTTCTGACCGAGCCGATCCCGGACCTACTGGATCAGATCGGCTGGACCGGCGGCGAATGCATCACCGATGGCCGGGCGATGGTCCACTACATGCGGACCACTGCGGACGGCCGCATCGCCTTCGGCTGGGGTGGCGGTCGGATCGCTTATGGCGCCCGGCTCGGAGGCCGGACGGAGCTCGATGGGGGAATCGTCGAGCAGGTGTCGGCCCACCTCCGCTCCTTCTTCCCCGGGTTGGAGGGCCGCCGGATCACCCACGCCTGGGGCGGCCCGATCGACGTCTCGCCGAGCCACCTGCCGGTGGTCGTCCCGGTCCGCTCGGACCCGGTGTACGCGGTCTTCGGCTACACGGGCAACGGCGTCGGGCCCTCGCCGATGATGGGCCGGATCGCGGCCTCTCTGGCGCTCGACCGCCGTGATGACCACTCACGGCTGGCCCTGGTGGACCCGGACCCTCGGCGCGTGCCGACGGGCCTCGCGTCCTGGCTCGGCGGCAACGCGATCCGCGCCGGGCTCGTGACGAAGGAGGCCGCCGAGGAGAACGGCGCCGTCGCGGACCCACTCAGCAGGGCGCTGGCCGCCACCCCCGAGCGCCTCGGTTTTCACATCGGGCGCTGACGCCGCGCGCCCAGCCGCCTCAGTCCGGGTACTCGTCCTTCCGCCAGGCTCGCGGCTCCTCGGGTTGCTCCTTAGGAGTGCGGTTCATGAGGAAGGAGTGGTAGGGCGCCACGAAGGGGTCGGGCGCCATCACCTGGTACGTGAGGTAGACCGTCCCGTTGTCGCGAGCGAAGGCGATGAAGCCGGGGCCCTCGCGCAGCCCGTCCTTAAGGTCGGCGCCGACCATCTCTCCCCACTCCTGTAGCCAGCCTGGCGGGTCGTCGATCATCTCCCTGACCTCGGGAATCTCCTGAGCCTGCTCCTCGGTCATCGCGAGACCGAAATCGAAGGGGAAATCCGTCTCGTAGGTCGAGACATACGGAAAGCTCCACCCCATCCGTTCCTTGTAGGCGCTGAGCCGGTCGATCGGCGCCCGCGAGAAGCACATCAGGGTGACGTCGCGGTGATTCATGTGGACCACCGAGGCGCTCAGCTCGTCCCCCAGGTTCGAGCAGCCGGGGCAGGCGCCGATCTCGTAGTCGGGTCCGTACATGATGTTGTAGGCGAGCAGCTGGGAGCGCCCGTCGAAGAGCTCGGCGAGGCTCTTCCTGCCGTCCTCCGTGTCGAACTCGTACTCCTTCTCGACCGGAACCCAGGGAAGCGCTCGCCGCTTCTCCGCGATCTCCTTGTTCCGCTCCGCCTGCTCGGTCTCGAGCTTCGCGAGCTCGGACCGGGCGGCCTGCCATTCCTCGCGCGTTCCCGTCGTGTGCTCAGGCATCTAGGTTCCTCCTGTCGGTCGGGTACGTAAGACGAGACTCGAGGCAGCGAGAAAACTAATCGTCAGTTCAGCAGACCCGCCTCGCCGGCCCTGATGCTCGCCTCGACGCGCGAGCGGCAATCGAACTTGGAGAGGATGTTCCGCACGTGCATATCGACGGTGCGCGGGCTGAGGAAGAGCTGCCCCGCTATTCGACCTCGCGGGCAGCCTAGTCTTCGGCTCGTGAGGGGCCCGTCGGCCAAATCGCCCAACCTGGACGCCTGGCGCAGACTCCCCGCCGCCCAGCAGCCGGAATGGCCGGATCCGGCGCTGGTCGAAGCCGTCACAGCGAAATTGGCAGACCAGCCGCCGCTGGTCTTCGCCGGCGAGTGCGATCAGCTCAGGGACAGGCTGGCCGCCGTCGCCGCGGGCGGGGCGTTCGTGCTGCAAGGAGGGGACTGCGCAGAGACCTTTTCCGGGTCCACCGTCGACGCGCTGCGGGCGAGGATCGAGACCTTGCTTCAGATGGCGCTCGTGCTGACCTACGCGGCGAGCGTTCCGGTCGTGAAGATCGGCAGGATGGCGGGGCAGTTCGCAAAGCCCCGGTCGCGCCCCACCGAATCGCGCGACGGCCTCGAGCTTCCTGCCTACCGCGGCGATGCCGTCAACGACTTCGAGTTCACCCCAGAGGCGCGACGGCCAGACCCGGCGCGGCTTCTCCAGGCGTACAACAGCGCGGCGGTGACCATGAACCTATGCCGGGCGTTCGCGCACGGCGGTTACGCCGACCTGCACCAGGCGCACGCCTGGAATCAGGACTTCGTGGCGGAGAGTCCCGCCGGGAGGCGCTATGAGCAGATCGCCGGCGAAATCGATCGCGCGCTCGCGTTCATGAAAGCCTGCGGGGCCGACTCGGAGGAGCTTCACGGGGTTGAGCTCTACTCGAGCCACGAGGGGCTCCTGCTCGACTACGAGCGGCCGCTGACCCGCGTCGACGTCCGAAGCGGGCTGCCGTACGACCTGTCGGCCCACATGGTCTGGATTGGCGAGCGCACCAGGGACCCCGGCGGCGCGCACGTTGAGTTCTGTAGCCAGATCCGCAACCCGATCGGCGTGAAGATCGGGCCCACGGCGTCACCCGACGACGCAATTGCGCTGATCGAACGACTGAACCCGAGCCGGGAACACGGACGACTGACGTTCATCACCCGGCTTGGCGCGGGAAGGATCCGCGACCTTCTGCCACCGCTGGTTACGAGGGTCACCGAGCACGGAGCACCGGTCGCCTGGGTATGCGATCCGATGCACGGAAACACCTTCGAGGCGCCCAGCGGCCACAAGACCCGCCGCCTGGACCACGTTCTGGACGAGGTCGCGGGCTTCTTCGAGGTGCACCGAGCGCTCGGCACCCATCCGGGCGGCATCCACATCGAGTTCACGGGCGACGACGTGACGGAGTGCATCGGAGGCGGTCACGGGATCCTCGAAGACGAGCTGCAGGACCGCTACGAGACGGCGTGCGATCCGCGACTCAATCGGCGTCAAGCGCTCGACCTGGCCTTCACGGTCGCCGAGATGTACGGCAGTCAGCGGTGACCGGTTGCAGGCAATCGACCGCTCGCCTTCACCTGGTGTGGCGGTCCCCCGCCACCGGCCCGCCCGTGGCGAGGACGCGTTCGAGCGTGTCGAGAGCGAATGAGACGTCGTCTGAACTGTTGAAGAAGTGGATCGAGAACCTCGTCGATCCCAAGCGCGGCGAGACAATCACTCCCGATTGGTTCATCCACGCAGCCACCTGCTCGCCGTCGCGCTCGGGGAAACGTGCGGTGACGATGCCACTTCGCCGGTCGTCCTGGCGTGGCGTGATCACCTCGGCCCCCAGGTGTTCGAGCCCTTCGGTGAGCGTCGAAGCCAGTTTCAGGTTGTGCTCGAGGATCCGATCGGCGCCGATCATCGAGATCTGCCTGATCGCGGCCGCCAGCGAAACGCCGGCGGCGTAGGCCATGGTCGCGTACTCGAGTCGCTCGACCACCGACGAGGCCAGCCTGAGCGAAGAGGCGTGCAGCGACCAGGGGTCGACCGCGCTCCTCCATCCGACGAACGGAGGGTCGAGCCGCTCGAGCAGCCTCTCGCCGACGTAGCAAAGCGCCGCCCCGAAGGGCCCGCAGAGCCACTTGTAGCCCGCGCAGAGCAGCGCGTCGATTCTCACGCTGGAGAGATCAATCGGAACCGCCCCCAGCGACTGCGAGGCATCGACGACCAGCAGGGCACCGTTGGTCTCGGCCAACTCCGAGAGCTCTTCGAGCTGGTAGCGAAAGCCGGTCGAGTACTGGACGTGGCTGACGCTGATTGCTGCGGTTCGCTGGTCGACGGCCTCGGCGAGCCCCTCGAACGAGAGGTTGGCCGGGTCCCCGGCCGCTGAAACCAGGCGGACCTCCGCCCCGGTGTCTCGCGCGACCCTCATCCAGGGATAGGTGACGGTGGGGAACTCGAGGTCGATTGAGACCACATTGCTGCCGCTCTCTGGACGCAGCGACCAGGCGACCTGCGAGAGCGCCTCAGTGACGCTTGTCGTCACCGCGACCTGTTCGGCCGGTGCGCCGAGCAGCGCAGCGCCCTCGCGCCGCGCCTGCTCGAGGACGCCCACCTCGGTCGGTTCATCGAACCAAGTGGTGCCATACAGGCCGAGCTGGCGCTGGAACTTCTCCTCCTCGGCCAGGGCGCTCCGCGACATGAGACCGATCGAGGCCGTGTTCATGTAACAGATGTCGTCGAGTGACGGGAACTCGCCCGCGGGGGCCAGCGAGGCGTCGAGGTTCTCCTCCGACATCGCCGACGCAGTATCTCTTGGACGGGTGTGCTTTCGTTCAAAGCGGCTATCCGCGCGGCACTCCGCTAGGCCTGAGCGACGACCCCACCCACCTCGACGCTCTCCCAAGTCAGCGAAAGCCACCCAATAGCCGACAGCGAAGCCCGGCAACTGTTTTAGCCGTGCCGGATTCGTCGCCGTCGCGGACGCTCGGATACATTCAACTGCGGTGTGACCGCTGCGCCGAGCCGATCAGGGGGACTGGCCGACTCGCGATGGGTCTGGGTGCTGGCACTCGCGGCCGCGTACTTCGGCTCGGCGAAGCTCGGGCTGGCCCTCGCCTTCTCCAACGAGAGCGTGACGGCGGTTTGGCCGCCGACCGGGATCGCGCTCGCCGCCCTGGTGCTCTGGGGGCGGAGCCTCTGGCCGGGTGTGCTGCTGGGCGCCTTTCTCGCCAATGTCACGACGGACGTGTCGGTCTACACGGCGGCCGGAATCGCCGTGGGAAACACGCTGGAGGCGGTGGTGGGAGCGTGGCTCCTCGAGCGCTTCGGCTTCCGGCCCAGCCTGCTGCGGCTGCGCGACCTCTTTGCGCTGGTCGTGCTCGGCGCGGTGATCAGCACCGCGGTCAGCGCGACGATCGGCGTAGCCAGCCTCAGCGTCGGGGACTCTCTCTCCGACAGCACGCTCACGACCTGGCGCTTGTGGTGGCTCGGCGACATGGGGGGCGATCTGCTCGTCGCGTCCGCGATCTTCGTGCTCGTCACCCACTGGCCCTATCGCGACCTGCCCGGAAGCGCCGTCGAGGCGGTCGTCCTGATGGTGGCCCTCGTCGGCATCGAGCTGGTGGTCTTCTCGAATGATGTTCCCGCCACCTATCTGGCGTTCCCGATCGTCGTCTGGGCGGCCCTCAGGTTCCTGCAGCCCGGGGCGACCCTCGCCGCCCTCATCTTCGCGATCATCGCTGTGAGCTTCACGGGCAATGACTCGGGACCGTTTTTCCGGCGCACGCAGGACGACGGCCTCCTCCTCGCCCAGACCTTCTCGGCGATCGTCGGCCTGACGGGCCTGATCCTGGCGATCGTCACCTATCAGCGCAGACAGGCCGAGCGCCGAGCCCGGAAGCTTGCGCACGAACTGCAGGCGGAGCTCGTGCCTCCTCAGCTTCCCGACATCCCACAGTTCGAGGCGGCCGGTTGGTACCGGGCCGGCATGCAGGGGCAGGAGGTCGGAGGCGATTTCTACGACGTCTTCCAGGCGAGTCCCGGACGCTGGATGGCGGTGATCGGCGATGTCTGCGGCAAGGGCCCTGAGGCCGCCTCGCTGACCGCGCTCGCCCGGTACACCCTGCGGGCCGGCGGGCGGCAGGCGACCAGCCCCAGCGACGCGCTGCGGGCGCTCAACGGGGCCATCTTGGAGCAGCGATCCGACCGGCGGTTCATGACGGCGGTCCTGGTGCAGCTCGACGTCACGGGCCCCGGCCACGCCGTGGCTCTGAGCAACGGTGGTCATCCCCCGCCGCTCCTGGTGCGGGCTCGCGGTGAGGTCGAGGAGGTGGCGACTGATGGAGGGATGCTGCTCGGGATCTATCCCGACCCCGTGCTGGTCGATCAGCGGCTCGAGCTCCTGCCCGGAGACGCACTCGTCCTCTTCACAGATGGACTCACGGAGCGCCGAGATCCCAAGGACGATCCGTCCCGCCGAATCGGAGAGCTCCTCCGGGCCAGCGCCGGCGCCAGCGCAGAGGAGACGGCGACCCGCCTCGGCCAGCTGGCCCTGAGCAATAACGGCAGGGCCGATGACGATGTGGCGGTTGTCGTCCTCCGCCGGATCGACTCGCCGGATGGCAACGGCGCGGCGACGGGACCGACCTCGAGCCGATCAATCGAAGCTGAGCTGGAGCCCGGGCCGGGATGCCCCGCGGATGCACGGGAGGCGCTCTCGCCGCTGGCGAGCGGCCTCGCCACTCAGGTCTACATGGACCTTCGCCTGCTGGTCAGCGAGCTGGTCACGAACTGCGTCCGTCACGCCCGGCTTTCGCCGGGTGACCCGATTCGCCTCCGGGTGGAGCGATCGGAGCGCGTGCTTCGCGTCGAGGTGACCGATCCGGGGCCCGGGTTCGAGCCCGAGACCGACCAGCGCACGGGCGACGAGGCCGGCGGATGGGGGCTGTTCCTGACGGAACGGCTCGCCGATCGCTGGGGCGTCGACCGCCAGGGAGGCTTGACCACGGTATGGCTGGAGATGGACCTCGTGCTGGCCGGTCCCGAGTCGACAGCCGACGCCTAGCCCTCGGGTGGCTCGTCCACGAGCTCGATCCGCTGCGCGACTCCCGTCATCTCGAGTACCTCGTTGACCCGATCCGCGCCGCGTACGACGATCAGGCGCCCGCCGTCCTGGCGCACCCGCTGGTCGGCCATGATCAGCGCCCGGAGGCCAGACGAATCGATGAAGGTGAGCCCGCGCAGGTCGATGACGAAGGTCGCCGTACCGTCAGGCCGGTCGGCGGCCAGAAGATGCTGAAACTGATCAACTCCCGCCATGTCGAGTTCCCCCTCGAGACGCAGCACTCGAACGCCTCCATCATCGGAGACGGCGATCTCGAGCAGCCCGCTGGCGTCCTGGCCCTCCATCCCGGCCAGCCTATCCGGAGCCCGGGCTTGGGAGGATCCCCAATCGTGAGGCTCGAGCGACCGGGAGAGCGATGAAGCGGGTGGCCGTCATCGGCGCCGGCTTTGCGGGCCTGGCCGCGGCCGACGCCCTGCGCTCCGGTGGAGCCGAGGTGACCGTGCTCGAGGCCCGCGACCGGGTGGGAGGCCGAGTCTGGTCTGTGCCCTTCGGGGATGGGGGCGTGATCGAGCGAGGCGCCGAGTTCATCCTGCCCGGCTACGAGGAGATGAACGCCCTCGCGGCACGCTTTGGGATTCTGCTGGTGCTCAAGGGGACGCCCTACGGACGCCGGGTGCCGGTCGGCGCGGAGGCGGTGTCGCAGGCCGACCTCGAGGATGCCTTTTCCCGCATCTCCGCCGCCGGGACCGCGGACGCGAGAAGCGCCGGCGACGCGATTGACGATCTGCGCCTGGACCCGAAGCTCACGGCGCTGATCAAGACGCGCGTGTCGATCTCGAACGGCCATCCCGCCGACGACCTCGAGGCCTCGGTGCTCGACGAGGGAGCCTCGACGTTCGGCGATTTCGACAACCACACGCTGGAGGGCGGGAACATGCGGCTCGCCGAGGCGCTCGCTCAGGAGCTCGGGGGCGCAGTCCACCTCTCCTCCCCAGTGCGGAGGATTCGCTGGTCAGAGGGCGGCGTGAACGTGGCCACCGACAGCGCTGAGATCGATGCGGACGCGGTCGTGATCGCGATCCCCACCGCTCCGCTGGCCGAGGTCGAATTCGATCCCCCGCTGGAGGGCGCGACCGCGGACGCTCTGCGCGAAGTCACCTACGGCCAGAACTCGAAGCTCTTCCTGCGCCTCCGCTCCCCCGCGCCACCGAGCGCGATCATGTCGGTGGCCGGGCACTTCTGGAGCTACACGCAGCTCGGCGCGGATGGCGAACCCGCTCCCTTCGTGGTCGGCTACACGGGCACGATGTCGGCGATCGACGCGCTCGGCGGATCGGAAGGGGTCGAGCGCTGGGTCGCGGCTCTACTCGAGCTTCGAGACGACCTCGACCTCGACCCGGAGGGTGCGCTGCTCTCGAGCTGGGACGACGACCCCTGGGTGCGGGGCTCCTACTCGGCCCGCACCCTCTCATCGCCCCTGCGCGACGAGGATCTGGCGAGGCCGGTCGGCCCGCTGTTCTTCGCCGGCGAGCACACGGCCGGCGAGTGGCACGGGCTGATGGAGGGCGCGCTCCGCAGCGGCAGGCGCGCGGCCGAGCAGGTTCTCTCGCGCGACTAACGGCGAGCTGGTTTCATCGCCATCCCGCCCGGCGCGCGGCAGGGCCGCTTCGTCGGCGAGGGCCTGTTCGCCTAGACCCGCCGACTTGGGTTATGAGCTTCCGGCCTGGCCTTCGGCGGCTATCTCCTGCCAGGTTTTGCCGCTGCGCACACTGGCCGGATGCTCGGCAACGACGTCGGATCCGGGGCGGGCGTCCTCGTCGTTTGCCTTGACGAGGATCCAGCGACGCTCGCCGGTCTTCGTCAGGCCAAAGCGACCGCCGAGCTTCTCACCGTGAAGAACAAACGAAAGGTGGTCGGGCTCATCTCGGAGGATTTCGACTCTCCCCTCGTCCCAGATGATGACGGCGCCGCTCCCGCGAGTCGCCTGCTCGTGGCGACCTTCGAAGTCTCCGGCCGAGAGAGCATGGTCCTCAACTGGGACGGCCAACCGTCGGACGGCCGGATCCAGGGAGGGCCCCTTCGGGATTGCCCATGAGCGGAGCACCTCGCCGATCTGCAGGCGCAGATCGAAGTGCAGAGTGGTGGCATCGTGCTGCTGGACCACGAACCGAGCCATCCGTGCCTGATCATTGCGAATCGCCTTCCCCGTGGGGGCGTCTGTGCCGACCGGCACGCTGGCGGCTGTGTACCTCCTGAGGAGTTAATGCGGCGGTGCCATACTCGCCCCGTGGCCAAGCTCACTCCCGGGATCGTGTCCCCGCCGCACGAGGTCTTGTCCCCGGAGGAGTGGCGCCGGCTCGGTCGTGCGCGGCGCAAGCTCGTCAGCCGTTCGAGCCACGCGGAGTGGGATCCTCCCTCCGACCGGCCGGATCCGGTCGCCGTCCTGCAGGAGCAGGAGAAGAGTCGCCTGTCGGACGTAGTCGAGATCCGCCATAGCCGGATGGCCGCATCCCAGTTCCCGTATTTCCGCGGAGCGGCGGCACCGATGGCTTGGGATCTGGCCCACACGCCGACGACGGACATCCGGGTGCAGGCCTGCGGCGACGCCCACCTGCTGAACTTCGGCCTCTTCGCCGCGCCCGACCGGCGCCTGGTGTTCGACGTGAACGACTTCGACGAGACGCTGCCCGCATCATTCGAGTGGGACGTCAAGCGGTTGGCCGCGAGCGTGGTCGTCGCCGCCCGCGATCACGGTTTCGCCGATTCGCGAGGACGGGCGGCGGCGCGTCGCTCAGCAAGGGCTTACCGCACTCAGATGCAGCGCTTTGCCGGCATGAGCTTCCTCGACGTCTGGTACTCGCGGATCGACGTCGAGGGCCTGGTCCGCATGTATGACGCCGTCGAGTCGAAGGCCGACGTGCGCCGGCGCCACCGCTTGATCGAGAAGGCGAGGAGGAGGACCAGCGTCGCCGCGCTGGCGAAGCTCTGTCAGCAGGTCGACGGCGAGTACCGGATCCGGTCCGCGCCGCCGCTGATCGTCCGGGTGCCGGTCGAGGAGCACTCCGACATGAGAGAGGTGCTGCGGGAGGCGATGGCCGACTACGAGCACACGCTCCCGGTCGAGCTGCGCGAGGTGGTCAACCGCCACTGGTTCGCCGATTTCGCACGCAAGGTCGTCGGTGTGGGCTCCGTGGGCACCGAGGCGTTCGTGCTGCTCTTGATGGGCGATACGCGAGGAGCGCCGCTGTTCCTCCAGGTCAAGGAGGCGCAGGAGTCGGTCTTGGCGCCGTACGCGGGCGCGAGCATCTACGAGCACCAGGGAGAGCGCGTCGTCGCTGGACAGCGGCTGATGCAGGCGGCCGGTGATCCCTTCCTCGGCTGGACGACCGCGGTCGGCTCGGACCGCGTGACGCCGAAGCACTACTACGTGCGCCAGCTGCGAGACATGAAGGGGGATATGGACATCCCCGGGATGAAGCCGCGTCAGCTCGAGAGGTACGCCGCCCTGTGCGGCTGGGCGCTGGCACGCGCGCACGCCCGCACGGGACGCGCGCCGATGATCGCCGGGTATCTCGGCAAGCTCGGATCGCTTCGACCGCGCGATCGAGTCCTTCTCCCTCGCCTACGCCGACCAGAACGAAGACGACCACCACCGGGTTGCACGCGCCGTCGCCGAGGGCGCGCTCCCAAGCCTCGTCGAGGTCTTAGTCTTAGACGGGCGCAGGAAGGTTCAGCCATCACCGAGTTGCTCGATGATCACAGCCAGGAATACCCGCCCGGGACGCCGGCGCTTTCAGAGGCTGGAGGCCGCCGAGCTGATCGTCGAGGTCCCGGGTTGGGAGCGAGACGCCAGCGGCCGCCTGACCCGCGAGTTCACGTTCGACGACTTCGTCGGCGCGTTCGGACTGGTCGCGCAGGTGGCCTTGCTGGCTGAGGCGGAGGGTCACCACCCTCTGGTGGAGTTCGAGTGGGGACGGGCCGCCTTCACGACCTGGACCTATACCGCGTCCGGCCTGACCCGCAACGACTTCATCCTCGCGGCGAAGATCAACCGGATAGCCGACACCTGAGAGAAACACCGAGACTCGACCCGTCTAGCCGATCCGCTCCGCCAGCTCGATGATGATCCCCTCCGGGCCGCGGACGTAGCAGAGCCGGTAGCTGTCCTCGTAGCGCTCCAACTCGCCGACGAGCTCGGCGCCGCGGGATCGCAGGCCGGCGACGACGGCGTCGATGTCGTCAACCGCGAACGTGAGATGGCGGAGACCCAGCGTGTTCGCCGGCGCGTACCGGCTTTCGCCCTGGGCCGACGGCGAGTGGAACTTGATCAGCTCGAGCCGTCCGTGGCCGTCCGGAGTTTGCAGGAACGCAAGATCCGTGCGGACACCCTCGAGCCCCACGATGCGGTCAACGACCCGGCCCTCGACCGATCCCTCGCCCTGCAGCTCGAGTCCGAGCTGGACGAAGAACTCAGTCGCGGCCGCGAGGTCGTCAACCACGATGCCGACGTGGTCCATCCGTTGGATCGTCAAGCGCTCGATCGTAAGGAACGGGCCGGAAGCGGAACGAGCCGATCTCGGTCAGCTCGGTGACCACCGGCGACTCGTCGCAGCGATCCTCGATCTACGCTGGAACTCCTCGAAGGCGTCCAGCCGGAAAGCGGGCTCTGCCAGGCCCTCCCTGCTCGGCGATATGAACAAAGCTCACCCCGTCCTCGAGCCGGAAGGTCGCGTAGCGGAAGCCCGCCGGGTCCGCGCGGTGGAGCTCCTCGTACACCGCGCGGACCAGCTGCTCGTTTCGCTCGGCCTGTCGGGCTTCACCCGGTAGCGCACCATACTCGTCTCATCGTCGCCTCCTATGCCGTCTCGGCCTCGAGGGCCGGAGCGTCGCGGGCCGACCAGCTCGGCCTCCTGTCCGTGGCGCGGGCAGCAGGCTCCCGGCGATCGCGCCGACCAGGGCCAGGCCCGCCGACACGCCGACCGCGGGCCCGAACCCGTCGACGAAGGCCTGCGGCGAGGCGTAGCTGCCGGCTCCGGCGAAGACCGCCACCGCGATCGCGATGCCGAAACGCCGCCGAGCTCGCGCATCACGCTGTTGGTCCCGGCGGCCTTGCCGACGGCCTCCTGCGCGATCGACCCGAGCACCGAGTTCTGGGCCGACGGGATCGCCATCGAGATGCCGACCCCGGCGACGATCAGCGGGATGACGAGCTCGCGAGTAGGCCATATCCGGCGCTCGGCGATCAGCGCGATCCAGATCGTCCCGGCGGCCTGGATGAGCAGCCCGGTGACCATCAGCGGGCGCTCCCCGATCCGGTCCGCCAGCGCTCCGGCGATCGGACCGACCACAGGAAGGTCCCGGTCCAGGGCATCAGCCGCAGGCCCGCGCCGAGCGCATCGTAGCCCATGCCGGTCTGGAGCAGCTGGGAGAAGAAAAACACCTCCGAGAACAGCGACCCGAAGACGAAGAAGATCGCCACGTTGCCCGCCGAGAACGCCCTCGAGCGGAAGAAGCTCATCGGGATCATCGGCTCCTTGGCCCGCGCGCTCCTAGGCGACGAAGGCCGCGATCAGCAGCGCTCCGGCCGGCCAGGGTCCCGACCACCTCGAGGCTGCCCCAGCCGGCCGTGTTGCCGCGGACCAGGCCCCAGACGATCCCGAAGGCGCCCGCCGAGACCAGGCCGAGCCGGGCAGGTCGAGCGCGGTGTCGGGCCCGTAGCTCTCCCGCATCCGGGCGAGGGCGAGCGGGGCGGCGATCAGGCCGATCGGGACGTTCAGCCAGAAGATCCAGGTCCAGTCGAGCCCGTTGACGACGGCGCCACCGACGAGCGGCCCGCTCGCCACGGCGAGCCCGGTGACCGCGCTGTAGAGGCCGATCGCGCGTACCGCGCTTCTCGGGCGGGAAGGCGGCGCTGAGCAGCGCCAGGCCGAGCGACACCATGAAGGCGGCGCCCACGCCCTGAACCGCGCGCGCGGCGATCAGCCAGCCGACGTCGGCGAGAGCGCGGAGGCGGCGGACGCCAGCGCGAAGCCGACCAGGCCGAGCGGCGTAGAGCCGCCGGCGGCCGAAGCCGATCGCCGAGCGCCGCGGCGGTGACCAGCATCACGGCGAAGGCCAGGTTGTAAGCGTTGACGGTCCACTCGAGCTGGGAGATCGAGGCACCCAGGTCGAGGCGGATCGTCGGGAGGGCGGTCGAGACGACCAGCGTGTCGAGCGCGCCCATGAAGGAGCCGATCGCCGTCAGGACGACGACCCAAGCGATCGATCGCTTCGTGTTGGTTGCCTGCGGGCTCATCGGATCTCCTTTCGTTCCGGCGCGTCTCGGCGCGCCTTTGGAACTAGAGATCCGAGGAGCCCTCCGGATCCATCGTCAGCGGCAAGCCGAATTCGGGAAGAGCTCCGGATCGCGGAAGGAGTCGATCTGCGCTGATCTCGCCTGCCTCGTTGAGGCTGAGCACGATGATCCCCTCGGCGTGCAGGGCGCCCGGCGTCGTCGGCCTAGTAGCCGCCCAGCGCGGGCTGCCCGTTCGCCTGCGTCGGAACCAGCTTCCAGCGATGCCCCGGCTGCAGCGGCCCGCGCGGGAGGAACTCGGCGACCGCGTCGCGGCCGCTGAACCACTCGGCCCACGGCGGCATCGCCAGCACGGCGTCGTCGGTCAGCAGCGAGCGGATCGCGTCGACGTCCGCCGCCTCCCAGGCCTCCACGAATCGGTCGACCGATCTCGCGGACGCAGTCCTCGCCGAGCTGCGTCGAGCGTCTTCTGCTGGCTCTGGTCCGGCAGCTGCTCCTCGGTGGCCTTGCGCGCCCGCTGCAGGGCGCTGTAGATCGAGGCCGGGCGTTGCTCCAGCGTCTCCGCCACCTCGGCCGGCGAGAATCCGAGCACGTCGGTCATGATCAGCGCCGCGCGCTGTAGCCGCGGCAGGTGCTGCAACGCGGCGGTGAAGGCGAGCTCGACGCTCTCGCGCTGCTCGTAGCGGGCCTCGGGCGAGGCCTCCGGTCCTCCGGCGGCGAGGCGCTCGTCCGGATAGGGCTCGATCCAGACCGATTCCACCAGCGGCTTGCCGGTCGGCTCGTGGGGATCGGCCGGCGGGCCGTAATCGATCGGCAAGACCCGCTTCGGGCCGACGCTCGATCAGCCGCAGCGAGCAGTTCGTGGCGATCGTGTAGAGCCAGGTGCGCAGCGAGCTGCGGCCCTCGAAGCGGGCGATGCCGCGCCAGGCGCGCAGCAGTGCCTCCTGCATCGCGTCCTCGGCGTCGTGGAGCGAGCCGACCATCCGGTAGGCGTGGGCCTGGAGCTCGCCCCGGTAGGGCTCGACCAGGCGCCTCGAATGCGCCCTCGTCGCCGCGCCTTGGCGGCGGCGAGCAGCGTCGCTCGCGGTCTGGCGCGGACTTGTCGGTCAGCTCGATCTCATGCCTCAGATCATGAGATCCGGCCGGCCGCCACAAATCCATCGCTCAGGCCGATTGATTTCGTGCCTCCGCCGGATCTCAACTTCCGGCATGACTCCCACACCACCGCGACCGGTCGCACACCTCGAGCTTCACACGCCCGACGGCGCGGCGGCGCGCGCCTTCTATACGGAGCTGCTCGGCTGGCGCCCGGAGCTGATCGAGGCGGAGCAGCGCTCGTACATGGCGCTCGACCTCGGCGACGGGCCCGAGCGGCGGGATCGTCGAGTGTGGTACCGAGCGCGCGGTCTGGCTGCCCGTACGTCGTCCGTCCCCGACATCGTCCGGATGACCGAGCGCGCCCACAAGCTGGGCGCCGAGGTCCTGCTCTGAAGCCGCGCGAGGGCCCGGCCGGTTGGCGCAGCGTCGTGGCGTTTCCCGGCGCCGGCGAGGTCGCCCTCTGGCAGTCGAAGGGCTGGCGCCCAGGCGGCGAGGATCCCTGCGCCGCTTCCTCGTCGAAGTGGTAGCCGACGCGCCGTACGGCAAACACGAAGCTCGGGTTTCTGCGGATCGCGCGCGCGCCGGAAGGTCCGGCGCGCGCGGATCCGAGACTCGCGTCAGGCGGCAGGACGGATCCGCCGGCGATGCCGCGAGACGGCCGTGGCGCCGGCTCCGCCCAGCAACAGGACCGCTGCAGCACTGCCCGCGCCGATTGCGGCGGAGCCGAAGTCGAACCCATCCTCGACTGTCCGGGTGACGGTGGGCGCGGGGCCGTTGTTCGACGAGGTGGCCGACGTCGATTCTGAGCCAGAGCCGGCGCGGAACTGCTCGCCCGTCACCGCATTGGCGGCCGGAGCGGTGAGCGCGCCGACCGCGAGGGCGGCCGCAAGCGCGTAGCGCAGGCGTGGTCGGGAGTTGTTCATGGTTCCTCCTTGGGGATGGTCGGATTGGACGTCGGCAAGCGTCCAGGAGGCCGGTCGAGGTCCGGTCGAGAACCGGTTGATTCCCGGTTTATGTGGTTGTTGGCGCCCGCTGGGCCGCGTAGGCTCGAATCTCCCGCGAGTTCCATGCCCGACTCACAACTGAAGCTGCAGCTGCTCGGACCGGTCGAGGCGACCATCGACGGTCGGCCGATTTCGCTCGGTCCGAAGAAGCAACGGGGCCTGCTGGCGGTGCTCGCCTTGCACGCAAACGAGACGGTGTCAGTCGACCGCCTCGTCGATGCTCTCTGGGGCGACCGACCGCCAGCCACCGCCCGGAAGATGGTGCAGCTCTACATTTCTCAGCTGCGTCGGCTGCTTGCGGAAGATTCGGCGCAGATTTTCACGCGGGGCGGCGGCTACGAGCTGCGCATCGATCCGACCGCCGTGGACGTCACGTCGTTCGAGCGTCTCGTCGAGGAAGCCGCCGCTGACCGGGGCCTGCCGAACGAGGCCGCCCAAACGGCCCTGACGCTATGGCAGGGCGCTCCCCTCGCAGACGTGGCGAACGAGCCCTTCGCGGCGGCGGAGATCCGCCGCCTCGAGGAGCTGCGACTGCGAGCGGCGGAGCTCGCGATCGACGACGATCTGGCGCTCGGGCGCGAGCAGGAGGCACTCGCCAAACTCGAGCGCCTGATCGAAGATGATCCGCTGCGCGAGCGCTTCTACGCCCAACGAATGCTCGCCCTCTATCAGGCGGGCAGGCAAGCGGAGGCGCTCGAGTCCTATTCGGCGGCGCGCCGACGGCTGGTGGAGGAGGCCGGTGTAGAGCCAGGCAGTGAGCTCCGGGACCTGCATGCGCGGGTCCTGCGACAGGACCCATCGCTCGAGCTGCCGGCCGAGCGCGCGACCGCACGTCCAGTCCGTACCGCGGTGCGACGCCGGCCTGCGCTGCCGCGCCAGCTGGGCCCTCGTCGCCTCGTCTGGGCGGCGGTCGCAGCGGCGATCCTCGCCACACTCGTCTTCGGTTTGACGCGACTGCTGGGCTCCGATCACCTCTCGGGGCTCGCCGAGAACTCGGTCGGAGTGATCGATCCGGATGCAGCCAAGATCACCTCCCAGTACCGCCTCGGGAGCGCACCGGGAGCGGTGGCGCAGGGCGCCGGCTCCATCTGGGTCGCGAGTCCGGCCGACGGAACTGTGTCTCGCCTGTATCCCGAGGAGGACCGCGTCGATGTGATCGACGTCGGGGCCTCTCCTGTGGGTCTCGCATTCGGGGGGGGATCGCTGTGGGTCGCAGGAGCCGAGGACGGAGCGATCGCGCAGGTGGATCCTTCCGCCAACCGCGTCGTGCAGCGGATCCCGATTGGCAACGGAGTGAGTGCGGTGGCCGCGGGCTACGGCGGTCTCTGGGTTGCGACCACGCTCGACGGCGAAGTGGTGCGGGTCGATCTTGGCTCCGGGCAGGTCACCAAGCGCGTCGCTGTGGGCGGCCGCCCGGTCGCGCTCGCCACCGGCGCCGGCGCTGTCTGGGTTGCCTCCGAGGAATCGGGAACCGTCGCGCGCATCGATCCTGGTAGTGGTGAGGCGGTCGACGCTGTCGCCGTCGGCAACGCACCCACCGCGGTGGCGGTGGGGCCGGGCGGAGTCTGGACAGCAAATCGAGACGATGGGACCGTCTCGCGGATCGACCCGGCCGCTAACCGTGTCACCAACACGGTCCCGGTGGGCCAGACACCGATCGCGCTCGCGATCCGGCAGGACGGCGTCTGGGTCGGCGCCGCGGAGGGAGAGGTAGTGCGCCTCGATCCAGACAGCAACCAGCTGAGCGCCCGAGTGCAGACCGACAGCGCCCCACGGGCCCTCGTCGACTTCGACGGCGCGATCTGGGTGACAACGGTGGCGCCGCCGACGGCGCACCGCGGGGGGACCCTGCGCGCCGCCAGTGACACGGCGCAGCTCGATCCCGCCCTGGGCGCCTACGATCCCGACTCCCTCCTCGTGGATCGGCTCGTGTATGACGGCCTGGTCGGCTACAAGCGAGCCGGAGGGTCCGCGGGCGCGCACCTGGTCGGCGAGCTCGCCACCGGCGTGCCGAACCCGGTCGACGGAGGGCGGCGCTACGTCTTCCAGCTCCGCAGCGGCATCAAATTCTCGGATGGCGGACCCCTGCGAGCGACGGACGTCAAGGAGTCGTTCGAGCGAACAGTCGTGCTGTCTCCCGAAGTCATCGCGGGGCTCTTGGAGTCGGTCGTCGGCGTCGAGCGCTGCCTCCAAGCGGGACCGCGGTGCGACCTGTCGGATGGGGTGGTTGCGAACGACAAAGCCGGGACGGTCACGATCAACCTTCGGCGGCCGGATCCTCAGCTCCTGACGAAGCTGCAATTCGTCATGGTCGCTCCGGCCGACACCCCCTTGACCCCGTTTCGTCGGGATCCCCCGCCCGGGACGGGGCCGTACCGAGTCGACCAAGTGGTCCCGGAGCGGCGCGCGCTCTTGAGCCGCAACCCCTACTTCGAACCCGCTGTCCGCAGCGAGCGCCCCGCCGGATTCGCAGATCGGATCGAGCTCCAGATGGGCGAGAACGAGGGCGCTCAGGCCGAGGCCGTCGAGAGCGGGCGCCTCGACGTCGCGACCGTGTTCGCTCCAGCTTCGGGGGCAACGACGGCCCTTCGGACCCGCATCGGCACGCGTTTGCGCTCCGGCTCCTTCGCGATGACCGAGTACGCCTGGCTCAACACGAACAGCCCGCCCTTCGACGATCCCCGCGTCCGGCAGGCGCTGAACCTGGCGGTCGACCGCGGGCGGATCGTGGACTTGACCGGGGGTTCCGAGGCGGCCACGCCGACCTGCCAGCTGCTGCCACCCGGCTTTCCCGGTTACCGGCCGGTGTGCTCCTTCACCGTCGCCCCCTCTCCGGCGGGGGGATGGACGGGACCTGACCTCGCACGGGCCAGGCAGCTGATCGCTCGGTCTGGGGCGGCCGGGACACCCGTCGAGCTCTGGACCTGGCCTGACCGCGCGTCCGCGGGGAGATATCTCGCTGACGTGCTGACCGGCCTGGGTCTTCCGGCGGACGCCCGCGTCTTCGGGGACATCGGTCAGAGCCTCGAAGCGGCCCAGCGCCCCGGTGAACGGCCTCAGATCGGCCTGAACGGGTGGATCGCCGATTCCCCGGACTCCGGATTGTTCCTGCGGACGCTGATCGGCTGTGACGGCGATTTCAATCTCTCCGGGTTCTGCGACCCGCAGATCGACGCGGCGATCGATCGGGCCGAGGCCGGCGGCGCTGAGGGGAGCTCCGCCTGGCAGCGGATCGAGGGCCAGATCGCGGACAGGGCGCCCGTCGTCCCGCTCACCACGCGCCGATATGTCGTCGTCACCTCGGAGCGCGCGGGGAACGTGCAGTTCCACCCCTTCTACGGCGTTCTCCTTGATCAGGCCTGGGTTGAGTAGCCCTCGCGCCGGGTGAGAGGCTGGGTGAGCACGAGTAGGCTCGAACCGTTGAGCTTGGTGGTGGCTGAGTGAGCCTGTGGCTGATGGCCCTGATCGTGGGGGGCGCTGCAGCGATCGCGATAGGGCTCATGTACGAGGTCCGGCGTCGGTCGCGGGTCGACTACTTCTTCATCGAAGTCGAGCGCGGAGCCGGGACCTTCGCGTTCATCGGCACGGCCTACGCGGTGCTGCTCGCCTTCGTCGTCCTCGCGGCCTTCCAGAGCTTCAACGACGCCAAGACGGGGGCCGAGGAGGAGGCCACGACCCTCGTGCAGCTTTCGCGGACCGCCGAGTTCTTCCCACCCGCGGAGCGCGACCCGACCGAAGGCGTCCTGATCTGTTACGCGCGGGCGGTGATCCATGAGGAATGGCCCGCGATGAAGGAGGGGAGCCGCAGCCCGATCGTGCAGGGTTGGGTGACCCGCCTCGAGGACAGTCTCCAGCACCTGCACCCCGCCACGCCTGCGCAGCAGGCAGCCTTCCTCCAGCTGCTCGAGCAGCAGGACAAACGGACCGACGCCCGCCGCGCCCGCCTCAGCGAGGCCAATCGCGCGCTGCCGGCGCCGGTCTGGTTCATCCTCGGCCTCGGCGCGTTCGTGACCATCGGGTTCGCCATGTTCTTCGCCGACCGGCGTGAGGCCTTCATCGTGCAGGCGAGCCTGATCGGCTCGATCGCGGCCCTGGTCGTCTCGGGCCTGCTCCTGATTTGGTTCCTAGACCACCCGTACCAGAACCAGAGCGGCAGCATCAAGCCCGACGAGATGGAGCGCCAGTTGTTCATCGTCGAATCGGAGCAGGTCAGCGCCCCCCAGTTCTGCGACTCGCAGGGCCATCCGCTGTGATCCGCGGCAGTCACAGTCGCCAAACCAGCCGGGGCGGGCCGCTAATCGAGTTCTTCTCCTTGTCGTTTTCGGGGCGGCCTCCCCGCTCTCACCGTAACGACGAACGCAGGATCGTCAGATCGACATTTGCGACCCCGCGTGTCCTCGCGCTGCCCCCTTGCGCGAGAAGCGAGCGCCAGTTCGAACGCGCCCCGTTCCATGCAAAGCGTTAGCGCGAGAGCTCCTTAGGGGTCACCAACGACACCAGCTCCGCGCTTTCTGGTGCCAGCTCGCGCCAGGTTCCGTTGAGCTCCAGCGTTGCCAGCGCCGCGGTCGGAAACTTGCTGCTTAACCGTGGGATCTCAGAGCCGGCGCCGGCGAGGCTCAGGGCGAGATCCTGGATCCCGGGGTTGTGGCCGATCAGCATCACGGACTCGATCTCGTCCGGCACCTCGTGCAGCACCTCGAGCAGGACGGACGCGGAGGCCGCGTAGAGCTCGGGCTCGATCCGGATATCGGCGTTCTTCCGCAGGCCCGGCGCGAGCCGTTTCAGCGTCTGGCGGGTGCGCGTCGATGGCGAGCACAGCACCAGCTCGGGGGAGATCCCCTTCCGCCCCAGGTGCTTCGCGATGAGCTTCGCGGCGCGGCGACCGCGAGGCGCCAGTGGCCGGTCGTGGTCGGCAAGCGTCGGATCGTCCCAGCTCGACTTAGCGTGGCGCAGGAGATAGAGCCGTTTCATTCCCACCTGAAGGATGCCGAGAGCGGGCAACCGAAGGCAAGGCGGAGGCGGAAACCAACGATGCGCTGCCGCTTATCGCGCGAAAGGGCTGGGACCTACCAGGTTGCAATGTTGCTGCTTTGCGTGGAAAGCAGCGCTTTCCTGGCGCTCCCCGCCCCACCCGTCGCGCGAACGTCCCGGAATCCTCCATATGGGGGTCACCCGCGGACGTTCGGTGCCGGCCGGCATCGCGAACGTCCGGCAATCACCCGTATAGGGAATAACCCGGGACGTTCGCAGCGGTGGGTGCTTTGGACGAGAAGCTGCGGTTCGCACGGTTAGCGAACCGGAGTGGGAACGGCGGGCGCCGAGCGGCCTCTTGCCGGGCTCAGCCCGGCGCCCTGCGGCTCTCAGCCGATCAGATGGAAGATGAAATCGAACTCCGTTCCTGCCGGGTTGTGGTACTTGAGTTCCATCTCGCCGCGCGCGTTACGGTAGGCGCCCGTCCCTCCGGTGATCGCGAGCACGGTGTTACCCGTGTCGGAGAACGGACCCTCGACCGTGATCTGCCCTGATGGTAGGAACGTGGTCCAAGCGCATTCCCACGAAGCGCCCACAACGGTGCGGACACAGGACCCTTGGTCGCTACCGACCTTATGCGTGTCAGCCGCGTCGTAGACGTCGTTCGCGAACGTGAGGATGTTGCCGGCTACGTCTGCATTGGGGTCTCCATTGCTGACGGCATCGGTCGTCGCATGTTCGACCACCGCGATCGTGTGACCCGCGCGGTGGTGCCCCTTGCTGTTGCCGGCGCTCGTGTTCACCGCGACCACCAGCACGGCGGCGGACCCCAATAGCGCGAGTGCGATTACCCGCTTCATCTCAACCTCCTTGTCATTGAGCCGGTAGCGGCTGTGCCTTCAACGCGGGCACGTGCTGACGCCGGCTCTCCTTGCCGCATAGCGGCGCTGAAAACCATATGCCGATGACACCTGCTTTGGACGAGAAGCGGCTACCGCTTGGTCGGGCGTGCTGGTTCTAGTCGGTCAGGCCCTTGTCGCGAAGCTCCTCGCGCGCACGGTCGGTCTTCGCGAGTCGGTCGATGCCCATAGCGCGAAGGACGGATGGCGCCTTGGTGAACTGGATGTCGCGGTAGTCGACGACCTGTATGTGGTTACCCCATGGATCCAAGAAGTCGAGTGAGCCGCTTGCTTGGACGTCGACGCCGGCCTGTTGGAGCGCTGCGCGTACGCCTTCCTTGTCGTCGACGACGAGCCCGACGTGCCGTGCCTGGTCCGGAGGTTGGGTTCGCCCTGCCGCGAGCGCGATGAACTGATCGCCCATGTCGACGAAGGCCATCGCAGCGCCAGCCCGGCCGCGTAGCTCGAACTCGAAGAAGCGTCCATACCAGGCAAGCGCCTCCTCAACGCTGCCCACCTCGAGCGCAATGTGGTTGATTCCGACGAGCTGCGCCATCCCAACCGACCCTAGCGGGTCCCCCTCGTCCGTCGGTGGGCTACATGGCGAACCCGAATTTGCTGCATTCCACGCAAGGGGGATAGCCGCTTCTCGTCCAAAGCACCCACTGCTGCGAACGTCCCGGGTTATTCCCTATACGGGTGATTGCCGGACGTTCGCGATGCCGGCCGGCACCGAACGTCCGTGGGTGACCCCCATATGGAGGATTCCCGGACGTTCGCGCGACGGGTGGGGCGGGGAGCGGCAGGAAAGCGCTGCTTTCCATGCAGAGCAGCAGCGTGTAGGCGTGAACCTGCGACCTCGATCAGGGCGACAAGAGGGCAACAGCCAGGACGGAATCCAGCCGAAGCCAGGCGAACTCGAGTCCTGGGGGGTTCATCTCCAGCTCGCCGCCTCGGCGCGCTCACCGACTCCGACTTTGAGCAGTAAAGGCGAAGATCCTCGCTAGCTAGCCTGGGACGCATGGCTTCTGCGCCGCGCGTCGAGCTTCTCTGGTGGCGTGAGTGCCCCTCCTGGGAGCGGGCGCTCGACATGTTGCGCGAGGCGATGGCGTACAAGGGACTCGATCCGGACTCGATCGAAGTGAGCGAGGTTGACACCGACGCGGCGGCCCGGCGGCATGAGTTCGTTGGCTCGCCGACGATCCGAGTGAACGGGGTGGACGTTCAGCCGCCCGTGGAGGGTGAGCCAACCGGGCTCGCTTGCCGCGTATACCGCCGCCGGGACGGGCGGACCTCACCGCTCCCCGATCCGGAGGACCTGCGCGAGGCGCTCGGAGCGGCCGCGCTCCGCTGACGGGATAGCCTGCCGCCGATGCCGACTGCGATTGGAGAACGGGCCCCCGACTTCGAGCTCCCGGCCACCGACGGCGAGCGCCACGCGCTGAGCGCGGAAGGCGCCCCGGCGACGGTCGTCTACTGGACCTGCAACCACTGCCCTTATGCCCTCGCCTGGCACGAGCGCCTCCTCGACGTCGCTCGCGACTATTCGGATCGCGGCGTGCGGGTACTGGCGATCAGCTCGAACGATCCCGAGCGATACCAGGCCGACTCGTTCGAGGCAATGGTCGAACGGGTCCAGCAAGAGGGCGGCTGGCCGCATCCCTACCTGTATGACGAGACCCAGCAGATCGCCCGCGAGTGGGGCGCAGAGCGGACGCCACACGTATTCGTGCTCGACTCAGGTTTGCAGCTGCGCTACCGAGGCGCCCCGGATGCCGACTACGACGATCCATCGCAGGACGCGGTCTGGCTTCGCGCCGCGCTAGACGCGGTGCTGGCCGGACAGGAGCCCGACCCGTCGGAGACCGAGGCCGAGGGCTGCACGATCAAGTGGAAGCCATGAAGCCATGACGGCCCGTCGAAGGCCGGTTCAGAAGCCCGACCTCACCGCAAGGTAGTGACCGCGACGGGGGGCACCCGAAAGTGCGAAGGCGGAACAAGGGTGCCGCCAACGCCTGCAAGGCGCGGCTTTGGACGAGAAGCGGCGCATTCGTAGGATCCGGGGGCGCCCGGAAACTCATCGCTCCGGAGCAGTCACGAGCACGAGCTTCCCGCTCACCCGCCCGGCCTGCAGGCGCTCGTGAGCCTGCGCCAGAAGCTCGAGCGGGAACGCCTCCTCGATCACGACCTCGAGCTCGCCCTCTTCGGTCAGGGCGGCCAGGGATTCGAGGCCGGCGCGGTCGGGCTCGACGTCGATCGCGGTCGCGCGCTTTGCCTGTTCCCCGGCCGCGCCGACCAGCCTCCTGCCGAGCTCGCCGGCGACCGCGACCAGCAGACCGCCCTTCCCGAGCGTCGCCAGGGACCTGATCAGGCCGTCGTCGTCCTCGCTGACCAGATCCAGGACGACGTCGACATCCGAGACGGTCCGCTCAAGGGGCCCCGCGGTGTAGTCGATCGGCTCGTCGACGCCGAGCTCACGAAGGAAGGCGTGCTTCTCGGAGCGGGCGGTGCCGATCACGTACGCGCCGCGGGCTTTGGCGATCTGGACGGCAAGGTGACCGACGCCCCCCGCGGCCGCCTGGACCAGCACGCGGTCGCCCTCCCCCACCCCGGCGGAGTCGAGCGCCTGCCAGGCGGTGAGTCCCGCGAGCGGCAGTGCCCCCGCCTGCTCGTCGCTGATGGAATCGGGAATGAGGGCGAGAAAGCGCTCGGGGGCGGCAACATACTCGGCGTCGCAGCAGGCAAGCTCCGGGAAGCGGGGCAGACCGAAGACGCGGTCGCCGGGCTCGAAGCGGAGGACATCGTCGCCCGCCTCCTCGACCCTGCCCGCGACGTCCCAGCCGAGGATCATCGGCGGCTCGCCCATCGCGTCGGGCACCCAGGACCCCTCCCGGACCTGCCAGTCGACAGGGCTGACGCCCGCGGCCGCGGTCCGGATCAAGACCTCGGCCGGACCGGGCTTCGGGCGCTCGACATCCAGCACCTCGAGGACCTCGGGGCCTCCGTGCTCCCGCATGACCACCGCCTTCATCTCCCGAGTATCGCGTCCCTAGTGGTCAAAGAACAGCCAAAAGTTCTCTCCTCATCCCGCCGTTGTTGGGTCGTATGGCCCGCGTGGGGAAAGTCACGCTGTGGGTCGCCTTTGCGGTCACATCTGTTGGGCTGGCTGCGGCCGGGAGTGCCGTGGCGCATGACGTGTCGACGCCCAGCGGCCACGCGGAGGAGGACTTCGTGGTTCACGACCGGGCGACCGAGACGCGGCTCAACGAACACACGAAGCGGACCTCAGCGGCAGCGTCGCTAGCCGCCACGGTGACTGGCAGCGAGGGCGACATCGGGCAGTGGGGCCCGGTGGTCGATTGGCCGGTAGTTGCGATCAATGCGGCGTTGCTGCCGAACGGCAAGGTCCTCGCCTATGACTCGGTCGGGGACGGGGCCACCGAGAGCTTTCCGGACCAGACGTTCACCCGGGCGACGGTGTGGGATCCCGCAACCGGCAGCCAGACCGATGTGCGGGTGAACACGGGCTACAACATCTTCTGCAGCGGACTGGCGCACTTGATGGACGGCTCGTTGTTCGTCGCCGGCGGTAACAAGGACCAGGCGCTCAACGGGATCAGCCAGACTCACCTCTTCAACCCGGCCACCAACACGTGGAGTCTCGGTCCCAACATGGCGGCGGGGCGTTGGTACCCGTCGGTGACACCGCTGTCGAACGGTGAGATGGTGATCACCGAGGGCGGACCCGATATCCCCGAGGTGCGCCAGACCGACGGCACGCTACGCAGCTTGAGCTCCGCTTCGCAAAATATGGCGCTTTACCCGTGGATGGACGTGGCGCCTAACGGGCGCGCTTTCGTATCGGGGCCAGACCCGACCATGCGCAGCCTGGACACGGCCGGAACTGGCAGCTGGACAACCCTCGCCCAGAGGGACACGATCTCCCGCAGCTACGGCAGCCACGCGTTCTACGACATCGGCAAGATCCTCGTCTCGGGCGGCGGCGCGTCGGTGGCCGATGCGCGCGTGATCGACCTCAACGGTCCGACGCCCCAGGTCTCGGCGACCTCGCCGATGGCCTTCGGACGCCGTCAGCACAACCTGACCACGCTCGCCGATGGCAGCGTCCTGGCCACGGGCGGCAACTCGTCCGGCGCCTCGCTCATCGACATGAACGCGGGCGTCTACCCCGCCGAGCTCTGGGACCCCGCGACCGGTGTCTGGAAGACACTCGCCTCGATGGCCGTGACGCGTCAGTACCACTCCACGGCGCTGCTTCTGCCCGACGGCCGCGTGTTGTCCGCAGGCGGAGGAATCTGCGGGACTTGCGACCAGGTCGGCTACCTCGCCAAGAATGCCGAGGTTTTCACGCCGCCGTACCTCTTCCAAAAGGACGGCTCCGGTCAGCTCGCTCCGCGGCCGACGATCAGTTCGGCGCCGAGCTCGGCGGGATACGGCTCGCAGATCCAGATCGCGACTCCCGATGCCGCCTCGATCCGGAAGGTGGCGCTCGCGCGGCTTGGCGCGGTGACGCATTCGGTCAACATGGAACAGCGCTACGTGCCGCTCAGCTTCACGGCCGGCAGCGGCTCGCTCACGGCGACTGTTCCGACCAACGTCAACGTTGCGCCGCCCGGTTTCTACATGCTGTTCATCCTTGACGGGGCGGGAGTCCCCTCGGTGGCGAAAATGGTTCGGCTCGACGCGACGGCGCCGCCACCACCGCCCTCGAACCAGCCACCGTCCGTTTCTCTGACCTCACCCGGAGACGGTGTGAGCTTCACACAGCCGGCCAAGATCGACCTCGCGGCCAGCGCATCGGATACAGATGGAACGGTGGTGAGCGTCTCGTTCTACGACGGCTCGAAGCTGATCGTGCAGGACACCAGCGCACCGTACTCATACCGCTGGAACGGCGCCGGGGTCGGCAATCACACGTTGACCGCACGGGCTATCGACAACGCCGGCGCGACAGCGACCAGCAGCATCGTGACCATCACTGTTCGCAAGAAGCGCTAGGGAGACGCCGCCAGCGCACCGAACGTCAGGTCGACGGCGGTGAACATGACACGAATGTGGAGGCCGATCTCCATGCTTCGGTCAGTCGCCGTGGCGCTGCAGCTCGAGGACCTGCTGGAAGGTCGGGCGGTTCGTCGTCGGGAAGGTGTTCGGCAGCAGGCCGGGGACGAACCCGGTGCGGGACGCCGGTCCCGTCCACTGCGCCGGGTCGGGTTGGCCAAGCTGACTCGCCAGCTGATCAGCGGTTTGATGGACCGCGTTCCAGAGTGAGCTCCGGCACTGCGCCAGAGAGCCGGCGCCGCAGTAGCGGAGGTTGAACCGATCCCGCACCCGCTTCCCGAGCAGCGACCGGAGATCCTTGTCCACATAGGACTCGCCGGAGGACGAACCCAGGCCGCGCACTGCATTGAGGTCGGGGATCAGGCTTCCGAACACCGGCGACATGACGGCGTCTGCGATCGGCCGCCAGAGCTGGGTCATGATCACCGGCCCGGGCTCGTCGTAGAGCCCGTCGCCGTTGGCATCGAGGCGGGGCGCATCGCGAGATACCCAGTCATCGAGGATGTCCACGACCTCCTGGTCCCGCGCGCTGGGCGCTGGCCCCGTGTGGAGCACCCGGCTGACGACGGGCCACACGAGCGCGCGGTCGTCCTCGGTGGCCGCGCGGTTCATGATCCCGACGTTGTCGGTGATCCGGGCGTGCTTCGGCCACTGGTCGAAGAGCTCCACGTGCTGCACGGACCCGAATGGCTCGTTGTCGCCGTGCATGAAGCCGGGGGCCGAGCGATTGTTCCAGTTGAGGAGAAGCCCGCGCGGGCCGTTCGTCGCATGAGGATGCTGTCGCTCGCTGAGGAAGCCAGTCCATTCGTCATGACCGGTGCCCAGCGTCGGCAGGCGACGGTCGAGGCCCCGCGGTCGCCTCGGCAGCAGTCCCGAGGAGAAGTACGACGTGGCCTTGCGCGAGACGTAGCCCCAGTTGAAGGTGAAGCCGAACTCGTTCGCAATGCTCCAGAAGCGCCGCGGCGTTGTCGCCTTGCCTTCGGTCATGTCCTTGAGCGCCGCGAGGTTGAGAGCGTCACGCCCGAAGGTCGAGCGCTTGCGCGTCAGCGCGTAGGGCTGGCCGTGCACCGTCGCAGTCGCGAACACTGGGCCGTGGACCGACACCGGGTAGCGGATCGGCTGGCCATTCAGAAGGCCCGCGTCGAAGTTCTCGAACGGCCTGCACTCGCCCCTGTAGAGGTAGTGGGTGGACGCACGCGTAGGCGCCGAGCCGTTGGGCTCGCACAGGCGTTCGGCGTAGACGTCACGGACGTCACCGTCGGCAGAGGTCAGGCTCCAGGCGTAGTTCGGGGTGCGGCCGATGAGCATGTACATGTTGAGGCCGGGCACCGCGATGCCCTGCGCGTTGATGCCGGGGCCGTGCAGGTCCTCCTGCTCGACGATCTCCGGATAGAAGTAGCCGAGCTGCGGGCCCATCACTGCCAGTGAGTTGCCGGTGGCGGAGCGCCGGGGGGCCGTGATCAGGAAGTTCGATGCCTCCTTGTGAGCGGGCGCGGCGGCGGCGGTTGCGGCCGGCACCCGCGGGTCCAGGCTCTGGATCGAGTTCGCGTCGAGCACCACCGACCCGGTCACGGGGCCGCCTGTGAGGGGCGGGTAGTTGAAGCGCTTCCGGATCGTCGTCGGCGCCTCCCTGTCGTCGGCGAGCATGACGTCGTCCCAGGCCTTGTAGCCCTTGCCGGGCCCGAGCGACCCCTGCAGCTTCGCGAGCAGGTCGGCGTTCCCCGCCTCACCGCCGCCGCCAGAGCCGAAGATCGAGCCGATGAAGGCCGTCACCGCGATCACGTCGTTGACCGTCGCGGGCGGCTGGTTGATCCCGTGCGCCGCCCAGTAGGCGTTGACGCCGTCGGCGCCAGCCTGCGCGTCGTCGATGATCTGTTGTCCCTTCGCTCCGTAGGTATCCACCAGCAGCTGGCGCTGTTTTGTGACGAGCGCCTCGGTCGCGGCGCTGGGCACGAACGACTGGCCGCTGGTCACTAGGGAGAAGGCGTCCAGGTTCGGGATGTCGGCCACGGCGGCCCGTGCCGGTCCCCGGCCCAACTGGAGCAGGAGCCCGCGGTCCCGCGCCGTGACCCACCCGGCACCGAAGGCGACGTCGGCGCGGGTCTGTCCGTAGATGTGCGGGATCCCGAAGGAGTCATAGATCAGGCGCAGGCCCGGCCGGCCGGTCTGCTCCTCGTGTGCCGGCTCGATCGGCTGGAAGTCCTCAGGGAGGAAAAAGTTCTGGATATCCGCGTTGGTGATGTTGTCTCGCAGCGGCGTCAACCCGCTGTAGAGCGGAAGCTGATCGGTCGAGTTCTGGGTGAACGGGACGCCGCCGTAGTTGCCGGGCGGCAGGATGTAGCGGGCCACATCGCCGCGCTCGTCGTGCCCGCGGTTCATTCCTGGAGCCGCCTCGACAGCGACCGGGGTCAAGAGCAGCACGCCAGCGGCGAAGAGGATGAACAGGCTCCGCCGGCTCACGAATCTCCTATGGCCCTACCGACTTGGTGTCCATACCAAGGCTCGCCACCGTGCCTACCCGCATTTGCGCGAACAAACCCTTAGCAGCGGGGGCCCGATTCCTCTCTCGCTACCACCGAACGCGTATCCGCGAGACCAGTCGGCACCCCAACTAGGGAACCGGCGCTCCTGTTCTCAAGCGAACGCAACACCGCGGTCGGCTGCCGCCGGCCCTGCTCCTTTGCATGAAGCGGCAGTTACTCCATCGAATAGACAGGTCCCTTGTTGGACGTCGAACGGATGAATCGATCCGGCCCCTATAGGAGATCCACGAGCGCGGCGAGAAAGAGACCGAATGCCGCCCAGGTGGAGAGCGCGCGGATCCAATTGAGCTTGAAGTAGGACCGCCGTACCGCCTCCCAGTCCTCGGGCATGTGATCGGGATCCCAGGCGAGCATCCGGTCGTAGTTCGGCTCGGCGATCCGGTTGGAGACGACGGCGTTTCCGCCGAGGGTGAAGGCGAGGCCGATCGCTGTGAGGACGAAGGGTGTGCCCCCTGCCTCGTCCGTCGCGATGAGCGCGACCGCGGGCGCCACCACCATCCCGATGACGACGATGTAGTTGAAGGGAGACTTGCGCGCAACGGTCAGGAAGCGGCGCAGGAACCGCGCGAACTCGGGCCCATCCATCGCTCCCATCACCTTGTGGAAGATCAGGTTCAACATCGCGTACAGGCCCGAGAACAGGCCGGTAAAGACCACGCTCGCGATCAGCGCCCACTCCTCCAAGGACACGGCGTTCCCCTTTCCCTCTTGGACCTCCTGTCGACGGCCCTGGGCGCCGTTTCTTTATCAATGCGGATGGTCGAGTCAAGGCGAGACGCGTGGAAGCAGAAGTGTTGCTTTCCATGCAAATGCAATAGCTGCTTTGGACCAAAAGCAGCACCCTGAATTCGTGCGTCTCCGAAGATCGGATAGGCGGAACGATCCGTTTCTCGCTGCGACACTACGCGCATCCGAGAGATCAGTTCGTACACCAGGTAGGCAGCTCCCGCTTTCACGCGAAAGCAGTAGCGCGCGAGATGCGAGTGTCCGACATCCGCGAATCGTGGCGGCCTCCGATCGTGTGACCATCAGATCAGCGTCCAGCGCCTGAACTTTTCAGCACTACTAGGAGATGGCATTGAATAGGCATCCCGACCAATTCCCGACTGAAACCAGTGACCTATCCGAGGCCAAAGCTTCGGAGGTGATTGAGCTCGCCGACGGCGGGGAGTTCGAGCTCAAGATCGCCCCGGTGGTCAAGGAGATCGGCGATGCGAGGGTGCGGATGCTGGCCTATAACGGCTCGATTCCGGGCCCGACCCTGCGGGTCAAGGAGGGATCGCAGATCGTCGTAGACGTCGTAAACGAAGGCGACATGGAGAACACCGTCCACTGGCACGGACTTCGTCTTGAGAACCGCTACGACGGAACCCACGAGACCCAGACCCCGATCCCGGTCGGCGGCAGGTTCCGGGCTCGGGTGAGCTTTCCCGATCCGGGGGCCTACTGGTACCACCCGCACATCCGCGAGGACTACGGGCAGGAGATGGGTCTCTACGGCAACGTCATCGTCGAGCCCGCCGACGCCGACTACTGGCCGCCGGCGCATCGCGAAGTCGCGCTCACCCTCGACGACATCCTGCTCGAGGACGGTCAGGTCGCGCCGTTCAGCCCGGCCGAGACTACGCATTCAGCGATGGGCCGCTTCGGCAACGTGATGCTGGTCGGTGGAGAAACCGATCTTGAGCTCAGAGCGAAGGCGGGCGAGGTAGTTCGCTTTTACTTCACCAACACCGCCAACACCCGTGTATTCAAGGTCAAGCTCCCAGGGGGACGGATGAAGCTGGTCGGCGGCGACAGTGGCCACGTTGAGCGCGAGGAGCTGGTCGAGAGCGTGATCCTCGCCCCCTCGGAGCGCGTCATCGTCGATGTTCTCTTCGAGGAGCCCGGCGATCTCACGCTCGAGCACCACACGCCCGGCCGTGTCTATCCGCTGGCGCGGATCCACGTCGCCGAGGACCGGGCCGAGTCCTCGATTGAGTCCGAGTTCGATGAGTTGCGCACCAATGCCGATCTCGCCGCCGAGCGTGAGCGCATCGGCGCCGATCTCGAGCGCGAGCCCGACAAGACACTGGCCTTCATTGCGGAAATGGACCTTGGGGCTCCCGAGGGCGAGGGCCCTGTGGTCTACGCCTGCCCGATGCACCCGGAGGTAGTCAGCGAGGACGAGGGCAAGTGTCCGGAGTGCGGGATGAAGTTGCTGGCCGTCGCGGCCACCTTTACATGTCCGATGCACCCGGAGGTGGTGAGCGAGGAAGAGGGCAAGTGCCCAGAGTGCGGGATGAAGCTCCTCCCCTCGCAGCTAGTTGGCGAGGCGCACACCCACGGCGGTCACGAGCACTCGACCGCCGATGGGATCGAATGGGAGGACGACATGGTCGACATCAACAAGCTGACCACCCCGGCGAACATGCGGTGGAAGCTGATCGACCGCGAGGCCGACGCCGAAAACCAGGCCATCGAGTGGCGGTTCCGGGTCGGGGATCGGGTGAAGATCCGTCTTCTCAACGAAATGGCTGGGGATCACCCGATGCACCATCCCTTCCATATCCACGGCGCCGGGCGCTTCCTCGTCTTGGCCCGCGACGGGGCGGCCGAGCGGAACCTGGTCTGGACCGACACTGTTTTGATTCCGGCCGGTCAGACGGTGGACATCCTCCTCGACGTCACCAATCCCGGCCACTGGATGGCTCATTGCCATATCGCCGAGCATCACGAGAGCGGGATGATGTTTAGCTTCGACGTCAGCGAGTCGTGAGCCAGAGACAAGTCAGCGAAGGGCGTCGAGCCTCCGCGGCTCGAGGTCAGCCGCGATCGGAACTCTGGGTTGGGGTTCTCGCGGCCGTGGCGAGCTGACTCTTGGCGAGCAGCTAACGCTGGCGCGCCAGGCGACCGTGGCCCAGATTGCGGATCTGCCCAGTTTCATCCGCGCTTCGCTCGGGCGCTCGTCAGCCGATAGCGCCCTGGTCACCGGGCGAAAGCCACCCGATTCCAAACTGGCCCAGGAAGCTCTTGAGCTTGCCCGCGAGGCTTCCAGTGGGCCTCTGCTGGGGCATTGCCTGCGCTGCTGGCTTTGGGCCGACCTCTTTTCTCAGCGTGACGTCGTCGCCGTTGACGAAGAACTGCTCTACGTCGCCTGCGTCCTGCATGACCTGGCCCTGACCGACGCCTACCGCGCTGGGCCCCTCGATCAGGTCGGCTGCTTCGCCGTTCACGGCGGCGAGCTCGTCCGTGACAAGCTGCTCGAACTCGGAGCCGAGCAAGCGTTCTCCGAGCAAGCGGCCGAGGCGATCAGCCTGCACATGAATGTGCGGGTGCCTCGGGCCCTCGGCGCCGAGGCCCACCTTTTGCACGCCGCTGCCCATTTAGATGTAGCCGGTACCCGAGCGGGGGAGATCCCGGTCGAGGCCCGCCGGGCCGTCCTTGAAAAGTATCCGCGTCAGGGGTTTGCTGCCGAATTTGGCCGGCTGATGCTGCGGGAGAAGTCGGAGCGTCCTCGATCGCGGGCTGCGCTGCTCTGGCGATTGGGAATGAAGCAATACGTAACTGAAAGTTCGAAGAAGAGGAAAAAG
>CAWDQZ010000018.1:0-23126 GCA_963804595.1 uncultured Solirubrobacterales bacterium
GCCTTTGGCCGCAGGGCCAGCCTCTATCGACAGTACTCCTATTTAGCGCCGTAAACGAGAATCGCGCTGAGGACGCTGATAAAGCCGACGGACATCCCGATCGTCAGGCGGAAGATCCACTGTCGAAGCTCGCGGATGTCCTGGTGAACGCGGTCGAAGCGATCGACTCGGTGGAATCTGTTGTCGATTTGGTCGAACCGGTTGTCGACCTGGTCGAACCGGTCGCCGATCGCACCCGCAAGATCGTCGAGTCGCTCGTCAGTCCACCGGCTTCGCTCCATGGCACCCAGAATAGTCGCCCGGCTTCCGCTCAGCCACGAGCGGACAGGACCCGCTCCACGAGCATTTGGGCTCGCCCAGATCCCGGCCGGGCGTGTAGCGGAAGGTCTGCGCTGGTGCCGCGGTGATACGGGAAGCTGGAGGCTCGCGCGGGCCGAGAGTCAGGTCGATAACGCGGCCGTCCCGGTCGACCAGCCACCAATGGCTCTTGCCGCGGTACTTCAGCTGCGTTGGCTGGAGGCCGGCGTCATGGCCGCCCGCGAGATGGAAGTAGGCCTCGGCGGCCGGATAGGCGAAGCCGTCGTAGCGGCCGCGGCCGAGGCGATGCTCATCTGAGCGGAGGTCGTCGGTGAGGACCGCTTGGATCTCGCGCTTGAGCTTGTCCGCGGGCGCCAGGCTCCGGTTCGTGGACCTGGCGCCCGCGGAGGATCCGGTTCCTTCTTGGATCCGGCCCTGCTCTTGGCGCGGGAGGGACTCACCGCTCCTCCTAAGGGAGCGGCGGCGGAAGTTCTCCCCTAGGTGGCGTGGCGCCTAGGCCCGCTGAACGGCGACGCCGCCGTTCCGTACACGCCGACCCGTATGGAGCCGAACCAGCGAGCGGAGCTCCTCGCTCGCCTTCGGACCCCAGAGCGCGGAGTAGCAGGACACACAGAGGGTGTCCCCGCTCGGAGTCTGTCGAGCGTTCGCGAAGACCTCGGCCAGGCATTGGACGCAGTGCTGCCGCATGGCGGCAATATCGGCAGAGAGCAGCGGTTTCCTGAGCACTTCCGGCCCGCCTGGACAGTGGCGATACTGCCCGGGATGGATCCCCGATCGCTCGAGTTCTGGGGGCGGGCCGAGCGCCAGATCAAGCTGCAAAAAGGGAAATGGCCCGGCGGACCTAGCCGCCGGGCCACCTCCCTGCTTGCATGCCGTCAGGCGCTGGGGACGTGGGTCTGGTCCACCAGCTGCTTGGCGACGTACGGCTGGTCGCCAGGGTCCTTGCGAGACAACCTGGCCTTGACGACGACTCGGTCGCCCGAGGCGACGTCGTCTGCGTTAGCGGTTCCATCGGTGTTCGTATCGGCGACGACGATCCTCGCGTTGGTGAAGTCGAAGCTCACCATGCCGACGAGGTCCGCCTTCTTGACGTGGGCATTGCCGTGGTCGACGTCGACGCTGCCGGCGCCGGCGTAGGTCCCCTTGAAGACGTAGGTGACAACGGCCTTGCCGCCCTTCTTCGAGTGGCCGCCGGCGTGTCCCTGTCCCTGGCTGCCCGGGTCATCGGGTTTCGCGGCGAGGGCTGCCGGTGCCGCGCCGAGCGCGAGCACCGCTCCGATCGCGGCAGCCCTTCTGAGCGCTTCCTTGTTCATCTGAGAGATCCCTCCTTGGAATCCGCATGGAATTGCGGTACCAGGTTGATTCGACGCGCCCGCGCAACTCCTTTAGGCGCCCGCCTCAAATGGACGGAGCGCGAAGGCTCCTCGGAGCAGAGAGGAGGGAGAGGGCCCGGCGTACCTAGCCACCGGGCCGTCTCCCTGCTTCCCTTACACAGCAAAGACACGGCCTAGTCGCGTTGCATCCTTGCTTGCCCAGAGGTCCATCCCTGGGACCTCCAACAGGTCTTCGAGCTGGGTGTTCCCGCTCAGAGGCGATTTACACATCCCCGGTTGCCGACGAGGCCGGTTGGGTAGGGTGGCCGTGATGGAGTTCCGCAGGCTCGGCGACTCTGACATCGAGGTCTCGGAGATCTCGCTCGGCTCCTGGCTCACCTATTCGGGTGGGGTGGAGCGCGAGCAGACCGAGGCCTGCACCATCGCCGCCCTCGAGGTCGGGATCAACTTCTTCGACACCGCCAACATCTACGGCGTCGGGGCGGCCGAGACGGCCTGGGGCGAGATCCTCAAGAACTTCAGGCGCGAGGAGTTCGTCCTCGCCACCAAGCTCTTCTGGCCGATGGACAAGGACAGCGGCGGCCTCTCCAAGGCGGAGATCCACAAGCAGATCGATGCCTCGCTCGAGCGCCTGCAGACCGACTACGTCGACCTCTACCAATGCCACCGCCCGGACCCCGACACCCCGATCGAGGAGACGATGGAGGGATTGACCGAGGTGGTCGAGGCCGGCAAGGCGCGCGAGATCGGCTTCTCGGAGTGGACGATCGAGCAGATCGAGGCCTCGCTCGAGGTGCCGAACACCAGGAAATTCGTCTCCTCCCAGCCGCAGTACAACATGATCTGGCGGGCCCCCGAGGCCGAGCTGATCCCCTTCTGCGAGGAGCGCGGCATCTCACAGATCGTCTGGTCGCCACTGGCTCAGGGAGTGCTCACGGGCAAGTACAGCCCGGGCGAGCCGCCGCCCGAGGACTCCCGCGCCGCCTCGGAGGAGATGGGCGCGATGATGGATCGCTACCGCGGCGACGAGGTCCTCGAGGCCGTCCAGCGCCTCGTCCCGATCGCCGAGGACGCCGGTCTGTCCATGGCGACCATGGCGCTCGCCTGGTGTCTGCGCCAGGACAATCTCGCCTCGGCGATCATCGGCGCCTCACGCCCCGAGCAGGTGCGTCACAACGCCGAGGCGTCCGGCGTGAGGCTCGACCAGAACACCCTCGGCGCGATCGACGACGCCCTCGCCGACGTCGCCGTCACCGAGCCGCGGCACGCGAACTTCGTCAAGGAAGGCGTCACCCACCGCTAGTCCCGGCCGGCGCCGCGGTTCGGGAATTTCTACGGATGCGGGGCGTCTGAGCGCCGACGTAGGCTTGCGCCGATTCGCACGGCGGGGTCTGCCCGGAGGGGTGCAGGCCTGGGGGACTCGCCGGGGGGTACATCAACCAAGGAGAGACCCAAATGCCCGCTTCGTTGCGCCGACTGGCGCCGCTGACCGGAATCGTCTTCGCGGTCCTGCTCGCGGTCACCTTCACCACGCCGAGCACGCCCGATGTCCATGACACCGGGCAGCAGGTGATCCAGCACTACAACGACCACCACAGCGCCCACCTGATCGGAGACATCACCGGAGGGATCGCCGTCGTCTTCTTCCTCTTCTTCATCACGGCCTTGAGGAGCTTCTTCAAGGACAAGGAGGGTGCGGACGGCCTCTCGATGGCCGCCTTCGCGGGCGGGATCCTGATCGCCGTCGGCGGCGGGCTCTTCACCAGCCTCGACGTCGCCCTGATCGACGCCAGGCACGACATCACCCCGCAGGCCGCTCAGGCGCTCAACGTGCTGAGCAACGACATCTTCTTCCCGTTCGAGATCGGGTTGATCGTGTTCGCGCTCTCGATCGGGCTGGCGATCATCGCCTCCGGCGCGCTGCCCAAGTGGCTCGGCTGGGTGATGGTCGTGATCGGGATCGTCGCCTTCACGCCCGTCGGGTTCTTCGGATTCTTCGTGGTGCTCGTCTGGGCGGTGATCGTCGCGGTCCTGATCTATCGCCGCAGCGGAACCACGGGGCCGGCGACCCCCGCAGCGGCGACCACCTAGCCCCTGGGCGACGCGGGCCTCGGCTTCCGGCAGCCCTGCTGGAGCCGAGGTCCGCGGCTCAGTCGCGGTCGAGGCGCCCCTCGCGGGCGAGGCGGCGCAGGCCGGCGAGGATGCGCTGCTCGCGGCTCGGTTCCTCTCCTTCCAGCCGTGCGGTCCTGACCGTTACCGGGTCGCGACCCGGATAGTGGTAGACGCTCACCTCCCGGTCGAGCGAATCCTCGTCTTCGGAGCTCTCTGCCGGCGATTCAACCTTTGACATCTCGGGGATCCCTCCTGGATCACGTTCTACTTGGCTACGAGATCTATGCCCGGATGGATCAGACTTAAGCGTGCGATGGGCGACCGGATCACCAAGGCCTTCGAGCAGGTCATCACCGGCTGAGGCGGGGATGAGGACCCTCTCGATCGCCGCGATGCAGACGGCGCCGGTCGTGCGCGACCCCGACGCGACCCTCGACCGGCTCGCCGAGAGCGCCCCGGGGGTGAAGGCCGCGGTCCCGCACGCGCAGCTGCTCGTCCTGCCCGAGCTCCACCTCTCCGCGCTCCCGGGGCTACTCGATGAATCCGACGGCTACGCCGACTCGGTCGCGGTCGAGCTGCCCGGCCCGCTCACGGAGCGCCTCGGCGAGATCGCCCGCGACACCGACCTCTGGATCGTCGCCGGCTCGGTCTACGAGCGCTCCGACGAGGGCCACATCCACAACACCGCGGTCGTCGTCTCACCGCAGGGTGAGATCGCCGCCCGCTACCGCAAGCTCTTCCCCTGGCGGCCGAGCGAGCGCACGGAGCCCGGCGACGGCTTCGTCACCTTCGACATCCCGAACGTCGGCCGAGTGGGCCTGGCGATCTGTTACGACGGCTTCTTCCCCGAGGTGATCCGCCAGCTCGCCTGGCTCGGCGCCGAGGTCGTGATCCAGCCGACTCTCACCACGACCTCCGACCGCGAGGCCGAGCTGATCGCCGCGCGGGCGAACGCGATCTTCAACCAGCTCTACGTCGTCAACGTCAACGCCGCGCAGCCGGCGGCGCTGGGGCGAAGCCTGGTCGTGGACCCGGAGGGGCTGGTGCGGGTCCAGGCCGGAGAGGGGGAGGAGCTGCTCACCGACGTGCTCGAGCTCGAGTCGGTGGAGCGGGTGCGGCGCTTCGGCGTCGCCGGCGTGTCCCGGATGTGGGAGCAGCTCGATTCGATGGACGGCGCCGGGCCCGAGCTGCCGATGTACGGCGGCCGGATTCGCCGGCGGCCCGGCGCGAAGTCGGCCGATGAGTGAGAAAGAGAAGGGCCCGCCGGAGCGGGCCCTTCGCAACTCAGAAGCTTTCAGGCTCCCTATGCGACCTGCTTGACACCGGTCGCGGCCGGGCCCTTCGGGCCCTGCTCAGTCTCGTACTCGACCTTCGAGCCCTCTTCGAGCGAACGGTAGCCGTCGCCCTCGATCGAGCTGAAATGGACGAACACATCGTTGGAGCCATCGTCGGGTGTGATGAACCCATAGCCCTTGTCGTTGCTGAACCACTTAACGGTTCCGGTAGGCATCTCGCCTCCTACTTCTTGTGCTGCGAACGCGAGGAAGCAAGATGCTGCTGTACAACGCGAGCGCTACGCACACCTTTGCCGGTACACCGGCCTAACGGGTCGGGACGGTAGCAGCCCGGGGAACGGAAAACGGCAGCGGCGCTCGCGAGGGAAGTGGCGCGCCCGGCGCCGATCTGCTAGTTCGAGCCCAGGCGGCAGAGCACCTGGTAGACCGAGGTGAAGTCGATCTCGAAGCCGTTGCGGGCCGCACGCAGGTAGAGGCGCCAGACCCGCATCCGCTCCGGGCCGGCGATCTGCTCCGCCCGCTCGCGGTTCTCGTCGAGGCGGCGGATCCAGTGCCGCAGCGTCTCGGCGTAGTCCGCGCCGAACTCCTCGACGTGCCTGGCGATGAAGCCGGCGCGCTCGAGCGCGAGGATCACCCGGGAGACCTGGAGGGTCTCGCCGTCGGGGAAGACGTAGCGCTCGGAGAACGGCCCGCCCTCGACGTTGCCGTGCCGCAGGCGCGAGATGCCGTGGTTCAGCAGCCGCCCGCCCGGCCCCAGCATCGAGGCGAGCTGCTCGGCGTAGGTGTCGATCTGCGCCTCGCCGACGTGCTCGACCATGCCGATCGAGGCGACCGCGTCGAACTGCTCCCCGGCCAGCTCGCGGTAGTCCTGGACCCGGATCTCGACCCGCTCGGCGAGGCCGGCGTCGGCGACCCGCTTCCGCGCCAGCTCGGCCTGCGGCTCCGACAGCGTGATCCCGACCGCCTCCACGCCGTAGCGCGAGGCGGCGTGCATGACGAAGCTGCCCCAGCCGCAGCCGACGTCGAGCACCCGCTCGCCCTTCTGCAGCGCGAGCTTGGTGCAGACCAGGTCGAGCTTCGCCTCCTGGGCCTGCTCGAGGGTGGGCGGCTCGTCTCGGGAGAACAGTCCCTTCCGCTTCGGCACGCGCGAGAAGAAGGCGCAGGAGTAGGTCATCGAGGGATCGAGGAAGAGCGAGAAGAACTCGTTGCCGACGTCGTAGTGGTGGCGGACGGCCTCGCGGTCGCGCTCGGAGGTGTGCTTGCGGCCGCGCAGGTGGATCTCGGCCTTCGGCGCCGGCGGCGGGCGGCGCACCCCGGCGGCGCGGACGGCCGCGGCGATCAGCCGGGCCTTGGCCGCGGCCCCAACGGGCGGCGGGTGCCAGTCGTTGAGCAGCGCGATGACGGCGTCCATGTCATCGACCTCGATCGCGCCCGCCACGTAGGCGCGGCCGAGCCCGAGCTGGCCCGGGAGCCGAGACCGCGTAGGCGAGCGCATCCGGGGAGCGGGCGGTGAAGGTCGGGCCGCCGCCGTTGGTGGACGGCAGGCGCGATCCGTCCCAGAGCTCGACCGTGAACGGCCGCTCCGGGAAGGCGCGTTCGATCTCCTGGACCAGCGGCTCGGTGGGCATGTGCCGACCCTACCGCCGTCGCCGATTCAATTCCTTTTAGGGAAGAATCGCGCTAGGGTCCGTGGCGCTGCATTGGGGACCTGCTCCCCTCTCCCATGACCACGGCGTCCACCACATCTGCCCCGCGGGCAGCGGCTGCGCCAGCACCTGTGCGCCAGTCACTGGCCGACGCGGTCCAGCCGGTCGAGCACGAGACCCGGGATCGGATCATCACCGGCCTGCTCACCGTGGTTCCCTTTCTGATGCTCGGCTTCGTCGTCTGGCAGCTCGCCGGCAGCTGGTTCCAGTGGCACGACGTGATCGTCTTCGGCCTCGTCTACATCCCCTGCGGGTTCGGGATCACGGTCGGCTTCCACCGCCTCTTCACCCATCGCAGCTTCAAGACGGGTCCGGTGGTGCGCGGCGTGATCGGCGCCCTGGGCTCGGCCGCGATCGAGGGGCCGATGATCAGCTGGGTCGCCGACCATCGCAAGCACCACGCCTTCTCCGACCAGGAGGGGGACCCGCACAGCCCGCACGTCGGCCACGGCGAGGGCGTCTGGGCGCAGTTCAAGGGCTTCTTCCACGCCCACCTCGGCTGGCTCTTCATCCACACCCAGCGCGGCTCCAAGGAGCGCTTCGCGCCCGATCTGCTGAAGGACCCGGTAGCGCGCTTCATCGACCGCACCTTCGTCCTCTGGGCGGTGGTCGGCCTGGCGATCCCATTCGGTCTCGGCGTCGCCATCGGCGGCACCGTGCTCGCCGGGCTGACCGGCCTGCTCTGGGGAGGGGCGGTGCGGATCTTCGTCCTGCACCACGTCACCTACTCGATCAACTCCCTCTGCCACATGTTCGGCAAGCGGGACTTCGAGACCACCGACGAGTCACGCAACCTCGCCTGGCTCGCCCTGCCGACGTTCGGCGAGGCCTGGCACAACTCCCACCACGCCTTCCCCACCTCCGCGGTCCACGGAATGAAGCGGCGCCAGCTCGATCCCTCCGCCGCGGTGATCTGGAGCCTGGAGAAGCTCGGGCTCGCCTGGGACGTGGTGCGGATCACGCCCGAGCGCCAGGCCGCCAAGGCAGCCGCCTGAGTTCATAGGCTGGGGCCGTGCGCCCACGCCTCGCACTCGTGCTCGGGGTCGCGGCGGCCCTCGTTGTCACGTTCGCGATCTCAGGCTGCGGCGACGAGCCCAGCCGGCATCAGCGAGATCCAGGCCGTCAACGCCGACTGCGGCGGCGTTCAGTACGCGGGAAGCGGTAAGGCGTCGAAGCTGATCGTCTCGGACCTGCCGCTGAAGGGCGACTCGGCCGAGCGCTCGCGACAGATGAACGCGGCGATCGTCCAGGCGCTCGCCCGCAAGGGCTGGCAGGCCGGCACGAAGACCCAGGTCGCGTTCCAGGCCTGCGACGACTCGCTCGGCTCCACCGGCGAGTGGGACGAGGGTCTCTGCCGCTCGAACGCCCAGGCCTACGCGTCCAACCCGGACGTGATCGGGGTGATCGGCACCTACAACTCCGGCTGCGCCGCGATCGAGATCCCGATCCTCAACCAGGCGCCCGGCGGCGGCGTGCCGATGGTCTCGCCGGGCAACACCTTCGTCTGTCTGACTCAGCCGAGCCCCACCCTCTGCGCCAAGGACGAGCCCGACGTCTACTACCCGAGCGGCAATCGCAACTACATCCGCGTGGTGCCGAACGACGCCGTCCAGGGCGCCGGACTGGCGAGCTTCGCCAACGAGCTCGGAGTGAAGAATCCGTTCGTCCTGATCGCGGCCGACGACCCGACCAGCGAGGGGCAGGGGCGGACCTTCACCGGCGCGGCCCGCTCGCTCGGCATGCAGATCGCGGGCAGCGAGCACTTCGACCCGAACGCCCAGAGCTACGACGCGCTGATGCAGAAGGTGAAGGCCTCGGGGGCGGACGCGGTCGTGCTCGCGGCCATCCTCGAGCAGAACGGCGTGCAGCTGATCCGCGACAAGGTGACGGCGCTCGGCCCCAACGACGGCCCCGTCAAGCTGCTCGCCTTCGACGGCTTCGGCCAGCAGGCGACGATCGACAACACCGGGCCGGAGGCGAAGGGGATGTACGCGAGCCTCCCGGGCAAGGTGCCGGATGCGCTCACCGGCGCGGGCGACGTCTTCGTCAAGGAGCTGCGCGCCCAGATCCCCTCGAATCCGATCGAGGTCTTCGCCCCCTACGCCGGCCAGGCGGCGGCGGTCCTGATCGACGCGATCCGGGAGGGGCAGACCCGCGCCGGCACGATCGCCGAGCTCTTCAAGACCAGGGTCGAGGACGGCATCACCGGCAGCTTCGTGATCACCCCGACCGGCGATCCGGAGCCCGCGCCGATCAGCGTGCAGCGCGCCGACCAGACCTTCGTGCTCGCCCGCACGATCACGCCGCCGCCGAACCTGGTCGCGGCCGCGCGCGGCGGCTGACCTCTTTGGGCAGGCGAGCTAGCCGCCGCGCGCGAGGATCGCGGCGAGCAGACCGATCATCGCTGCAATGAGCGTGAGGTTCCAACGGAACATTGCCTGTCGGAGTTCCGCGAACCCGGTTTGCATTTCAATCCTCAACTCGCGGATATCGACCCGCAGCTCTGCCAACTCGTGGTCGATTCGGTCGAACCTGTCATCCAGCCGCGCGTCTGTCCAGGCGGACCGCTCCATCCGCAGAGAGGCTACTCCCGCCCGTTCTCAGCACTGATGTATCGGTGCCGCGCTCTGCACCACCTCAAACGCCGAGCCGGGGATCGACTTGAGCTGATCGAGGTTCTCGTCGGGCCAGCGGCGGTCGGAGGTCCCGGAGATGAACCAGTTCGAGCCGTTGTCGGCGACGATCACGCCGTACTGCTTGAGCGCGACCGCGATCGCCCGGGCCGGGCCGGTGAAGCCGGAGATGTCGTAGCCGCCGTTGAGCCGGAGCCGCAGGCCCATCGGGGGCGCGTTCGGGTCGGCCGACGAGCCGGCGCAGTGGGAGGCGGGGTTGACCCAGGCATCGCGGGTCGAGCTGACGGTGACCCGGAGCGCGTGGTGGATGCCGCCGCCGGCCGCCTCGTCGTAGCGGGCGAGTCCGGGGAAGATCGGCAGGCCGGCGGCGTCGGCGGAGGTGAAGCCCTGGGTCCGCAGCGCCGGCTGAGCGGAGGTCCCAGATCACGCCGGAGTCGGCGTTCCAGTGGGGCTTGGGCCGCTTCTGCGCGAAGGCGCGGTAGAGCTCGTAGAGCTTGCAGCGCTTGCGATCGACCGCCAGGACATGCCGGTCTCCGTCGGAGGCCTGGCCGCCCTCGACCAGTGCCTTGAGGGGGACGCGGTAGGCGCCGTGGGTCGATTCGTCGCCGTAGGCCGTGAAGTTGACCTTGGTGCGCTTCTGCTTCTTGCCGACCACCGCGTAGGGGAAGCCGTACTCGCGCGGCGAGCCGAAGTCCGGATGGACGAAGTCGCCGCCGTGCGCGTCGATGTAGGCGATGTACGCAGCGGAGTTCGGGTCGAGCGGCGCCTGCGAGATGTCCTGGTTCCAGGCCGACTCATCCGTGGCCGAGGGCGCATTGGCCGGCTGCCGTGGACCGCGGGAACACCTGGCAGGAACCGAGCGTGGGGTAGGGGCCGCGCGGCTGCTTGCCGCCGTGGTGTTTCTTCTTCGCCGCTGCGAGGCCGGCCACGGCCAGGACCAGGGCGAGGGCGATGACCAGGGCGCGGCGCACGGGCGCGATTGTCTCAGGCGTGCCGGTTTGACCGCGGACAATTGATACGCTAAGCTAATTAGCGATGCGAACTACTTCAACGCCCCCCGAAACACCAAGCGAGATCCGCGAGGAACTCGCCCCCCGGCTTCGCTGGACGATCACCCGGCTCGCCCGCCGTCTGCGCCAGGAGGCCGGCACCGACCTCGGTCCCTCGCAGGTCGCGGCGCTCGCCACGATCGAGCGGCATGGGCCGCTCTCTCCGAGCGAGCTCGCTGACGCCGAGCGCATCAAGCGCCCGACCGCGACGCGGATCCTCCGCCACCTCGAGGAGGCGGGCCTCGTCGCTCGCGTCAGGGACCCGGAGGACGGCCGTGGCTCGATCGTCAGCATCACCGCCGGCGGCCGCACCCACCTGAAGCGCCTGCGGGCGCGCAAGACCGCCTATCTGGCAACGCGGCTCGACAGGCTCCCGGCCGAGGACCGCCGCACGCTGGAGCGCGCCGCCGAGCTGCTGGAGGGGATGCTGGAGTGACCGAGGCCCTCGGGCGCTCCTTCGCGAGCCTGCAGATCCCCAACTTCCGCCGCTACTTCGCCGGGCAGCTCGTCTCGCTGTCCGGCAACTGGATGCAGATGATCGCCGAGATGTGGCTGGTCCTCTCGCTCACCGGCAGCGGCCTGGCGGTGGGAGCGACAACAGCGCTGCAGTTCCTGCCGATGCTGATCTTCGGAGCCTGGGGCGGCCTGATCGCCGACCGGGTGCCGAAGCGGCGCCTGCTCCTGCTGACGCAGACGCTCCACATGATCGCCCCGCTCACCATGCTGGCGCTCGCCCTGCAGGGAGCGCTGGTTCCCGCGATGGTCTTCGCGCTCGTCTTCCTGCGCGGTTGCGTCAACGCGATCGACTACCCGACCCGGCAGGCGTTCGTGATGGAGATGGTCGGCGGTGACCGGATCGTCAACGCGGTCAGCCTGAACAGCGTCCTCGTCCACAGCGCCCGGGTGATCGGCCCCGCCTTCGCCGGGATCCTCATCGCGACGGTCGGGATCGAGCCCTGTTTCGCCCTCAACGCCGCGAGCTTCGCCTTCATGATCTGGGTCCTGGCCGGGATGGACACCGAGCGGCTGCAGCCCGCCGAGATGGCTCCCCGCGAGCCGGGCGCCGTCCGCGCCGGCCTCGCCTACGTGCGCCGGACACCGGAGCTCTGGATCCCGCTGGGACTGATGGCGATCGTGGGGACCCTCGGCTACAACTTCCAGGCCGTCCTGCCGCTGCTCGCCGAGTTCACCTTCCACGGCGGTCCCGCGACCTACGCGGCGCTCGTGGCCGCGATGGGCCTCGGCGCGATCGTCGGCGCTCTGGTCAACGGCGCCCGCGACTCAGTCACGCCGATGCTGCTGGTCGGCGCCGCGATCGTCTTCGGGATCCTCTCGCTGCTCGCCGCCGGCGCCCCCACCCTGGCGCTCGAGGTCGCCGCGCTCGCGCCGCTCGGCGCCGCCACGGTCACCCTCGCGGCGAGCGTCAACTCCTCGCTCCAGCTCGCCTCCGAGCCCAGCATGCGCGGGCGGGTGATGGCGCTCTACTCGATCGTCTTCCTCGGCTCGACGCCGATCGGCGGCCCGCTCTCGGGCTGGCTCTCGCAGGCGGTCGACCCCCGGGCCGCCCTGGTGATGGCGGGCATCGCGGCGATCGTCGGCGGGCTGCTCGCCCGGGTCGCCTTCGACCGGGTGGCCGCGATCCCCGCGGACGCCCGGCTCGAGCCGGCCTAGCGGGCTACAAACTATCTCCCACCAACGGAAGGAGCGCGATGAGCACGACGACCAAGAAGAGGACCACCGGGAAGGCCGCGAAGAAGGCGGACGGGGAGAGCGCCGTGCTCGCCGCGGTCGCCGCGATGCCGGGCTCGTATCGGGCGATGGGCGAGCGGCTCCACGAGCTGATCAAGGACAGCGCGCCGGACCTAACGCCGCGCACCTGGTACGGGATGCCCGCCTACGCCAAGGACGGCAAGGTCGTCTGCTTCTTCCGCGGCGGCGACAAGTTCAAGGAGCGGTACATGACGCTCGGCTTCAACGACGCGGCGAACCTCGACCAGGGGAACATGTGGCCGATCGCTTTCGCGCTCACCGAGCTGACGGCCGGCGAGGAGAAGAAGATCAGCGCGCTGGTGAAGAAGGCGGTCCGCTGATCACCGAGCGCGGAGAATTACGGATGTTGAGCGCGCGCCGCGGGGCAATAGAGTCCGCGGCCGTGGCTGACTTCTCCGAACTGTCCATTCGCGGCCGGATCGCGACCTCGAGCGACTCCGGCTGGGACGAGGCGCGCCAAGCCTGGAACCTGGCTGCGGACCAGCGGCCGGAGGCGGTCGCGCTGGTGGAGAGCGCGGACGACGTCTCCAAGGTGATTGGCTTCGCCCGCGAGAACGGCCTCAAGGTCACGGGGCAGGGGACCGGCCACGGCGCCGTCGCCCTCGGGTCGCTGGACGACACGATCCTGATCAAGACGGAGCGCATGCGCGACGTGGTCATCGAGGAGGAGCGGGCGAGGGTCGAGGCAGGCGCCTTCGCCGAGGACGTCGCCGAGGCGGCGATCCAGAAGGGAATGGCCTCGATGCCCGGCACCTCCCCGAACGTGGGGGTAACCGGCTACACGCTCGGCGGTGGCCTCAGCTGGTTCGGGCGCAAGCACGGCTGGGCCTGCAATCGCGTCAGAGCGATCGAGGTGGTGACCGCCGACGGCGAGCCGCGCACTGTGGACGCGACGAGCGATCCCGACCTCTTCTGGGCCCTGCGCGGAGGCGGCGGCGGGTACGCGATCGTTACGGCACTTCACATCGATCTGCTGCCGATCGCAGAGGCCTACGCCGGCGGCATCCTGTTCCCGCCGGAGCTCACCGCTGACGGCCTGCGCGCGTACCGAGACTGGTGCGCCCAGGCGCCGGAGGAGGTGGCGAGCATGGTCCGGATGCTCAACCTGCCGCCGATCCCCGACATCCCCGAGGAGATCCGCGGCCAGAAGTGGTTCGCGATCACCGTGGCCTCGATCGGCAGCGAGGAGGAGGGCAGGGAGCGCGTCGCACCGCTCCTCGAGATCGGCGAACCCGTCATGTCCACCGTGGCGCAGATGCCCGCCACCGGCCTGACCCGGATCGCGATGGATCCCGAGCCGCCGGTGCCGGGCCTCGGCCATCACCGCGTGATCGAGGAGCTGCCGGACGAGGCGATCGACGCCTTCTACGAGGTTGCAGGACCCGATTCGGACTCACCGCTGCTGCTCGCCGAGCTCCGCCACCTCGGGGGGGCGCTCGCGCGGCCGGACGAGAACGGGGGCGCGCTCAACAAGCTCGACGGCGAGTTCGCGATGCTCGCGCTCGGGATGCTGATGGACCCGGCGATGAGGGATCCGATCGACGGTCAGCTCGACCGGTTGAGCGACGCGATGGACCCCTGGGCGGAGGAGGGCGGCTACTTCAACTACGCCGAGCGGCCCAGCGACGTCGACGCCATCCTGCCCGCCGAGACCTGCCAGCGCCTCGCTCATGTGAAGCGCAGCTGGGACCCGGAGAACCTCATTCGGGCGAACCACTCGGTCGCGCTGACGGCGGCCTAGGCGCCTCCGGCGTGAAGCGCTGACGGCGCGGCGAGCGCGCGCCGACGATCTGCCCCCACTGGGAGTCCTCGATCAGTCCCGGCTCGGTCTCATCGAGCCAGTCGAGCAGCGCATCGGCCAGCCCCTCGGGGTCCTCGAGGTTCGGGAAATGCGCGGCCTTCGGCAGCGTGACGAAGCGGCTGTTCGGAATCAGCTCGTGGGCCGCCAGGCCATGCTTGATCGGGATCGTGTTGTCGCGCCCGCCCCAGACGATCAGGGTGGGCAGCTCGCCGAGCAGATAGAGCCGATCCGTCGCGTTGACGTGCTGGCCGCGGACGTCGATCACCGCGCGGAGGGTCTGCAGGAACGCATGCCGGGCGGCGGCGTCTCCGAGCGGCCGCATCGCCCGCGCCACGGCCTGGAGGTAGACGCCCCTGCGGCTGCCTCGGGCCCGCATCCGCTCCCCGGCGCGGTCGAGCGCCGCCCGCACCCGCCGGTTGGCGACCAGCCAGATTCCCGCGGCCGCGCCCGGCAGGGCGGCGCCGCGGAGCATCGGACTCACCTCGTGGCCCAGTCCCCCGCTCGAGATCAGCGCGAGCCGCTCGACCCTCTGGGGGAACTGGTAGAAGAACTGCATCGCGATCCCTCCGCCGAGGGAGTGGCCGACGATCGTCGCGCGTTCGATCCCGATCGTGGTGAGGAGGTCGCGGATGCTGCAGGCGTGGGCGCCGAGGGAGTAATCGCCGCGGACCGCGGCCGAGTCGCCATGCCCGAGGAGGTCGGGGGCGATGACCGTGTAGCGGTCGGCGAGTTCGAGCGCGACCTGCTCCCAGTGCCGCGATGAGTTGACCATCCCGTGGATCAGGACGACCGGCGGGCCGTCGCCGGCGATCCGGTAGATCACGCGGTGGCCGTGGAGCTCGATCTCCCACTCGTCGAAGAGGAGGTCCTGCATGAGATCACCCTACGGGACGGCTTCGTCCCCTTTAACAAGACCGGCCGCCAATCCTTGGCGGCCGGTCTTTGCAAACAGGCCCCGTCAGGACGGGCAGGGGTACGTCTCAGGGGCCTTACTTGGGGGGTATGTAGTGGAACCAGGCGACGGGAGGCGCCTTGCGGCAAACGCCTGGTACCTATGAGCCGAGAGGTAGGCGTTGGGCGTCCGGCCCAGCACCAAATCTCCCGACCCCGGCAGTATCGAACCCCCCTCGATTTTAGGCAATACCTAAAATTGGGGTGATTGGACGCATTGGTACGAGGCGGCCAAGCCGCGGCTCAGACGGGTGCCATTGCGGCCGAGAGCGCGCTCCCGTGGAGGATGTCGAGCTCGGAGACCTCGACCTCCGGCATCTTGAAGGCCCGCATGACCTGAACCAGGATCACCGTGCCGGCGACGATCGTCGGCGCGCGCCCGGGGTGAAGGCCGGGTACGCGAAGGCGCTCCGCCAGGGGCAGCGAGGACAGCCGGCTCAGCATCCGCTGGATCCTCTTCAGTCCTAGGTGGTAGCCGTGCACGCGGCCGGGGTCGTACGGCTCCAAGCCCTGGTCGATCGCGGCGAGCGAGGTCGGCGTCCCCGCGACCGCGATCGCCCGGGTGGGTTCCGCGTGGGGCCCGGCGGCGATCGCCCTGTCGATCTGGTTGCGAATGTCGGCCGCGAGATCCTCGAGCTCCTGGGGGTCGGGCGGGTCTCTGGTCAGGTGGCGCTCGGACTGGCGGATCGTTCCCGCCTGCAGCGAGGTGTGAAAGCCCACCTTGGCGCCCGAGCCGACGATCAGCTCGGTCGAGCCACCGCCGATGTCGAAGACGAGCGTCGACTCCCCGGCCGGCCGGTGGGAGGTGGCGCCGAGATAGGTCAGGTTCGCCTCCTCCTTCCCGGTGAGCAGGCGCGCGTCCATCCCGAAGCGCTCGCGCAGCTCGGCGATGAAGGCGTCGCCATTGACCGCGTCGCGGACGGCGCTGGTGGCGATCGCCATGACGCGCTCCGCGCCCATCTCCTCGTAGCGCGCCTTGTAGTCGGCGATCACGGTGCAGACGTTGTCGACGGCGTCCGAGCAGATCAGACCGGAATGGTCGACGCCCCGGCCCATGTTGGTCACCGTGGTGCGGCGTTCGACTTCGGTGACGCCGTTGTTCTCGACGTCGCCGATCAGCAGCCTGGTGGAATTGGTCCCGATATCGACTACGGCGACCCGCACTGCGGCATCCCATCCCTCCGATCCCCGGTCACGGCGAGGCATCCTAGCTCTGAGAGGAGTCGTACGCATTTTTCTCCCCCTTGCGAATCGCTTCGGGGGCGAGCTAAAATCGTCAGACCGACGCGGGGTGGAGCAGTCTGGTAGCTCGTCGGGCTCATAACCCGAAGGTCGCGGGTTCGAATCCCGCCCCCGCTACTCAAGAAAGGGCCGCAAACGCGGGCCTTTCTCTTTGGCGGGAATCAACTCGCGTCCCTTCGAGGTACCAGCGGGGTACCAATGCTGCCTACGGGCTCCGGCCTACCAAATCCGGGTGCGTTGCGGTGCGGCTTTCAAGTCCCTAAGAGGATTCTCACCTTGAAGTGGCGCCATCTTGAGGTTTCTATACGACTATTGGCTTTGTTGTGAACCCACGGCACAACCCTAGGTCTAATCCGCGAGTTGAAGCGCGAGATGCGGGCCTCGAGCGTGTCTCTCGGATCACGCGCAGGGCAGGTATTGGGGCTGTGATCGCGATCGGTGCCCTCGCCGGCTGGGTCGCGCAGGCAAAGCCCGGTAGATCAACCCCGTCGCCCACTCGTCACGCCGCGTCCGCAACCGCCGAGCCCCGGTCGCCATCACCGTCTGTCTCGCCGTCGGCTAGCTCAGACGAGAACAGCCAGGCGGTTGCCCCGCCGCCGGAACCCCCTGTGCCCGCAACCGCCCCGCCGGTGGTCGTTTCTGGCGGCTCGTAATGCTGAAGTCGCTGGCCTGGCCAGCGCTGGGAACCACCGCGGCGGTATGGCTCACCGAACCAGACTCGCTTCAAGATGCGCGCTCGATCCTAGAAGAGGAGATCGCGGCGATCGATCAAGCGTGCAGCCGCTTCCGCCCCGATTCGGAGCTGTCTCGGTTGAACCAGGCCGATGGCAACGCGATTGCGGCAAGCGACCTCTTCCTGGAAGCAGTCGAAGTAGCGCTGCAAGCCGCTCGGCTCACGGATGGTGACGTGGACCCGACGGTGGGGGCGGCGATGCGAGCCGTCGGCTACGACCGCGACTTTGAACTCCTTGAACCCTCCGACGTCGTCTCGACTCGATCAGCGAGGATCCCCGGCTGGCGATCGGTGAGCGTGGATCGCGCGTCGAGAACGGTGAGCGTGCCGGCGGGAGTCGAACTCGACCTTGGAGCTACGGCCAAGGCTCTCGCAGCTGACCGAGCGGCCCGGCGGATCGGCGAAAGCGTCCCCGGAGGCATCCTGGTCAACCTCGGCGGAGATATCTCGATCGCGGGAACGCCACCAGCCGGCGGGTGGGGGGTGCAACTCGATGATGATCACGGTGCCGATCTCGACGAGGCGGCAGATACTGTGAGCCTTAGCGGCGGGGGCCTCGCGACGTCCAGCACGACCGTCCGACAGTGGGTAGCGGGCGGAAGGCCCAAGCATCACATCATCGATCCGCGCACCGGCGATAGCGCCCCCGTCGTATGGCGAACCGTGAGCGTCGCCGCAGGATCCTGTGTGGACGCCAACACCGCGACGACGGCGGCAGTGGTCCGCGGAAGGGGAGCGCCGGAGTGGCTCGAGGGCCTTGGCCTTCCCAGTCGCCTGGTAAGCGCGGAGGGGTCGGTGCTTCGCTTGCGCGGCTGGCCGGCTGAGGTCGCCTCGTGACCCCCCTCTTGGCCGTCGCCCCCAGCGCGTGGTGGTACCTGACCCGAGCAGGAGGGGCGGTTTCACTGGTCCTGCTCACGACCACGGTTGTGCTCGGGGTCATCGACGTTAGCCGTTGGAGCAGCGAGCGCTGGCCGCGGTTCGTCGTCGATGGCCTGCATCGAAACGTCTCGCTGTTGGCATTGATGACCCTCGCAATCCACATCGTCGGGGCTGTCATCGACACCTTCGCCCCGGTCAGGATCACAGACGCGTTCATCCCGTTCGTATCGTCCTATCGACCACTGTGGCTGGGGATGGGCGCGCTTGCGTTCGACTTCCTTCTGGCGCTCATATTGACGAGCCTGGTCCGAACGCGCCTGGGCCAAAAGACCTGGCGGGCCATCCACTGGGCCGCGTATGCGTGTTGGCCGCTGGCGCTCGTACACGGGTTGGGGACGGGCACGGACGCGCGGTCATTCTGGATGCTCGCCCTGACCGCAGCGTGCCTCACGGCGGTGCTGATCGCGGCCGCATGGCGGACCAGAGACGGCTGGCCTAACCATCTTGGGCGGCGCAAGCTCGCGGCAACCCTGCTCGTCCTTGGTCCTCCCGTGCTGTTGGTTTGGGTCATTGGCGGGCCCCTCGCTTCGGGGTGGGCTGGTAGAGCAGGAACCCCGGCGTCGCTCCTGGCTTCCGCCCAGACCGCCGGCGCCCCGGCATCGTCAACGGCTCTGCGCCTACCTCTGAGCGCCCAGCTGAGCGGCGGTATCCAACAGAGCAACACCGCGGGCGGGGTGGCCGTGGACATCTCGATGACGATGAGTGGGGCTAGTAGTGGAAACCTCAACGTACGAATAGTCGGCCAGCCGGTCGAGGGAGGCGGGGTTGCGATGCGTGCGGGCTCGGTGAGCTTCAGTCCATCCGGCGCTCCGGCGCCCTACACCGGTCAAGTCATCGGCTTGCAGGGCTCACAGATAACGGCCAGGGTCGCCCAAGGCTCCGGTACCCCCGTCGACCTGGCCATTTTCCTCTCCATCGATCAGGCAGGCCAAACCGTCTCGGGAACGGTTCATGCCCAGAGCGCTGGAGCTGGCAGCCCGTGAGCACGAAGGCACTCAGGGCGGCCAAGCTTCCGCGCTTGCTCGCATCGGTACGCGTTCGGTCTCCTCTCAACCTGCAGAAGCATCGCGAGTATCTCGGTCCTCTGCCTAATCCAGGACGGGCCGAGGACTTGATTGCGGCGGTTGAGCGAAGCGGATTGCGGGGTCGCGGCGGTTCGGGATTCCCCGCTGGCACGAAGATGCGGACCGTGGCGGGCGGCTCCCGCCCGCCAGTTGTCATTGCCAACGGCGCCGAAGGCGAGCCGGCCAGCGAGAAGGACGAGCTTCTCCTCGCGGGCGCTCCGCACCTGGTTCTTGATGGCGTCGCCGTCGCCGTCGCTGCCGTCAGCGCTGCGAAGGCCACGATCTGCGTCAAACGCGAGGCAGTCGGAGCCATGAACGCGATCGGCCACGCCCTCGAGGAACGCAAGCGAGACGGAATCGATCCCGTCAGTCCGCGTCTCGTCGACGTCTCCAACGGCTACGTGGCCGGTGAGGAGAGCGCGATCGTCGATCACCTGAACGGCGGCCCCGGGAAGCCGACGTTTGTGCCTCCCCGTCCGTTCGAGCGCGGCGTCTCTGGACGGCCCACTCTGATCCAGAATGTCGAGACCCTTGCGAACCTCGCTCTCATCGCCCGCTATGGCGAGGAGTGGTACCGCGAGGTGGGTACAGCTGAGGACCCCGGATCTACCCTCATGACAATCACGGGTGCCGTCGCCTCGCCCGGCGTCTATGAGATCGGCGGCGGGACGACACTGGCAACTCTCGTTAAAGCGGCGGGAGGAGTGACCGCCCCTCTTCAGGCGTACTTGGTCGGCGGCTACGCCGGTAGTTGGTTTTCCGCCGACGTCGGACCAAAGCTGCGCCTGGGGCACGCGAGCCTCGGCGAAGTCGGTGCCAACCTGGGGCCGGGGGTGGTCGTTGCCCTGCCGAAGGCTGCCTGTGGGGTGGTTGAGAGCGCGCGCGTTACTCGCTACTTGGCCGATGAGTCCGCCGGTCAGTGCGGCCCATGCCTCTACGGTCTCGCCGCAGTCGCCGATGTCTTCGACGACATCAGCGATCAACGCGCCAAGCCGGGCATGCACCGCTGGATCGAGCACTGGGGTGGGGACATCGTCGGGCGCGGCGCCTGCAGCCACCCGGACGGCGCGCTTCGATTCATCATCAGCTCGCTGCGGATATTCGCGGATGAGATCGACCGCCACGAGCAGGGTCAACCGTGCTGTGCTGACCCAAGCTCCATGGGCCTACTTCCCATTCCGGATTCGGGCCGGCTCAGGACGGAGGGATGATGAAACGGCGTTTGCGAGTCAATCCGATCGCTTGCGAGGCTCACGGCCTTTGCGCCGAGCTCTTTCCCGAGTGGATCGTCCTTGATGATTGGGGCTACCCGATCATCGACGAGGCCGCAATACCGTCTTACTTCCTTGGGCATGCTCAGCGAGCCGTCGATGCTTGCCCGACGCTCGCCCTCATGCTCGAGTCAAGGCGAGCGGACGGCCAAGACAACGCGTGAGTCGAAAGCGGCGACGTGGCCTGCTTCGCCTGGCGGTACTGCTCACTGTGGTGGCCACACTGATCGTCCTCATCTCCACCGCAGAAGGCGGATCCGGAGGCGGCTCGGGTAAATCTTCAACCAAGGCAGCTGGCCAATCGACGGCGGCGCATCCGTTCACGGCCCCACCCCTGCTCGATCCGCGCGACGTCTACGCGGCTGACCGGCCGGGGATGCTGTCCACGGTCGTGCGGGGTTTCCCTGATCGCGTCTACGTCCCGAACAGCGAGAGCAACACGGTCAGCGTGATCGATCCCCACACCTACAGGGTGATCGACGAGTTCCCCGTCGGCACCCTTCCCCAACACGTCGTCCCCTCCTATGACCTGAAGACCCTCTGGGTCAACAACGACCAGGGCAACAGCCTCACCGCGATCGACCCGGCGACCGGCAGGCCCGGCCGAACGGTCCCGGTCACCGACCCCTACAACCTCTACTTCACCCCGGACGGGCGCTACGCGATCGTCGTCTCAGAGCGACGCGCCCGTCTTGACTTTCGCGACGCGCACACGATGCGCCTCCATCACTCGCTGTCGGTGCCGTGCTCCGGTGTCAACCACATGGACTTCAGCGCCGATGGCCGCTTCCTTCTGGCCAGCTGCGAGTTCGATGGCCGGCTGATCAAAGTCGACGTTCGCAACGAGAAGGTGGTCGGGACGATGACCCTGCGCGCGGGTGCGATGCCCCAGGACGTGAAACTCTCGCCGGACGGGCGGGACTTCTACATCGCCGACATGGCGAGCAATGGCGTCTGGGTGGTCGACGCCAAGACCATGCGCGAGGTCAAGTTCATCCCTACAGGCATGGGCGCTCATGGCCTCTACGTGAGCCGTGACTCCCGCTACCTCTACGTCTCGAACCGCATGGAGGGCTCGGTCTCGGTGATCTCATTCGCCACCAAGAGCGTGGCCCACAAGTGGAGGATCCCGGGCGGCGGCAGCCCGGACATGGGTGGCGTCTCAGCTGACGGCAAGGTGCTCTGGCTGACTGGCCGCTACAACGCGGTCGTCTATGCGATCTCGACGCAGGACGGCAGGCTGCTGGCTCGTATTCCCGTCGGCAACGGACCGCACGGCCTCTGCGTCTATCCGCAGCCAGGGCGGTATTCGCTCGGGCACACCGGAGTCTTCCGGTGATGGGAGTGGCCGCCACTCCGGCATCGGGTCCGGACGGGGCTTCGAGATGCTGCGCATAACGATCCCGAACACCGGCGGGTGCGAGCGAGCCTTCTGCCCGATCTGGAGGTGACAAACCAGGTGCCAACCTGTAGCCGCCCGACCATTAGCTCGAATATTTCTTGGTCGACCGAGCCTAGGGTGTCGCGGATGGACGGTCTGCAGCCGTCTGGTGCCAGTCCTGGCGTGAGTGGTCAGCCGGATGCGGCTGACTCACCGCCCGTCTCGGCGCCGCCCGCCGAGGTTGCGGCGCGCCGAAAGCAGCGGCGGCGCGAGGATGCGGCCAGACGCAGGCGGCGACACCGGCGACTCCTGGTCCTGGGCGTCCTCCTCGTCCTGCTCTCGCCGGCGATCTACTCCTACGCGCACTGGATGCTGCGGCCATCGAGCACGCCCTTCTTCGCGAACAGCGTCGAGTGGGTGCGGGCCGATGTCCCCTTCGGCAACCAGGTGGTCGATGAGATCGAGCACCTCTACTACACCTGGAACGCGCCCTCGAAGGGCGGTCCGCAACTGACGAGCCTGCCGCAGACCGGTGAAGTCCCTGGGCCGCATGCGAGAAAGCGTGCCTGGCCCCCGCGGATCAAGCCGGTCTTCCGGCACCGGCTTCGCGGCGAGGGTGTCTGGAAGCCGACCGGGCCGCCCGTCCGGGGCGGTCCGCCGGTGCTGGTGACGACCTTCCGCCCCGAGACCGACTATCCGCGCAACGTCGCCTATCTCGCCTGGTTCGACCACACCCGCACCGATCTCGCCTACTACCCGGGGCGCTACGAGCCGCCGAGCGCCGCGGTTCGCGGACCGGCAATGGTCCCGGAGAGCCAGCGCAGGCGGCTGCTGGCGACCTTCAACGCCGGCTTCATCTACCGGGACGTCAACAACGGCTCGACCGACAACGGCCGCGTCAACGAACCGCTCGCACAGGGCAACGCCACGCTGATCGGCTACCGCGACGGCAGGGTCGCAATCAAGATCTGGCATGGCGGCCCGAACGCCGGGCCTGACGTCGCCTGGTCCCGCCAGAGCCTGCCGCCGATCATCTGGCACCGGCGCCTCAACCCCAACCTCAACGACACCTCGCAGTGGGGCTTCACGGTCGGCAACGCCGTCCGCGTCTGGCGCACGGGCGTTGGCATCGACCGGCGCGGCAACCTGATCTTCGTGGCGGCGAACGACATGACGGTGACCTCGCTGGCCCAGATCCTGCAGCGCGCCGGCGCGGTTCAGGCGATGCAGTTCGACATCAACGCCGACTGGCACACCCTGATCACCTACACGCACCACCACGGACTTCGCCCGAACCAGATCGGGCCATCGAACAAGCCCAACGGCCGCTATCTCAGCCCCGACGACCGCGACTTCTTCGCGGTCTATCGCCGCCAGCCCGGTGCGGTCATGGTCCCCTTTAACTAGCGCCCAGTCGCTCCGTCAGTCCGAAACGAAGTAGGAGACCCGCCGTCAGGGCTGCGCCGCGAGCGAGGCGATCCCGCGAACCGTTCCCAGACGGACCAGGCGGCTCACGGGTTCGGCCTC
>CAWDQZ010000019.1:0-280083 GCA_963804595.1 uncultured Solirubrobacterales bacterium
TTGCGGTAGCAGGTCCGGGACTGGGCGCGGCCGTCGTGATCTGGCTCGAGCCAGCAAGCCGGGTTTCCGCCTATGAGGTGAGCGAGGCCGCGATCGTCGCGATGCTGATCGCGGCAGTCGGGCGCTCGGCGGAGGCTCGATTCGAGGCCGACCGCCCAGTCCTGGCTGCGGTGATCGGGTCTTCCTCGTTTGCTGCGTCCTTCGCCAGGGGGCTCAACGAGGCGCGGATGCGGTCGTATCGGCTGGCTGGATGGTTGAGCACCGAGTCCAGCGGCGCGACGCCGATTGGCGAAGAAGGCTGCCTCGGCCTCCTGTCCGATGTGCGATCGGTGGTGATCGAGCATGGAGTCGAGCTCCTGGTCTTCGCTCCGCCGGAGAACGGGGAAGGCGGCAGAGTGCCGGACCATGCCGACACCGCCGACGTTTGTCGCGAGGTCACTCGCAGCTGCCTCGATCTCCCCGTGCGGATGATCGACGCCAACGAGCTGCACGAGGAGCTGTTGGGTCACGTTCCAATCGCAAACATCGACGCCGCCTGGTTCAGCTACATCATGCATCCGCGCTACCGACCGAGTTCTCCTCTTTTCAAGCGCTTGCTCGACCTGACCGGGACCGTGATCGGGGGGATCCTGGCACTTCCGATCCTCGCCCTGAGCGCACTGGCGATCAAGCTCCAGGATGGGGGACCGCTGCTCTATCGGCAGCCCCGGGTCGGTGAGCGCGGGCGAGAGTTCAAAATGCTCAAGCTCCGAACCATGCGTACCGATGCAGAGTCAGACGGGCGCGCACGCTGGAGCTCGGCAAATGACGTTCGAGTGACCGCGGTGGGTCGGCTTCTGCGCCGTACGCACTTCGACGAGCTGCCCCAGCTCTGGAATGTCCTTCGCGGGGAGATGGCCCTTGTCGGGCCGCGACCCGAGCGACCCGAGCTTGTCTCCCGGCTGGAGCGGCAGTTCCCTCACTATGAGCGCCGCCATCTCGTGAAGCCTGGGATCACGGGCTGGGCACAGGTGCGATGCGGCTATGCGGGCTCGGACCTCGGGACGGGCTGGAAGCTCTCCCACGACCTCTACTACCTCAAGCACCGATCACTCGTGACGGACCTGATGCTGCTCGTAGAAACGGTCGTCGCCGTGATCCGGCGGACCGACCGACTGCCGGCTCCAGGTTCGGCGCTGGCGCCGCCGGCCCAAGCGGCCCCGGCAATAGAGGTGGCCGGCGAACCACGGGGGGCGACCGTAGCTCTTTCGCAGAGCGCTTCCGCGATTCCGGTCACCGATCCGCTCGACCGTGGAGCAGGTTCCACACCCCAGGGGACTCTGTGAACAGCCGCACCTTGACCCGTGCACGCAGGCGACCGTCCCGGCGATTGAGTACGAGACGTGGCCAACGCATCGGGTCGGACAGGGCCGACTTCCGCAGCAGCGGCTCGTACAGTGCTGCGCCGGCGGTGTAGCCGGCGGCCGCCGCGGTCCTCGCCACCCGCTCATCGGTGTCGCCATACGGGTAGGCGATGGCCGTGCACGGAGCACCGACGTGCCTCTCACACTCCCTGCGGGATTCCTCGAGCTCGCGCGAAAGTTCGGCGTCGCCGAGGCCGGGGAGATGAGGATGCGAGCGCGTGTGCGACCCGATCTCCCAGCCCGATCCGCTGAGGGCGCGAAGCTCGTCCCAGCTGGCGGGAACGAGCTCGGCAGCCCACGGCCCGCGGAGGAACTCGTCGATCCCCGGCCAGCTCAGGGGTGCCCGGGATCTGGGGAACGCCGTCGGGACGAACACAGTGCCGGGAACCCCGAGTCGCTCCAGGATCGGACGTGCGCGCTCGTACACCGAGCGGTATGCGTCGTCGAAGGTGACGGCCATCACCCTGCCCGGCCTGGAGCCCGCGACGGCGTCGGTGAAGGTCACAGGGTTGAAGCCTCGGCCGAGCAGGTATGCAAGCTCGTCCTCGAGTTGTTCCGGGGATACGGCGAGCTCCGCGCGCCAGTCGCCGCTGACGGCGTGGTAGCAGACAACCAAAACCGATCTGCCATCAGGCTGTTGCGTTGCCCACGGTAGGTTGCGGCTCACGTGTTAGAGGAGGGTCACGGTGGAGCGCAGAAGGCCCAGGAAGGCCGCCCGCTCCGCCTCGCCGTCTACGTCGATGCGGTCTTCCGGTGCAATGGGGACCGCCTGTACACCTACTCGCTGGGGTATCCGATCATGCTCTTCGTCGCGGAGGTCGGCAAGAACTTCGCCGAAATGCGCGTTGTAGGGAGGGCCGTGAGGGCGGGGGCGGGCACCGACTACGAGCTGCCGGCAGGGCTTCGGCTTACGCCATTGCCCTACTACGAGGACCTTCGCAGCGTGAGACCGGTCCTGAGATCGATCAGCGGCACCCTGAGGGGAATGTGGCACGGGCTCTCGAGCGTCGATGCGGCCTGGATCTTTGGGCCACATCCGTTCTCCTTGGTCTTCATCCTGCTCGCCCTTGTCAGGCGGCGCCGGGTGATCCTCGGCGTTCGCCAAGACACGATGAGCTACTTCCGCGCACGGCTCCCAAGCCGGAGTTGGCTGCCAGTCCTGCTGCCCCTCTGGCTGGTCGACCGGGCATTTCGACTCCTCGCCAGGGTCCTTCCCGCCGTGGTCGTCGGCACTCAGCTGGAACACACCTACGGGGGCCCTCGTCCGGGGCTGCTGCCAACGGTCATCTCCCTGACGGCGTCCCGTGAGATCTCGAGCGAGCCCGACGCTAAGGATTGGAGCGGCGTCAAGGAGCTGCTCACCGTCGGGCGCATCGAACCCGAGAAGAACCCGATCCTGGTCGTCGATGCCCTCGCTGAGCTCAACCGGCGTCGGCCCAACGAGTACCGACTCACCTGGGCTGGGGTCGGCCGGATGACGGAGACGACGAGGAGCCGGGCTGCTGCGCTCGGCGTCGAGCGGAATCTTGCGCTCCCCGGGTTCGTGCCCTACGGCGAGTCGTTGCTCGAGATGTACCGCTCGGCCCACATCCTGGTTCACGTCTCGCTGACCGAGGGCTTGCCCCAGGCGCTGATCGAGGCGATGGCCACCGCAACCCCCATCGTGGCGACCGACGTCGGCTCGGTACGGGACGCCGTTGAGGGAGGGAGGGCGGGAGTGCTCATTCCGGCCGGTGATCGGGACGCCATCGTGGAAGCTGTGCTCAGGCTCACCGATGATCCGCAGCTCCGAGCACGCTGCATCGAGCGGGGGCTGATTATTGGCCGCCGCCACGCTCTCGACGTGGAGGCCGCACGCGTGGCCCGGTTCATGGCCGCGGCGGTCAGCCGTGATCGCGCCTAGAGATCGCCGTGGGATGAGTGTCGGCCCTTCCTCCACGTCAAACCGCGATCATTCTCCTTCACTTATGCCCCCATTGCCTGATGTCAGCGTGCTCGTTCCGGTCCTCAATGAGGCCGCCGTAATCGAACGGACGACGGCGGCGATGAAAGGCCAGCGCCTCAATGGCACGGTAGAACTGCTGTTTCTCGACGGTGGCTCGGACGATGGCACCCGTGAGCTGCTCGAGCGGCTCGCCGCCGAGGACGATTCGATCCGGATCCTCGACAACCCTTCGGGAAGGATCCCCGCCGGCCTCAACATCGGCTTGCGCGAGGCCAGCGGCGAGTTCGTGGCCCGCATGGACGCGCACACCACTTATCCGCCCGGGTACCTGGCTGCGGGGGTGGATCGACTGCGGCGCGGCGACGTCGACTGGGTGAGCGGTCCCGCGCTCGCCGAGGGTACGAATGCCTGGTCGGAGTCGGTCGCACTTGCGCTCAGCGTCCCATTGGGCGTGGGAGGTGCGAGGTTCCGATTTCCGCAGGACCGGGAGATCGATGTCGACACTGGCTTCACCGGTGTCTGGCGACGCTCGACCCTGGAAGCTCTCGGCGGGTGGGCCGAGGAGTGGCAGGTGAACGAGGACTCCGAGCTCGCCGCCCGGATGCGCGAGCGGGGGGGGCGGATCGTCTGCATCCCGGAGATGGCTGCCCGATACGCGCCTCGCACGAGCATTATCGGCCTTGCGCGCCAGTACTGGACCTACGGCCAGTTTCGCGCCAAGACCAGTGGCCAGCATCCCGAGAGCATGCGCCGCTCGAATCTCCTCCCCCCGGGGCTCACGGCCGCGGCGGTCGCGAGCGTGATTGCGCCAAGACCGCTGGCCCGCATCGCTCGCGGGCTACTCGCCGCGTACGGGCTGTGCTTGACCGGAGAGAGTGCTCGGCAAGCCCTGCGAGGTCACCCCGCCGAGGCGGCCCTGCTCCCCGGGGTATTGGCCACCATGCACTTTTCATGGGGTGCCGGCTTCCTCCTCGGCTGCGTCAAGTTCGGGCCCCCGTTCGAGGCGATCGGTGGCGCGGTTGGCGTGGGGAAGCGGGGGTAGTCAGTCAGCACGTCCCCCGAGAAACGCAAGGATCGACCACCCTAAGCCGGCTCGCCCAGTCCACCCCCGGGCGAGCGTCGAAGAGGTAGCGCAGGGCGCCCCCCGCGTCCCAGGTCTGCAGGTCATATCGCTCGCCGAGCTCGACCCAGGCGTCGGCGAAGCCGAAGCTGAGCCAGGACTGGGTCGACTCCGCCCCGATCCCGAGGTTGCCGCCGGGCCCGGTGGTGTCGCCGACGAAGGCGCCGTAGTGGGCGTAGGCGCGGAGGATCGCCTTGCGCCAGGCCGGGGCGGGGAGGGCGTCGATCTCGGCGTCCGAGATCGCCAGGTAGAGGTGCTGGCCGATCTTCGGCGCGTCGGCGTCGGGGATCCCGAGGCTCGAGCAGAGCCGCCCGGTGTTGGTGCCGGCCGGCCAGACGGAGCCGCCCGAGCAGTAGACCCCGGTGATCAGGGCGTGGTCGATCCTGCCCGGCCTCGAGCTCGGCGGGGCGGATCATCCCGCCGAGCAGCCCGAGCTGGGCGGCGGTCGAGTCCCCGAAGCGCCCGTCCGCGGCCGGGGTGCCGATCGCGGTGGCGCCGCCGGAGGCGATCTCGAGCCGGCCGCCGCCCCGGGGCAGGGGGCCGGCGCGGGAGAAGTCGTATTCGAGGAAGTTCGCCTGATCGACGACCGCCATGTGGCCGTCGAGGGAGTGGGCGGGCTCGGCCCGCTGGGGGATGTGGATCCGCCTGCCCTCGATCTTGGGGCAGGCGTAGCGCCAGCAGTGGATCTCAAACACGGGGTCGCTGGGCTTCGAGTAGTAGACCGGGCTCGACCAGTCGTCGGCCGAGCCGGCGGTGCCGCCCCAGAAGTAGGCGTTGTTGCCCCAGCCGAGGGTCTTGGCGACGATCGCGGCCGAGTTCGGCTCGAGGCGGGGAGAGGCGGGCAGGCGGCGGTTGAACGGGCTCGCCGGGCCATAGGGGCGCCAGCTCGCGCAGGGCACGTTCCAGGGCTGGTTGGAGAAGCTGCCGAAGGCGCAGGGGTCGGTGGACACGGGCGCCGACGGACGAGATGGAGGACCATTGCTCGCGGATACCAGGACGGCCCCGACGACGATCGCGGCAAAGACGACCGCGGTCGCGAACCCGAGGCCGATCAGCTTGCCAACCCGCACCCGTGCCAGCTTAAAATCTTTCTCCCGTGCGTTTGATCATGGCCGAGTTCAACGAGCTTTCCCGGTCCTGATGGACAAGTTCATCGCGGCCGGGAAGCTGCCCAACTTCGAGCGCCTTCGCAGCCAGTCTGAGGTTTACCTCACCGAGGCCCGAGAGGCGCAGGAGGATCTCGAGCCCTGGATCCAGTGGGTCACTGTCCACTCCGGGCTGCCATACGCGGAGCACGGGATCAGGAACCTCGGCGACGGACACAAGCTCGACCGGAAGAGCATCTGGGACCTGTTGTCAGACGCGGGCATGCGAGTCTGGGTCTGTGGCTCGATGAACATCAACTACCGGCTGCCGATCAACGGCTGGGTACTGCCGGATCCCTGGATGAGGAGCGTCATGCCGCATCCCGAGGATGAGCTCAGGCCCTATCACCGGTTCGTCTCCGCCAACGTGCAGGAGTACACCCGTGAGGACGTGCCGCTGTCCAGAGGGGAACAGCTGGCGTTCCTCAGATTCATGGCGCGACATGGCTTGTCCCCGGGCACTATCACCGCAATCGGCCGTCAGCTGATCAGCGAGCGAACCTCTGACACCCATTGGAGACGGGCGGTCATTCTCGACAAGCTCCAATTGGATCTCTTCGGCTCGCACTGGAAGCGGGCACGGCCGGACTTCGCCACCTTCTTCCTGAATAGCACGGCTCATTTCCAGCACCTGTACTGGCGGAACATGGAACCCGAGCATTTCAAGGTCAAGCCGGAGCCGGGCGAGCAGGCCGTGTTTGAGGACGCGATTCTTTACGGGTACGAGCAGATGGACGGGATCTGCGGCCGACTTCTCGAGCTGGCAGACGAGGACACCGTCCTGGTCTTCGCCACGGCGCTCAGCCAGCAGCCTTGTCTGACCTACGACGAGGGCGGCGGCAAGAACACCTACCGTCCACGCGATTTCGAGACGTTCGTACGGACCCTCGGAATCGAAGACCCGGTCGAGGTGACGCCGGTGATGGCCGAGGAGTTCCACCTCGACTTCGAGACTGAGGACGCGGCGCGCGACGCCGAAGCCAGGTTGAACGAGCTGCGGCATGAGAACGAGCGCGCAATTGGGGTGAAGCGGGAGGGAACTGGTCTGATGTGCGGATGCCGGATCTGGCGGAAGCTCGAGCCAGATGCGGTCCTGCGCATTGACGGCGACGAACAGACAGTTCCGTTCTTCGACGTCTTCTACCGGATCGACCTGGTGAAGAGCGGAATGCACCATCCCGATGGCATGCTTTGGATCCGGCACCCTGAGCGAACCCATTCGGAGCATCCGGGCAAGGTCCCGCTGACTGCGGTCGCGCCGATGATCTTGAGGATGCACGGGGTCGACCAGCCGGACTACATGCACGAGCCCCTGGCCCCGGTGATGGCCTGACCCGGGGGCCCGAGTAGCGCGAGCCTCGACGAGAGTGTCCGCGGAGCTTGAGGTTCACAGCGAGATCGCGCCGATCGCCGAGGCATGGGATGAGCTCGCCGGCGAGGCGGACGTCCCGCCCTTTCTCCGACCCGGCTGGTTCCGTGCCTGGTTGAACGCCTTCGGGACGGGGCAGCTCAGGGTTCTGGCGATCCGCCGCGGGGGGCGGCTCGTCGGCGTCATGCCGCTCTCCCGCCGGGGCGGCGTGCTCGGCTCTCCAACCAACTGGCACACACCGCTCTACGGACCGGTGGCCGCGGACGAGCAGGCCCTTCGTGCGATCCTGGACGGGATCCTCTCCCAGCGCGCGCGGCGTATCGACCTGTCCTTCCTCGACGGTGGCGGCTTGGTGGCCCGCGGGCTGCGCGAGCTCGACGGATCGCATCACTACGTCGAGCGCACGACGATGCAGTCTCCCTATCTGCGGATCGACGGCGACTGGGACGCTTATTGGCAGAGCGTCTCCGGCAAGCTGCGCCAGACGGTTCGACGCTGCTCGAGGCGGCTCGCCGAGATCGGTGAGGTCTCGCTCCAGATCGAGTCCGGCGCCGCCCGGCTCGACGACCTGCTTGCGGAGGGGTTGCAGGTCGAGGCGAGCAACTGGAAGGGGCGGAGCGGCACAGCGATCGCCTCCGACCCCCGGACGGTGCGCTTCTACACCGAACTTGCGCACTGGGCCGCGTCGCGCGGCGTGCTGAGGTTCGCCTTCCTTCGCGTGGGCGGGCGCGCCCTCGCCTTCCATTTCGCGCTGGAGAGCCAGAACAGGTACTACCTCCTCAAGCCGGGATACAACGAGGAGTTCAGGAAGGCCGGGCCCGGCACCGTGCTCACTCAAAAGATGGTCGAACGTGCCTTCTCTCTGAACCTGGACAGCTACGAGTTCCTCGGTGCCCGAGACGAGCACAAGTTGAGATGGACGTCCGACCTGCGCCCTCGGGTCAGGATCCAGACATTCGCGTCGTCTCCCGCGGGCGCGGTCGACCGTGTCGTTCAGACCCATGGCCGGGCCTTGGCCAAAAGGCTGAAGAGCGTGCGGGCCTGATGCCGAGACGCTGGTTGGGTGTTTGGGCCCCACTGCCGCCTACGTCATGGCTTCGCCGTCCCCTGGAGCGCCCGCCGTTCCCGCTGATGGATCCGAGATGCAGGCTCTATCCGCTTGGTCGTCATGCCGTGTGGCACGGGCTGAGAGCACTTGGAATCGGCCCGGGCGACGAGCTCCTGGCCCCCGCCTATCACGCAGGATCCGACATAGAGGCGATGCGCCGGGTGGGGGTGAGCTGTCGGTTCTACGGCGCCGGAGAGGTACTGGCGCCTGACCCCACGGAACTCGACTCCCTCATGAGCTCCTCCACCAGAGGCCTTCATCTCGTCCACTACAACGGTTTTCCCCAGGACGCCGCCCGCTGGCGACGATGGTGTGACGAACGCGGTCTGCTGCTCATCGAGGACGCCGCCCAATCGTGGCTCACCCACGTCGACGGTCACCCGGTCGGGTCCTCGGGCGATCTCGCCTTCTTCAGCATCTACAAGATGGTCGCCACGCCCGACGGCTGCGCTGCCGTGTGCGTGGCGCCGATGCCGGAAGTCGCACGCTCCCGGCGAGTCGGCATCGGGCGGCTTGCCCACCTGCACGGTGCCTGGCTGGGGCAGTGGCTCGGCTGGATGGGCAGCGTCCGGCGGCGGTTTGCCCGACCGTTCGACGCTGAGGTGTACGACGCTCTCGGCGACCCCGAGGCTCCCCTCGCCGCCGCAACCTCCTACCTCGTGACGCGCCTCCCGGGCGACTGGGTTGCCCGGCGCCGGCGGAGCAACTACCGACAACTGCTTCGCGACCTTGGGCGGCACGTCGCTCCCCCCTTCGATCATGTTCCCGACGGCGCGAGCCCGTGGTTCTTCCCAGTCGAGACCGACGACAAGCAGGGGTTCCTCCGGCACCTGGCAAAAGGCGGCGTGAGCGGCATGGACGTGTGGTCCGTTCCCCATCGGTCCCTGCCGGTCGAGGGCTTTCCTGAGATCCGGCGCCGGCGTTCGCGGACGGTGGCGCTGCCGGTTCACCACGAGTTGAGCGAATCGGACCTCGATCGCATCGCCGACGCGGCGGGAACGTACCTTCGCTGATCTAGACGCTCGCTCTTCGAGGCGTCCCGATCACCTCGCGCATGTGGGCCAAGGGGATCACGATGTTGTCCGCGAGCCAGCTGGGGTATCGCAGTCGATCCACGAGATTCAAGCCGGCTCTAGCTGTTCGCAACAGCCAATACGCCATCGCAAGCCCCTCGAGCGTTCGCAGATCAGAGGGTGTGGCCGTCTCGGCGCAATAGAACTGCATCCGCGTGTCGCCGCCCCGCTGTACAAGCGGCCAGACCATCTCTGTGAAGGTCGGCCCGGGCGCCAGGGCGCGCGAGCGCCGGAAGCCCGGGTGCCCGACAAGGTCCAGGTAGTCGAGCAATGGCAGGTCGTCCTTCCCAGCCCACTCCCAGTCGAGGACCGCGCGAAGACGTCCTCGCCGGACGATCAGGTTCTCGCGCCAGAAGTCGCCATGGCCGACGCCGGTCGGCAGGCCGCTCACCCGGTGGATGACCTCCCGGTGCACACGCCGAACGTTGCCTCGCTCTTCCGAGCCCACATGACTGGCCAGGAAATCAGCCGCCAATTCCAGATCGGGCCAGGTTCCGACGAGCGCAAGTGCGGGCCTCTGCCGCGGCAGGCGATGGAGCGCGATCAGGAACTCGAGGCAGTCATCCCAGAGCCCCGGCGTCATCCGTAGCGGATGCGCACCGGAGACCTTCGGCTCGAGGACGTATTCCGCCGGTCCGATGTGTCCCGCCGCCAGGGGCGCAACGATCCGATCGCGGACCGGCGCTGGCGGGTTGCCTCGCATGATCGCTTCGACCGCGTTGCGCCGCCGGTCCACCTCCTGCCGAGCCGAAGCGGCTGCGACCCAAAGGTAGTAAGCGGCTCCTTCGGAATCGCCCAACTCCAGACCGAGCTTGCCACTCGCGAAAACGTTGGTCGACCGCCGAACCAGTGGGCTTCGCAGTTCCTGGGCCGCGCGTTCGATGGCGGCCTCGACCATGGTGCCCCTGCGTTCGAGAACTGTGCCGACCACGATCGATCCGACTGGGAGGCGGACACGCCTGATCCAGCCGCCTCGGCCGAGGCCGTATCGGGTCCGCGTTCGCTCTCCTGTCAACACGCGCGAGACGGCGAGGTCCAGACGGCGCATCGCTCTCGCTATCCGCCTCGCGGCCAGCTCCGCCGAGATAGCCGTGTAGACGGAGCCGACGAGCTGCAGTGCACGGAGGGGTCGCGACGCGTGACGTGGCGGCGATGGGCTTCCTCCGCCGACAGGGATCGCCACCATGCCGCCGTGCCTTAGCACCGCGGCTGATCGGGATAAGCCAGCGACCGCTGCCTCCTCCTCGGCGTTGATGAGGACGGCGTCGGGCGAAGCCTCCTCCGGGGCCCCTGGATTTGCGAACGGCCGCTCAATCACCTCGACGCCGGCCTCTCGCAGAAGCTCGGCCAGCTCGGGGTCGCCCTCGCACCAGACCAGGTGGCAGTCAGCCGCCAGGATCGACCAGACCCAGCTGTGTCGCTGAGCTAGCAAGTAAAGCCCCCAGATCCGGCGAAGCTCATAAGCCGGTACCGACGATCGATTCCCCAGTCATGCGACACGTCCGATGATCAACGCGGTCGCCTAGCGACCCGCCCGGGCGGGCCGGTTCCGCCCCGTGATCTTCCGTTGGCCTCCACTGATCTCGCCCGGGGTTGGGGCCTCGACAGCAGAAAAGCAGCTTCTCCTGAGCATCGAAATCCGCTTACCCGCTTAGGAGCTCGAAAAGCAACTCTAGGCCACGTCTGCCGCCACCGCCAGCGCCCTCGCAGGATGAAGGCGGGAAACTACGCGGCGGGATCGGCGGGGCACGAGAGCACTGATAATGGCCCAGGAAGGCTTTCCACGCGAGGACGAATTGGGAGGGGACCACTAGCCGTGAACCGACGAGCCGTCAGGTCGAAGGGCAGGCTTGCGCGAAATCTCTTCGACCAGATGAGCAGCGCGGAACAGGATGAGGCGCTCGGCCCGGATCTCGCGGAGGCGGTGCGCAACGGTGAGGTCGAGCTGGGTGATCTCGTGGTCGGAGAGGGGCGGAGAAGACCCCGTACGGCCGAGCCCTTAACCCGGCCGCGTCCCCCATTCATTCGATCGGTCGTGACTACGTACGCGACCACCATGGGCGTCGCCCTGGTCTCGTTCGCCAATGTCCTGGTCACCGCTCGCGCTCTGGGGGCAAGCGGGCGCGGGGCGGTGGCGTTCCTGACTACGGTCGCGTTTCTCACCTCCCAGCTCGCGACGTTCGGCATCTTCCAGGCGAATGCCAACTTCGCCGCCATGGAGCCACGCCTGACACGCTCACTGGCCGGGACCTCAGTGGTGCTGTCGGTGCTGTTCGGCGGGTTGGCGGCTGGATCGTGGGGCTCCTGATCGCCATCTTTCCGTTGTCGGAGCCGGTTCCGAGCCGGGACTGATCGTCCTCGTCCTGGCCGCGCTACCCGTGCTGGTGCTGCAACCGTGTCTCGACCAGCTGCTGAGAGCCCACTACTTCTTCGGGCTCGCCAACGCCGCCTCGTTCCTTCCGCTGCTCATCAATCTTGGGGTGAATGGCGCGCTTGCCGTAACAGGCGCCCTGACAGTGGGAACGGCCGTCACCATGTGGGTCGCAGCCGAGGCGATCAGCACCACCATCGTCGCCTGGGGTGTCGTCCGCCACCTCGGCGGCTTCGGCGCGTTCGATGCCGGGCTCGCACGGCGCATGCTGGGTTTCGGCATCAAGGCTCACCCGGGGCGGGTGATGACGCTCGGCAACTACCGACTTGACCAGTGGATCCTCGGCGCCATCGCGGGATCCCGGGAGCTGGGCTCTACACGGTCGCGGTGGCCTGGGCGGAGGTGCTCTTCTTCCTTCCGACCACGCTGATGTCGGTCCAGCGCCCGGATCTGGTTAGGGCGTCGCCTCCGGAGGCGGAGCGACAAGCCTCGATTGTGTTCCGGGCCGCCCTGCTCATCACCTTGATCCTGGCCGTCGCCATGATCGCCCTGGCGCCGTTTCTATGCGTGACACTCTTCGGCGAATCGTTTCGTGGCTCCGTCGAGATGTTGCGCGTCCTCGCGCTCGGGGCCTTCGGCATCGTCGCCCTCAAGCTGCTGGGGAACGCTCTCACGGCGCAACGAAAGCCGCTGCTCGAGACGGCGGCGGTCAGTGGGGCGTTCGCGTGCACGGTTGCGCTCGACGTCATTCTGATCCCATCCCACGGCGGGCTTGGCGCCGCGGTTGCGTCGAGCGTCGCCTACGTGCTCGGTGGAGTCCTTGTCTCCCTCATCTTCACCCGGGCACTGAAGGGCCGGCTCCGCGACCTAGTGCCGCGGGGCTCGGACCTGGTCTGGGTCTGGCTGCGTGCGCGTGCCGGGTTCCAAGCGGCTGGCACCCCTCTGCGCGGGATCAGCGCGGACAGTCCCGCCCGCGACCCAGCGCCGACGCGCGCGGGAGACCGCGGTGACGACCGACCAGCCGGGGTCCGGGCGCGTAGGCGCCGGACGGTGGGAGAGACCTTAGCCGAAAGATGCCCATCTCGCCTGGATAGATCCCTATACGCGGGATCGCCATCGGCGACGTGGCGGAGATCCGGCCGAGCAGCGTCGCCGCTGCGATGTAGCCCGCAGAGCGCGCGAACCGAGCCACCCGATCGTCGTAGTAGCCGAAGGGATGGGAGAGCTGCAGTTCCCCCGATTCGATCGATCAATGCGGAGCGCAGAGCTGAGTGAGTTCGGCTTGCAGCTCCTTGTCGGAGAGCGAGGTCAGGTTGGGATGGGACCTGGTGTGCGAGGCGATCTCCAGGCCGGCTTCCGCCAGGCGCTGGAGCTGGTGCCGAGCAGGCCAGGAGCTCGTCCTCGTGGGGACCGTCGAACCACTGCTCCGTTCCGGCCAGTACATCGGCTCCCGGCGGTCGGGGAAGTCGGTCGGGACGAAGACAGTGCCGGGCACGCCGAGCCGGGCAAGGATGGGGTAGGCGCTGTCCACGATCGACGCGTAAGCGTCGTCGAAGGTGACCGCCATCACCCGCCGGGAGCTCCCCGCGCCGCCTCGGCGAACGTTACCCCTCGATAACCACGGGCTAGCAGGTGACCGATCTGCCGTTCGAGATCGCCCGGCGTGACCACGTAGTCCGTCGCGCAATCCTGGCTGACCCCGTGGTAGCAGAGGACCAGAGTGTCTCCCTTGGGCATTTCGAACACGATCAGAAACTCCTCCGCCACTGGCGTCACCACGACGACGGCCCCGGCCGCCCGACTCCTAACCGATCACTCGCCTGAGCCACCGCCGGGGTCGGTCGTGTTCTGCCAGTCGCACAGCGAATCTGACCGCCGTGCGCCTGCTCGGACCGCGCGCCAGGACCAGGGTGGCCAGGCCCGGGTCGTAGTCGGCGAACCGCTGCTTCTACGTCTCGCCGCCGCGCAGAAATCGGTACTCAGAGACTCCTTCCTCCAGAGCCGCCCTCACAGCGTGTGTGAGCAGGACGAAGCCGACGGCGTAGCGGTCCCAGGCCGGATCCCGGCCCGACTGGTAGTAGAGCTCGCTGCCTGCAAAACGAAAGCCGTAGAGAGCGGCGACCAGGCGCGTCGTCCACCTCGGCCACCCAGAGGCGAAGCCAGCCTTTGTGGAGGGCGAGCCGGGCGACTTCGCGGTGGAAGGCCTGACGGTCGGCGGTGAACGCCGTGGAGCCGCCTTTACCCCAGCGGGCGGCGTGCAGTTCGAACAGCGCGGTGAGATGGGCGTCGAGCAGTGCGGATCGTCGGCGAGCCGGTAGCGCAGCCCGTGCTCGCGGAGGAGCTTGCGCTCCGGCGGCGCACCTGCTGGCGAAAATTGCGGCTGCGGGACGCAAGCACCTCCTCGAAGCTCCGCCCTCGCGCCCGCAGCACGGGGCTGCTCTCCTGCAGCGCCATGGTCCCAGCCCAGATCCCTCACTCCACCTCTTGGCTTGGAGCAGCTGCTCGCCGAGGAGCACGTCCTACCCGCCGAGCGAGCCTGCGCGAAGCGCGTGCCACAGGGCATGCGCCGCCGCCGGGTTGTCGGCGGGATCACAGATCGGGCCGAGCTCGTCGCTCGGGCCGTCGCCGAGGAAGCGAAGCACGCGAGCGAGGCCCAACCGCGAGCGATAGAGCGGGACGATGGCGGCGAGGGTGTCGTCCCGGCGCCGACAGCCGAACAGCAGGAGCTCGCCCCGTCCGAAGTGGCGCCACCAGGTGGATAACCATTCCCTGGTGGCGAAGATGTTTTCGGCGCTCTCGGCCAGAGCCTCCCAGGTGGCCTGCGCTGATCGAGCCCGGGCAGCCGCTCAAGGCGAAGATCGTATGGCTCCGCTCGCACGGTCGTCACTGACCGGGACCTCCCTCGCCGACCTTAGCCTCGAGCGGGATCTCCCGCCGCGCCCAATCCTCGTCGCTCAGCGACCAGATCCGGGCGGCGAGCGGCGCGAGCGCGGCCGCGAGCAGCACCAATGCGAGGGCGTCGGTCAGTTCCTTCGCCGCCTGCGACATCCCAGGAACAGGCTGGGCAAGATCAACCGGACCGGTGACCAAAGGGAAACGATCCGCTGTCGAAGAAGCACTGCCGCAAGCAGGATCAAGCCGAGCACCGGCTGCACGGCTGAAGCGCCGCGAATGCGACAGTCCCGGCATGGCGAGTTCGTCGTATTATCAGGTCGGGTAGCAGGTCGGATACGGATGGCCAAACCAATAGCCGTCGCGGCGCCCGCCGTCGTGCGAAGGCCGGTCAAGCGACTCTTCAGAGGTTTCGGGGTCGCCACGAGCGACTTCCGACCGCTGCCGGACTACCTGATCATCGGCACCCATCGCGGCGGCACGACCTCACTGCATAGTTACCTCCAGCAGCACCCTTGCGTGGGCCCGCCCTTCCCTCGACTGCAGGACGTCAAGGGAGTCCGGTTTTTCGACCAGAACTTCTTCAGGGGGATCGCCTGGTACCGCTCTCACTTCCCCACCGCGGCCTACAGGTCCTACCTGCGACGCCTCCACGGGGAGCCCGTCATGACGGGCGAGGCAAGTCCGTATTACCTGTTCCACCCTGCCGCAGCGGAACGGGCAGCCGAGGCCGTGCCGGAGGCGAAGATCATCGTGCTCCTTCGCGATCCAATCGAGCGAGCGTATTCACACTGGAAGCGCGAGCGCCGTGACGGCGCGGAGTCGCTCGAGGCCTTCGAGGATGCGATCGCGGCGGAGCCCGGGCGCCTGGCGGGGGAGGTGGAGCGGATCCTGAGCGACGACCGCTACTACAGCTACGCGCACGAGAACTTCTCGTACATCACTCAGGGTCTCTATCTCGATTCGCTGCGGAGGTGGTTGGAGCACTACCCGCGAGAGCAGGTTTACATCGAAGTCAGTGAGCGCTTTCTCGAAGACCCTCAGGGGGTCTATGACCGCGTCCTCCGGTTCCTGGGGTTGCCACCCTTCGCCTTGCGCGATCCCAAGCCGTTGAATGTGACCGGGCGCGGGACGAGCCAAGAGCTGGGGTTGAGACACGGCGCGGGTTGCGCGCTCACATTGCTCCTCACAACCGCGGCCTCGAGAAGCTCCTGGGGATCGAGCTTGGATGGGCAGGCTAGTAGATGGCGGCAAAGACGATCCTCTGCACGCTGGGTCCAGCGTCGCTGCGAGCGGACGTCCTCAAGGAACTCGACGCCCGGGGGATCGACCTGTTTCGCATCAATCTGTCGCACACGCCGCCCGACGCGGTCGAGAGCACGATCGAGTTCGTTCGCCGACACTCATCCACCCCGATCTGCATCGACACGGAGGGCGCTCAGGTCCGGTGCGGGGTGATGATGCCGGGCGTCGTGATGACGAAGGGGCAAACCATCAAGCTCACCTCCACCGACACCGTCGGGATGGCCTATACGCTCGCAGTGCGGCCCTCCTTCGGCCCTCGACGAGCTCCGGGTCGGGAGCATCCTCAAGGTCGACTTCGATGGCGCCGAGCTCCGAGTAACAAAGATCGGCGACGGCGAAGCCGAGGCGATCGCGATCGATGGCGGTCATGTGGGCTCGAACAAGGCGGTGACCAATGATCCTCCGCCGCGACTGCCGCCGTTCACAGATCACGACATCAGCGCGATCCAGCTGTCCGCCCGTCACGGGATTCGGCACTTCGCGCTGTCGTTCACGAACGATGCGGAGGACGTCGCGCGCTTCCGCGACGTCGTGTCGCCGGACTCCCACGTAATCGCGAAGATTGAGAGCAGGACTGGCGTTTCAAACGTAGAGCGAATAACGAGCGCCGCGGATGCCGTGCTGATCGATCGCGGTGATCTCTCACGCGAGGTGCCGATCAATACGTGCCCGTCTACCAGAAGCACATCATCCGCTGTGCGAATGCATTGAATACCCCTGTGTTCGTCGCGACGAATTTGCTCGAGTCGATGATCACGCACCGCGTTCCCACGGTCGCGAAGCGAACGACATCGTCAACACTCTCTATGACGGGGCGCACGGAATGGTCTCGCTGCCGAGACCGCTATCGGCGAGCATCCTGTGCAAAGCGTCGACATGGTGCTTCGCGTCCTCAAGGCGTTCGAACGTTCCACCGCCAAACCGGCGCTCGACGAGCAGTTCGCCGCTCCGGAGGGCCCTGAGGCCGCGTCACTCAACCTCCGGCCGCCTCCGGAGACTGGCCCGGTCCAGAAGCAGGGGCAGCGGGTCTCCACGTTGCGTAGGACACGCACGAGGTCAGCAAGCGCACCCATGTAGACCTGCCAATCAGCACGTCCCCCGAGAAACGCAAGGATCGACCACCCTAAGCCGGCTCGCCCAGTCGACCCCCGGGCGAGCGTCGAAGAGGTAGCGCAGGGCGCCCCCCGCGTCCCAGGTCTGCAGGTCATAGCGCCGGCCGAGCTCGACCCAGGCGTCGGCGAAGCCGAAGCTGAGCCAGGACTGGGTCGACTCCGCCCCGATCCCGAGGTTGCCGCCGGGCCCGGTGGTGTCGCCGACGAAGGCGCCGTAGTGGGCGTAGGCGCGGAGGATCGCCTTGCGCCAGGCCGGGGCGGGGAGGGCGTCGATCTCGGCGTCCGAGATCGCCAGGTAGAGGTGCTGGCCGATCTTCGGCGCGTCGGCGTCGGGGATCCCGAGGCTCGAGCAAAGCCGCCCGGTGTTGGTGCCGGCCGGCCAGACGGAGCCGCCCGAGCAGTAGACCCCGGTGATCAGGGCGTGGTCGATCCGCCCGGCCTCGAGCTCGGCGGGGCGGATCATCCCGCCGAGCAGCCCGAGCTGGGCGGCGGTCGAGTCCCCGAAGCGCCCGTCCGCGGCCGGGGTGCCGATCGCGGTGGCGCCGCCGGAGGCGATCTCGAGCCGGCCGCCGCCCCGGGGCAGGGGGCCGGCGCGGGAGAAGTCGTATTCGAGGAAGTTCGCCTGATCGACGACCGCCATGTGGCCGTCGAGGGAGTGGGCGGGCTCGGCCCGCTGGGGGATGTGGATCCGCCTGCCCTCGATCTTGGGGCAGGCGTAGCGCCAGCAGTGGATCTCAAACACGGGGTCGCTGGGCTTCGAGTAGTAGACCGGGCTCGACCAGTCGTCGGCCGAGCCGGCGGTGCCGCCCCAGAAGTAGGCGTTGTTGCCCCAGCCGAGGGTCTTGGCGACGATCGCGGCCGAGTTCGGCTCGAGGCGGGGAGAGGCGGGCAGGCGGCGGTTGAACGGGCTCGCCGGGCCATAGGGGCGCCAGCTCGCGCAGGGCACGTTCCAGGGCTGGTTGGAGAAGCTGCCGAAGGCGCAGGGGTCGGTGGACCAGCGGATTACAAGACGCGCCTTTCGGCTTGCTCTGGGCCGCCTGACATGCACCGGCTTCGATCTGCGGAGCGCCCGTCGGACGCGGCGCGTCGGGATCCGCAGGCCGGCGCTTCGCGGCTTGGATCTACCGGGAAGCTTGAACTTCAGCCAAGCTCTTCGCACTGCGGACGGCACGATCCCCCGGGGCTTGAAGACGAGCATGCTCGAGGTCTGGCGGACCGGCTTGAAGGAGCTCGACACACCCGCGGCATAGGCCGCAGGGGCCCGGGGAGTAAGCAGTACCCCAGCAGATACGAGGATCGCCAGGAGAGCGCAACGGCGGCCCAAGTGGGCCGTGCGGCCCTGCGAATCTGTTTTCAGGGCTGCCCCTCTCATCCTCGATCGCCACAGCTGAATCGGAGTGTCGCTGGCGAAGGCAACTATCCCGATGGCATGAGACAGGTGTCCACGGCCGACTGGCTAGGGTACACACGGGTACACACGGCTGATGACCCATCGAGACGCAATCCGGAGGCGTTGATCGCAACCCGGGCACATCGCCTCCCGGCCGGGTTGCGCGACCAGGCCCTCTGGATCGCCCTGGGTGGCGTGATCTTGTCGCTTCTGGTGGGGGCCGCGGTCGCGGCCCAACCGGCCATAGGCGTGGCGCTGCTGCTCGCTCCCGCTTACGCCGCTCTCGTGCTCGTCAATCTGTCCCTGGGGCTCGCCCTCTGGGTGCCATTCACCTTCCTGGCGGGAATCTCGGCGCTGAACGCAGCGGGCAAAGCCGCGGGGATTCTGGTCGCCGCGGCCTGGCTCGGCAGCTTGCAGTCGCTCCCGCGGGCCGCGACCGCGGCCCTGCACCGCCATCGCGTCCTGCTCATGACCCTTGCCGCGACAATCGCATGGCTGACGTTTTCACTCGGATGGTCCGAGGATCCCGGGCTGGGCCTCGAGGATCTCTGGCACTGGTACGCGGTGGCTCTCCTGTTCGTGGTGGTCATGACGACGGTGACCACGAGGCGCGGGCTGAAACTGATCGTTGCCGCGTTCGTCGCCGGCGCGGTGATCTCCGTGGCCATCGGACTGTTCGACGGGAGCCTGGTGAGCTCCCTCCGGGGCGATGTTCGGTTTGGCGGCGAAGAGGGCGACCCGAATGTCCTCGCGGCGGGCATCCTCCCGGCCATCGTGCTGGCGGCGGCCCTTCTCACGGATACGCGCTCGTCGGCCCGGCGCGGCCTGCTGCTGGGGGCGATCGCCCTGCTGATCGCGGGGTTGGTCGCGACCGAGTCGCGCGGCGGTGGGATCGCCGCCGTGGTAGCCATCGTGGCCGCGTTCGTGTTGTTCAGGGGGCGTCGCAGGGAGGTCGCCGCGGTCGCTGCGTTGGCTCTCGGCGTAGCGGCCCTGACATTCGTCAGCTCGCCCGGCACGTGGGAGCGTGTGACGAGCTACAAGAACGACAACGGGCGCTCTGACCTGCGAACGGTCGCATTGCGAATGGGAATGGACGAGCCCGTGACGGGGGTGGGGCTGAACAACTTCACCGTGCGTTCCCCCGATTATGTGCACGAACCCGGGGCGCTCACATATGTGGGGCTGATCGTCGACGACCCGCACCTCGTGCACAACACGTATCTGCAGCTGTTCGCCGAAGACGGCGTCGTCGGGTTGGCACTGTTCCTGGGAATCGTGGCTGGCTGCCTGCGCGCCGCGAAACTGGCCGCCGACCGCTTCGGGGCTCGGGGGGAGCGCCCGCTCGAGACGCTGGCGCGCGCGGTCATGGTCGCCACAATCAGCGTTCTTGTTGCGGATTTTTCGCTATCGGCGGCGGCAGACCAGCGGTTGTGGCTACTGCTTGCGCTTGGCCCGGCGTTGCTCACGGTTGCGAGTCGGGACCGGGCCGAGGTCCGGCAAACCGGCGAGCGCCCGACGACCAGGACCCGGGTCATCCATGGTGCGGAGGCATAGTCCAAATTTACCGATACCCCTAGGCTGCGCGGACATTGAACCTGACTGTTGAACAAGATCAGGCTGAGGAACAGCGGCCCGGTGCGCTCCCCGCGTACACCTCCGCGATCCGAGCCCACCGCCAAGTCGTCTTCCTGATCACCTTGGCCACCGTTTTCGCCAGCGTGCTGTTCCTGGCGCTGCGTTCGCCCGACTACGAGGCGTCGGCGAACCTGCTCGTGCAGCCCCTCGCTGCCGACGACCCGACCTTTCTCGGACTGCCGCTGATTCGTGACACCGGCGATCCGGTTCGTACGATGCAAACGGCCGCTTCGCTGGCCGAGTCGCAGGCCGCGGCCGCTCGGGTCGCCGCCCAGCCGGGAGAGGACCTGACCGCGGACGAGATCCTGAAACGGGTCAAGGTCAGTCCGGAGGGCCAGAGCAACATCCTCGCGGTCACTGCCACCGCGGGCAGCGCGGATGACGCGGCCGGGCTCGCCAACCGATTCTCGAGAGCCGTGCTCGCGGTGCGTTCGGCCGAGATCGCCAGCGCGGCAGGGAGGCTGATCGATCAACTTCAGGCAGCCCTGCTGGCCACCCCGACGACCGATGCGGCGACCCGTGCGGATCTCGCCGGCCGGCTCGATCAGGTCAACTCGGTCGTGAGGAGTGGCGATCCGACGTTACAGGTATCGCAGCCAGCGGTACCGCCCACCTCCACCTCGGGCGCATCGGCCCCTCTGATCCTGGTGCTCGCCCTGATCGCCGGCTTTGCGCTCGGGTCTTGCACAGCGCTGCTGATGGAGCTGACGAGACGCGGGAACAAAGGCGGCCAAGCGCCCCGCTAGCGGCCGCGGCTCAATCCCTACAGGCCCAGCTGCTTACCCAGGATCTCCTTCATGACCTCGTCCGTACCGCCGCCGATCGGCCCGAGCCGGGCGTCGCGGTAGGCGCGCTCGACCCCGTACTCCCGCATGTAGCCGTAGCCGCCGTGGATCTGGATCGCGTCGTCGGCGACCTCACACATGGCCCGCTGGGTGAACAGCTTGGCCTGCGTCACCTCGCGCGTCGCGTCCTCACCGGCCGCGAATTTCCGCAGGCACGCATAGGTGAGTGCCCGGGAGACCTCGATCTTCACCGACATCTCGGCGAACTTGTGGCGGATCGCCTGGAAGCGGCCGATCGGCCGGCCGAACGCCTCTCTCTCCTTCGCGTAGCGGAGCGTCTCCTCGAAGACTCGCTGCATGCCGCCGACTGCGCCGAGTGCCATGGTGAGGCGCTCCCACTGGAAGTTGGCCATGATCAGCTTGAAGCCCTCATTGAGCTCGCCGAGCAGGTTCTCCTCGGGGACCTCGACGTCGGTGAAGGCGAGCTCCCCGGTGTCGGATGAGTGCCAGCCCATCTTCTCCAGCTTGGAGACGACCTCGTAGCCCGGCATGTCGCGCTCCAGCACCAGGAACGAGATGCCGTGGTGGCCGCCCTCCTCGGATCGTCTTGCAGGCGCAGACCAGGAAGTCGGCCCTGACCCCGTTCGTGATGAAGGTCTTCGACCCGTTGACGACGTAGCCGCCGTCGACCTTGCGCGCGGTCGTGCGCAGCGAGGCGACGTCGGAGCCGGCGCCGGGCTCGGTGATCCCGAGCGCGCCGATCAGCTCACCCTTGATCCCCGGAACCAGCCAGCGCTGCTTCTGCTCCTCGGTTCCGAACCTCCAGATCGGCGGCATCGCGATCTCGGTGTGCGCGCCGAGGCCGGCCGCGACTCCGCCGCTGCCGCCGGAGCGCGAGAGCTCCTCGAGCCAGACCGCGTCGTGGACGTAGTCCCCACCCTGGCCGCCGTACTCGGTCTCGTACTTGAGGCCGAGGAAGCCGAGCTCGCCGCAGCGGTTGTAGAGCTCGCGGGGGAATTCGCGTGCCTCCTCCCACTCGTCGACGTGCGGAGCGATCTCGTTGGTGACGAAGCGGCGGACAGACTCGCGCAGCTCCTCGTGCTCCTCGGTGAAGGGCGGGAGGAGCGCTCGCTCCCCGCTGTCCTTGATCACGTCCACAAGGCGGAGCCTAGACCGCCGTCAGGCCTTGGCGCGCTCCTCCATCAGGATCGCGAATGCGCCCAGTATCGAGACGTCGATCAGGATCAGGAGGATGCCGAGCCAGGCGACGTCGCTGATGAACATGGCCGCGAAGACAATGTGCGCAACGACGGTGAGAACCCCGATCCAGAGCGCAGGGCGGTTGCCTGCGAGGATGCCGCCGGCAGCCACGAGCTGAACCAGCGAGACGATCAGCCATAGCCAGCCGGCGGGGCGAGCGTCGCCGACCAGCCAGCTCGCCGTTGTGATGAAGATTTCCGAGCCGGCCAAAACGGAGATGGCGTAGAAGAGGTTGAGCAGCCCGATCAGGCCGACCCAGCTCGCCGCGCCCAGCAGGATCGCGATCCCCTCGAGATCCGGCCGCTCGGTGTAGACGAAGTTGTTCGGCGAAGTGCGGTTCACCGCGTCGGCGCCTTCCAGTCTTCCAGCATCGTGTAGCCGCGGCCGGCGTGATCGAAGCCGAGCAGATCACCCTGCGGGTTCTTCTTCCCGCCGTGGTGGTAGGCGCGGACCTCGGCGATCTTGCCGTCCCGGATCAAGAACCACTCGGTGCCGCGATCGAGTCGCTTCTCGCCGGACTTCGGGTCGCGCCAGGTCATCGTCCACTCGATCACGGCCTCGTCACCCTGCTCGATGCCGTGCTCGATGAACCACTGTCCGTCGATGACGCCGACGCCGAGCTCCGCGTTCTGACCGATCCGGTCCGCGCCCTCGTGCGGTCCGAGGCGCGTGTAGTAGTGAACGGCGTCGTCCGTGAAGTGGGACGCGACCAGCTCCGCGTCCCCCGTGTTCAGCGCCTCGTAGTACGAGCGGATGTGGTCGAGGTTGCTCATCCCACGCCTTTATATCCCGCCTGTCGATCTCGGTGCCCCGGCATTCGTCGTCAGGTTGAATGCAGCGAAAGGCGCTGCGTACCCGAGGAGGACCGAGATGAAGTACTTGCTGACCTTCGTGCGTGACCAGGATCAGATGTTCGAAGGGACCGAGGAGGAGATGCGTCAGGCGATGGAGGCCTGGAACGAGTTCAACCGTGAGGCGGCAGAGGCCGGTGTGCTGATGGCCAACGAGGCGCTCGAGCTGCCGAAGACCGCGAAGACCGTAAGGATCGAGGACCCGGGCGACCACGTCGTCACCGACGGGCCGTTCGCGGAGACCAAGGAGCAGCTGGGCGGTTTCTGTCTGATCGATGTCGACGGCCTCGAGCAGGCGATCGGCTGGGCGAAGAAGGTCCCTCTGCCTCCGGGGAGCAAGGTCGAGGTCCGGGCAATCATGGATTTGACGCCCTATGGATACGAGAGCGTCACGCAGGGGCGGCTGAAGGCGAGCGCCTAGAGCCCGTAGCTGCGGCCGATCACCTCGAGCATGACCTCGTCGGTGCCGGCGCCGATGCGGTTGAGGCGGGAGTCGCGGTAGGCGCGCTCGACCTCGTACTCCTTCATGTAGCCGTAGCCGCCGTGGATCTGGATGCAGTCGTCGGCGACTTCCTCGATGACCCGTGACGCGTAGAGCTTCGCCTGCGTGATCTCCCGGACGGGGTACTCGCCGTTGGCGAAGCGCCAGGCGGTCGCGTAGACCATCTGCTTGGCGGCCTCGATCTTCACCGACATCTCGGCGAACTTGTGGCGGATCGCCTGGAATCGGCCGATCGGGCGGCCGAAGGCCTCGCGCTCCTTGGCGTACTCGAGGGTGCGGTCGAAGACGCGCTCGGCGCCCGAGACGCAGCCGATCGCGGCGACCAGCCGCTCGCCCTGGAGCTCCCAGGAGATGTGGTAGAAGCCCTTGCCTTCCTGGCCCAGGAGGTTCTCGGCGGGAACCCGGACGTCCTGGAAGGAGAGCTCGGCGGTGTCGGAGGCGTGCATTCCCATCTTCTCCAGCTTGCGGGAGACGCTGAAGCCCTCGACCTCGTTGCCCTCCGTGTCGCGGATGTCGACGATGAAGAGGGTGATCCCGTCGTGGCCTGCATCAGGGTCGGTCTTGGTCACCAGGACGATGTAGTTCGCCCGCAGGCCGTTGGTGATGAAGGTCTTGGAGCCGTTGATCACGTACTCGTCGCCGTCGCGCTTGGCGGTGGTACGGATGCCGGCGACGTCGGACCCGGCGCCCGGCTCGGTGATTCCCAGGGCGCTGATCAGCTCGCCCTTGATGGAAGGCACGAGATAGCGCTGCTTCTGGTCCTCGGTGCCCAGCAGGTGGATCGGTGGGGTGGCCATGTCCGTGTGGACCGCCATCCCCATGTTGAGTCCGCCGCAGCCCGAGTAGCTCATCGCGTCGGCACGGACGAGCGAGTAGAAGTAGTCGCCGCCTTGCCCGCCGTACTCCTCGGGGTAGCAGAGTCCGATGTAGCCGAGCTCACCGGCGCGGTGCAGCACCGAGTCCGGCCAGAGGCTCTCTTCCCACTCGAAGCGGTGGGGAGTGAGCTCCTTCAGCACCCACGAGCGCATCGACTCCCGGAGCTCCTCGTGCTCCTCGGTGAAGATGAGGTGCTTGCGGGTCGCGCCGTGATCGGGCTTGATGACGCTGGAGGTCGCGCTGGCCACGATTGCTCAGTCTCCTCGCTGTCTCGGATTGCTGGGCTGCGACCCGCCTCCGGACCGCGAAGTGAATAGTAGGACTTCCTACTTCCTACTGCAACATGCAATTCGCATTGCATGCGGGGTACTACGTGCCTGATCCCGAAAAAGTGCGGATGACAACCTGGCTCTTTGTCCATATCTTGCCTGGCCATACGTACTACTGATGAGGGAGCGGGGATCGGAAGGATGAGGGAGCGGGAAATGGAAGGCCCGGTCGCAGCTCTCCAGGCGGAGAGCAATCCGGATTTCGAGAGGTCGCCGCACAGGGGCCACCCGCCAGGACCGAGCGGGCCCGGCTGGCTTCAGAGCTCGCAATGGATGTTCCGCCCAATCGAGTTGATGGAGCGCTGTCGCAGGCGATACGGGCGGATCTTCACCCTCCGGCTGGGACCCAAGCACAACGTCGTCATGGTCGCCGACCCTCGCCTGGCCAAGGAGGTGATGGCAGGCGATCCAGCTGTCTTCCGAGCCGGCGATACGAATGGCCTCTTCCGACCGGTCGTCGGCTCGCACTCGATCTTGCTGCTCGATGGCAACGCCCACATGAGGCAGCGGAAAATCCTCTTGCCTGGATTCGGCGCGTCCCACGGAGCCCAGTTCGTGGACCAGGTGAGGGAGATCACCCGGGACCGGATTTCCAGCTGGAAGCCGGGTCAGCGTCTGCGGCTGCAGGACGAGATGGAGGCGATCTCGTTCGCTTCGATCATGCGGGTGGTTTTCGGGGACCACTCCGAGGACTCGCACGCCGAGCTCAGGCGCCTGATTCCGGACATGATGGATCGTTGTGACTCGCCCTTCACCCTGATGCCCTGGTTCCGGCGAGAGCTTGGTGGTGGATCGCCATTCGCCCGCCTGATGAAGGTGGTCGATGAGGTCGACGCCATCCTCTACGGGACGATCGACGAGCGGCGCGCGGACCCGATGACCCAGCTTCGCGACGACACGCTGTCACTGCTGCTGCGAGCGGAGCATGAGGACGGCTCACCACTGACCGATCAGGAGATCAGGGACGAGGTCCTCACGATGGTCATGGCCGGATATGAGACCACCACGAGCGGCGGTGCATGGGCCCTCGAGAGGCTTCTTCGATCGCCCGAGAAGCTCGACAGGCTGACCGCTGAGATCGAGGCCGATGAGGACGACGCGTACCTCGACGCCGTCGTCAAGGAGACGCTCCGGGTGCGGCCGGTCGTGCCGGTCGTGGCAAGGCATCTTGCCGAGGCGATCGAACTCGACGGGTACCTGATCCCCGCAGGATCAACGCTGATGGTCTCGATCTACCTGGTGCACAACGACGAGGAGTCCTATCCCGAGCCCGAGAAGTTCATCCCGGAGCGATTCCTCAACGGCACCCCTGAGGGGGCCTCGTGGATCCCGTTCGGCGGGGGCGTCCGGCGTTGCCTCGGCGCACGCTTCGCCGAACTCGAGATGAAGGTGGTCCTCACGCAGGTATTGGCCACGGCGCGATTGCGGGCGGTTGGGCGGTCGGCCGAAGGCCTGAAGCGCAAGCGGTTCACGCTGGCGCCTGAAGGAGGAGCCGCCGCCGTCGTCGAAGATCTGGTCTCACCCGAGACCGCGCTCGGCAGCGGGCGTTTCCGCCGGCGGGCACCACGCCCCGCGGCGCGAGAGGCCTGATCGAGCGGGCACCCTCCAACATCTGGCTACTGCAACATCTGGCTACCGTTTTTTGCGTAGCGAGCGAGTCCCCGAAACTAAGTCAAACTGTTCGGTACCGAATAGTGCCGTCGAAAAGTGCCCAAACTGGGCCGAAACTCACGAGGTAACCGATGGGGCTAGTCGCAGCAGCGGGAGGATGGTCGGATCCTGAGCCTGGCCAGGCTCCGGACCGATTGAGCAACCGTAGACTCCGGTCGCGCAGACCGCAAGAGCTCCTCTCCGGCCCGGCCGCCGCCCGACCGATCGCACTGGCACAGGCGTATCTCGGTGCGGGCGCCGCACTGATCAGCGCCCTCGCGGCCGTCCTGCCCCATCCTGCGTACTTCAACGTCCCCGGGATCCTGGCCGTCGACGCCACGGCGTTGATCTGGTCGTTCTGGATGTTCCGCACCGCTGGGCGCATCCCCTTCTGGTTCCTCCGGGTGGGAGCGGCTCTGGGAACCGTCATGACCTCCTTCGCCGTCTACTTCAGCGGCGATGCAACGAGCGGCTACGCACTCTTCTACGTCTGGGTGGGCCTATACGTCTTCTACTTCCCGATCAGCAAGCGCGACGCGGCGCTGAACGTTCTCTGGGCGGCTGTGAACTACGGGGTGGTCGTCGCGATCACTCCGATCGATCCGCCGGGTGGCACCAACGTGGTCGTCAGTCACATGGTGATCACGTTCGGCACGCTCGTCACCGCCGCGACGCTGCTGACCTACCTGCGCGGTCGGGTGGAGAAGCTGCTCAGTCGCCTGACCGACGCTGCGAGGACCGATCCGCTCACCGGGCTCCCGAACCGGGTGGCCTTCCACGAGGTCCTCGAGAACGAACTCGAGCGCGCTCAACCCGACGGCCGGGCGGTCAGCGTCGTGGTCCTCGACCTCGATCGCTTCAAGCGGGTGAACGAGCGCCTTGGTCTGGGTGCCGGCGACAGGGCGCTGCGGGGCGTTTCGTCGCTCCTCGACGAGTACGCACGCCGAATCGACTTCGTCGCCAGGTCGGGAGGCGAGGAGTTCGCGATCGTCTGCCCCGAGACAACGCAGCATCAGGCCTTCCTGTTCGCCGAGGAGTTGCTCGACAAGCTTCGTGAGACCTCCGCCGCGCCCGGCATGCAGCTGACCGCTTCCGCCGGCGTGGCTGTGTTCCCGGACCACGGCAGCGATCTCGCGACCCTGACGGCCGCGGCGGACCGCGCCCTCCATGCGGCGAAGGCTCTTGGCCGAGATCGGGCGGTCATCTACAGCCCCGAGGTCACGAACGTCCTCGGTGCGGTCAGCGGCCGTCGCAATGTCGAGACCCAGGCGCACCTCGCGACCGTGCTCAGCCTGGCGGAGGCGCTCGACCAGCGCGACTCAGGGACCGCGAAGCACAGCCAGACCGTCGGTCATCTCTGCGAGCTGATGGCGCGCGAGCTCGGTTTCGACGACAACCGCGTCGAGCGGCTGCGGCTCGCGGGCATCCTTCACGACATCGGCAAGATCGGCGTTCCGGACTCGATCCTCTGCAAGCCGGGCCCGCTCAGCTCCGAGGAGATGGATCAGATGAGGCGCCACCCGGAGCTGGGCGCGCGGATGCTCTCCAGCAGCGAGCTCGATGACGTTCGCGGCTGGATCCTCGCTCACCACGAGCGGCCTGACGGCACCGGCTATCCAAGGGGGCTAGGGTCGGACGAGATCTCGATCGAGGCTTCCATCCTCGCGGTCGGCGACGCCTACGAGGCGATGACGAGCGATCGGGTGTATCGGCCCGCACTCGGCAAGGAACGCGCGGAGGAAGAGCTCCTTCGCCATTCAGGGACTCAGTTCGCGCCGAAGGTGGTCCAGGCGTTCCTGCATGCGCTCGCTCGCGACACGGTCTCCGTCAGCTCGGGCTGACCCTCAGCTGTATTCGATCCGGGCGGCGCGGGTGAGCCATCTGGGCGACCACCAGGCCGATTTCCCGAGCAGGCCCAGGATCGCGGGGAAGAGGAAGGTGCGGACGATGAAGGCGTCCACCAGGACGGCAACCGCTGCGCCGACAGCCACCTCCTTCACGTAGACGAGCTCGGAGAAAGCGAACGCGCCCATTGCGACTGCGAAGAGCAGCGCGGCGGCGGTGATCACCCTCCCGCTGGCGGCGACGCCCTCCGCGATCGCGCCCTCCTCCGTCTCGTGGTGGCCACGCGCCTCGCCGATTCGCTGGAGGAGGAAGACGCCGTAGTCGGTCGAGAGCCCAAAGGCGACCGCGAACAGCAGGATCGGCATCGAGGTGTCCAGGGCTCCCTGGCTGGTGTAGCCCAGCAGGCCCTCGAGCCGCCCGTCCTGGAAGACGAAGACGAGCACGCCGAACGCGACGCAGACGGTGAGCGTGTTCATGGCGAGCGCGATCACCGGCAGCACGGCCGATCCCGTCAACACCAGGAGCAGGAGGGCGGTCGAGAGCACGATGAATCCGAGCGCCCAGGGGAGGTGTGCCCCGAGGCTCTGACGCTGATCCACCAGCTCCGCCGGAGATCCGGCGATCAGGGCGCTGTGAGCCCAGGTCTGCGAGCGCGCCTGCCGCACGGTGTCGAGCGCCGCGTCCGAGAACGGGTCGACCCCCAGCGGGGCGTCGACCCTGTAGATCCCGTTCGGGAGCCGAACGGGCCCCTGGGTGGCGGTCACCGTCGACTGGCCTCTCAGATTCGACAAGGCGGCGTCAGCCACGGCTGCGTTCGATGCGACGACGACGATCCGGTCGGCGGGATCTGCGGCGAAGTGCTCGTCGATGGCATCGTCGACCTGCCGTGCGCTTGCGTCCTCGGGCAGGATCTTGGCGTTCGCCTGGGTGAGCTCGACGCGCAGGAAGGGCAGGCCGGCGGCAACCATGACGGCGATCGCGCAGATCGCCACGCTGACGGGGTGGGTGAGCACGAAGCGCGCGATGCCGAACCAGCGGCGTTCGCTCGGCACGCCCTGGAACGCGACGGGTGCGAGCGAATTGACCCGATGGCCGAGGATGGCGAGCAGGGCCGGCAGAAACAGAAGGCAGACCGCCGCGGAGGAGAGTGCGACCAGTGCGCCCCCGATGCCGATCGAGTAGAGGAAGCGCTGCGGGAAGATGCAGAGCGCGATCAGAGAGACGGCGACGGTCATGCCGCTGAAGACGACCATGCGGCCGATCGCCGCGGTGGTCGCCACGAGCGAGGCCTCGACCGCATCGCTGCGTTCCAGCTCCTCCCTGAAGCGGGTGACCAAGAAGAGGCTGTAGTCGATCGCCAGCCCGAGGCCCAGGCCGGTGACGATGTTGATCGCGAAGGTGTCGATGTCGACGACGGTGGTGAGGGCGTTGAGCAGCAGAAGCGTCGTCAGGATCGAGAGCGCCGCCGACCAGCACCGGGAGCAGGGCCGCGACGAGCCCCCGGAAGACGAGGAAGGAGAGGAGCAGGAGGAGCGGCAGGGCATAGAGCTCGATCCGCTGCAGGTCGTCCTGCGTGGTCTTGGTGAGCTCATCCACCGTGACCGCGGCGCCGCCGACCACGATCTCGGGATCATTCGAGAAGCGCCCCTTCACCTCGGTCCCGACCTTGGAGATGTCCGTGATGTCCGCCGAGATGAAGCCGAGGACGAGCGCCATCCGCCGATCGACCGAGACCAGACCAGGCTCGGTCTCCGGTGTGACCACCCGCTGAATGCCGTGGACGCTTCGCAGCTCCTCAGCCGCCAGACTGGCGGCCGGCAATGGGTCGCCGCTGCTCGGCCGGACCAGCAGCTCGACCTCGGGAATGGGGCGCTCTCCAGTGGCGTCCCGCAGGTCCTCGTATGCGCGTGAGCTGTCTGAGTTCGGGTCCTGGAAGCCGAACGGCTTCACGTTGTCGTAGACGGTTCTGCCGCCGAGCGCAGCGACGATCGCGACGACCACCGCCGCGGACGCCAGCATTTTCTTCCTGCGGTACGCGAACTGCCCCAGATTCCCCACTGTGGCGGCGATCCTATGCCCGTGTCCGGCTACGGCGCTTGCTCAAAAACCGTCGACTGATGGGAAGAACGGAACAGTAGGCAGTAGGTAGTAGGACGTAGCACTTCCCATTTGGGCCTAGATCCACTAGGCTCAGCGCTCCGATGGCCGAGGAGCTTCTCTACGACGTCAAGGATGGGGTGGCGACGGTCACCCTGAACCGGCCCGACCAGCGCAACGCCCTCAACGCGGAGCTGCTCGGCGCCCTGGTGGAGGCGATGAAGCGGGTTCGCGACGATGACGAGGTCCGTGCAGTCGTCCTCACCGGCGCCGGCGAGAAGGTCTTCTGCGCCGGCGCGGACCTCGGCGGCTTCGCGGCGGACGTCCCTCTCGTCGACAAGCACTTCGCCTCGGACCTCTTCCTCGAGTACTTCCGGCTGATGCCGAGGCTGGGGAAGCCCTCGCTCTGCGCCGCCAACGGCCACGTGCTCGCCGGTGGCATGGGCCTCGCCCTGTCGTGCGACTTGCTGATCGCGAAGGAGGGGGCGCGCTTCGGAACTCCCGAGATCAACGTGGGCGCCTTCCCCTACATGATCATGTCGATCATCTACCGCAACGTTCCGCGGAAGAAGGTCAACGAGATGATGCTGCTCGGCGAGCAGATCTCCGCGGAGGAGGCGGTGGAGTACGGGATCGCCAACAAGGTCGTCCCGCCGGATCAATTCCACGATGCCGTACGGGACTGGGCCACCAAGCTCGCTTCGAAGAGCCCGGTCCTGATGCGTCTCGGCCACGATGCGATGTACCGCCAGCAGGATATGGCGCTCGACGACGCGCTCGAGTACCTGCGCTCACAGCTCTCGCTCACCTTCTCGACCGAGGACATCAAAGAGGGCGTCTCCGCCTTCTTCGAGAAGCGCGAGCCCGAATGGAAGGGGCACTGATGGCCGCAACTGACGAGACCAAGCACACCGGCGAGGCCAAGGAGGCTCCCGAGAAGGTCGAGGGCGGCGAGGCCACCGGAATGAAGGGGCTCACCGAGGACGTGCATGAGCGCCGCGAGGTTGCGAAGCGCGGCGGTGGCGAGGAGAAGATCGCGCTCCAGCACGAGCGCGGCAAGCTGACGGCACGCGAGCGAATCGACCTGCTCTGCGACCCAGGGAGCTTCGTCGAGATGGGAATCCACGGCCGGCCCCACTTCTCCCAGCGGAACATGGAGGGCAAGGAGGCGCCTGCCGACGGGGTGATCACCGGCTGGGGCGACGTCGACGGTCGCCGCTGCTGCATCGCCGCCTACGACTTCACCGTGATGGCCGGCTCGATGGGGATGACCGGGGAGCTCAAGGTCGCCCGTCTCCGCGAGATGGCGCTCACCAAGCGGATGCCGTTCATCTGGCTGCTCGACTCGGCTGGCGCCCGGATCCAGGAGGCAGCCGGATCCCTGTTCGCCGGCTCTGGACACCTCTTCCAGGAGGAGGTCGTCATGTCCGGCGTGATCCCGATGGTCGCCGCGATGCTCGGCCCGTGCGCCGCGGGCACCGCCTACATCCCGGCGCTCTCCGACTTCGTCCCGATGGTGGTCGGGCATGGCGCGATGGCGCTTGCGGGCCCGCACCTGACCAAGGCGGTCACCGGCGAGGACATCTCGATGGAGGACCTCGGCGGCGCAAAGGTCCACTGCCGCAAGTCCGGCGTCGGGGACCTCGAGGTGAAGGACGACCGCGAGTGCATCCAGGTCGTCAAGGACTACCTCTCCTTCTTCCCGCCCAACTGCGAGCAGCGTCCGCCGGTGCGCGAGACCGTGGACCCGGAGGACCGCATGTCGGAGAAGCTCCTCGACATCGTCCCGGAGTCACCGCGGCACCCCTACGACATGTACGACGTGATTCGGGAGATCGTCGACGACGGCGAGATCTTCGACATCAAGCCGAAGTTCGCCAAGACGATCATCACCTGCCTCGCCCGCTTCGGCGGGCAGCCCGTCGGCATCGTCGCCAACCAGCCGAAGCAGCTCGGCGGCATCCTCGAGAACGACTCGGCCGACAAGGCCGCCCGCTTCATCAACCTCTGCGACGCCTTCAACATCCCGCTCGTCTTCCTGCAGGACGTGCCCGGCTTCATGGTCGGCTCGAAGGTCGAGCACGCTGGGATCATCCGCCACGGCGCCAAGATGCTCTACGCCGTCTCCCGGGCGACGGTGCCGAAGGTGACCGTCGTCGTCCGCAAGGCCTACGGCGCCGGCTACTACGTGATGAACGGGAAGGCGTACGAGCCGGACCTGATCGTCGCCTGGCCCTCGGCCGAGATCTCGGTGATGGGAGCTGAAGGCGCGGTCAACATCATCGGCCGCTCGGCGATCGAGGCCTCCGACGACCCGGAGGCGACTCGGGAGCAGATGCTGGAGGCGGTCCGCATGCAGATCGACCCCTACATCGCCGCCGGCAACGCGATGATCGACGACATCATCGACCCGCGCGAGACGCGGCCGACGATCATCCGCGGACTTCGGATGGCCGCCGACAAGCGAGTCGAGCGGCCCTGGAAGAAGCACGGGGTGATGCCCGTATGAGCGCTCGGGAGAAGGTGGCCGTGGCGAACGAGAACCCGGCGTACGCCGGAGTGCTCGCCTTCGACGGCGAGGTCTTCGAGATCCTCGGCTTCGCCGACACCACCTCGTACCGGATGCCGATCGAGGTGATCGACGAGGTCATTCTCGACGACGACATGTTCTCGGTGCTCAGCAACCCCGAGAAGGGTGACTCCTACGGCATTCAGCAGCCGGTCAAGCCGAGCGACGATGAGAGGGTGGCCCTGCAGCAGCTCGCGGATGCCGTCCAGGGCGCGATCGACGGTAGGCGGATCTGATGAGCCGCTTCGAGGACCCGGTGATCATCAGCAACTCGATCTCGGGAGCGATCGCGAACCGCGACCAGTGCCCCGCGATCCCGTACACGCCCGAGGAGTACGCCGCCGAAACACGCCGCGCGGTCGACGAGGGCGCATCCCAGGTCCACATCCATGCCCGCTCGCCGGACGGCACTCCCTCGTACGAGATCGAGGACTTTCAGGCGATCACCGAGGCCATCAGGGCCGAGGTGGACGACGTGATCATCAACTACTCGACCGGGGCGATCGGTGTCCCGATCGAGAAGCGGCTCGAGTACCTGCGCGCGCTCCGGCCCGATGTCGCGGCTCTGAACATGAGCTCGATGAACTACGCCAAGTACTCGAAGCGCCGCAAGGACTTCGTCTTCAAGGCCGTGTTCGAGAACAGCTTCGACACGATCACCGCGTTCCTCAGCGAGATGAACGAGCTTGGGATCCAGCCCGAGCACGAGTGCTTCGACGCCGGGCACGTCGCGAACCTCGACCCGTATCTCGACATGGGGCTGCTCGAGCCGCCATTGCAGATCTCCCTGGTGATGGGCGTGAACGGCGGGATCAGGCCGAACGCTCGCAACGTCGCCTTTATGTCGGAGCAGATCCCGGGCGGGCCCGAGGGCCCCAACAACTGGCAGGTGATCGGTGTGTCGCGCGATCAGTGGAAGCTCCTCGCGGCCGCGCTCAATCTCGGTGGCAACGTCCGCGCCGGCCTCGAGGACAACCTCTATCTGCCGAACGGCGAGATGGCGAAGTCGAACGGCGAGCTGATCGCCAAGGCCCGCCAGATGGCGGAAGATGTCGGCCGGCGCGCCGCAACGGTCGCAGAGGCGCGCGAGCTGCTCGGCGTGCCGAGGCGGGAGGAGTTGGTGCGAGCCGCCAGCGGACGCGAAGCGGAGCAGGCAGGCGATTGATGATGAGCCGGCCGCTCGAAGACGTCCGCATCCTCGATCTCACGCGGCTGCTCCCGGGCGGCTTCTGCACCCTGCTGCTCGCCGACCTCGGCGCCGACGTGATCAAGGTCGAGGACACCGGCCAGGGCGACTATGTGCGCTGGGCGCCGCCGTACTACGGCTCCGAGGAGCACACACCGCTCGGCACCCGCTCGGCTATCTACCTCTCGCTCAACCGCAACAAGCGGTCGATCCGCCTGGATCTGAAGCAAGAGGGAGGCCGGCAGGCGCTGATCAAGCTGGCCGAGGGCGCGGACGCGCTGGTCGAGAGCTTTCGGCCCGGGGTTCTCGACAAGCTGAGGGTCGGCTACGACGTCCTCCGCCAGGCGAACCCGGCGCTCGTCTACTGCCCGATCACCGGCTACGGCCAGGACGGTCCCAACCGCGACCGCGCGGGGCACGACCAGAACTACCTCGGGCTGAACGGCATCCTGGGCCTCACGGGGGCGGCCGGCGGACCGCCGATCCAGTCGGGTGCCCAGATCGCGGACCTCGGTGGCGGAGCGCTGATGGCGGCGATCGGGATACTCGCCGGCCTCCAGGAGGCTCGGCGGAGCGGCGAGGGGCAGATGGTCGACATCTCGATGACCGACGGCTCGCTCGCCTGGCTGGCGATGGAGGCGGGCCGTTATTTCGGCTCAGGAGAGGTGCCCGAGCGGGGCGACATCATGCTCTCCGGCGGAATCATCTGTTACCGGCCGTACGAGGCCGCCGACGGGTGGGTGACCTGCGGCGCGCTCGAGCCGAAGTTCTGGAGCCGTTTCTGCGACGCCGTCGGCCGTCAGGACCTGATCGAGCACCAGTTCGCGAAGCCCGGCTCGGATCCGCATCGCGAGGTCGAGGGGATCTTCAGGACCAAGACCCGCGATCAATGGAAGGCGTTCAACGACGAGCACGACGCGATGATCGAGCCGATCCTCGAGCTCGACGAGGCCCTCGAATCCGAGCTGGTCCGCGAGCGCGAGATGGTGATCTCCTACGAGCAGCCGGAGTTCGGCGAGGTCAGGCAACTCGGCTTCCCTATCAAGCTCTCGCGGACGCCGGCGAGCGTCGAGCGCCCGGCGCCCGCTCTCGGGGAGCACACGGCCGAGGTGCTGAAGGAGGCCGGCTATTCCGAGGAGGACATCTCGGCGCTCGAGGGGTCGGGCGCCGCGAGGGGACAGGACTCGGCCACCAAGCAGGAGCAGTTCCTGGCATGAGCGCGAATGCCAAGACCGAGAACGAGGAGATGCTCCGGATGGGCGAGCTGGCGCGCGCCTCCGGGGTCTCCGCGGCGACCATCAAGCACTACCTGCGCGAGGGACTACTGCCCGAGCCGATGAAGACCTCGCGCAACATGGCGTACTACCCGGCCGAGTTCGTCGATCGGATCCGGATGATCAAGCAGCTCCAGGAGGAGCGCTACATGCCGCTGCGCGTGATCAAGGACCTGCTCGAGGAGGATCCCGATCGCGCGAAGGCGCTGATCGAGCTCGGCGACCGCCTGCTCGAGCATGCCCTCGCCAGCGAGAGCGAGCGGGTGAGCGCCTCTCAGGTGGGCAGCCGGTACGACGTCCCCAAGGACGTGCTCGGCCGGCTCGCGGAGCTCGAGGTTCTGACCCCCGACAAGCGGGGCTACTCGCCGAGCGACGTTCGCATCATCGAGGCGATCAGCCGATTCAGGGCCGGCGGCTATGAGGAGCGCATCGGCTTCACGGTCTACGACACCCTCCGCTACAAGGAGTCGATGGCCGACCTGGTCCGCCAGGAGGTCGATGTGCTGATGGAGCGGCTCGCGGGCGAGATGGATCCCGACCAGGCGATGGCGCTGATCGAGGCGGGGACCCAGCCGCTGAACGACCTGCTCGCGGCGATGCACACCAAGGCCCTGGTCGCCGAGCTGGAGCGCAGGCGGGGGAGCGAGCTGGACCAGGACGGCGGGTCCAACTCGCCCAAGTAGCCGTGGCGACGCTGGCCGCGTGGATGCTCGGCGGTTTTGCGGTGCTGACCCTCGGCGTGCGGGTTCTCATCCAGCTGCGCACCACCGGTGAGACGGGCCTGATCGGCCTCCGCGGCGGCGCGGGAGTGCTCGATTGGCTGAGCGGGATCCTGTTCATCGGCGGCATGGCGATGGGCGTCCTTTCCGTGACGCTCGTCCTGCAGGGCTCGCTGGGCACCATCGACGCGATCGACAGCACACCCCTGAACGTGATCGGCATCGTGCTGGCGGCGGCCGGCGGAACCGCCGTGTTCCTCGCCCAGCTCGGAATGGGCGCGTCCTGGCGGATCGGGGTCAGCGAGGACCAGGACACGGATCTGGTGATCACCGGCTGGTTCTCGCTCGTCCGCAACCCGATCTACGCGGCGATGATCGTCGGCTGGACCGGGTTTGCGCTGCTGGTGCCCACCTGGCTCTCGATCGCGGCGGTCTTCGTGATCTCCGCCGGCCTCGAGCTGCAGGTCCGCTCGGTGGAGGAGCCGTATCTGATCCGCACGCACGGTGAGCCCTACCGCGCCTACGCGGCCCGGGTGGGCCGGTTCCTGCCCGGGGTCGGCCGGTTCACCTAGCCTCGCTCGAGCAGTCCCATCGCGTCGAGAGTCGTGCGCACGCCGTCGGCGAGCGGAGTCGTCCGCCAGCCGAGCTCGCTCTGGGCCTTCGAGGAATCGGGGTGAGCCTGCCAGAGGAAGTAGGTCAGCTGCCCGCGCGGCAGCAGGGGTGGGCGGCGGATGATGCGGGCGACACCCTCACCGAGGGCCGCCAGCGCCCGCGCCACCGGCACCGGCATCACCGGTGGCACCCGCCCACGACCCGCCACCTGCTTCACGGTCTCGGCGATCTGGCGGAAGCTCGCGTAGCCGTCGGCGAGGATGTAACGCTCGCCGTCCCTGCCCTTGTCCGCGGCGAGCAGGTGGCCCTCGGCCACGCCATCGACGAACGCGTAGCCCGTGCCGCCCGGCGGGACGGCCGGCAGCCGCTTGCGGATCACCGGCTCGAAGATGCCGTTTTCGAATGACGGGGTGGCGGCGGGTGTCGGGCCGTAGACGCCGGACGGGTTGAGGATCACCACCTCCATCCCCTCCCGCTCGGCGAGGACGAGTTCCTCGGCATGCTGCTTGGAGCGCTCGTAGGCGGTCCCCTTCGGGTAGTCGGCAACCGTCGTCTCGTCGAAGGAGCGACCGCTCTCGGCGTGGAACACGTCGTGCGTCGAGGTGTGGACGAAGCGGCGGACGCCCGCCCGCTTGGCCGCCGCGGCGAGGGCGCCGCTGCCATATGCGTTGACCCGGTCGAAGATCCCTTCGTCCCTGACCCACTGCTCCGGCATCCCCATCGCGTTGAAGACGATCTCGCAGCCCTCGACGGCGGCCGAGAGGCTCGCGGCATCGGTGGCGTCGCCCCGGACCGGCTCCACGCCGGCGGGGAGGATGCTCGACGCCCGCTCCGGGTCGCGGACCAGGGCACGAACCTGGTCGCCGCGGCCGAGCAGGGCGGACGCGATGGCGTAGCCGACCTTCCCGGTGGCCCCGGTCACCAGCGCCCGCATGCGTCCATCCTATGGTGGGCTAGGCGGGCGTGGCAGCACTCTGCCGCAGCATCACGGCCACGCTTACCCGCTGTTCTGAGCCCTACCCTCTAGATTGACTGGTCAGTCAGCCGATGCGGGCCGCCGCCGTACAGCTCAATTCCACCGCCGAATACGATCGCAACCTGGAGGTTGCCGAGCGCCTCGTGCGCGGCGCCGCTGCCGACGGCGCCGAGCTGATCGTGTTGCCGGAGAAGTGGACCGTGCTGGGGGCCGGCCAGGCGATCCGCGCCTCGGCCGAGCCACTCGACGGCCCCGCGCTGAGTGCGGCGGCCGGCTGGGCGCGTGAGCTCGGAGTCTTCCTCGTCGCCGGCAGCGTGCCCGAGGTGGTGCCGGACGAGGAGAAGCTCGCCAACACCTCGGTGATGTTCGGACCCGACGGGGACCGCATTGCGACCTACCGCAAGATCCACATGTTCGACGTCGAGGTGGGGGACATCACCTATCGGGAGTCGGAGCTCGAGCGGGCCGGCGACGAGATCGAGCTCGGCGATGCCGACGGGACGAGGATCGGGCTGACCATCTGTTACGACCTCCGCTTCCCCGAGCTCTACCGGATCCTCGCGGTGCGCGGCGCGCGGGTGATCACCGTGCCCTCCGCGTTCACCGAGCGAACCGGACGCGATCACTGGGAGGTCCTGATCCGTGCCCGCGCGATCGAGAACCAGGTCTTCATCGTGGCCGCCGGACAGATCGGCGAGGCCCCGCCTCACTACCGCAGCTACGGTCGCTCGATGATCGTCGACCCCTGGGGCGTGGTATTGGCGCAGGCCCCCGACAGCGAGTGCTTCGTGGTGGCCGATTTCGACTTCGAAAGCCAGGACCGCATCCGCGACCGTCTGCCATCACTCCGAAACCGCCGGCCGGAGGCGTACCGGTGGCCGGATCAACCGGGGTCCGATCCGTCGCCGAAGGCGGAGGCCCAGCCCGCGGTGGCCAACGGAGCGCCGTGATGGCTCAGGCTCCCGGCCCCGACAAGCGCCGCGCGATCCTCGACGCAGCGATCACGGTCTTCGCCCGTCAGGGATTTCACTCGGCGCGCGTCTCCGATGTGGCGGCCGAGGCGGGAGTCGCGTACGGCCTCGTCTACCACTACTTCGACTCCAAGGACCAGATGCTCAACGAGATCTTCTCGGAGCGCTGGGCTCTGCTGGTCGAGGCGAGCCAAGAGATCCTCGCCAGCGAGGTGCCGCCGCGTGACAAGCTCGCCGGAGTCGCCAACTTCATCATCGAGTCCTACCGGCACGAGCCGGAGCTGATGAAGGTGATCATCGTCGAGGTAACCCGAGCGGCGAACTCCTTCGGCCGGACCCACCTGCCGGAGATCCGGCGCGCCTACGACCTGGTCGCGGAGATCGTCTCGGACGCGCAGGCGAAGGGCGAGTTCCGAGATGACGTCGACCCGAACTTCGCCGCGATGGTCTTCTACGGGGCGATCGAGCAGCTGCTCACCGGTTGGATCTTCGGCTCGATTCCCGGCACCGACGCCGACTACGAGCGAGCCAAGGTGCTGGTGATCGAGACGATCTGCGACGGCCTCGAGCCGCGGCCCGTCAGCGACGCGGTGGCCGGCTAGGCCGTATGTGGGAAGGGCTCGCAAGAACGAGGCGACAGGACCGGGTCCTGCACGGAGCCGCGAAGGTCGCCAACGTCGTCGCCGGGATCATCCTGCTGCCGCTGTGGCTCTTCGGGCAGCTGCTCGGCGGACGCGTGCGGGACTTCCTCCGCGGGTTGGAGCTGCGGGGCAGGCGCCCGCTGCCCGTCCCGCCCGAGCGCGAGCGGACCATGGAAGCGCTGATGACCGATCTCGACGCCATCCCCAACCACCTGCGCCACTCGGACTTCGCCGAGCTGCGCCGCGGTTTCGCCGACATCTCCAACTTCGTCGTGGCCCAGCACCGAGAGGGGGCGGTGATCGGCTATCGGTACCCGGGCCAGTTCAAGGACCACATCGTCGAGGGCGCTGACGGCGAGCGGATCGCGGCGTCGATCGCGGTCCAGGAGGCCGCTCGTCCCGCTCTGATCGTGGTGCACGGACTCTTCACGTCGAGTCGCTTCGACTACGTCCGGCAGATCGCGGTCCGGGCGTTCTACGAGTGGGGCTTCAACGTCGCGGCGCTCGACCTGCGCAGCTTCGGGATGACCGAGCTCACCAGCCCGGCGCCGTCGACAGCCGGCTGGAAAGAGGGCCTGGACGTCCTCGCCCTCGCCTCGTACATGAAGGAGCTGGGCTCCACCAGCGTCGGCGCGCTCGGTATCTCGCTCGGCGGCAGCTCAGTGCTGAACGCCTGCGATCAGGAATCGACGGCGACCGAGCTCGCCGGCGGGATCCTCGCGGTCTCACCGCCGGCTGTGCCAAAGGACGCGTGGGCGCGCCTCTCCGAGGAGGTTCCCCGTGACCATCCGCGTTACCTGCTGCATCGCGCCTTCGAGGCGGCGCTGATCTCGAGGGTGCGGTCGGGTCGCTGGCCGCCGGAGGCGGAGGACATGAATCGGGTCATGGAGTTCGTCTCTGCCCCGTTCTACGGCGTCAGCGCCGAGGAGATCTGGACCCACGCTCGGGGGGTCGATCATGTCCCGAACGCGAAGGTGCCGCTGCTGATTCTGCATCCCGAGGACGACTACATCGTCAAGGTCGATCAGGGCCGGTTGCTCGCCGGGGCGGCAAAGGACAACGACCTGGTTCGTATCTGGTTCCTGCCGGCCGGCTCGCACGGCCTGCTCGACGCCGCCGATCCGCAGTGGACGCACGCGGTCTACCGCACCTTCTTCGAGCGCTGGGCCGCCTACGCCGAGCGTGGGGCGGAGCAGGCAAACGGGAGCGGCGCCGAGTTGGTTTACTCCTCGCAGTAGCGCGGGTACCGCGAGACCACGTTATGCGAGGGTGCGCCTTAGGCGCAACCCGTTGAAAGGGGAACAAGGCAATGCAGAGCGACATCCTGAGGCGACTGATCTGGGCGGGGATGCTCGCCGCGACCGGCGCCCTCGCGACCGTGGCCGCGCACCGCCTCTCCGAGGTGATCTGGCGCCGAGTCTTCAACGAGGATCCGCCCGAGTGACGAACGACGAGTCCACCACCAGCTCGGGCTCCGGCCAGCAAGCCGGAGCAACGCCGCCGACCGCGGATGACCCCGGCAACGGCGCCAAGGCTCCCGAGGAGATGAGCGTGGGCGAGCTGGTCTTCGAGGTTTCTGACCGTGCCTCGGTCCTGATCCGCGAGGAGATCGAGCTTGCCAAGACCGAGGTCACGGAGAAGGTCAACAGCCTCCTCCGCGGTTCGGTCGCGGGTCTCGCGGCCGGGATCTTCGTGCTGCTGGCGCTCTTCCTGATCATGCTCGGGATCGCCTGGCTGCTGAACGACCTCGTGTTCAACAACTTCTGGGCCGGCTTCTTCGTGGAGGCTGCGGTGTTCCTGTTGATCGGGGCCGCCGCGGGCCTCTTCGCCTGGCGTGCGTTCAAGCGCGCGGCGCCGCCCATGCCCGATATGGCGATCGAGGAGGCAAAGGAGATCAAGGCAGCCTTCGGAGAGGAGGAGCACCATGTTTAGACGGGTTGCGCCGACGCGCACCCTCGCATCCACGCCAGCGGGCCGGACGATTCAAACCCGCGGCAACGGGCGCTGGGCGACCCCTCCGCCGGGCACGCGCTCGGCCGAGCAGATCCGCAGCGACATCGTGCAACAGCGCGAGGAGCTCTCCCGCTCCGTCGACGCCCTCCGCCATCGCTGGGTCGAGGCAACCGACATCAAGCGCCAGATCCGCGACCACCAGAGCGAGCTCGCGGTTGGGGCGGCGGTGATCGGCTTCGCGGTCGCCGCCGTTTTCGCGCTCAGGCGCCGGCGCTAGAGCGGACGGTTCCTTCCCCGGCAGTGTGGGGAAGCATCACCTCGCCCGCGTCCTCTGGCGTCATCCCGGGGTAGAGGGTCCGGATCAGGCCGATCGCGACGGCTCCGCCGACCAGCTGGGCGACGATGAAGGCCGGCACGGAGGCCGGGGCGATGCCGGCAAAGGTGTCGGAGAAGGTCCGCCCGACGGTGATCGCCGGATTGGCGAAGCTCGTGGAGCTGGTGAAGAAGTAGGCCGCCCCGATGTAGGCGCCCACAGCGGCTGGCGCAATCGAACCTCGCCTCGTCCGTGCCAAGGAAAAGATCACGAGGAGCAGCCCGAGGGTCGCGACGATTTCGGCCAGTAGGTGTGCCTCCGAGGCGCGATGTTTCGTGGAGATACTGATCGCGGTGAGGGCGAACATGCCGTTCGCCAGCACGGCGCCCGCGATGCAGCCGGCGATCTGGGCGGGGATGTAAGCCATCGCCTGGCGCCAGGTGAGCCCACCGAACGCGGCGTCGACCAGCGAGACGACGGGGTTGAAGTGGCCACCGGAGACCGGGCCGAACATGAGGATGATCGTGAACAGCCCGGCTGCGGTCGCGGCTGCGTTCTCGAAGAGCTGCAGGCCAGTGTCGCCTGGCGAGAGGTTGGCGGCCGCGATCCCGGAGCCGATCACGACGGCGGCGAGGAAGGCCGAGCCGAGGAACTCGGCCAGTAGGCGCCGAGCGAGCGGAGGACTGTGTGGCATCAGGCCGCGACGAGCAGCTTCTCGCCGTACTCGCGGGGGAGGCCGGACTCGGCGACTTGAACCGCGGCGTACTCGGCGTCGTAGTCGAAGCGCTCGATCCGCGCCCGGGCTCCGTCCCCGGCGTCGAGGACGGCGAAGCCTCCGCGCGGGTCGCCGTCCTTCGGCTTGCCGACCGAGCCGCAGTTGACGAACAGCGTGTCGCCGTAGGTGTGAATCCAGGGCTTGTGGGTGTGGCCGAACACCATCACGTCGCAGTCGGCCCCCGCCGCGATCCGCTCGAACGTCTTGGCCGGCTTGTCCTCGAACAGGTACTCGTTCACCTTTCGGGGAGAGCCATGCACGAGCAGCACCCGCTCGCCGCCGAGCTCGAAGCGCAGGTCGAAGGGCAGCCCCCGCATGAAGTCCTTCGAGGCACGGTTGGTGTGCTCGAGGGTCCAGTACACCGAGAGCTGGCCCAGATCGCGATCGTGCTGGTCGCGGTAGGCGCACATGCAGTCCTCCTCATTCCGGCCGATCGCGTAGTCGTAGTTGCCGTAGATCGTCGGGATCTCCCGCTCCTGGATCAGTTCGCAGACCTCGTTCGGCCAAGGCCCGTAGCCGACCAGGTCCCCGCCGCAGTAGATCGTCTCGATGCCCAGCTCGTCGATCCGGGCGAGCGCTGCCTCGAGCGCCGGCAGGTTGCCGTGGATGTCGGTGATCACGGCGACGCTTTGACTGTCCATCGGACCGATTCTCCTGTTCCTTTGCGTTGACTGGTAGAGACGCTGTGACTAGCTCCAGGCCCCGGACGCCATCAGCTCGGCGATCAGGTTCTCGACGCGCCCCCGGATCTCATCCCGGATCGCGCGGACCGCCTCGATCGACTCGCCCGCCGGATCGGCGATCTCCCAGTCCTCGTAGTGCTTGCCGGGATAGACCGGGCAGGCATCGCCGCACCCCATCGTCACAACCACGTCTGCGGCGCGAACGACCTCGTCGGTGAGCGGTTTCGGGAACTCCTTGTCGATGTCGACGCCAATCTCGTACATCGCCTGAACCACGTTCGGGTGAACCTCCTCGGCCGGGGTCGACCCGGCCGAGCGCACCGATATCGCTCCCTCGGAGAGGTGGTCGGTCAGCGCGGCGGCGACCTGAGAACGCCCGGCGTTCCTGACGCAGACGAAGAGCACCTCAGGCTTCTCCTTCTCGATCTCACCCTCGGCCTGGCCAGCGCCTCGAGCCGCTCCCGGCAAGGTGGGGCGCGCAGCGGCAGGAAGCTCAGTCCCCGGGCCGGAACGCGCTAGGGCCTCCTCGGATTCGTGGAGGAAACGCTCGATCGTCTCCCGCGACCAGACGCCCTCGAATTCGTGGCAGAGGTTGTCTACTGCTCGTTGGCGGCGGCCGTCGACCAGGTCATCCAGTTGGTCAGCCATCTTCGCCTCCTCTTGTGCGATGGGCCGGGCCCTCCAAGCCTAAAGGTTGACAATTGTCGATTCAATCGATTAGCGTAGATCGATGGCCGTCGATCTGGAGCTGGCACCGAAGAAGAAGCGCCCCGCCGGCGAGCCCTGCTGCGAGCCCGTGGTCTACCCGGAGATCGAGCGCGCCCAGGCTGAGCGGATGGCAAACGTGGCGAAAGCCCTCGGCGATCCGATCCGCATGCAGCTGGTCGATGTCCTGCGCAAGCACGCCGGCAAGGTCTGCGTCTGCGAGCTCGTCCCGCTCTTCGACCTCTCCCAGCCCACCGTCTCCCATCACCTCAAGGTCCTGCGGGGAGCCGGCATCGTCGGCTCGGAGCGGCAGGGTCTCTGGGCCTACTACTACGTCGAGCCCGAGGCGCTCAAGGAGCTCTCCGGATGGCTGACCTAGAGGCCTGCTGTGGCCCGGTGGCCCAGGGTTCCCCTTGCGGCTGCTCGGCAGACCAGGCCATGGCCGAGGACATCCGCGAGACGGTCCGGGGGCGCTATGCGGCTGCGGCCGTGTCGGTGCAGCAGGGCCGGGTCGCCTGCTGCGGACCGTCCGAGGCCGCCGGGGGAGCGTGCGGCTGCGACACTGACATCCCTGACGCCTGCGCCGGCGATCAGTTCGGCGCTGGCCTCTACGGCGCGGAGGAGCAAGCTGAGCTCCCGGACGCGGCCAAGCTCGCCTCGCTCGGCTGTGGCAACCCGACGGCCGTTGCTGAGCTCCATCCAGGCGAGCGAGTCCTAGATCTCGGCTCCGGCGGCGGCATCGACGTCTTGCTCTCCGCCCGCCGGGTTGGCCCGACGGGCCGCGCCTACGGACTCGACATGACCGACGAGATGCTCGAACTCGCTCGGCACAACCAGGCAGAGGCCGGGATCGAGAATGCCGAGTTCCTCAAGGGCAACATCGAGGACGTGCCACTGCCGGACGACTCGATCGACGTCGTGATCTCCAATTGCGTGATCAACCTCTCCGCCGACAAGCCTGCCGTCCTCCGCGAGGCAGCCCGCGTCTTGCGCCCGGGTGGACGCTTCGCGGTCACCGATGTCATCGCCGACGCGGGGATGGACGAGAAGACCCGGCGGGACGTGGAGCAGTGGACGGGATGCATTGCCGGAGCGCTGAGTGAGGCCGAGTTCCGGCGTGAACTGGCGGCCGCGGGCTTTGCGGAGACCGAGATCCAAGAGACGCATCGTGTGCACGAGCAGGCCGGCTCGGCGATCATCCGGGCGAAGGTGCCCGCGTGACGACCCAGGCAGCGCTCAAGGAGCCGCAACAGCTTTATCTCGACTGGGAGCACGCCCACTGGGCAGCCCAGGACGTCGACCTCACCCGCGATCCGACCGACTGGGAGGGGCTCGAGGAGAGCGAGCGCAACCTTCTCTACTTCGCCCTCAGCTCGCTGATGGTCGCCGAGGAGCGAATCTCGACCCAGTTCGTCGGCCTGGTCCTCGCGCAGGACGATGAGGAGGAGGGCAGCTTCCTCTCGACGCAGCTCGTTGACGAGGTCAGGCACATGCAGTTCTACGCCCGATTCCAGGACGAGGTGATCGCGGATCCGGCCACGATCGCCGCCCACGCGGCCCGCTCGCGCGAGGTTCTCGGCGAGCCCTTCAAGCGGATCTTCGACGAGGCTCTGGTCCAGGCCCACGATCGTCTGCTCCGTGACCCCCGTGACCGTGAGGCCAAGGTCGACTTCGTGACGATCTACCACATGGTCCTCGAGGGGACGCTCGGCTTGATCACCTCGCACTTCCTCCTCGACCTGCTCCGGGAGCGGGAGCTTCTGCCAGGCTTCGTCGACGGCTACTCGCGGATTGCCGCCGACGAGCAGCGCCACATCGCCTACGGAACCTGGTTCTTGCGCGAGGCGGTGGCCGGCGACGAGCGCATGGGCCAGCGGGTACGCGAGCGTCTTCTCGATCTTCTGCCCACCGTCGCCGAGGTCGTGGCGCCCCCGAGCGAGGGCGCCTTCGACGCCCTCGGAGTCGACGACGGTGCCCTGGCCCGGTTCGGTCTCGAGACGCTGAATCGACGGTTGAGCATCATCGGCGTCTCTCTCGAGGCAAGCGAGTGAGACCCGGCGCTCTGAGCGCGGACTAGCCCTCGAGCGCCTTCGAGGAAACCCCGCCGACCCCGAGCAGCCCGGGGCCCACGTGGGCGCCGATCACCGGCCCGACCTCCGAGATGAAGACCGGGTCGTGGCCGAAGATCGGCCGACAGGCGTCCACCATCCGCTGGGCGCTCTCCGGATCCTGGACGTGCTGAACGACCCAGGCGTCGGCTCCGTCCTCGTGGCGCTGGCGTGCGTAGTCGAGCAGCCGCTCGAAGGCCCTGCTGCGCGTGCGCACGCGCTCGATCGGCGTGATCTCGTCCTCGAGCGTGAGGATCGGCTTGATCTTCAGAGTGGTGCCGATCCAGTGGCGGGCTGCGCCGATCCGTCCACCGCGCCGCAGATAGTCGAGGGTGTCCACGGCGAACCAGATCTTGAGCTCCGCGCGAAGTCGCTCGGCCGCCTCGTTCGCCTCGGCTGCGTTCCCGCCCCTCTCGGCGACGTTCGCCGCCCCGAGGATCATCAGTCCCATACCGCCGCAACCGGTCCTCGAGTCGCAGACCACGATTCGCTCCCCGCCCTTGCCGTCGGCCGTGAGCCTCTCCCGCGCCTGCATCGCGGACTCATAGGTGCCCGAGATCCCGGATGAGAGGTGGATGGAGATGATCTCCTTCCCCTCGGCGAGCAGCGGCCCGTACACGGAGATGAAGTCTCCGACGGAGGGCTGTGAGGTGGTCACCTGCTTGTCCGACGCGCGCAGGCGCTCGTAGAAGCCGCGGAGGTCGGCGATCTCCGACTCCTTCTCCTGCTCTCCCTCGATGCCGACGTAGAGGCTGACGAGGTGGACGTCGTGCTGCTGGAGGAGCTCAGGCGGCAGGTAGGACGTCGTGTCGGCGACGACCGCGGTCGAGGACATTGCGGGCGTTCTAGCATGCCCATCCTATGGCGAAGACGCTCGTCACGGGCGGGACGGGCTTTGTCGGCCTCCATGTGGCGAGGGAACTGGCGCGGAGGGGGGACGAGCTACGCCTCCTCGTTCGCGAGCAGAGCAACTTGGAGCCGCTCGAGGGGATCGAGTACGAGCGCGCCATCGGCGACGTCACCGACCGAGGCTCGGTGCGCAGGGCGATGAAGGACGTCAGGCGCGTCTTCCACGTCGCCGGCACGACCTCCATGCGCAGCCGGGACCGAATCCGGGTCTTCGAGGTGAACGTGGAGGGCACGAGGAACGTCTTCGAGGAGGCCCTCAGCGCGGGCGTGGAGCGCGCCGTCCTGACCTCGAGCTCGAGCGCCGTGGGCGCGGCCAGGCCGGGTGAGACGATCGACGAGGAGAACCCGTTCACCGTCGGTCGTCTCGGCGTCGCCTACATCAACTCGAAGCACGACGCCGAGCTGGTCGCGATGCGGACGGCGGCCAGGGGGCTCCCTGTCGTGATCGTCAACCCGTCGTTCGTGCTCGGCCCGGACGATCCCAACCCGAGGGGCACGTCCAACGCGCTCATCCGCCGGCTGCTGCTTCGCAGGATCCCGGGGTACGTCGACGGCGCGATCAACATCGTCGACGTCCGGGACGTCGCGCTGGGGCATCTGCTCGCGGACGAGCGGGGCGAGACGTCGGAGCGCTACCTGCTGACGGGGCGGAACTTCACCCTGCAGCGTCTCTTCGCCGACCTCAGCCGGATCGCGGGAGTTCCCCCGCCGCCGGTTCGGATGCAGGGAAGGCTCGTCGTCATGGGGGTGGAGGGGATGGAGCTGATCGGCGTTCGGCTCCCAACGTCCCCGGACGAGGTCCGCTCCGGCACGCAGTGGTTCACCTACCGCAACGACAAGGCGCGGGAGAAGCTCGGCTGGGTGCCTCGGCCTCACGAGGAGACCCTCGAGGACGCCGTCCGCTGGCAGCTGCAGGAGCTCGGCGAGCGCGCGAAGGGACACCAGCTCACCGACCTAGCCATGCGAGCCACCGGCCGAGCGTTCGGCCTGCTTCCCTTCAACCGATGAGCGACCCGCGCCGAGTCCTCTACCGCTGCGGGACGCCCACGAACTTCCTCTGCCCGTGCGGAGCGGTGTCGAGGCGGCTGAAGAAGCACGGGCTCGAGTACAGGACCGAGCGGGTCCGTCGGCGCCGCTCGAACCGCCCCGAGATAGTCGAGCTCACCAAGCTCCCCCACGTCCCGGTGCTCGTCGACGGGGACGAGGTGGTCAACGACTCGAGGCGGATCCTGGAGTACCTGGAGTGGCGCTACGGCGAGTCGACGCCGGCGGCCGCCAATGCCTCGTCCGGCTCCCAGTAGGCGCGCAGATGGGCGAGCTTGCCGTCGCGGGCTTGGCAGACATAGCCCCAGACGTGGTCGAGCAGGACGTCGCCTCCGACGGACACGACCCTGAACCTCACCAGCGCCACGAGGCTATCCCCAGCATCGATCAGGTCCTCGACCGTGATCTCGCCTGCGGTGAAGATCTCCTCTAGCCCTCGAACGCCTCCGCGACCGCCTCCTTGCCTCGATCGGGCCGGCTAACCGCTCCCACATCCGCCTGAGGCTCTCCAGGTCCTCGGAGCTCACGCAGGCAGTATCTCCGAGTCGGCGAGAGCGCCCTCTACAATGTGCCTCGATGAGTGAGACCCTTCAGCCGATCACGCTGACCGACAAGGCGGCGACCAAGATCAAGGAGCTGCTCGGCGAGCAGGAGAACGGCGCCGAGCAGGCTCTGCGCGTCGCGGTTCGCGGCGGCGGCTGCTCCGGCTTCCAGTACGCGCTCGCCTTCGACGCCCCCAAGGAGGACGACCACCGCTTCGAGAATCAGGGTGTGGCGGTCGTCGTCGACAAGGCGAGCATGCAGTTCGTCTTCGGCTCCGAGGTCGACTGGGTGGACGGACTCCAGGGGGCCGGCTTCTCGGTCAACAACCCGAATGTCGTCGCAGCCTGCGGCTGCGGGTCTTCCTTCCAGGTGAAGGAAGACGCGGCCGAGTCGGCCGCCGCGGTCTAGCCCGATTCTCCCCGAGCTACTAGCGCTCGATCTGGATCGGCGGGCTCTGTTGCGGGTCGTCCGCCTTGAGTTCCTGCTTGGCCGACTGTGGTGCCGGCTCCGTGCGCTCGGCACCGAGCAGGCCACCTAGCTCGCCCGACTCGTCCATCTCCACGACGATGTCGGCGCCGCCCACCAGCTCGCCGTTGACGTAGAGCTGGGGGAAGGTCTGCCAGTCCGAGATCTCGGCGGTCACCTCCCGCAGGGGCTGGAGCGCGGGGAGGACGTCAAGCGCGCCGTATTCGACGCCGTACGACTCGAGCACCTTCACGACCCGCATCGAGAACCCGCACTGCGGCGCGTCGGGGGTGCCTTTCATGAAGAGCAGGATCTGGTTGTCCCGGATCAGCTCCTCGACCTTGTCCTTGAGGGTGGGTTCAGTCATCGACACTCACTATACGCAGGCCCTACTCCGGCACCGAAGTCTTGATGGAAAGTGCGTGGATCGAGCCGTCGTCGAAGCGCGTCTGGACGGCCCGCTTGACCACTTTGTGCTGCTCGATCCGCGAGAGGCCCTCGAACTGCGGAGCGGTGACGGTGGCACTGAGGTGATCCTGCGTGCCGGTCTCGTCGACGACCTCGACCTTCGCCCCCGGCAGCGAGGCCTCGATCATCAGCCGCACCTCGTCGAGTGAGATCGCCATCGGTCGAATCCTACGGAGCCGGAAGTAAGATCGATCAGGGCCGCCGGGGCAGGACCTGGTGCCGGCCCGAGACATAGGCGGGTGCGGATATCCGCTGACGAGAGGAGGAATCCGGTTGAACGCATGGACCGCGACGGCGCTTGCCGAGCTGACCGCCGCCGAACGCGAGGTTGCCGACCTGCTGCCGATCGAGGCCGACCCCGCCGAGGCGGAGGTCGTACTCGACCGAGTTCCGTACTGGTTCCACACCTTCGCCCTGAACCGGGCCGAGGGCATCTACGCGCCCGGGACCGCGCGCGATCACCGCTACCGGATCCCAGCCATCCCGGAGAGCTTCGAGGGACTTTCGGTCCTGGACATCGGGACCTTCGACGGCTTCTATGCCTTCCTCGCGGAGGCCCGCGGCGCCGACCACGTGGTCGCCGTCGACAACGAGCAATACATCGAGTGGGTGCGGGCACGCTGGGGCGTCGACCTCGAGGGAGGTGAGGGGTTCAGAGCGATCCACGAGCTGCTGGACTCGCGGGTCGAGTACCGGAGGCTCGACGCCCTGGAGCTCGATCAGCTCGAGGAGAGATTCGACTTCATCTTCTGCTGCGGGATCCTCCACCGGGTCGAGGCACCGGGGATGCTTCTGCGCCTGCTGAGCGGGCACCTCACCGAAGGCGGCAGGGTCCTGATCGAGACGCACGGCGTTTTCGCCGATCCAAACGATGGCGATCCGGTGCACCGCTACCTCCCGGGCGAGGTATACCCGGACGACGACTACGTCTACTGGGGCTTCACCGCCCCTGGGATCGAGATGCTCGGGCGTAAGAGCGGCTTCCGGCGCTTCGAGCTGGTCGACGCACCTGTGATCGACGGCCATCCGCGGCTCATCGGCTGGCTGCGGCGCTGAGCGCGCCGGCCGCCGGGTCACAGAATCGTTACGAGGGGTTTGCAGGGATTTCACAACCCCAGACCCCCCACAGGGTCAACCTACGCCCACCATGGCAGGCGACCTGATCGCCCATCGTCTTGGACGCGCGTACGGCCCGGACAACTCGAAGACTGCGCTCCGCCGCTCGCTCTCCGGGCCGCTCGACGGGTTGGAGACCGACGTCTGTATGACGGCGGACGGCGGGCTGGTGCTCCTGCATGACCCACTCCTGTCGCTCGGGACGACCCTGTCGGGCTGGGCCCACGAGCGCACCCTCGGGGAGATCCTGGACGGCAGCCTGCTCGACTCCGACGGCCAGCCGGCCGGCGAGCCGCCGCTCGCCCTCGAGCAGCTGCTCGAGGCGGTGCCCCTTGACTTGACCATCCAGGTGGAGGTGAAGACGCAGTCGAACCCGGAGCTCGCCCGTCGCACTGCTGGGGCGATCTGCGAGCGCTACGCGCGTTCTCCTCAGCGCGATCGTCTCGAGGTGATCAGCTTCCATTCCGATGCCTGCGAGGTCGCCGCCGCCGCCGGCCTTCGCACGCGCCTGGTGATCTGGGCCGATTACGCGCCCGAGACGCTCGCGGGCTGGGCGCTTCGCCACGGGGTCAGCGGCGTCAAGGTCGAGCACTTCCTGCTCTCCGACGAGCTCCTCGGCCCGTTGCGGGAGGCAGGGATCACTGTGAGCACCGGCACCGTCAACGACGTCGATCTTCTGGATCAGGTCCTCCGGGTATTGCCCCGCTGCATCACCACCGACCGGCCGCGCGAGCTCCGCGCGGAGGCCCTGGCACGGGGGCTGCTGCCAGTCGGCTACGAGCTGCCGGCCGCCGCCTGATCAGGCGGCGGTCTTCGCGGCCTTCGACGCCTCGACCAGCTCGTCGACCTTGCAGAGCTTGACTCGCGGGCGGCCATACGGCTTGCCGGCCTCGACCTCGACGGCATCGATCGCCTGCCAGCCCTCGAAGGTGACGTGATCGGGCTTGCGCTCGTTGAGCAGGGCCTCGATGGAGCCGCGGTCGCTGGCCAGCTCGGCCTCGGGTACGTCCCCGGTCTCCAAATCCTGGAAGAGGTTGTCCACGGTCTCCTGAGCGTCCTTTTTGTTGGTCCCGATCACGCCCGAGGGGCCGCGCTTGATCCACCCGACGGCGTAGAGGCCGGGAACCTGCTCACCGGAGCCGTCGTGGACCCGGCCGCTGTCGTTGTGGATCAGGCCGCGACGCTCCTCGAAGGGGATGCCCTCGATCGGGATGCCTTTGTAGCCGATCGAGCGGAGGACCATGCCGCACTCGATCGTCTCGCGCTGGCCGGTGTCGACCGCGCGGAGCCGACCCGAGTCGTCGCGCTGCAGCTCGTTGCGCCCGATCACGATCCGCTCGACCTTGCCGTCGCCCTGGATCTCGATCGGCGAGCGGAGGAAGCGCATCGCGATCCTCTTGCTCTTGCCCTCGGGTTCGCGCTGCGAGAAGTCAGTGAATATGTCGACGTTGCGGCGATTGGTCGGGTCGGCGTCGTCGGAGTCGAGCCATTCGCGGCTCAGGTCGTCGAGCTCCAGTCTCGGCTGGATCGATGTCGATGTCCGCGTCCACCATCTCGCCCAGCTCTCGGACCTCCGGGTTGGTGAACGCGGCCTGGGCGGGCCCGCGGCGGCCGAGCACGAGGATCTCCTTGACCCCGGCGCCGCTGAAGGCCTCGATCGCGTGATCTGCGGTGTCGGTCTCGCCCAGCTCGGCGGCGGTCAGCGCAAGCATCCGCGCGACGTCGGCGGCGACGTTGCCGTTGCCGATCACCACCACCCGCTCGCAGGAGAGGTCGAATACGCGGTCTGCGAAATCGGGATGGGCGTTGTACCAGTTGACGAACTCGGTGGCGGGATGCGAGCCGGGGAGGTCCTCGCCGGGGATGCCGAGGTGGCGGTCGGTGGCCGTGCCGTAGGCGAAGACGACGGCGTGGTAGCGCTCCCTGATCTCATCGACGGTCACATCGGCGCCGACCTCGACGTTGCCGAAGAAGCGGAACTCCGGCCGGGCGGCGGTCTTCTCGTAGACGCGGATCACGGACTTGATCTTGGGGTGGTCCGGCGCGACGCCGAAGCGCACCAGCCCGTAGGGCGTGGGGAGCCGGTCGAACATGTCGACCTCGGCATGCGTTCCCTCGTGCTTGAGGATGTGCTCGGCCGTGTAGAAGCCCGCCGGGCCGGAGCCGACGATGGCGACTCGCAGGGGATTTTGCTCGGTACCGATCACAGCGAGCGGGAAAGGGTAGTGGCTGGCCCTGCCGGGCGATCCAGCGCGGCTCTTCAGCCGTTGAGGATCCCGACCACCCGCGCAGGTGCCGCGCTCGCCCCCTCGATTCGGAGCGGGAAGCAGGCGACCTGGAAGCCCTCGGCGGGGAGCGCGCCGAGGTTGAAGAGGCGCTCGATCTGGGAGTACGCGAGGTCCACCTGGTGGGCAGCCCAGAAGATCCCTGGCCTGCCCTCGGCCTTCGCCCGCGCCGCCTGCAGATGGAGCGGTTCGTCCCAGCCCCAGGCGTCGATGCCCATCACGCGCACGCCCTGCTCGTGAAGCCAACGCGTCGCCTCGGCGGTTACCCCGGGCCCGCGCGCAATGTAGTCCGGCTGGTCATAAAACTCGTCGCGGCCCGTACGGACGAGAACGATGTCGAGGGCATTGAGTGCCCGCGGAAGCCGCTCCTGTACGTCGGTGGCGGAGAGTGACTCGCCGTCCTCGCGATCCGTCGCATCGATCACCACCCCCGGCGCGTAGAACCACTCGAGCGGAAGCTGGTCGATCGCCTGCGCGGGCTTGCCCTCGACCTCCGAGTTGTAGTGCCACGGCGCATCGACGTGGGTCGAGTTGTGGGTTCCGAAGCGGAGGAACGTCTCGGTGGTCCAGCCCTCGCCGTCACGAAGAAGCTCGCGGTCGACACCGAAGATGGTCTCGATCGTCTCGGCGCCCTGCGCGTGGTCCTCGAAGGCGATCTCGGTGCGGAGCGGCTCCGGATACTCGGGGGGATCCGGTCGGATCGGAGCGGACAGGTCGATCAGCTGCACTAGGCCGTTGCGACCGCCGTCGCCGCGGTGCCGTCCAGCGCGTCGAGCGCGCGGCCGAGAGACATCGCGACGCAGGTGAAGATCGGGGTGTCCCGCAGCGTGAAGGAGCTCGACTCGGTGCCGCGCAGCTCCTGGACCAGGTCGAGGAACTCGCCGGGGTCGTCGCCCTCGAACGAGACGACGAACTCCTGGTCGTCGAGGCCGAAGGAATAGGCGGTGTTGATCGAGATCTCGGGGTAGCGGCGGCCGACCTCGATGTGGTTGGTCATGATCCGCCGGCGCTCCTCGAGCGGCAGCCCGTACCACTCGCGCTTCTTGTCGAAGGGGTAGACGAAGAGGTAGCGCCGCTCGGACGTGCAGATCTCCGGCCTCGACTCCGACTCGGAGTAGGGCGAAGGCTTCGTCATCGCCAGGTAGGAGTGCGGAGTGGTCGCCCATCGCGCCAGGCCGCTCTGGCCGAGCACCACGTGGAAGGTGTGGATGTCCTCGAGGATCGGGCTCTGGCTGAGCAGGAGGAGATCGACGTCCCCTCGCGTGCCGACCGTCGAATACGCTCGCAGCGAGCGGTCCTCGGCGAAATCCTCGCAGGCCGCCTGGAACTCGGCCTTGTCCTGCGCCCGCTCCCCGGCGCTGCGCCTGCGCCAGGCGGGGTCGAGCTTGAAGAACGTGAACTTGACGAACGTGCGGCCGGCCACGAGACGAAGGTTAGTGACCGCCCTGCTGGCCGCCGGGGCGCTCGCCTGCGGCGTGGCGCCCGCTCACGCCACCCCCGCTCACACCGCCCCCCGCGTGCTGCTCGGCGTGCTTCCGGCGGGCACCAGCGTCAGCGATCTCGCCCGAGTGGGCATGGCGGTCGGCGTGATGAGCACAGGGATCGGCGAAGTGCCGGCGGAGCAGACCTATCTGGACGTCTCCCAGGGAAATCGGGTCAACGACGCCCTCTATGCCGAGGCGCTGCCTCCGCTGAGGAGCGCCTTTCTCCGCGTGCCTCGCTGGTCCCAGATCGTCCAGCGAGCCGACGCTGCCCCTGCCGCCATCGTGCCCGGCCTGCTCGGTTCGACACTGCTGGACGCCGGCATCCGGCCGGAACCGGTTCCGTCGGCTGGAGCCGCAGCGATCATGGTGGCGGACCGGTCCGGGGAGATCGGCAGGGTGGTCGGCGGCCCCGTCGGCGTCGGTGTGTTCTCAGCGGGAATCGGCGGCGTGAGCAAGCTGGCGAGGGTCGAGCCCGCGGGCGGTCTGACGATCGCCTTTGCTGAGCCCGCCCCCGGGCGGGATCTCGTCCCGATCGGCATCGCGGGAAGCGGATTCCGCGGGAACCTGACCTCGGACTCGACGCGAACGGACGGTTACGTCCTCTCGACGGACATCGCGCCGACCATCCTCGAGCGATTCGGGCTCTCGGTCCCCGACGAGATGGACGGCGAGCCGATCCGGTCTGAGGGCGCCGCGGACGCCGTCGCGGTCAGCGATCTCGCCGACCGGATCGCGGCGATTCCGGACCGGCGAGAGCCGGTGCTGATTGCGTGTCTCGGGGCCTGGATCCTGGTCGCGCTCGCCGTGAATCGAGTCGTGCTTGGCCTGCGCCGGGCGGCGATGGCGTGGCTGGCGCTCGCCTTCGCCTATATGCCGTTGATGCTGTTGGTCGGCGCCTGGCTGGAACCGAGCGCGGTCGCAGAAGGACTGCTGGTCGGGCTCGGGGCGGCGGGACTGGCGGCGCTGACCGTCCGCTTCGCCTGGGGCTGGCGCGGGACTGGCGATCGCCTGTGCGATCACGGTGGTCGCGTACGCGATCGACGTCATCGCTGGCTCCGGAGAGACCCGGCTCTCACTGCTCGGGCCGAACCCGATCTTCGGCGCGCGCTTCTTCGGGATCGGCAACGAGCTCGAGGCGCTCTTCGCGGTGATGGTCCCCGTCGGGGTTGCAGCGGGATTGAGCGCTTACAGCGGCTGGGGAAGGGGGGTGAGCCGGCGCGGCTCGGTGGCGGCATTTCTGATCGCAGGAGCGGCTTCGGCGATCGTGTTCGGGGCGGGACGGTGGGGTGCCGACGTCGGCGCGGCGATCGTCCTTCCGGTGGCCGCGGTGGTCGCCTCGGCGATGGTCCCAGCCGATTTCGTGCGAGTTGCCCCCTACACGGGCGTCAAACGCACGAAACCGTCTTGGCGTTGGCTGCTGGCCGCCGTCGCCGCCCCTTTCATCGCGGTCTTTCTCCTGGCCGTGATCGACCTCGTCTCCGGCGGCAACTCACACCTGACGCGCTCGGTGATCGATGCCGGCGGGTCGGGGGAGCTCGCGGACGTCGCCGAGCGGCGCCTCCGGCTCTCCGCGCACGACTTCGCCCAGGCGGCCGGGAAGCCCCTTTTCTGGATCGTCGTGGTGGGAATTGCCGTGGCGGCGGTCCGATGGCGGCGCATCGACGACTGGCTCGAGCCCACCCCCATCGCCCGCGCAGGGCTGATCGGCGCCTGCGCAGCCGTGGGCGTGGGCGTCCTGGTGAACGATTCGGGGGCGACCTTTCTCGTGCTCGGAGCCCTGGCGCTGGGCGCGTTCCTCGCCTACGCCTGGTCTCAGGCAGAGGAGATCAGAAGCTCCTCGCGTAATAGGCGAGGGATAGGCGGGTAAGTGATCAAGGTGTGACTCCCGCCACTAAGCACAGCCACACATCTCGGTACCCTGGCGCAATGCGCATCGCGCTCGTCTCCCCCTATTCGTGGACCTATCAGGGAGGGGTCAACAGGCACGTCGAGGCACTGGCGGAGCAGTTCATATCCCAGGGAGACCACGTCAGAGTGCTCGCCCCCTGGGACCCGCCGGGCGTCATCAGCCGCCGCCTGCACCGCTCCCAACCCGAGCTTCGGGAGGCCCCCGACTACCTGGTCCCGCTCGGCCGAACCGTGGGCATCGGGGCGAACGGCGCGGTCTCGAATATCTCCGCCTTCCCCGACGGCCCGATTTCGCTCCGGCGCGAGCTGCGCGCCGGGAACTTCGACGTCGTTCACGTCCATGAGCCCCTGGCGCCGACCGTCGGCTGGGACGCGATGACCTTCCGTGGCACCCCGGTGGTCGGCACCTTCCACGCCTACTCGACCAAGGCCTTCCCGAACCACATCGCCACGCTGCTGGGAGCGCGCCGTCGACTCAACCAGCTCTCCGCCCGGATCGCCGTCTCCGAAGCAGCGGCTTGGACCGGCAAGCGATGGTTCGGCGGCGACTACATGATCGTCCCGAACGGCGTCGACCTCGACGCAGCGCCCAAGGGCCCAAAGCGCGCCAGCGAGGAGCTGCGGCTCCTCTTCGTGGGCCGCGCCGAGGACCGCAAGGGCCTCCCGGTGCTGCTGGCCGCCTTCCAGGCGCTGGTCGAGCAGGTCCCCTCGCGGCTGACGGTCGTCGGCGCGGATCCCGAGGACGTCTCCCGCCTCGTCTCCGACCCGGACGTGCTCGCCCACATCGACGTGCTCGGCAAGGTCTCGGACTCGGTGCTCTGGCGCCAGCTCGCCGACGCCGACCTCCTCTGCGCGCCTTCACTCGCCGGTGAGAGCTTCGGCATGGTCCTGACGGAGGCGTTCGCCGCGGGCACCCCGGTGATCGCCTCCAAGATCGCCGGCTACAGCGACGTCGTCACGGACGGCGTCGACGGCGTTCTCGTGCCGCCAGCCGACCCGCAGGCTCTCGCCGAGGAGCTCCAGCTCCTGGCCCTCGAGCCCGAGCGACTGGTCGCGATGGGCGAGGCCGGACGCGAGAGCGCCGAACGCTACGCCTGGCCTCGTGTCGCCCAGGAGGTCAAGCAGGTCTATGAGTGGGTGCGGCAGCCGGTTCCGGCCCCCGTCTCGCGGCTGGAGTCCGGGGCCCGCCGGACGGGACTCGTCCCACTGAACGGGGAGGCTCGCCGGCCGGCCAAGCGGCTTCCCTCCCCCGATCCGGCTCCGGTCAGCACACGTGGGCGCGGACGGCGCGCCGCCCGCAAGGCCGGTGTCGCCGTCGCCGGCGCACTCGGACTTCTCCTGACGGCCCTGGCGGCGCGCCGGATCGGCGTGGACCAGGTCGCCAGCAACATCATCGACTCGGACCTGAAGTGGTTGCTGATCGCCTTCGGCCTCATGGTCGGCGCGATGTTCGCTCGCGCGGCCTCCTGGGTGGCGATCGCTCGTGCGGCGCTCCCCGGTCGCATCGTGCGCCGCCGTGACGTCACCTCGGCGACGATGATCGGCGTCCTCATGTCGGCGACGTTGCCGGCGAGACTCGGAGAGCCGGCGAGGGCGATGGTCCTCTCCCGGCGGGTCGGTCGCATGCGCGAGACCTTCCCGGTCCTGATCGGAACCTTGGTCTCGCAGACCGCGCTCAACATCCTCGCCCTGGTCCTCCTCGGCGGAATCATCGTGTCGACCACCGACCTCTTCCAGGCGAGCACCCAGAAGCTCTTCCTGGTCTCGACCGCTCCGCTTCTCATCCTGCTGGCGGTCCTGGCGGCGCCGTCGCTCGTCAGGGTCAACGGCCAGGGACGCATCGCGCGCGCGATCAAGGCGGTACGCGGTGCGATCAAGCAGGCCCGCCGCGGCCTCACCGTCTTCCGGGATCCGCGCAAGGGCAGCTTCGCGGCGTTCGCCCAGCTCTTCGCCTGGCTCCTGCAGCTGCTCGCCTGCTGGGCGCTGTTCGCTGCGCTCGGCCTCGATCACAAGGTCGCCATCGGCGCCGCCGCCGCGTGTCTGTTTGCCGTGAACGTCACGGCAGTCGTGCCCGCGACGCCTTCCAACATCGGCATCTTCCAGCTGGCGATAATCAGCGTGCTCACCAGGGGCTTCGGGATCCCGGCCGCGGATGCGCTCGCATACGGCGTCATCCTGCAGGCGGTGGAGATCGCGACCGCCGTCGCGCTCGGCGTCCCGGCCCTGGTGCGCGAGGGCGTCACCTGGTCCGACATGCGTATCAGGGCACTATCCGCCGCCCCGGTGCACCTCCCGAAGCAGCCCCGATCGCGCGAGCGCGGGGCCGAGCGCATCTCTGCCTAGACTCAGGGCGAGTAGACGTTTGGTGGATAGCGATCCCCGAAGGCGTCGGGTAATACACGTGCCCGATGGCCACGAAGGATGCGCAGCTTCGGGCGATCCTCGCGATGTTCGACTCGTTCGCGCGCCTGGACGCGGATGAGTTCGCCAGCCATCTCACGGAGGACGTCGTCTTTCGCCCGTCGGGGTTCGTCACAGGCCGGAGCGAGTTCCTCGGGCGGGAGGCTGTGCGCCGGAATCTCCTCGAGCTCCGCGAGCAGCGGGAACGAGGGGAGGAGAACGTGGTGCGGCTCCGGCCGCTGTCCCTGTACGCGGACCGCGAGGACGAGAGCAAGATCCTGGCCCTCGCCCGCTTCACCGTGATCCGCCCGACCAGCGAGTCGTTCGACACCGACGTCGCGCTCCTCCACACGATGAGGGGCGAACATGTTGCGGAGCTCGAGACCTGGCTCGACCACGCGGAGGGGATCAGGCACCTGATCAGTCCCGAGGAGGTGCCGTTTCCGTCGTAGCCGAGCCTTCGAACCGCTCGCTGCGGGAGAATTGAGGGCGTGCCTCGCACCGCTCTCTGCCCGATCCTGATCCGGCGCGACGACGAGCTCGGCGTCCTCGAGGATGGCCTGCTGGCGGCGCGCCGCGGCGAGAGCCGCTTCGTCGTGCTCGCGGGCGAAGCGGGCATCGGCAAGACCCGGCTGACGCGGGAGCTCGTCCGCGAGGCTCGGGAGCTCGGCTGCGCGGTGCTCTCTGGGGGCGCAAGCGACGCGGAGGTCTCGCTGCCCTACCTGCCCTTCGTCGAGGCGATCGGCAACTACCTGGATGAGCAGGACCTGGGCCGGCTGCGGGAGGCCCTCGGCCCCGCGCTCGGTGAGCTGGGCCAGCTCTTCCCGACGCTCGCGGGTGATCGGCAGCCCGAGCCCTCAGCAGACCCTGGCCAGGCGAAGCTCCGGCTCTTCGAGGCGATCGTGTCGCTGCTCGCCCTTCCCGCACGCGACCGGACCGTTCTGCTCGTGATCGAGGACGTCCATTGGGCGGACGCCTCGACCCGCGAGCTCCTCGACTACCTCGCCCGGCGGCTCACCGACCTGCCCTCCCTGATCGTCGTCACCTACCGCACCGATGAGCTTCACCGCAGGCATCCGTTCCTGCCGACGCTCCAGGGCTGGCGCCGGTCCGGGGTCGCCGACGTCCTCGAGCTCGAGCCGCTCTCGGACGACGGGGTCGGGGAGATGCTGGCGGCCATCCTCGGACCCGGCGAGGTCGACCGGGAGCTCCACGAGCTGATGCTGGAGCGGACGGAGGGAAACCCGTTCGTCCTCGAGGAGATGCTGCGCGAAGTGGTGGAGAGCTCGGGGTCCGGCGACGGATCGGATCGGCTGGCGGTCGGAAACGCCCTGCTGCCCGAGTCCGTCCGACAGGCGATCCTGCTTCGCGTCCAGCGCCTCGGCGACGAGCGCTCCGCCGTGCTCGAGGCCGCGGCGGCGCTGGGGCGGACCTTCGACGCCGAGACGCTGCTCGCCGTCTCCGGTGAGCCCGCGGCCACCGTTCACGATGCGCTGGAGGCGGCGATGTCCCAGCAGCTGATCGAGGAGGACCTCGCCCGCCCGGGTCGGTACTCCTGGCGGCACGCGCTGACCCAGGAGGCGATCTACGCGGAGATCGTGACACCGCGGCGGCAGGCGATCCACTCGCGCGCGGCAGAGGTCCTCGCGGACAGCGAGACGACGCGACCGGTCGATCTGGCCAACCATCTGCTCGGCGCGACGCGCTTCGCCGAGGCGGTGCCGATCTGCCTGCGGAGTGCCGACGAGGCGGAGCATGCCCTGGCCTTCGGCGAGGCCGTTTCGATCCTGGAGCGGGTACTGCCCTATGTCCAAGACCCGCTCGAAAACGCGCGTGTCCTCTGCCGGATCGGAAACGACCATCAGCGCAACGGCGAGCCGGCCACCGCCGTCGGCTACCTGAGTTCCGGCATCGAGGTCCTCGAGGGAGGCGGAGAGGAGCTCGAGGCGGCGCACCACCGGCTTGTCCTGGGGCGGTGTCACTGGGAGTCCAGGCGTCCTGATGCCGCGCGCGCTGAGTACGAGCGCGCCCTGGGCGTGCTCGAGGAGGCGGGCCCGTCGGCCGATCTTGCGATGGCCCATCAGCGCCTCGCGGGACTGCACGCCTTCCAGCTCGACTACCGGGGCTGTCTGGAGTCGGCGCAGCGGGCGATGGAGATCGCCGAAGAGGTCGGTGCGGACTACGAGCGCGTCTGGGCTCTCGGTTTCCTCGCGCTGGGCTACGTCGACGGGGAGGAACAGGAGCGTGGCCTGGCGCTGATGGACACGTGCTTCCTCGAGGCACGCGAGAAGGGCTACTCGCAGATCGCCAGCAACGTGGCATGGAACACGATCTGGACGCGCACCCACATGATGCTCCCGGAGCTCGAGGAGTGGCTCGAGCGGCTCGAGTCGCAGCCCTTCTACGCGACGTATGGAAACCGCTCCGGCGACCCGCTCTGCCGCTGCTACGTCGCGACCGCCCGAGGCGACCTCGAAGGGGCTCTCGCTCAGGGCGAGGCCGCTGCACGCCGGCACGAGCAGCTGGGCTTCGCGAAGATGGAGTGGCGAGCCCGGATCCAGACCGCCCAGATCCTGGCCGAGCTCGGACGCGGTGAGCGGGCGGCGGAGATGCTGCCGCCGATCTCGACCCGGACGGAGCTGCAGGACATCACCTACGACGCCCAGGCGCGGATCCGGGTCGCTCAGAGCCTCGGACGGCCCGAGGACGCCCTCGAGGTGGCCGAGGAGATCGTCGAGAAGGCCGAGGGCCTCTCGACCTTCAGAGAGACGCTCGCCCTCGCTGCGGAGGTGCTGGCCGCTCTCGGCCGGGAAGAACAAGTGGAGAGGCTCATCGTCGCCGCGCGCGGCCACCCAACCGAAGCCGGCTCCGGCTATCTCGAGCAGATCGAGGGTCTCCTTGCGCTCGCGCGTGGCGATCCGTCGCGGGCGATCGCGAGTTTCGACGGGCTGATCGGTGCGGCCGAGGACGCCGGTTACCCGCTCGTCAAACTGCGCGGCCAGGTGCCGCGCGCTCGCGCCTTGGCCGATGGAGGCCGTTCCGAGGAGGCCGCGACGGAGTTGAAGGCGGTCGTGGAGTCAGCCGACCGAATGAATGCACGCCTGCTCGGGAGCGAAGCCCGCGCCGCCGCCGCCGAGCTGGGCGTGGCGGTTCCCCCCGCGCCCGAGCCGGAGGCCGAAGCGGTCGCCGAACCGGTCGTCCCGCATGGCGAGCGCCTTGTGACGTCGCTGTTCGCCGACGTGCGGGGCTACTCGGAGCTCAGCTCGAGCCTCGCTCCCGAGGCCCTGACGGATCGGATCAGGATGCTCTACAGGCTGGCGCGCGTCACCGTCGAGCGCCGGCGGGGGATCGTCGACAAGTTCGCGGGAGACGCGGTGATGGCGACCTTCAACGTGGCGGGGACGAGCACCGACCACACTGCCGACGCCCTGGAGGCGGCACTCGCTCTCCGCGACCGGGCGCAGACGATCGAGTTGCCGCTCGGCATCGGAATCGCGGTCGGTCCCGGAGTGGTCGGCAGAGGCATCTCCGACGACAACATCGCCGTCACTGGTGAGGCGACGAACCTGGCCGCCCGGCTGCAGGCGCAGGCGGGGCCGGGGGAAATCCTTCTCAGTGGCGAAGCGCACCGGCGGGTGGTGGGCTGGCTCGCCGATCACGGCATGGAGACGACTCAGGACGAGCTCGAGCTCAAGGGGTTCGCCGAGCCGCAGGCCGTCCACCGGCTCACCGCAGGCGACCGCGCGGCGGTCGCCTGAGCGCCTAGGCCGGCTGGGGATCGCCCGCGTCGGCGGCCTCGGCCTCGACCGAGCCGTCACGCGGATCCGACTCGGGCGGAAGCTCGCCGCCGCGCTCGGTCCCGGCGATCACCTCGTCGGGAGCCTTCTCCTTCGGGATGAAGCCGGACTTCATGCCGAAGTACACCGCCTGGGGGTGGTGGGCGATGATGGCCACGGTCGATTGCTCCGGCTCGACGGCGTAGCCGCCGGAGAGCGTCATCCCGATCTGATCGAGGCCGAGCACGCGCCAGACCTTCTCGTGCTCCGATTGGTCCGGGCACGCCGGGTAGCCCCACGAATAGCGCCGGCCCTGGTCGCGCGGGATGTCGAGCTCCGAGCGGACCTCGGAGTGGAGCCATTCGGCGAGACCCTCGGCCGCCTGCACCCCGAGCCCATGCACATATAGCTGCTCGGCGAACTCGCCGTCGGCCTCGAGCCTCTTGATCAGCTTGGTGACCTCGGGCCCCACTGTGACGCCCTGCAGGGCGACGACGTCGCGCTCACCTGAGTCAACCTCACCTGATCCTTGCTTCGCTTCGCTCCGTAGGGGGCGGAAGAAGTCGGTCAGGCAGATCCGATCGTGCTTCGGCTGGCGCGGGAAGACGAGCCGCTCGAGCTCGCGCTCCGGGTACTCGGGATCGAAGATGACAAGTTCGTTCCCGTCGGCGGCGCAGGGGAAGTAGCCGAGCCGGGCGCGGGGCTGGAGGTAGTCCTGCTCGCGCCACATCCGCTCGAGGCGCGGAGCGAAGCCCTCCTCGCCCTCGTGCCCGTCCACGATCTGACGCCACTCCTCGCCCTTCTTGCCTCGGCCGCCCCAGTGGAGCTTGAAGAGGACGTGGCGGTCGAGGTGCGGGTACACGTCGTCGAAATCCACCGGGACGTCGCGGACGCCCCAGAACGGCGGCTCTGGGACGGGCGCGTCGGTCCGTGCGTCCGAGCGAACGCTGTCGTCCGTGGTCGGCGGCGCGTCGTCCGCCACGACCGGCTTTTCGCGTAGCTCCTGTGCCTCGGACCGGATTCGCTCGACCAGCGAGGAGCGGGCCGCATCGTCGATCAGGGCGTCCATCGTGTCGAGCCCGGCGAAGGCGTCCTTGCAGTAGAAGACTCCTGGCTCGTAGACGTCGTCGGACTCCTTGCCGCCCGGGTAGAGGATGCGGCGCCCGAAGTCGCGGTTGATCGCCGCCCCGCCGATCAGCACGGGGAAGGCCAGGCCTCGTTGGTGCAGTTCCTGCACGCAGGTTGGCATCTGCTTGGAGGTCGAGACGAGCAGCGCCGAGAGGCCGATCGCGTCGGCCTCGTGCTCGATGGCGGCGGAGATGATCGTGTCCACCGGGACCTGCTTGCCCAGGTCGATCACCGTGTAGCCGTTGTTGGTGAGGATCGTGTTGACCAGCGACTTGCCGATGTCGTGGACGTCGCCGAAGACGGTCGCGATCACGACCTTGCCCTTGGTGTGGCCCTCGATCCGCTCGAGGTAGTTCTCGAGCTGGGCGACCGCGCGCTTCATCACCTCGGCGGACTGGAGGACGAACGGCAGGATCAGCTCGCCGGCGCCGAACTTGTCGCCGACCTCCTTCATCGCGGGCAGCAGCACCTCGTTGAGAGTGGGGACGGCGCCGATCTTCTCGACGGAGCGGTCGATCCAGTCCTCGACGCCCTCCTTCTTGCGGTGGAGGATCTGCCAGTGGAGAGCCTCCTCGGGCTCCATGCCTTCCGTGGGATCGCCCGCCGCCTCCTCCGCCTCCTCACCCTTCGACTCGAAGTGCGCGATGAACATCTCCAGTGCGTCTTCGGAACGATTGAAGACCAGCTCATCGGTGAGCTCGCGCTCCTCCTCCGGGATCTCTGCGTAGGGAGTGATGTGGTTCGGGTTGACCATCGCCAGGTCTAGCCCGGCCTGGACGCAGTGGTGTAGGAAGACCGAGTTGAGGGCGGCGCGGGCCTTCGGCGAGACGCCGAAAGAGACGTTGGAGACGCCGAGCGAGGTCTTCACCCCGGGGAGCTCGGACTTGATCCGCCCGATCCCCTCGATCGTCTCCAAGGCGGAGGGGCGCCATTCCTCGTCTCCCGTCGTCAGAGTGAAGGTGAGCGCATCGAAGATCAGCGCCTCGGGGTGGAGGCCGTGCTCGTCGCAGCAGAGGTCTCGGATCCGCCTGGCGACCTCGAGCTTGCGCTCCGCGGTCTTCGCCATCCCCTCCTCGTCGATCGTCAGCGCGATAACGCAGGCGCCATGGGCCTTGGCGAGCGGCACGACGCGGTCGAGCTTGTCGCGGCCGGCCTCGAGGTTGATCGAGTTGACGATCGCGCGGCCAGGGATCCGCTCGAGGGCCGCCTCGATCACCTCGGGCTCGGTCGAGTCGACCTGGATCGGGGCCGGCTGCGTCAGCGAGATCCGCTGGACGACCTCGCCCATCTGGGCGTCCTCGTCCTGACGCTCGGTGAGCGCCACGCAGACGTCGAGGACGTGGGCCCCGCCCGTGACCTGGTCCTCCGCGACCTGCAGCAGGCCGTCGTAGTCGTCGGAGAGGAGCATCTGCTTTGCGGCGCGAGAGCCCTGTGAGTTGACGCGCTCGCCGACGAGCGTCGGCCGCGGCTCCTGAACGAGTGGGGTCGCGGTCATCATCGACGACACGGCCGCCTGCCCCCGCTCGGGGCGCTCTTCGGGTTTGCCCTCGCCGACCCGCTCGCGGATCGCTCGGATGTGATCCGGGGTGGTGCCGCAGCAGCCGCCGACGAGGCCGACGCCGTAGCGCTCGACGAACTCGCCGAGCGTCGCGGCGAGAGATTCGGGCTGCTCGGGGAAGATCGTCTCGCCGTTGGGGCCTTGCAGAGGCAGCCCGGCGTTGGGGATGCAGTGGACGGGCAGCGGCGACGTCTCGCCCAGGTAGCGGATCGCGTCGCGCATGTCCTCGGGACCCGTCGAGCAGTTCAGCCCGATCACCTGGACGTCGAGCGCCGACAGCGTGGTCAGCACGGCCCGGATGTCGGTCCCCAGCAGCATCCTGCCGCCCTGCGGAAGCAGCGAGACCGAGGCCTGGATCGGGAGTGCGCGGCCCGTCAGCTTGAACGCCTTGCGGACGCCGAAGATCGCCGCCTTCACCTCGAGGATGTCCTGGGCCGTCTCGATGATGATCAGGTCGGCCCCGCCCTCCACCAGGCCCTGTGCCTGCTCGGTGAAGACCTCGACCAGCCTGCCGAAGCTGATGTCGCCAAGAGTCGGATCGTCGGATGCCGGCAAGAACCCGGTCGGCCCGATCGAGCCCGCGACGAAGCGGTGGGTGCCGGCCGCCTTCCGGGCGATCTCCGCCGCGCTGCGGTTGATCTCCAGGGTGTGCTCGCCGAGACCCCACTCATCGAGCTTCAGCCGGCTGCCCTGGAAGGTGTCGGTCTCGACGACCTCGGCACCGGCCTCGAGCATCGAGGCGTGGACGCCCTCGATCACGTCCGGGCGGTTGAGCACGAGCGCCTCATGGCACTTGCCCTCGAGCCCGCCGTAGTCCTCCTGCGTCAGGTCGAACTGCTCCAGGGTCGCCCCCATGCCGCCGTCGAAGACGATGACACGCTCGCGGACCGCCCCCATGAAGTCGCGATCGGGCATGGCGGAGAAGGGTAGAGGGTGAGCGCTCGCAGGATTCCGCACCGAGGCTCGCGAAGCGGGTTTCCCAGATCGACCGCCCGGTAGGGTCTTTTTATGGCCCTCTCGAACGTCTCCGGATTTCCGAGGATCGGCCGCAACCGCGAGCTCAAGTTCGCAACCGAGGGGTACTGGCGCGGCGAGACCTCAGCCGATGAGCTCGCCGAGGTCGCCAAGCGGATCCGCGTCGAGAACTGGAAGCTCATGCAGGACGCCGGCATCGACCTGATTCCCTCGAGCGACTTCTCCTACTACGACCAGGTGCTCGACACCATCGCCCTGGTCGGCGCGGTGCCCGAGCGATACGGCTGGGATGGGAGCGAGGTCGACCTGGACACCTACTTCGCCATGGCGCGCGGTCGTCAGACGGACGACCAGGACGTCACCGCCATGGAGATGACGAAGTGGTTCGACACGAACTACCACTACATCGTTCCCGAGCTCGGGCCCGAGGCGAGATTCTCGCTGTCGACCTCGAAGCCCTTCGACGAGCACGCCGAGGCGATGGAGGAGCTCGGCATCGACACGGTTCCGGTGCTGATCGGCCCCGTCAGCTTCCTGCTGCTCTCGAAGCCTGCCGAGGGTGTCTCGGAGCGATTCGACGCCGTCGATCTGATCGAGCCCCTGGTCGAAGTGTACGGCGAGGTGATCGAGCGGCTCGCTGAGCAGGGCGCGACCTGGGTGCAGCTCGACGAGCCCTGCTTCGTCGAGGATCGCTCCGAGAAGGAGCTCGATGCGCTCCGTCTCGCGTACGAGGAGCTCGGCAAGGTCCGTGAGAGGCCACGGATCCTGGTCAAGACGTACTTCGACCACGTCGGCGACGCCTATGAGGTGCTCCGCGAGGCGCCGATCGACGGCATCGGGCTCGACTTCACGGGTTTCGTCCACGGCGACCCCCTCTCGCCGGATGTCCACATACACGGCGGGCGGCACAACGCCGAGTTCATCGCCAACGACGACCTTGGCGAGAAGTGGCTCTTCGCGGGGATCGTGGACGGGCGAAATGTCTGGATCAACCATCTCGAGCATTCGCTCGATGCACTGGACGGGCTTCAGACCCGGACCGCGCAGGTCGTGGTCTCGACCAGTTGCTCGCTGCTGCACGTCCCAATCGATCTCGACGCGGAGCCTTCCGGTGTGGACGCCGACCTCGACGACGAGATGCGCTCGTGGATGGCCTTCGCAGCCCAGAAGGTGGGGGAGGTCGCCACTCTGGCGAAGGGCGTCGCCGAGGGCCGCGACGCGATCTCCGACGAACTCGATGCGAATGACCGGGCTCGCGATTCCAGGAACGGCTCGCAGCGCACAAGGAACGTCGAGGTGCGCGCGCGGATCGAGGGCCTCGACGAGGAGCACGACCGGCGAAACAGCCCGTTCGAGGAACGCCGGCAGGCGCAGCGGGCCCGCATCGACATCCCGGAGCTCTTCCCCGCGACGACGATCGGCTCCTATCCGCAGACGGACGAGATTCGCAAGACCCGCGCCAAGGAGAAGCGCGGCGAGATCGACTGGGAGACCTACAAGGAGGCCATGCAGGGCGATATCGAGAAGGTGATCCGCTTCCAGGAGGACGTCGGCCTGGACGTGCTCGTCCACGGCGAGCCGGAGCGGAACGACATGGTCCAGTACTTCGGCGAGCAGATGGAGGGCTACGTCTTCACCGAAAACGCCTGGGTGCAGTCGTATGGCTCGCGCTACGTGCGCCCACCGATCATCTTCGGCGACGTGCTGCGGCCGTCGACGATGACCGTCGACTGGATCACCTATGCCCAGTCCCTCACCGACAAGCCGGTCAAGGGGATGCTGACCGGACCAGTGACGATGCTCGAATGGTCGTTCGTCCGCGACGACCAGCCGCTCGCGGACACCTGCAAGCAGCTTGCTCTTGCGATCCGCGACGAGGTCGAGGACCTCGAGAAGGCCGGCGTCCAGATCATTCAGGTCGACGAGCCCGCGATCCGCGAGGGGCTGCCTCTGCGCAAGGACCGCTGGGACGAGTATCTGAGCTGGGCGGTGCACTGCTTCCGCCTCTCCACCGCGGTCGTCAGGGACGAGACCCAGATCCAGACCCACATGTGCTACTCGGACTTCGGCGACATCCTGGAGCAGATCCAGGCGATGGACGCCGACGTCAACCTGATCGAGGCGGCCCGCTCCCGGATGGAGCTGCTCCACGACTGGGAGAGGACCGGCTACCGCAATGACATTGGGCCCGGCGTCTACGACATCCACTCGCCTCGCATCCCGAGCGTGGAGGAAATGGTCGAGCTGCTTCACGAGGCCGCGCGAGTCCTACGGCCCGAGCAGCTCTGGGTCAACCCCGATTGCGGCCTCAAGACGCGCACCTGGACCGAGGTCGATCCCAGCCTGCGCAACATGGTCGACGCGGCCAAGCAGCTGCGCGAAGAGCTCGTTCCGGCGTCCTAACGGACGCCTCTCCGCCGTGCTGCTCTACGACTCCCAGGTATCGGGCAACTGTTACAAGGTCCGGCTGCTGCTGGCCCACCTCGGCGTCGAATACGAGCGACGCGAGGTGGACGTCGTAGACCGCTCGAACCGTGTCGAGCTTCTTGGGGAGCTCAATCCAGCGCTGCGCGTGCCAACCCTTGTGCTCGACGACGGTCGTCCGCTGGCAGAGTCCAACGCGATCCTCTTCCACTTTGCCGAGGGGACGCCGTACCTGCCCGAGGATCGATATGAGCGCGCCCAGGCGCTCCAGTGGTTGTTCTTCGAGCAGTACAGCCACGAGCCCAACATCGCGGTCGTGCGGTTCTGGGTCCGCTACTCGGGCACTCCCCCGGTGGACGCCGAGGTGGAGACCAGACGCCGCGCCGGCTACGCAGCCCTCGACGCGATGGAACGCCACCTGTCCAGCCGTACCTTCCATGTCGGCGAGCGCTTCACGATCGCTGACATCTCGCTCTACGCCTACACCCACGTTGCCGCCGAGGGCGGGTTCGACCTGGCGGGGTATCCCGCTATCCGCGCCTGGGTCGATCGCGTGGCGGGCCAACCGGGCCACACATCAATCACGGCCTGACCATCCAGATATCTGGCCGGTTTTTGCCGATTCCTAACCTTCGCTTGGGCGTCGCCTAACGGCGAGCGGGCATGCTTGGGCGGAAAGCTAGTCAGCCACGGCAGGAGGAATCGAGATGAAGAAGAGGACTTGGATCATCGCGGCGCTAGCCGCACTCGCCATCGCCGCGGTTGCGGCGCCGGCCGCTCAGGCACGCAACTTCGAGGGCGCGATCGTCGCCAAGAACGCGAAGGTGAAGACCTTCAGCATCCGCGAGGACGAGGGCGGCGGGACCTTCAAGGTGAAGGTCACCAAGAACACCGTCTATCAGGGCATCAGCGGCTTCAAGGCCATCAAGGTCGGCCGCACCGACCTCGAGGTCATCGCCAAGAAGTCGAACGGCCGTTGGATCGCCAGCAAGGTCGAGACCCGCGGCGGCTCCGGTGGCGGCGGCAAGGACGGCTAACGCCGTCCGAGTCGCCGGCGCCAGTCGCGCGAGTTGAAGAACTGCGTGATCTTGCGCAGCTTCGCCCGCCGGTCGCTCGTGTACGGGAAGTAGAGCGGCTCCCGCTTCCCGCCGAAGCGCGTGATCACGAGTGACTCCGGGCGAACGAACTTCTTGATCCCATACTCGCCGTGGCGGAAGCCGATCCCTGAGTCCTTCCAGCCGCCCATCGGCACGTCAGAGGCCAGGAACCCGACCAGGACGTCGTTGACGTTGGCCGTCCCGACCTCGAGCCGGCGGGCGACGGCCTCTGCCTGTCGCCTGCTGCCGAACACCGACGCCGAGAGCCCGTAGCGGCTGTCGTTGGCGAGCCGCACCGCCTCGTCAGGGTCGCGAACCTTCATCACCCCGACCACCGGGCCGAAGCTCTCGTCGCGCATGACGGTCATCGAGTGGTCGACGTCTGCGAGGACGGTGGGCTCGAACCAGTCGCCCGGCCTCTCGCCGCGATGGCCTCCGGTGAGCACGTTGGCGCCGCTCTCCCGAGCATCGTTAACGTGCGACTCGACGATGTCTGTCTGCTTGGGGAAGGTCATCGCCCCGATCTCCTTGCCGTGCTCGGGCCCGTCCATCCCCTGGTTGAGGCCCTTCACCTCGTCCACGAAGCGGGTTAGGAACTCGTCGTAGACCGGCTCCTCGACGTAGATCCGCTCGGTCGAGATGCAGATCTGCCCCGAGTTGGCGAACGAGCCCCAGGCGGCTGCGTTGGCCGCGCGCTCGACGTCGGCCGTCCGCAGCACGATCATCGGGTCCTTGCCACCGAGCTCCGCGCTCACAGGGGTGAGGGTCTCGGCCGCGCGGACGAGGACCTTCTTCGCCGTGCGGTCCGAGCCGGTGAACTGCACGAAGTCGACCTCGTCGACCAGCGCCGAGCCGGTCTCTCCCATGCCGTTGACCACGTCGAAGACGTCGGGACCGCCGATCTCGGCCCTCCAGGCTTCAACGATCTCCCCGAGACCCAGCGGGGTGACCTCGGAGGGCTTGACGACGACCGCGCACCCGGCGACGAGGGCGGGAACCGCGTCGCCCAGCGAGAGGATGAGCGGGAAGTTCCAGGGGCTGATGACGCCGACCACCGGATACGGGCGGTACTGGACCTTGAGCTTCTTGACCTTCATCAGCGGCGAGTGGGCGGGGACCTTCTCGTCGCCGATGTACCTGCCGGCCTTCTTCCCGTAGAAGTTGATGAGGTCCACGACGTAGGGAACCTCGCCCATCGACTCGGCGCGGACCTTGCCCGTCTCCCGCTGCATTGTGTCCGCGATCTCGTCCTGATGATCGAGCAGCCAGTCGCGTAGCTTGCCGAGCCACTCGGCCCGACCCTTGATGCCGAGCTCCTCCCAGGCCGGCTGGTTGGCGCGCACTCGCGCGACGGTGGCGGCGACCTCGGCGGGGCCATCGATCGGCACGTTTGCGATCACCGAGTCGTCCGCGGGGTTGATCACCTCGAAGGTCTCCCGGGTGTCCTGACTCTTGGCGGCCTCGCTGACCGTGTCGATCGCCATCTCTCTCCTCCTCGCCGGTTTCGAGCCACTGTACCGCCGCACTGGCTGCCCAGCCAGTTCGTGCGCGGAGCTAGTGCCGATCGACACGCTCGACCGCTTGGAGCAAGCGCTGCGCGCGATTTTCGACAGCGGGCCAAAGACCGTACGCCGAGGCGCGCCTACGGTGACTATCGACAGCAGTCGCCGCTTCCCGGGCCGCCCCGCCATGAAGAACATCGAAGCCCAGACGGAGTGACCATGCGCGAGCTGAGCACGCGCATGATCGAGGCCGTCCTCGACGGCGAGGGCCTCCAGGGGGTCGCGGAGCTTGCTGCCGCTGAGGCCGGGGGCCCGGTGGCGATCGTCCTCCCGCCCCGAGGGCTCGCCGCCCACGCCCCGGGCGGCGGTGAGCTCAATGGGCTCGCCGAGTATGCGAAGGCGCGAGTTGCCGAGACCGACGCGACCGCCCCTGACCCGATCGCCCTCGAGCGCTCGATCGAGGCCGGCGGGCAGACCGTCGGCGTCGTGCTCCTGCTCGAGGAGCCCTCCGCCGACGGCAACGAAGAGGCCGTCCTCGTCGACCGCGAGGAGGTGCTCCGAGCTGCCGCTCTGGCGGCGCTGGCCGCTGTGGCGGTGGCCGATGCGCGGCAGGACGCCGAGCGCAGGATGCGCGGCGGGCTGATCGAGGAGCTCCGCTCCCACGAGGTCAACACGGCCGAGGCCACCAGCAAGGCGGCGCGGCTCGGCTGCGACCTTGCCCGCGGGGCGATCGCGCTCGTCGCCGAGATCGAGTCGGCCTCGCCGAGCCACGCCAGCGCCCTGGTCGAAGGGGAATACGAGGGGTCTGTTGCCGAGCTCGCCGACGGCCGGCTCTACGCCATCCTGCCGGCGCGGGGCGGCGACGACGCGCCAGAGACGACGCTGCGCTCGGCGGGGCGGATCGCCACCCGGCTCCGGAAGCACGGGATGGCTGCCGTCTCATCGTTCTATGCGGACCCCGGCGAGCTCCACCGGGCGATCAGGGAGGCCGAGCTGGTGCTCGACGTGATCACGCGAGAGCCGGAGATCGCGGAGGCGCTCGAGGAGGGGATCGCGGCGAGCGGGGTCTACCGGCTGCTGTTCAGGGCGCTGATCTCGGACCCGGACGAGGTGCGGAGCTTCTATCGGGACACCGTCGAGCCCCTGGTCCGCTACGACGACCAGTACCGCTCGGACCTGCTGGGCACGCTCGAGGAGTACCTGGCGAGCGACTGCAACATGAACGCCACGGCGCGGGCGATCTTCGCCCACCGGCACACGGTCGCGTACAGGCTCGAGCGCGTGAAGGAGCTGACCGGGCTCGACCCTCAGATCTCCGAGGACCGGGAGCGCCTCGGACTCGGCATCAAGGCGTACCGCATCCTCGCGCCCGCGCTGCCCCGGTAGCTAGATCTCCTTGCGGAAGGGCACCAGCCGGTAGACCGAGCCCTTGCTGTTCCTGTTGATGCCCCGCTCGGTGAGCACGTAGATGTGGCCGGCGTTGTCTTCGCCGAGCGAGGAGAGGTAGCGGATGTTGAACCGGAAGCTGCGCTGCTTCCCGGCGCGGCGACCAAGCCGCGGGCGGAAGCCGTAGAGCTTGCCGGTGCAGTAGTCCGCGAAGATGTAGTCCCCGACGATCTCCCTGCCACGAATCTTGGCGAGCCGCGGGTCGCGGACGACATAGCCGCCGGTGACCGCGCAACCGGGATGGTGCGGATACGCCAGCGCGGGGAAGACGGTGGCCCGGCGAGGGATTCCGCCGTGGAAGACCGCGAAGCCCTCGTAGGCCGGCCAGCCGAAGTTGGCCCCTCGCGACTTCGCGATCGGGAGGTAGTCGATCTCCTCGTAGCGGTCGTTGCCGACATCGCCGATCGCGATCGACTTGGTGGGTCGATCGAAGGAGAAGCGCCGCGGGTTGCGCAGTCCGTACGCCCAGATCTCATCTCGTCCGGGGCGCCCGACGAACGGGTTGTCCGGTGGGATCGTGTAGGGACTTTGTCCCGCGGCGGTGTTCTTGACAGCCGTTGACGGTGGGGTCGGATCGATCCGGAGGAGCTTGCCGAGCAGCAGATCCAGGTTCTGGGCGTTGGCGGCCGGGTCCCCGGCCGGCCCGCCGTCGCCCGCGCCCAGCCAGAGATAGCCGTCCGGACCGAACGCGATCAGGCCGCCATGATGCGCAGCGGTCGGCTCCGGGACGGTGATGATGGGCCGGCGGGAGCTCGGATCCGCGACGAGGCGATTGTCTGCGCTGCGCCGGTACTCGTCGACCTGGAGGTTGTCCCGGCGGTCGTTGTAGGAGACGTAGAAGAGGCCGGTACGGCCGTAGTTGGGCGGGAACGCGATCGCGGCCATACCCGGGTCGCCGCCCGGCCCGATGTGCCTGACGAGCCTGTGGATGTCCAGGAACGGTCGCTGGAGGAGGTGGTCGTTGGTGATGATCCGGACCGCCCCACGTTTCTGGACCACGTAGAGATTCGAGCTCTGCCCCGGGGGCTGCGTCAGGTAGACCGGCTGCCGCATGCGGGCGATCCGGTCGAGAGTGACGAACTTCGGCCCCAGCGTGCGTCCCTCCTGGACCGCGATTCCGACCGTCGCCGCGCCGATCGCGACGAGGGCAGCGATGAAGGTCTCGATCCGGCGACGGCTCAGCGCGGGCATGTCAGGGTCAGGGTCCTGGGCGAGGCGTGGCCCAGGTTATTAGCGGGCCGGACGGCCACCCCGGGCCGCTCAGCGACGGCGGACGATCCGGTACACCGGGCCGTCGAGCGAGGTGGCGAAGAGCTTGCCGCCGGCCGTCTCGCCGAACGAGCTCAGGTCCCGCACCCGCAGTCCGGTGCCGCGGTCCTTGCGCGCGCCACCCAGGCGCGGAATCAGCGAGCGGATCTTGCCCGTGCAGAAGTCCCCATAGACGTAGCGGTGGGCAAGCGGGCGGAGCTTCGCGTTGCGGACGACGTAGCCGCCGATGATCGCGCAGCCGGCGCCGGAGATGCTGCGGACCTTGATCGGCCTGACCGTGGCGCTGGGGGTGGGGGGATGCGCTCCGGAAAACGGGACGAACCCCTCGAAGTCGTTCCAGCCGAAGTTGGCGCCGGCGGCGGCCGCCAGGGGCAGATAGTCGATCTCGTCGAAGCGGTCCTGCCCGACGTCGGCGATGGCGAGGCGTGGTTGACCGGGATCGGTGACCAGGTCGAAGGAGAATCGGTACGGGTTGCGGAACCCCACGGAGTAGATCCGCACGGCGCCCGAGCTGGGGTCGATCTGCAGCAGCTTGCCCAGCCGCGAGTTCGGGTTCTGGGCATTGTCGGGTTGGTCGCCGGCGCCACCGCCGTCCCCGGTGCCGGCGTAGAGCAGGCCGTCCGGGCCGAACTGCAGCTGCCCGCCGTTGTGGTTCGACTGGTTCGGATGAGGGATGACGACGAGGGGTCGCAGCGTCGCGGGGTTCGCGTGACGGCCGTCCGCGTCCGCCCGCATCTCCGCGATCACCAGGTCGCCGCCACCGTTCGTGAAGTAGACGTAGAGCAGCCTCGACACCGCGTAGTCGGGCGCGAAGGCGGCCGAGAGCAGCCCGCGCTCGCCGCCGGTCGACACCGAGCCGGCGATGTCGGTGAAGGTGGGCCGCTTGCGGCCCTGGAGCAGGCGGATCCGGCCGCCGCGCTCGACGACGACTGCGCCGGGGAGGCCGGGCGCCGAGGTCACATAGATGGGAGTCTGGAAGCGGCCGACCCGCTTCAGCTTGACCCGAGGCTTGGCGTCGGCGAAGCCGACGTTGAGGGCGAGCGCGGCGATGGCCGCGACGGCGATGGCGACGACGGGGCGCCTCATTGGACGAGACGGTAGACGGGTCCTTCGAGCGACACGACGTAGATGTGGCCCGCGGTGTCCTCCCCGAAGGAGGAGAGGCTCGAGATGTTGAGGCCGAGGGATCGGTCATCGCGTGCCCTCGGTGTCGCGGGCTCGAGGCTCCGAAGCTCCCCCTCGCAGAAGTCGCCGTACAGATAGCGGCCGTAGAGAGACCGCAGCGCGCGGTCGCGCACCACGTAGCCGCCCGTCACCGAGCAACCCCCGTCGTCGTGGGTGTAGGTGAGGATCGGGGGGACGGCGTTCGGCGCGGTCTGATCTTCGTTGAACCGGTCGGTCCCCTCGAAGGCCGACCAGCCGAAGTTGTTGCCGCAGATGCGCTCCGCGGGCACGTAGTCGATCTCTTCCATCGTGTTCTGACCGACGTCCCCGATCAGGAGCGCCCCGGTGCCCCGGTCGAAGCTGAAGCGCCAGGGGTTGCGCAGTCCGTAGTCGCAGATCTCGGGACGCGCGCCCTCGCCGAGAGGCCCCGGTGACCGCACTGTGTAAGGGCGTTGTTCGGCGGCGCTGTTTGTGGCCGCCGTTGATGACGGGTGCGGATCGATGCGGAGGATCTTGCCGAGCAGCGAGTCCGTGTTCTGCCCGTTGCGCTGCGGATCGTTTGCGATGCCACCGTCCCCGGTCCCGATGTAGAGCTGACCGTCCGGTCCGAAGAGGAGGAGGCCGCCGTTGTGGTTTGAGGCGAAATCGGCCATATGGAGGATCAGCCGCTGGCTGCCGGGATCGAACGTGCCGTCCGCGGCGACCCTGTAGCCGACGACGTACTGGTCCTGGTTCTTCCCCGTGTAGTACGCGTAGACCTCACGCGAGCTCTGGAAGTCGGGGGGGAACGCGATCGAGAGGAGACCCTGCTCCTCGCCGTCGGAGGTGACGCGGTCCCGGATGTCGAGCGCCGGTGTGGAGACGACCTCGCCGCCGCGCACGATCCGCACGGTTCCCTGGCGCTCGACGACGTAGAGGTCGTCGCTGCCGGGGGCCTGGGTGACGTAGTCGGGCTGGTCGAAGTCCCCGACCTTCTGGAGCCGCACCTGCTCGCCGGACCGTGGCTGGTGGGCGGCGGTGGTTGTGCTGCTGGAATCGGATCCCCCGCCGCAGCCGGCGATCAGAGCGGCCTGCGCCACGATGGCGATGGCGAGCAAGGCGGACCGGCGGCTTCGAGACGTACCCATCGCGGCATAGGAAACACGAGGGCGGGACGCTCGGTGCGCCCCGCCCTCGGACTTCGGTGCGCGCTTGTTTGGCGGAAGATCGTCTCTGGCGCTACTCCTCGGGCAGCATCGGGAAGATCAGCCCGTGCTCTTCGGCGATGCGCGGCGTCGCCTCGAGGTCGAAGTAGAGCTCGTACTGCGCGGCGAGCTCCACGAGCTTCTCCGGATCGGGCGGACCGGCGGCGTTCATGTCGGCGAGCGCATCGAAGAACTTCTCGAAGCCGGCCGGGGAGATGATCTCCAGGATGCGGCACTCGGTGCCGCCGGCGTTCCAGAAGGTGTGCCACTGGTTGCGCGGCTTGAAAACGAGGTCGCCGGCCTCCGCGTAGACGACCTGATCGCCGAGCAGGGCACCCAGCCTGCCCTCGAGCACGTAGCTGTACTCGTCCTCGCGGGTGTGGATGTGAAGGGGGGCGGCGAGGTGCCGCGGGGCGATCGGGTGCTCGACCAGCGAGAAGTTCTCGCCCGTCTCGTCGCCGTCGATCATGAACCGGACCCCGACCGCGCCGAGGTTCCCGGCCTTTCCGTCCTTCGGGCCGACGATCTTTGGCTCTCTGCTCTGCGCTACCGCTTCCATATCCTTCTCCTTTTCGATAAACAGTGTGTTAGCCGAAGCTGGAGTACTGTACCATTCCAATTAACGGCATGTCAACCCAAAAGACGAAAAACCGGAAATACGAGCTCAAGGCGCGCGCCGAGAGCCAGGAGCGCACCCGCCAGCGGATCGCCGAGGCGGCCGCCGAGCTGCACGCTGAGGTCGGCCCCGCGGAGACGACCGTGGCGGAGATCGCCCGGAGAGCGGGCGTCAGCCGCCTCACCGTCTACAAGCATTTTCCCGACAACGCCGCTCTCTACCCGGCCTGCTCGGCGCACCACTTCTCGCAGAATCCGCTGCCGGACTTCGAGGCGGCCCTGGGCCCCGAGGACCCCGTCGATCGCGTCCGGTCGCTGCTGGGAACGGTCTATGGCGGCTGGTACCGAAAGCAGCACCGCCTGCTGCGGAACCTGAACCGGGACCGCCGGATCGACCCGGCGCTCGATCAGTTCATGCGAGCCAACGGCGACGTCGCTCTCGGCGGGCTGGCGGACGCCGTCACAGCGGGCTTCGAGCTGGATCCGGCTCGTGCCGCACGCGTGCGCTCGATGGTGCGGGTCGGGCTCGACTTCTGGACCTGGGAGCGCCTCACCGGCGAGGGCTCAGACGACGCGCAGGCGGCCGAGCTGATGACCGAAGCGATCGCCGCGGTGGCCGGGGTCCTGGGAGCCGGGGCCCGCTAAACGCGCGTCACTTGCCCGAGCTGCCGAGCTCGGACTTCTGCTGCTGGCTGCCCGCCTGGCCGATGATGTCGCTCGGCTTGATCGGGACGACCTGGCCCGCGTTGTTGACCCTGGTCTGTGGCGGGGCGGTCGAGATGCGCACGACGAACTCGCCCTCCGGCACGGAGCCGTCCGCCGTCACCGCCTTGGCCTTGCCCTGCAGGCCAGCCGCGACCCGGTAGTGGACCGTGTAGGTCCCGCCCCGCACGGGCGTCACGTTCCAGACCATCGCTCGGGTTTGGTTCGCGTCTAGCGAGCCGAAGCTGAAGGTGTCCGTCTGGGCGGCCTCCGCTCCCGCGGAGGCGGTCTGGCCGGCGAGCTTCGGGAACCCCTCCTCGAGGATCCAGACCGGGCGGAATGGGATCGCCAGCCCCTGCTGCTCGGAGCGCACCGAGAACGAGCCCTGGGCCGTGGGCAGGCTGTCCGCCGAGCCCCCCGCCGTGGTGGTGGTGTTCGCGTTCGACGACGTGAAGATCGTGATCGCCAGGTCGGGGATCGTCTTGTCGCCGGTGTTGGCCACCGACAGCGTCAGGTTCGTGTTCTGAGCCAGCTTCTGCTTGCTCGGGAAGTTCGCGCTCACGACCTGGACCGGGAAGTTGCCCTCTGGCTCGTTTGCGTCCTGGCGCGCGCCGCCGCACGACGCGACGCCCGCCGACACCAGGACCACCGCCAAGCCGATTCCGACACGTTTACGGGCCCTTATCCCGAGGGCTGTCGCGCTCTCCTCCAAGGGCGCGGGCAACATAGCACGCACCCTACTCACGCCATTGGGGCTCCGCATCAGTCAAATCCGGGGGTTTTGTGACCAGAGCGAGCCTCACGGTTATCGGTGGCGAATGACCCTCCCATCCCATAGTCTTCCTCCCGAGGAGAGATGGTCAGATCAGTAGCCGATAGGGCGTTCCTCCCGGCGAAATCGCTTTTCGAGCAGGTGGGGGACATGATGATCCTGACCGCGAAGACGATCGTCTCCGCGATCAGGCCCCCGTACCCCTACGGGGGCGAGTTCATCGGGCAATTCCTCTTCGCCCTCCAGCTCTGCTGGTTCCCCATGATGATCTCGACCCTGGCCTTCGGCTTCGGGGCTCCCGGTTTGCAAGCCGCGAACTTCCTCTCGCTTTTCGGCGCGCTGGACCGGCTCGGCGGCTTCTTCGTGCTCGCCTCGATCCGCGAGTTCGCGCCCTTCGTGACTGCGGTGGTGGTCGCCGGCGTGGCCGGCACTGCGATCACCGCGGATCTCGGGGCGCGGAAGATCCGCGAGGAACTCGACGCACTCCAGGTGCTCGGCGTCGACCCGATCAAGAACCTGGTTGTTCCCCGGTTCCTCGCGCTCATGCTGATCACCGGCCTGATGGACATCTACGCCCTGATCTTCGGCATCGTCGGCGGTATCGGCGCGGAGCTGCTCTACAACGAGCCCTTAGGTGGCTTCTTCGCCACCCTCTTCAACAACGCCTCGGTCACCGACCTCTGGGGGTCGGTCCTGAAGACGACGTTATTCGGGGCGATCATCGCCATCGTCTGTTCCTACAAGGGGATGACTGCGTCCGGAGGCGCCGAGGGGGTGGGTCGTGCCGTCAATGAGGCGGTCGTGATCGCCTTCATGGGCGTCTTCGCGTTCAACTACGTCTTCACGCAAACGCTGCTCGCGACGCATCCCGAGCTCCAGGTGATCAAGTGAACGCCGGCTGGCTGGCCGTTCCGCGAGGCTGGCTCAACTCGATCGGCGAGATCTTCGGCTTCTGCGCCCGCGTGGCGGGGCTGGTCTACACGGGCCGCGTCTTCCAGTTCTTCGGCGAGGCCCTGCGTCAGACCGGCATCCTGATCCTGGGCTCCACGATCGTGATCTGGGGCCTGGTCTTCATCCTCGGGCTGCAGTGCGGGATCGAGGGCGCCTATTTCAACCGCTCGGTGGGTCGCCCGCGTACGCCGGCGTCTTCGCCGCCTGGTGCGACCTGCGCGAGGTGATCCCCTATGCCTTCGGCTACATGCTGGCCGCCAAGGTCGGCACCGGAATCGTCGCCGAGCTGGGCGCGATGCGGATCACGGACGAGATCGACGCCCTCGAGGTGATGGGCGTGCCGCCGGTGACCTTCCTGGCCGCGACCCGGCTGCTCGCGGCCTGGATCGCCTTCCCGTTCATGTACCTGGCCGCCGTCGGCATCGGCTACTTCGCCAGCTGGCTCGCCGTCGTCGAGCAGATCGGCGACGTCTCCTCGGGCGGCTACTTCCTGATCTTCTGGATGTTCCAGAACCCTCCTGACCTCTTATTCAGCCTCATCAAGGGCATGGTGATGGCCACCGCCATCGTGCTCGTCGGTTGCTACTACGGCTACACCGCCTCCGGCGGACCGGTCGGGGTGGGAACGGCGACCGCGAAGTCGATGGTGCTCAACATCGTGCTCGTCCACCTCATCGGGATGCTGGGCACGCTGGTCTTCTGGGGCGCAAACCCGAGGGCGCCGATCGGAGGCTGACGCGGCGACCGGATCAGGTTGCGGTCGTCCCTGCCTAAACTCAGGTCAGGAAACGCGGAAGGAGGAGTGACGAAAGTTGGCTGAGCGGAAGAGGACCCGCGCCCAGGAGATCGAGGACGAGGCTCGCGGTCGGGCGGACAACGGCGACGAGGCCAGCGACGAGAACCAGGCCGCCGCTGAGGTGGAGGCCGACATCGAGGGCGATCCGCTCGCCGCGCAGGGCTACGGCGAGGAGGACTTCTCCCGGCGCGACTACATCATTCCCGGCGTCGACGCCGACGACCCGGAGCCGTACAAGTGGCATACCGGCAAGAAGCGCGACCATGGCGGCGAGGACGCGATCGAGATCATCGATCTCGTCAAGCAGTTCGGCCGTACGCGGATCCTGAACGGCTGCAACCTCGGCCTGCCCGACAACATGATCTCGATGGTGCTCGGGCCGTCTGGCACCGGCAAGTCGGTCCTGATCAAGCACATCGTCGGCCTGCTCTACCCCGACTCGGGTGACGTGCTGGTCCACGGCGAGTCGATCCCGAACATGACCGACGACGAGCTCTTCGAGGTCCGCAAGAAGTTCGGCCTGCTCTTCCAGGACGGCGCCCTGTTCGGGTCGATGAACGTCTACGACAACACCGCCTTCCCGCTCCGGCAGCACACGGACAAGTCAGAGGACGAGATCGAGGAGATCGTCAACCGGCGACTCCGCGAGGTCGGCCTGGCCGAGGCGATGTACAAGATGCCGAACGAGCTCTCCGGCGGGATGCGCAAGCGCGCCGGGTTCGCGCGGTCGCTGGTGCTCGACCCGGCCATCGTCATGTTCGACGAGCCCGACTCGGGCCTCGACCCGGTGCGCACGGCGCTGCTCTGCGAGCTGATCCGCGAGGTGCACGAGGAAAACGGCGGCTGCTATCTGGTGATCAGCCACGACCTCGGGACCGCGCGCCGGATCGCCGACTTCCTCGCCGTTCTCTGGAAGGGCCGGATCGTCGAGTCGGGCCCCGCGGACGAGCTCTTCAACTCGAACAACGAGTTCGTCAACCAGTTCCTGAACGCGGACGTGAAGGGCCCGCTGGCGATGGACTAGCCGATTTCGTGCACTCGACCCCCGTATTCGGGTCAATCGCACGAAGTCGTTCGAGAACCGGCAATGAAGGGGTACCGATCCGGCGGGGTCGGTGCGATCGGTCTTTTGTCGCTTTGCCCGGGAATGAGCCGGGTAAATCGACAATCTGCAGCGGCGCGGGGCCGAAGCCCTCTTCATGGCCGCTGTTCGTCCCTGACCACCGCTACCGTCGGTCGAGTGGCGAGGTGGAAGCGGATCACCGACGAGGACGTGCTGCGCGCGATCGTTGAGATCGCGGGCGATGGGTACTGCCTGGCAGCCGATGTGCTGCCGGCATTGCCCAAGCGGACCCATGCGGACCGGCGCCGGGCGCTCCATCGCTGCGCGGCCCGGGGCCTCCTGATCGAGCGTCGCGGCCCCGACGGGCGCGCCTACGTTGCACTCGCCAGCGAGGGCTGGCGGCAGCGCAGAGAGGCCGCGTAGCACCTAGCGCGAGCTTCACATTGCCTCCCTAACCTCCGCCCCGTGAACGCGGGGAGATTCTTCGAGCGGGTGGCGGGCATCGCTGTGCGCTGGCCCTGGCTGGTGATCCTGCCGATCGTCGCCCTCACCGGCGCCGGGATCTTCGCCGCGACCCGGCTCGACACCAACGCGGGCACGGACACGCTGGTCAGCAAGGGCTCGTCGGAGTTCAAGGCGACCCAGGACTTCCACGAGAAGTTCGGCGACGAGCCGGTGATCGTCCTCGCCAAGGAGGACCTGCGCAAGCTGGTCCTGACCAAGGACCTCGAGCCGCTCTTCGAGCTCGAGGAGTGCTTTGCGGGGGGCACCCAGTTGGCGCAGTCGCTCCCCACGCGACAGAAGCAGCCGCTCCCGCCGGTCTGCGACCAGATCGCGAAGCTTCGCCCCAGCCGGTCGGTCTTCGGGCCGGCGACCTTCCTCTACCTGAGCGTCGCCGGGATCCAACAGGCGCTGCAGGGGCAGATCGGAGGCGCGCAGCAGCAGGCCCAGGCAGCCGCCGACCAGGCCCGGAAGGCCGCGGCGAAAAGCGGCGCCTCCGCCGCGGTGCAGCAGCAGGCAGCCAACGCCGCCGCCCAGCAGGTGCTGGGCCAGTTCCAGCAGACCCTGGTCCAGGTTGCGCTCCAGTACGGGATCACCTCGATCCCGCGGCTCGACGATCCGAACTTCGTCAGCCGGGTCGTCTTCGACGAGTCCGCGCCGGCCGGCACGCCCAAGGAGCGCTTCGGCTACCTCTTCCCGAACCGGAACGCGGCCCAGATCATCGTGCGGCTCCGCCCCGATCTGACCGACGCGGAGCGCCATCAGGCGATCGGGCTCTTCAAGGAGGCGGTCCAGGATCCCCGTTTCAAGCTGAGCGACGGCAGCTACCTCGTCACCGGCGCCCCCGTCGTCGTCGACGCCGGCGCGCGGGAGCTCCGCAACCAGACCCTGCTTCTGCTGGGGGTCGCGGCGCTGGTCATGGCTCTGACCCTGATGCTCGTCCTGCCCAGGCCGCTGCGCCTGCTGCCGCTGGGCGTGGCGGTCTCGGCCGGCGCGCTCACTCTGGGGCTGGTGGCGCTCTTCGGTGGGTCGCTCACCGTCGGTGCGATCGCGATGCTTCCGGTGCTGGTCGGACTGGCCGTCGACTACGCGATCCAATTCCAGGCGCGCTTCAACGAGTCCCGGGCGGAGGGTGCTCCGCCGGGACGCGCCGTTGCGGCAGCCGCGGCGAGTGGCGGTCCGGTGATCGGGGCGGCGTGCCTGGCGACCATCGCGGGATTCGCGGTCTTCGTTCTCTCACCGAGCCCGCTGGTGCGCTCGTTCGGCCTGCTGCTGGTGGTCGGCGTCGCCCTCGCCTTCGCCGTGGCGCTGACCGGCGGCCTGGCTGCGCTCGGCCTCTCGGCCTGGCGAGGGTCGAGCCCGGCCGGGCGGGAGCCGCCCGCCGCGAGGCACGCCGGCGGCGCGAGCGCGCGGCTGCAGAAGACGGGTGTGGCCGCGATCGCCCTGGCGCTCGCGAGCCCGCGGCGCGTCCTCGCAGCCGGTGCGTTGCTGGCTGTTTGCGGCTGGGTTGCGAGCGCCGGGACCGGCGTCGAGACCGACATCCGGGACCTCGCGCCGCCGAATCTGAAGGCGCTCGATGACCTGAACGAGCTCGAGAAGGAGACCGGCATCTCCGGTGACGTCAACGTGACCATCAGGGCGAAGGACCCCACCGATCCTGCCGTCATCTCCTGGGCCGAGAGCTTCCAGCAGAGGGTTCTGCAGCGGCACGGCTTCTCGGGCGCGGCTCCCAGCTGCGCGAACGCCCAGATCTGCCCGGCGCTCTCGCTGACCGACTTCTTCGGCGGCACCTCGTCGGGCTCATCAACGGCCACTTCGGGTCAGAGCTCGGGGGATGTTCGTGCCCTCGTCCAGGCACTGCCCTGCTTCATCTCACAGATCGTGATCAGTCATCAGGGTGAGTGCAGCCCATCGGGCGGCACGCCGATCGGAGACACCGCCGACGTGGCGTTCGGCATCCGCGTGCAGCCGCTCAGCGACCAGCAGGACCTGATCGACGACATCCGGGCCCAGATCGATCCGCCAGGCGGTCCGTCACCGCCTACGGGCACCTCGGTCGAGCTGGCGGGACTCCCGGTCCTGGCCGCCGCGGCGAACACCGACCTCTCGCACAGCCGCTGGTGGCTCCCGCTCGCGGGACTCCTCGCCGTCGGCATCGTGCTCACGGCCATCTACCGGTCGGTCCGGCGCGCGCTCGTACCGCTCATCCCAGTGCTGATGGCGACCGGATGGTCCGGCCTGGTGGTCGCGGCGCTCGGCGTGTCGCTCAACCCGATGTCGGCCACACTGGGCGCCCTCGTGATCGCAATCTCGACGGAGTTCAGCGTGATTCTCTCAGCCCGCTATGCGACCGAGCGCCGCAATGGTCTCTCGGTGGGCGAGTCCCTGAGGCTCACCTACCTGCGGACCGGTGCGGCCGTGTTGGCCTCGGGTATCACCGCGATCGCCGGGTTCGCGGTACTCGCGATCGCCGGGCTGCCCCTGCTCGACGACATCGGGCTGATCTCGGTGGCGCCCGTGCTCCGCGACTTCGGCCTGGTTACGGTCGCGGACCTGCTCGTCGCCCTCGCGGGCGTGCTGCTCGTGCTTCCGGCCGTGGTGGTCTGGTCCGAGGAGGGCTTCCGGCTGCCGTGGCGGGCGCGCCCCGCGCCGCTCGCCGCCGGCGAATCCTCTCCGTGAACCGCCCGCGCATCTATTCCCTGATCGTCGGAATGGTGTTCATCGCCCTGATCGCCGTCGCCGGCGTGAACCTGATCTCGACGAAGAACAAGGGGGTCCTCGGGGCCCACGACGAGGGAGATCTGCCGCTGGCGCAGTTCGCCGTGCCGGATGCCCGCTCCGGCGCCGGCGGCGACGCCAATATCGCCCAGGACGACTGCGACGCCTCCCGAATCCCGTGTCCCTCCAGCGACACCAGGACGCCGGCCTGCAAGGTCGACGTCCCCGGGGCGATCCGGGTGTGCGACCTCTTCGGCAAGCCGCTGGTGCTCTCGTTCTGGTTCACCCGGGGCGGTGATTGCGAGGACCAGGAGGACGTCTTTGAGCAGGCGTACAGGCGCTACTCCCCCCAGGTGAACTTCCTGGCGATCGACGTTCGCGACTCGGACTCCGAGGTTCGCAAGCTGATCGCGGAGCGTCACTGGACCCACCCGATCGGCCTCGACCGCGATGGCGCGCTCTCGAACCTCTTTCGGGTCGGCGGCTGCCCGACCTTCGTCTACGCCTATCCGGGCGGCATCCTCCAGCACACCTCGATCGGCCAGCTCGACCAGCAGAAGTTCTTCGCGAACGTCGACGCCCTGCTCGCCGCGAGCAAGCAGAGGGACGAGACCCTGCGCTGATGGAAAGGCTGCCGGACGACTGGGAGGTGGCGCCGGAACCCGGCTGGATCGAGCCGGCTCTCGCCGAGGAGTTTCCGGGACTTTCGATCGTCTCCACCACGCTCGACACGACGGCGGGCCGCAGCCCGGAGGCACTGCGGGAGCAGCTGCGCTCGCTGAGCGACCGGATCGGTGGAGCGCAGGCGATCCAGCTCCGCCAGCAGCCGATCCCCTGGGCCTACCGGGTCTTCTTCCGCCACATCGGGCTCGACCCGGATACGACGCGGACGCCCGTCGAGCAACTGATCTTCGAGCGCATTCACGACGGCACCTTCAAGAGCCGCGACCGCGTTCAGGACGCCCTGACCATCGGGATGGTCGAGGTCGGGGTGGCGCTCCGCGCCTTCGACGCCGACCGGGTGGAGGGGCGAATCGGACTCCGCGTGTCAACCGAGGGAGAGGCTTTCGAGGGCCGGACCTCGCCGCTTCCCGACGGGACGATCGTGGTCGCCGACGAGAGGCGGCCACTCGGGATCATTTTCGACAAGACCGCGGACGGTCGTGCGGTCCGCCGCGGGACCAGGCGCGTGCTGCTTGCCGCGATCGGCGTGCGCGGCGTGCCCGATATTGCGCTCGAGGAGGCACTGTGGGTGGCGAGCAGCGCCCTGCGGGCATAGAATTGATTTATGTGAGGGCGCGCGTAAGCGCGACCCGTGAGTCCAAGTGGAGGCTCAGCTTCATGCCCGAGCAGTTGCTCGAACGCGACCTCGAAGAAGCGCCCACCGCGCCGCGGGAGATCCTTCCGCCGGCCCCGCCGGAAGGCCTCGATACCGCGCTCTACCGGCACGATGAGCGCGAAGCGCGCGCCGACCTGCGCCGCCAGATCGCGGCGATGGAGCTGGCGCTGGCCAGGCTCTTCGGATCGGTCTTCCCGCGCAAAGGGATCGAATTCGCCGTCGGCGGCCTGGGCGGCCCGCGGCTGTTGTCGGTCGATGAGCTCGAGCAGATCCGGGATAGCCTCGCCGGCAGGATCCAGGAGGTGAGGGCCAACCTGCACGAGTTCGCCTTGGTCGAGCAGGGCAACCGCGAGCTGATCGAGCGGATGAGCGCCGATCCGGCCTCCTACAAGTGGGTCCGGGTCTACAACGAGGACATCGGCGAACCGGGGTGCAAGAACTGGCACGTCAAGCCGCGGTGGGGTCCGCTGGGCATGCTGATGGGCTGGTGGCGGGTCAAGATCTCCTCCGGTTGTCCGTTAGCCGAGGGGCCCCGGCCCCCTGACCTAGTGCGCTAGATGCCGACGAAGCGACAGCGCCGCAAGCGGCGGCGGCGCCAGACGGGTGCAGAGCTACCCCGCCAGCAGCAGTCTGCGGTCGTCGTCAACGATCAGCAGCCGGGTCGAGCGGCACGCCGCCGGGCCGGTGCGGACCAGCGCCCCCCGGCACCGTGGGGAGACTTCCCACTCTCGGAGATCGTCATCTTCGTCGGGATCCTGCTGCTGATCGCGGGATTCTTCGTGGCGCCGCCGCAGGGTTTCGTGATGATCGCCGTCGGGCTGGCGCTGGGCTCGCTCGCGGGCCTCGAGCTCTCGATTCGCGAGCACTTCGCCGGCTACCGGTCGCACACCCTGTTGCTGGCGGCGGCCATCGCGGTGCCCGTGTTCGGCGTGCTCTTCGTCGTGACGAGCACCCCGGCGCTGATCTGCGTCGCGGCCGGTGCCTTGGCGTTCGGGGGCTCCGCCTGGCTCTTCGCCCAGGCCTTCCGGCGTCGCTCCGGCGGAGCCCTCCTACGCCTCAGGGGTTGACCGGCTAGTTCAGCCGGCTGGCGAGCTTCGCCTCGAGCGCGGCGACGAGAATCCGCCGCTGCCGCTCGGTCAGGGTGCCGATGCGCTTGCCCTCGCTGAGCGACGTCGAGGAGAGAAGCTTTCGGGAGCGGGCGCGACCCCAGCGCCGCTGGGCGCACAGGAGCTCGCCGAGGCTCATGCTCTCGACCTCCCAGGGGGATTCCATGATCACCTCGGTGATGCTGCGGTGGCCGGCGGAGATCTCGCGCTTGAGCGCCGCGCGGGCAAGTCGGACCTCGTTGGCGCGAGCGAGCGCCTCCATGCACTGAGAAGTTCCCCTCTTCTTTCCTTCCCGCTCCGAGCCGCTCTGCTGGTCGATGATCGTCGGCTCGAATCGCCGATGCGGCATGGTCAGTGGGCGGGTAGGGGCAATCGTCGAGGCAGCGGACATGTTTCTCCCTCCTGCTAGGTCAGGAATTGTGTTTTGGCGGGTTCCTCACAGCCAGCGCGCCCCCAGTCGCTCTTTCGAGCCGGGGGAAGTGGACGGTCCTCTCCTTCGTTCCCGTCCGCTCCCTGCCCCGGAAGCGTCGCGGCGAGGTCGAAACTTATACGGCTGTCGCGCCGAGAATCAACACCCCAAAAATCATCCCGTTCGCTAAGAGCAGATCTTTTGTCGAAGGCCGGAACGCTCGTCCATCCAGAGCGTCGAACGGGCCAGGGCCGCAATCCGGCGTTCGGTCGCCGCAAACCCCTCCGGTTACCCCCTCGGCAGGTCCGGGAAACCTCTGACGACGTCGGCGAAGGTCTCGAGAGCCCGATCGAGCTGCCCGCGCTCGTGGGTCGCCATCAGGCTGGTCCGGAGGAGCGCTCCTCCCGGCGGCACCGCCGGATGGAGCGCGACGTTCGTGTAGACGCCGGCCTCGAAGAGCGCCTTCCAGAGGAGGACGGCCTGCCAGTCCTCTCCGACGATCACCGGTACGACCGGGGTCGTCGCCTCGGTGCCGTCCGGAAGCGTCCCCGGCTCGACGACCTTGAGTCCGAGGTCGCGGAAGCCCTGCCGGAGATACGCCGCGTTGTCGAGCAGCCGGGACATCAGCTCGGGGCCCTCCGAGCGGATGATCCGCAGGGCGCCGAGGGCCGCGCCGACCGCCGCCGGGACGGCGGACGCGCTGAAGATGAACGAGCGCGAGGAGATCCGCAGGTACTCGATCACCTCCTCTGACCCGGCGATGAAGCCGCCGCAGGAGGCGAGGCTCTTGGAGAAGGTCCCCATCCGCAGGTCGACCTCGTCCTCCAGCCCGAACAGCTCACTGGCGCCCGCTCCGCGCTTGCCCAGGACCCCGACGCCATGAGCCTCGTCGACCATCAGGCGCGCGCCGAAGCGCCCGCAGAGCTCCACGATCGGAGGCAGGTCGCAGACGTCCCCCTCCATCGAGAACACGCCGTCGACGACCACGAGAGTGCCGCTCTCATCGGCGACTGCCCGCTCGAGCATCGTCTCCAGCTTGTCCATGCGGTTGTGCCGGAAGGGGCGGAGGCGGGCCCCCGAGAGCTTGCAGCCGTCGAGGATCGAGGCGTGATCGCCCGAGTCGCAGATCACCGTGTCCCCGGGCTCGAGGATCGCGCCGATTGCCCCCAGATTCGACTGGTAGCCCGTCGTGTAGACGATCACGTCCTCGCTTCCCATCCACTCGGCGAGCTCGCGCTCCAGCTCCACGTGCATGGGCGTCGTGCCGTTGAGCAGCCGTGAGCCGGTCAGGCCCGTTCCGTACTGCTCGAGCGCATCGCGGGCCGCCTGCTTGACGCGCTCGTCGGTGGTCAGCCCCAGGTAGTTGTTGGAGCCGAGCATGATCGTCTCGCGCCCCTCCATCTCGACCACGGGGCCGGCCTGGGACTCCAGGATCCTGAAATAGGGGAGGAGATCCGCCTCTTTGGCCGCCTCGAGCTGCTCCGTCCGGTCGTGGGTTCGCGCCTTCTCGAAGACGTCCGACACCAAACGGGTCCCGCTGGCGCGCCCCCTCGCATCAAGGGTGGAGTCGGACATCCCCGTAAGTATGGAGCTTGTAGCGTCCCGCACCGATGCCAGGCTCGATCGAGGTACGACCGGTGCAGGGGCGGCGGGAGCTCACCAGGTTCATCAAGCTGCCTTTCCGGCTGCACAAGGGGACACCGTGGGTGCCGCCCGTGATCTACGAGCGGCGCCACTTCCTGAATAAGGAGAAGAACCCCTACTTCGAGCATGCCGAGGCCGAGTACTTCCTCGCCTGGCGCGACGGGGAGCCCGTCGGCCGGATCACGGCGCAGATCGACCGGCGCTGGGACGAGTTCCAGGGCGGCAATGATGGCCAGTTCGGCTTCATCGAGGCCGAGGAGGACCCTGAGATCTTCTCCGCGCTCCTGGCGACGGCCGAGGAGTGGGTGCGGTCCCGGGGACGCGATCGGCTGATCGGACCGATGGACTTCACCACCAACGACGAATGCGGCCTGTTGATCGAGGGGTACGAGCGCAACCCGATGATCCTCGAGCCGTGGCATCCGCCCCACTACAGGGAGCACCTCGAGGGTCTGGGCTACGGCAAGACCATGGACCTGCTGATGTGGTGGCTCGAGCTGGGCGACCTGAAACAGGGGGACCGCTTCCACGATGCGATCCATGCCGTCGCCGAGAAGGTCGAGTCAGAGCACGGGATCACGATCCGCAACATGCGCCGGAAGGACCTCGAGGCGGAGATCGCGCGGTTCATGGAGGTCTACAACTCGGCTTGGGAGAAGAACTGGGGGTTCGTCCCGATCACCGAGGAGGAGATCCGCTTCCAGGCTCAGAACCTGAAGCAGATCCTCGACGAGAACTGGACCTTCATCGCGGAGCGCGACGGCGAGACGGTCGGGGCGGCATTGACGCTCCCCGACTTCAACCAGGTGACGAAGAAGATGAACGGCCGCGTGCTGCCGATCGGCTGGCTGCGCTTCCTGCTCGGCAAGGGCAAGATCGACCGTGTCCGGGTCTTCGCCCTCGGCGTGAAGCCCGAGTACCAGCACACGGGCATCGCGGCGAAGTTCTACGTCGAGCATGTGGAGACGGCCAAGCGGACGCCTCAGAAGGCGGGAGACCAGGGCTGGATCCTGGAGACCAACGAGCCGATGAACCGCGCCATGGAGGGGATGGGCGGCGAGATCGTCAAGCGCTACCGGCTCTACGAGAAGTCGCTGTAGTCAGGGCCGTTCGTAGGTTCCGGTGAGCTCGGCACCACCGAGCACGTGACCCTCCATCGCATCCTCGAGCTGCTCGCGGCTCGACTCCGGCTCGAGGTCGAGCTGGTCATCGAGCGCGAACAGCTCGAACTCGTAGCGATGCGCGCCATCGCCTGGCGGTGGGCAGGGGCCGCCATAGCCATTCTCGCCGAAGCCGTTCGTGCCCTCGGCCGGCGGGTGGGCGCCCTCGTCGAGCCCACCGTCGAGTGGGTCGATGCCCCAGGCGACCCAGTGCGTGAAATCAGCGCTCGGGGCATCCGGGTCGTGGACGATCAGCGCAAGGGATCGGGTTCCCTCGGGCGGCGCGCTCCAGTCCATCGGTGGTGAGGCGTTTTCGCCCTCGCAGGAGTACTTCCGGGGAATCGGCTGCCCGTCCTGGAAGGCGAGGCTGGTCAGGTCGAAGTGGGGCATCATGCGCTCCTCAGTCTCGGGTGGCCGCCCGCAGTCAAACAGAATGGGTCTTGACGGGCCCTTAGGATGAAACGCGATGGCCGAACCGGAACAGCGCGAGGAGCACGAGGTCGTGGAGGCGGAGCCCGTGCGGCCGCTGCCGGTGCGGGCCGAGGGCCGGACGCTGGAGCTCTGGGGCCGGGAGGTCCCTCTGGTTGTCGCAGTGGCCGGTGGCGCTGCGGCCGGCGTGGCCGTAGTCGCGATTGCCCGGTCCGCATCGCGGGCGCCCAGGCGCCCACCCCGCCGCGGGCTCTTCCGCCGCCGCGAGAAGGTCGTCGCCAGCCGCAGCTTCCTGGTCGACGTTCACGTCCTCGGGCGCTAGTGCCCTCCGTCATCGAGGAGCGGGTCCTTCCTCGCTGGCCCTACCGCCTGCCACGGAGCAGCGGCGGCGATGGCGTGGTTCGTTCGCGGGAGAAGCTCGTCGAGCGCCTCCTCCACGTCGGGCACGCGCCGGTCAGGATCAGGGTGTGGCGCACGCGTGAGGGCTACGTCCATATTCGAGCGGAGCCGATCGATCCAGCCTGCGTCATTCGTCCCATCGTTCCCGACGGGACGCCGTCCGCCGACGAGATCCCGCCGGCGGGCGAGGTCGCACTCGGGATCGCCATCGAGCGGGTCCGCTTCTCGCTCGCCGTGGAAGACGATATGGGCGAGTTCTTCCAGACGTTCAAGCGGGACCCGCTTCTGGGGCCCGCCATCCATCACAAGCCGTGGGTTCGCCCCAAGCGGAGGCCGTGGCCCTGGGAAGCGCTCTGCTGGGCGATCACCTCCCAGCTGATCGAGGCCTCGCGCGCCGCCGAGATCCAGCGGCGGATCGTCAGGCGGTGGGCGCCGAACTATCTACCGAACCAGCCCGCACCTCGCCGGCGCCGGGAGCGCTCCTGGCCTCTCCGCGACGTGCCCTCAGCCGCCGTGATCGCTGGACGGGCGCCCGCCGAGCTCGCCTCCATGGACCTGAGCGCGGGACGGTCCGTGGCCATGGTCCACTGTGCACGTGAGGTGGTCCACGGCCGCGCGCGTCTCGAGGACCCCGATGCCGACCGGCGTCTGCTCCAGATCAGCGAGATCGGTCCCTGGACGATCCAGTGCCTCGGCCTGCACGGCCGCGGCGATGCGGACTCACTGCCGGCCGGCGATCTCGCCTACGTCAAGCTGGTGGGGCACCTCGCCGGGCTGGGGCGCCGTGCGACGGTCGAGGAGGTCGAGGAGTACTTCGCCCCGTATGCGCCCTTCCGCGGACTGGCGGGGACCTACGCGCTGGCGGGGTGGCACAAGGCGATGGGCGCGGGCCCCTCGGCGAGATTGGCGGCCTGAGCCGCGTCAGCGCGGAGTTCGGGGCAGCAGCTCGTTGGTGAGCACCTGGCTCGGAGCGGGTGCGCTCGAGATCAGGTCGTGGTCCGCCATCCATCGGGCGTAGGCGCGCCAGGCCGCCGGGTCCAGATAGCCGTACGGCTTGCCCTGGGGAGGGGCCAGCAGCGGGAGTGTGGCGCCGACCTCGGCGCGCGTCTGCATCGGGTCCAGACCCTTGCCCGCGGAAAGCACTGCGTTCGCCGCCTCCTGCGGATGCGCCCGGGCGTAGTCGGTGCCGCGGCCGAGTGCCTCGATGAAGGCGCGAATGGCCGCGGGATGGGCGTCGACCGTCGACTTGCGGGCGACGAGCACGAGCTCGTCGTAGGTCGGGACTCCGAGCTGGTCGACCGGGACGATCCGGGGGTCGAGGCCGCGCTGCTGCAGATCGACTCCCTCGATGTTGCTGAATCCACCGAGGATGGCATCGACCCTCCCGCCGATCATGGCCGGCAACAGGTTGAGCCCGACATTGACCTCCTCGGCCGACGAGGGGGGAAGGCCGGCGGTTTCGAGGATCGTCTCGAGGTAGTCGCTCTGGTACGGGATGCCCGCCGTCCCGACCGTCTTGCCCTTCAGGTCGGCGGCCGAAGTGATCGCGCCTTCCGGTAGGGAGATCAGAGACGTCAGCGGCGAATCGACCACCGCGCCGACCGCCTCGACGTCGAGGCCCCGGTCGGCAGCGAGGAGGACCTCGGGCTCATAGGAGATCGCCAGGTCGACCCGGCCGGCGGCGACCTCCTTGATCGGGGCGGACGGGTCCGACGGGACCTGCGGCTTGACGTCGAGCCCGACTTGCCTGAAGAAGCCCTTGTCGATGGCGGTGAAGATTCCGGCGTGGTCAGGGTTCGCGTACCAGTCGAGCTCCAGGCTGAAGGGCTGTGGATTGGCGGGAGTCCCAGGGGAGGCGTCACCGCCGCCACCGCAGGCCGCCACGCCGACCACCAGGATGGCGGCGGCGCCGACGGCCGCTGCCCATCGGACGATTCGCGATGCTCTCACGCGCGAGTAACCCCGCGGCTGTCCCAGGTGACGACCCTGCGCTCCACCAGGGAGACGAGCGCGAAGAGGACGATCGCCATCACCGACAGCAGCGTGATCGCGGCGAACATTCGCGCGGTCAGGAGATTGCTGGATGCGATCAGGATCTGATGGCCGAGGCCTGAGCTCGCCCCGGCCCACTCGGCGAAGACAGCGCCGATCACCGCAACCGCGATCGCGATCTTCGTGCCGCTGAAGAAGAACGGCAGCGCGGAGGGCAGCTCTACCCGCCCGAGGATCTGCCGGCGGTCCGCGCCGAGCGTGCGCATCATCGTGATCAGCTGAGGGTCGACCGAGCGCAGCCCATCGAGCGTGTTGACCGTGACCGGGAAGAAGCAGACGAGAGCGATCAGGAGGACCTTGGGTCCGAGTCCGAAGCCGAACCAGACGACCAGGATCGGCGCGATCGCCACCGGCGGGATCGTCTGGGAGGCGACGAGCAGCGGGTAGAACGCGCGCCGCAGGGTGTCCGAGAGATGGAGCACGACGGCGAACGCGAGTCCGGCGGCCAGCGCGCAGAGGAAGCCGAGCAGGACCTCGCGGAGCGTCACCCACGTGTCGTCGAGAAGCAGCGAGCGGTCCTCCCAGAGCGAGGTGGCGATATCGCTCGGGGCGGGGACGAGAAAGTCCTGGATGTCGAGGGCGTTGGCGATCCAGTCCCACTGGGCCGCGAGCTCCCAGAGGCCGAGGACGAGCAGGATCACGGCGACCGGCGCCAGGTACGTTCGGGCCGCGGTCATCCCGCCGCCTCCGCCAGGCTGCGGAGCGCCCGTTCCTTGAGCTCGGCGAACGTTGACGAGGTCACCGCCGCAGCGCGGTCGGCCGCTCGTGGCGAGGGGATCTCGATCCGATCGGCGACGCGTGCGGGACGCGAGCTCAGGACGATCACGCGATCCGAGAGGTAGAGCGCCTCCTCGACGTCATGGGTGACCAACAGGACGGTGTGCCTGTCGGGGCCGAGCACGCCGGCCAGCCACGACTGCATCTCGCCCCTGGTGATCGCGTCGAGCGAGGCGAAGGGCTCGTCGAGGAGCAGCACGGGCCGGCCCGCCATCAGGGTGCGCAGGAACGCGACCCGTTGGCGCATCCCGCCGGAGAGCCCATCCGGCCTGGTCCCCTCGAATCCCGCGAGCCCGAGACGCTCGAAATGCCCGCCTGCCCGTTCTCGGGCCCGCTGGCGCGGCACGCCCGCGATGCGCAGGGCGAGGGCCGCGTTGTCGAGCGCGGAGAGCCAGGGCAGCAGCAGGTCCCGCTGCGGCATGTAGGCGCAGCGCTCGAGACGCTCCCCGGGCTCGGACCTCCCGCCGACCACGATCGCGCCAGAGTCCGCCTGACGGAGCCCGGCGACGAGCTCGAGCAGGGTGGTCTTCCCGCAGCCCGAGGGGCCGACGAGTCCGACGACCTCGCCCGGCTTGGCCTCGAGATCGATCCGCTCGATCGCCCTCAGTTCTCCAAACGAGTGACCAACCGCCTCCACGCCCAGGGGCGCGCCGGCGGTGTCCGCGGTCCCCGCGTCAGTACGGCCTCCGCGGGCCGCGTCCGGTGTGCCTTCGCGAAGTCTCGTCTGCATGCTCCCTCCGCGCGCATTACCGCACAGGTTCAAAGGGTCAGCGGAGGGATGGGGGTTCCGCTATCTCAGCCCGCACCGAATCCCGCGAGCCCCCCTGTTGGGTTCCGGTTCAGTCTACGGTGTCGAGGATGGAGGTCGAGCGCAAGTTCCTCGTCCCCGAGCCGCCGGATCTGGACGGCACGGAGTCCGATGAGATCGAGCAGGGCTATCTCGCGGTCGGCGCGGACGGCGAGGTCCGCCTTCGCCACAGGGGAGACGATCTCGTGCTGACGGCCAAGCGTGGCTCCGGCCTCGCGCGGGAGGAGGCCGAGATTGAGCTCGACAGCGCGAATTTCGAGCAGCTCTGGCCACTGACCGAGGGACGCCGGCTGCGGAAGCGCCGGCACGTGATCCCGCACGGCGACCTCAAGATCGAGCTCGACGTCTATGAGGAGCTGCTCGAGGGGCTGCTCGTCGCCGAGGTCGAGTTCCCCTCGGAGGATGAGGCGGGCGATTTCCAACCCCCCGACTGGATCGGCGAGGAGGTCACCGGAGACGAGCGGTATCTGAACGAGACGCTCGCCACGCGGGGGCGGCCGTCATAGCCGCGTTTTTACATCCGGCGTCGTTAATTGCGGCCCCATGTGGGCAGGAGAAAGCTGATGAATCCTTCACGCGGTGAGCTCGAGAAGGCGGCCCGCGAGGCTCTCTGCCAGGCCAAGGACCCGCGCAAGGCGGTTAGGCTCGTGGCCGCCGGCACCGCGGCAGCAGCCGGAATCGGTCTCCGCCGGTTTCGCCGGGGCAGCAATGGAGCTTCCTTCGACTCCGATGCATACCGCTTGCTGCCCCGTGAGCCTGTTGGCGCTGGGCTGAAGCGCGTTCTCGCGTCCCAGGTCGACGACGCCATCGCTCAGCTGCGAGGCGACGCGGGCAGTAAGCCGGCGGAGGCGATCCACGAGGCCCGCAAGGACGTCAAGAAGATCCGCTCGGCACTGCGGCTGATCCGGAACAGGATCGGCGACGACGCCTGGCGCCGGGAGAACGACCACTATCGCGAGGTGGCGAGAGGCCTGAGCGGCTTTCGCGACGCCGAGATCCTGGTCGAGGCTCTCGACGGACTGTCGGAGCGATTCGGGGCCGAGGCGGAGGGGCGCTTCGACGCGCTGCGGGAGCAGCTCGAGTCCGAGAACCGCGCCGCCCACGACGACGGCTCGGTCGAGCGGGCGATGAGCGAAGCGGCCGCCGGGCTGACGGCGGGGCGGGGCAGAATCGACTCCCTCCCGCTCGATGGCGACGGCTGGAAGCTGATCGGGCCGGGCCTCCATCGGACCTACCGACGTGGCCGCAAGCGCCTCCGCGCCGTGGAGGAGGAGGCGAGCGTCACCAATCTGCACGAGCTTCGCAAGCGGGTGAAGGACCTCTGGTACCAGGTACGCCTGATCAGGGATGTCGACCAACCCATGCTGGGCGCGCTCGCCGACCACGCGCATGACCTCTCCGATCACCTCGGCGACGATCACGACCTCGCGCTGCTCCGCGAAACCGTCCAGCGACGCCGGGCAGCCTTCCCGAAGCCGGCCCACAAGCGTCATCTGCTCGAGGAGATCGATCAGCGTCGAGGCGAGCTGCAGTTCGCCGCCATCTCCCTCGCCGAGCGCATCTACGCGGACAAGCCCAAGCGCTTCAGCAAGCGACTCGAGAAGCGCTGGGAGGCCTGGCGCGATCGCGAGCCGGTCGGGGCCTAGCTGTCACACTCGGATGTCTGCCTCGTCATCCCTGTTGAAGGCGATGAAAGGAGGCCCGAAATGAAGGTTTTCGTAGCCGGAGCGACTGGGGCGCTCGGAAAGCAGCTCGTGCCGATGCTGGTGGCAAGCGGCCACGAGGTCACCGGGATGACGCGTAGCTCCGCCAAGCAGGACCTGGTCCGCCAGCTCGGTGCCCGGCCCGCCGTCGCCGACGCCCTCGATCCGGAGGCCGTCGCACAGGTCGTGGCCGAGGCCGAGCCCGAGGTGGTCATTCACGAGCTCACGGCAATCGACGCGGGGTCCGTGGGGCGCAACATCGACAAGATGTTCGCTCTCACCAATCGCCTGCGGACGCAGGCAACCGATCATCTCCTTGGTGCCGCTCGCGCGGTGGACGCGAAGCGGTTCATCGCGCAGAGCTTCGCCGGCTGGCCGTTCGAGCGCACGGGCGCGCTGGTCAAGACCGAGGACGAACCTCTCCAGACCTCACCCCCGAAGTCGGTCCGCCAGTCGCTCGAAGCAATCCGCTACGTCGAGCAGACGGTCACCAACGTCGAGGGCATCGAAGGATTGGTGCTCCGCTACGGCGGCTTCTACGGTCCCGGGACGTCCCTCGGCATCAACCCGGATGGAGCTCAGATCGAGATGCTCAGGAAGCGGCGCCTGCCTGTGATCGGCAACGGCGCCGGGATCTGGTCGCTGGTCCACATCCAGGACGCAGCAGCAGCCACCGCCTTGGCGGTCGAGCGTGGCAGGCCCGGTATCTACAACGTGGTCGACGATGAGCCGGCCGCCGTTCGGGATTTGCTCCCCGAGGTGGCCATGGCGATCGGGGCCAAGCCCCCCCGGCGGATTCCGCGGTGGCTGGGGCGCCTGATCGCCGGCGAGGGAAACACGGTCATGATGACCGAGGTGAGAGGAGCCTCGAACGCAAAGGCGAAGCGTGAGCTGGGCTGGGACCTGCGCTACCCGAGCTGGCGACTGGGCGTCCGTGAGGGCCTCGAGCAGAGCGGCGGCGAACCGGTCGGGGTTGCGGCATGACCGAGTCCCAGCTCCTGGAGGAGCTGCGCCCGAGGGCGTTCTCGATCGCATACCGGATGCTCGGCAGCGTGAGCGAGGCCGAGGACGTGGTCCAGGAGGCGCTGCTGCGGGTGCATTCCGCGCTCGAGCGCGGTGAGGAGATCTCCTCGCCACGCGCCTACGTCGCGACCGTGACGACACGGCTGGCGATCGACGAGCTCCGATCCGCCCGGGCCCGTCGGGAGAGCTACGTCGGGGAGTGGCTTCCGGAGCCGGTCACCGAGCGGCCCGAGGACGATCCGGCTCGCCAGGCGGAGCTCGCTGATTCCCTCTCCCTCGCCTTCCTCGTCGTCCTCGAATCGCTCAGCCCCGAGCAACGCGCCGCCTTCCTGCTGCACGACGTCTTCGACTACGACTACGACCGGGTCGCCGAGATCGTTGGGACGAATGAGACGAACGCGAGGCAGCTGGCCTCACGGGCGCGACGACACGTGGACGAGGGCCGCACTCGGTTCGATGCCTCGGAGAAACAGCGGGACGAGCTGGCGGCGCGCTTCTTCGCCGCGGTCGAGAACGGCGATTTCGACTCACTCGAGGCCCTGCTCGCCGAGGACGTCGAGCTCCACGGCGACGGCGGCGGTATCGCCCCGGCGATCAGGCATCCGGTCTTCGGTCGCGCGAAGACGGCCCAGATGCTTCGCAACTGGGGCCGGCTCGGAGAGCGAATCGGCCGCCTACGGGTTCGCCGCCTCACGGTGAACGGCCAGCCGGGCGCCGAGTTCCTCGATCCCGACGGGAAGGTGATCAGCGTCCTGGCCCTCGACGTCGCCGAAGGCCAGGTCCAGGCGATCCGCTCGATCGTCAACCCGGAGAAGCTCGGTCACCTCGGCCCGGTCGCGGACACCAAGGCGCTGTTCGCCCGGATTCGCGGCGGGGACTAGCCCTTCAGCCTGCGACTCGCCCGTCTGGTCGTGAAAGAATCCCGGCATGGCGGATCCTGGTCCCAGCCCCGCGGAGCTCGAGGAGCGGGTCGAGGGCCTCGCCGACGCCCTCGACAGGTTGATCGGCGTTGTTTCGAAGCTGGATGACGAAACCTCGGATACGGCTGCCGCTGCATTCGACAGCGATGTTCCCCGCGTTGCTGGGCACAAGGCCACCGCGGAGGAGCTGAAGAGCCTGAGCGACACGTTGGCTGCCTGGAAGAAGGAGTGGGGTACCGGGAACGCCGGTTAGTGCCGCTGGCTGTGCGCTGAGGGGCTGCTTCTCGTCCAAAGGGCTATCTCGAAGACCGCTGTCCCTTTAGCTCGCGTCGAGACAATCGGCCTCCAGAGGTCAGTCGGGTCCGCCGGCTACCGAGAGATGACCGATACAACCTGGGTATTCATTCAGTGTTGCTGGGCAGCGTGGGCGGCCTATTGGCTGGCCATGGCCTTTGCGACCAAGCGCACCGTCGAGCGCGGGGGTTTCATTGGGTATCGCCTTGTGGCGGGCATCGTCATCGTGGGATTGGTGGCCGCCGGGCGGCTATTGCATGTGTCCTCACATTCACAGCTTTGGCAGACGCCCTTGGGGTTGGGAGTTGTGACGGACTGCATCGTTCTGGTGGGAGCCGCGTTCACGGTCTGGGCGCGGATCACGCTGGGTCGCAACTGGAGCGCAGAGGTGACGTTCAAGCAAGACCATGAGCTGATCGAGTCGGGCCCTTACGCGCTGGCGCGGCATCCGATCTACACCGGCCTGATCCTGATGGCGCTTGGCACAGCGATCAACTACGGGCGGGCTATCGGCTTTGGCCTGCTTGTCGCACTATGCGGCGGTCTGTGGTGGAAAGCCCGGCAAGAGGAGCGGATCATGAGCAGGCACTTTCCCAACGCCTACGCCGAGTACAAAGCGCACGTCAGTGCGGTCATCCCATTCGTGCTGTGACTGCAAGACGGCTGGGAGTGGTGGCAAGCCGGCTACTTCTGGGGATGTTTCTCCAGCCCGGAGGCTTCGAGGGCCTCGCCTGAATCGGAATACATGTCCATCCGAGCCTCCTTGCCATCACGGAGCGTCCAGACCTGGGCGAAGGACATTTCGACGGGCATCCCGGCTGCTTTCGACCGGCCACGCTGGTGCATGAGGGCAACCACTCTGTCGCCGGCGTCATGGAGGGCCTCTACCTCGAGTTCCCAGTCCTCCCAGGCATCCGACCATTCCCTGAGGAAAGTTCGCGCTCCGTCTGCGCCTGCGTACACCTGCTGCTCCGGCCAGCCGTGGAAGTTCGACATGTCCCAGACGAAGTCCTCTGTGACGATCTCGTCGGCGAATTCACCTGTAGTCCTGAAACGCTCGACACCGTTCCGAACAATCTCCACGTTTTCCTGCGACATCGCCCGCGCAGTATCCCGAGGGAGAGCGCCGCTTTCCAGGCAAAGCGGATAGCCGCTTCTGGTCCAAAGCGGCTACTCCTGCAGGCCGGCGGCTGCGAGGGCTGTGTCACCGACTAGGCTCGCCTGACCCAAGAGAAGGAGACCACATGGCGTACCTACTGACGCATTTCTGGCCGGGTGGGACCGAGGATCAGTACAACGCGACAATTGCGGTGGTGCACCCTCCGGGAGGTCTGCCCGAGGGACAGACCTACCACGCCGCTGGGCCGACCGACGGGGGCATCCTGATCGCCGCCGTGTGGGAGTCCAAGGAGCAATCCGACCGCTTCGTCCAAGACAAGCTGCTGCCAAGTCTGCCCATCGAGGGAGGCTTGGCGGGCCCGCCCGAGGAGCGCGCCGCCGAGATCGCGAGCGACGGCATACACCAATAGAACCCGCGTGGCGCTAGTTCTGGCTGGCGCAAAACGGAGGTTGATGGGGTCGCATCGCTCGCGAGTCCCACGCGGGAGAAGGAGGCGTACTCGGGGAAGCGCTCCTTTCCACGGAAAGCAGTGGTCTTGCCGGGCTAGTGCTTTTCGTCCAAAGCACGCACCGCTGCGAACGTCCCGGGTTATTCCCTATACGGGTGATTGCCGGACGTTCGCGATGCCGGCCGCCACCGAACGTCCGTGGGTGACCCCCATATGCGCCTGGGAGCGAGGCCCGGGCAAAGTGTTGCGTTGGAGGGATGCACATCTAGTTGTCGAACACGTGCGCAGCGGCGACGATAGGCGCCCCGGACCCGCGAGGCTGTAGCGGCTCTCTGGGCGACTCAGGTCACCGAGGACAAAGTCGTGGTCAAGCCCAAACCGGAGCCGAGAAAGGCCGGGTTGGCCTACTACCTGGTGAGGTTGGCCGCAGTGGGCCTGCCTGCGCTTCTCGTGACCAACTTTCTCTTCAGCGCAGCCGCGCTTGTGCTCGTGTACCGGTCCTCGGCGGACAGGCCATGGCAAGGCACGCCACGTCACTCGGAGGAGGGAAGGGCTAGAGGCGGGTCGCTCGTCACTACGGAGCTGACCGCGCCGACCGCTGATTCGACGCGCCCCGGTGGGCGGAAACCCGAACCGACGAACGCCGCGAGGCCCGTGCGTGCCCCGCAATTGTCACCCTCACATGCCGCCACAGGGGAACACCCCACGCCGCACGATGACCACACGCCGTCCCCCACTCATCCGACGCACCCGAGCCACCCGACCCACCCCAGTCATCCGACGCATCCCACTCACCCGGCTCACCCGACCCACCCCGCTCACCCGACCCACCCGGCTCACCCGACCCACCCCGCTCACCCGACCCACCCGGCTCACCCGACGCATCCCACTCAACCGACTCACCCGACGCAACCGACGCCACCGACGCCACCGACCGAACCGAACCACCCAACACACCCTTCGCACCCCCCGCACCCCTAGTCCCCACCGCCCCGGAGCGAGTTGGTTCCTCGGTGCCTGGGCTGTAAGGACCATCGAGACGATCGGACAGCAGGTTTCCAGTCGGGGGCGATCGACGGGGTCGGCAAGGGCCGGAAGGTGCTGATCGAGGTCAGCATTGGCTTCGCAGGTGTGGAAACGCCCGACACTCTCGGGATTTCAGCTGGCTATGAGCGAAAGGCACAGCACCCGCAAGTCGGATAGCCGCCTTCAATGCAAAGCAGCGGTGCCGTCAAGTCACCCGCAGGCGCCGAAGGTGATTCAGCCGAGACGGCGATTCCAGAGCGACGCAGACGCGCGCTGGGATTCCCCGGAAATTCGGCCGGTCAGGCAGCGAGCCAGGCCAGGACGTCGGCCGCGTTCCGGTCGGGCGGGAAGACCGGATAGAAGGCCTTGACGATCTCGCCGTCGCGGATGACGAGCGTGACGCGCTTGTAGAGGGTCATGACGTCCACGCTGAACGTCGGCAGCTCGAGGGCGTCGGCGAGCACGAGCGAGGGATCGCTGAGCACCGGGAACTGCAGATGGACGCGCTCAGCGAACTCGGCCTGGTCCTCGGGCGACTGCGCGCTGATCCCGAGCACCCGGACGTCGCGCTCGGCGAATTCGCCGTGCAGGTCGCGGAAGGCGCAGCTCTGCGGCGTGCAACCCCGGGCTCCGGGGATCAGGTCCCAGCCGGTGGGCAGCTCCTCCCCGGGCCGGCCCGTGCGCGGATAGATGAAGAGCACGGCGGTGCCCGCCGCGCCGACCTCGGCGAGATCGATGGACCCACCGGTCGTAGCTCTCAGGCGCAGCGCCGGCAGCGCCCGGCCGGGGAGGTGGTCGCATGCCCCGTCGTCCTCGGGTACGGGGAGGTCGTCGGGGAGTGTGTAGGGGTCGGTGCTCGACATTCATTAAACGGGTTGCCGCACGGCTCCGCCTCGCGGCACCCTCGCATCTAGCGCGCCGCGCCCGCGATCACGTTGACGAAGTTCTCCAGGTGCTTCGTCGTCCAGCACTCGAAGGCGCCGTCGCAGTAGGGCTCGTACGCGGCCATCACCGAGTCGCCGTAGTTCCAGTAGAGCTTCGGCTCCGGGTTGAGCCAGAAGGTCCGGCCCGCGTGCTCGGCGATCGTTCCGAAGGTCGCGGCGTGCGGCTCTCGTCCGTTCGTCCGGGCATCACCCAGGACGATCACGGTCGAGCGAGGCCCGAGTTCCTCGGCTATCTCCTCGCCGAACTCGAGCCAGACGCGGCCGTAGTCGGTGTAGCCCGAGACGTCGGCGACGCCGCCCTCCGACGAGACGCGCTCGGAGATCTTCCTGAAGTCGCGCTCGTGCTCGAAGATGTCCGTCACCTCGCTGATCCTCTCGATGAAGACGAAGCTGCGCAGCTTGCGGAAGGAGTCGTGCAGGGCGTGCAGGACGGAGAGGAAGAAGACGCTCGCCGAGCTGACCGAGGTCGAGACGTCGCAGAGCACGTAGATCTCGGGCCTGCGCGGCCGCTTGGGCCGGTAGCGCAAGCGCAGCGGCACGCCGCCGGTCTCCAGCGAGGCCCTCATCGTCCGCCGGACGTCGACCTGCCGGCCGCGAGCGCGCCCCCGTGCCTCGTGGCCGAGGGTGGCGATCCGCCGCTTCAGCTGGGCGACCGCGCGATGGACGGCCGCCAGGTCCTGAGCGGGGCTGGTGGGCAGGGTGCGGTCGAGCTCCGCCAGCGGCCTCGACGGGGGCAGCTTGCCGGTGCGCTCGATCGTCGCCCGCTCGAGCTCCCGGCGCAGATAGCGCTCGAACTGCTTGACGTTCTCCGGATCGAGCGCCTGCTGGTCTCCGTCGTCGCGGCGACCACTGGCCTGGAGGCCGAGGGCGCGGCGGATCCGCTGCACGTCCACGCCGATCACGCCTGAGCGCTCGCCGCGCCGGCCGAACGCGGTCATCGCGAGCCTGGCGAGGTCGCGCATCGCACCGTCGTTGCCCTCGATGATCGCGCGGCGGATCGCTTCGCGAAGCTCGTCGAGGTCGATCCGGTCGCCCGCCCCCTCAAAGCGCTCGTCCTCGATCCCGCGGTCGAGCGCCTCCGTCTCGGCGGCGCGGAAGAAGTGGCGGTCGAAGAGCAGCTCGAAGATCCGCCGGTCCTCCTGCGACTTGGCGATCGTCGCGGCGAGGGACTCGCGGAAGTCGCGCTGATCGGTCCAGCTCACCTGCTCGAGCGCCGCGAAGGCATCGAGGATCTCGGAGGTGCCGACGGCGACACCCTCCGAGCGGAGGTCCTCGACGAAGGCGAGCAGGCTAGCCGCGGTTGTGGACATCGGCGGGCCCTTCGAGCTTCACCGCGACGCGCTCGGCGACGAGGTCGATGTCGGAGCGGTGCTTGACGAGGATGCTCATCGAGCTCTCGAAGGTCTCGCGGTCGATGTCGTCGGCGCCGATCAGGAGCAGCGTCCGTGCCCAGTCGATCGACTCGGCGATCGAAGGTGGCTTCTTCAGGTCGAGCTGACGGATCATGTGGACGATCTCAACGAGTCGCCTCGCGAGGCCCTCGTCCAGCTCCGGTGCGTGCAGCCGGACTATCTCCAGCTCGCGGTCGACGGACGGGTAGTCGAGCCAGAGGTAGAGGCAGCGGCGCTTGAGCGCCTCGGTCAGCTCGCGCGAGTTGTTGGACGTCAGCACCACGATCGGCTGCGTGCGCGCTTCGATCACGCCCAGCTCCGGGATCGAGATCTGGAAGTCGGAGAGGACCTCGAGCAGCATCGCCTCGAACTCCTGGTCGGTCTTGTCGATCTCGTCGATCAGCAGGACGACGGCGTCCTCCGCGCTGATCGCCTCGAGCAGCGGGCGCGTGAGCAGGAACTCCTCGCCGAAGATGTCGCCCCGAGTCGCTTCCCAGGATCCCTCTCCGTCGCCATCGGACTCGGCCTGGATCCGGAGCAGCTGCTTGCGGTAGTTCCACTCATACAGTGCCTTGGCCTCGTCGAGGCCCTCGTAGCACTGCAGCCGCACGAGCCGGCGCTCGGTGGCCCGCGAGAGGGCTTTGGCGAGCTCGGTCTTGCCCACACCCGCGGGGCCCTCGACGAGCACGGGCTTTCCGAGGCGCTGGGCGAGGAAGGAGACGAGCGCGGCCGCCTCGTCGGCCAGGTAACCCACCTGGCCGAGGTCCTCGCGAACCTGGGCGACTGACTGCGGCGGAGGCTCCGGCATCTCGGGGATGATAGATAGCGCCGCATGGTCGCCCTCGCCCTGCCCGACTCCCTCGGCCCATATGCGGTACTACTGGCGGTGGGATTCCTGGTCGGCTGGTACGGGCACGGCGCGAAGAACAACTGGATCATCGCCTTCGGGATCGTGGTGATCCTGGCCGCGATCGGGCTGCTCCAGCTGGCGATCGCCACGCACAACGGCAGGGCACCGACGGGCTTCTATGCCGCACGCTCCGCGGCTGAGAGATCGGCCCATGGGGCCGCTCGATGAGCTTGATCTCTCGCAGAAGCTCTCCAAGGAGGAGGAGGCGGAGCGGCTGCGGACGCGGCCTGGGCCAGGCTGACCCAGCTCCGGCTCACGCTCGGCGGTCTGATCGGCTCCGGCGAGCTCGGGCCGCCGGTCTGCGTGCCTTCGAGGGTCACGACGCGTCGGGCAAGGGCGGCGCGATCAAGCGGCTCGTCGCCCAGCTCGATCCGCGGCATGTGCGAGTGGTCGAGTTCGCCGCCCCGACCCATGACGAGAAGCGGCATCACTTCCTCTGGCGGTTCTGGCCGTCACTGCCAGGCTGGGGAGGCATGGCGGTCTTCGACCGCTCCTGGTATGGCCGGGTGCTGGTCGAGCGGGTGGAGGGGTTTGCGATCCGAGGAGGAGTGGACTGCAGCGCCTACGACGAGATCAACGGCTTCGAGCGCAGCCTCGCGACCGAGGGGATGGTGCTGATCAAGTTCTGGATCCACATCTCCTCCGAGGAGCAGCTGAAGCGTTTCAGAAAGCGCGATAAGGATCCGCTGAAGAGCTGGAAGCTGACCGAGGAGGACTGGCGGAACCGCGGGCAAGCGAGACGCATACGACGCAGCGGTCGAGGACATGGTCGCGCGGACGAGCATCGAGCCCCACGCCATCTGGCATCTGATCCCGGGCGATTCGAAGCACTATGCGCGCGTCGCGGTGATCGAGACCGTGATCGAGGAGATCGAGGCCGGGATGCGGCGCCACGGCATGGAGCCGCCCGAGCCGATCGAGGAGGAGTGAGATGACCGACGAGAAGACGAACACCGGCATCACCGTCCACGCTCGCGACGGTGAACGTATCCGCAGCCCCCTCGGCGGTGACATCACGTTCATCGTCAAAGGCGAGCAGTCCGATGGAGAGCTCGCCGTGATTGAGGCTGTGAACGCCGTCGGCGAGGGGCCACCGCTGCACTACCACGGCCGTGAGCACGAGACCGTCTACATCCTCGAGGGGGAGTTCCGATGGAAGCTGGGTGACGAGCTGAGCGTCGCCGGCCCGGGCTCCTTCGTCTTCATCCCTCGAGGGCTCGCGCACACCTGGCAGGTCATAGGTGACCGGCCGGGGAGGATGCTGATCACGTTCTCTCCCGCCGGCATGGAGGCCTTCTTCGAGCGGCTCTCGTCGATGACCGAGTTCGATCTCGGTGAATTCAAGAGCGCTGCGGCAGACCACGGGATGAACGTCGTCGGGCCACCGCTCGCCGAGTCCGACCCGCTCTGAGGACCGATCCCCGACTAGTCCGGCGCCTGCGGGCGCTTCGCCCGCTCCCGGGGCCGCATCCGCAGCCCGGCGATGACGATGACCACCGCGCCGGCCAGGGCGACGAAGATCGCGTAGTGGAGGTCATAGGGCTCGTCGTGGCCGGCGAGCGTGAATCGGGGCCGGTCCGCGATCCGGTACAGCACGATCAGTGCCGCCCAGGTGCCCGCGACCACGAATAGCGCCCACTCGCGGAGGGGTCGGGGCGGGACGTAGCCGCCCCCACACCTGAGGGCTAGAAAGACGGCGGCAGCCGCGACGAGCACGAGCGCGCCCTCAGCCCAGCCGAAGGCGCCGATCCCCGTCAGCACGAGATCGTTCGAGATCGGCGACTGGTACCAGGGCAGGACGAGGCTGCCCACGATCACCGCGGCTCCGATCACCGCGATTAGCTCGTTGCCACCCAGGCCACGGAGATCGCTGAGCAGCTTGTCCGAGAACGACTCGCGGCTAGTCGAGCGGCTCGCGGCCACCGTAACCGCCCTCGAGGTCGTGCCAGTAGCCCACCGCGTCCTCGCCGAGCTCCCAGCACAGATAGACCTCACGCCCATCGATCAGTGCGGGGAAGTCGACCAGCCCCCTGTCGATGTCTCGCAGGACGATCCCTGCCTGTTCGACGGTCTCGAGCAGCCGCCTGACCTCCAGGAATGCCAACCCGACCTGCCGTCCCTCCTCGCCGCCGCCATTGGTGGGCGCGGCGTCCGCCAGCGCCTCGTGGGCCTCAACGTCGGTGAGCTCGTCCCTGGCCTCGCGGAGCTGGGCGAGGAGCGCGGTCAGCTGCGGCAGCAGGGAGTTCGCCTCCTCGCGGGTGAAGTGGCGCTCGTGAACGAGCTCGGTGCCCTCGTCGGTCACGCGCCGGCCGCGGTGGGTTCGGCGGCCGCGTTCCCCGCCGCCCGAGTGAGGCGCTCCCGGAGCAGCTCCGCGTCAGCCTCGCCGATGGTGCGCAGCTGGCCCTGGAAGGCGAGGTGCCAGTGTTCTGGCGGCCATTTCCGGACGTGCTCCAGCTCCGGGACCAACTCCTCCGCCGGCACGAACCGCTCCTCGGGAAGGACCAACACCGGCTCGGCCTCGACTCGCCAGGGGTAGATCTCGGGTTTCCCCTTCTTCCCGGGCCAGATGCGAGAGCGGTCCTCGAACATCTCCGACCGCACGCGTGCGATCCCTCCGAAGGCCTGGACGCCGGTGACATAGAAGAAGACCTCGTCCTTGGGCTCGAACTGCTCGGCCATCCGGCGTCGCCGCTCCTTGAGGCCGATCACGTCGAAGCCGCGCTCGACGTTGATCCGGAAGTTCTCGAGCGACCCGGTGAGGATCCAGTTGGTGGCTCGCTCCTCCGCCACGGCCCGATTCTATGGAGCCGTCGCGTGATCGCGGGAGACCGCGCGCCGCAGGCCGTCGAGCAGCTTCTCCACCTCACGCCTGAGATAGCTCTTGGTATGGAGGGCGGCCGCCACCCGTGCCCGCACGGACGGCTCCACCAAGGGCTCGATTCCGAGCTCGACCTCCGTGAAAGTCCCGTTCTGGGCAGGGGTGAGCAGCCAGTGCGCGTAGAAGCCGCTCATCTGGCACTTCAGCTTGAGCTCATGCATGTCGTCGAGCTGCTCCACCCGGAACCTGGTCGTGGCCTTCATGCCCAGCGGCCCGCGACCGGTGACATCGAATGTCGAGCCCTTTTCGATCCTCGTCGGCGCTCCCGTGACGGCCATCAGGTCCTCGTCCCAGTCCGGGCCCCGCGCGGGATCGCTGAGGACGTCCCAGACCTCCGCCACGGGTGCCTCGATCAGGGCCTGCTGCTTCCAGGAGGCCATCAGGAGGCGACCGCCTCGCGCGCCCGCGCGGCCAGAGCGGGCGCCCCGAGCTCTTCATATTCGGAGGCAGCCGCGTCGAGCAGGTCCTTTGCGCCCTCGGGGTCCGAATCCGCGGTCAGCCTGCCGCGCAGCGTCAGGCAGCGGGCCGCGTCGAGCGGCCGCCCGAGGTCGAACCAGCGCAGTCGTGCCTCTTCCATGGCCGACGCGCAGTCACCAGGGTCATCCGCGGTCGCGCCGGCGGCCTCGGCCTTGGCGGCCTGCCCGACGGGATAGTGCAGGCGCCCGGCCAGCCGCTCGGCCTCCTCGGCGGCTGCCTGGGCCTGCTCATCGCGCCCCGCGAGCGCCAGCGCGACGGCGCGAGCCGAGATCGCCTCCACCGACTGTGCGATCAGGCCGGCCCGCTCGCAGATGTCGAGGGCTCTTGACAGCTCCGTCTCGGCCCCGGAGAGATTGCCGCTGTCGCGCAGGGAGGCGGCGAGCCAGAAGAGGGCGGAGAAGGCAACTTCGGAGCGTCCGACCTGCTCTCCCTGCTCGTGAGCGCGCGTGTAGTAGCGGATCGCGTCGTCCCAGCGGGCGTCCCTCCAGCTGAGGATCCCTCGCATCACGTCCGGGAAGCAGAGCTTCCCGTGCAGCCCCTCGCGCTCCGCCAGCCTGGCGCTGGCCTCCGTCGCCCGCTGGACCTCGTCCCAGTCCGCGGCGTGCACGGCGAGTTGCCCGAGGGAGGCGTGGAGCTCCACCTGCGAGGGGAGGTCGCCGACCTCCTGGGCGATCTCGAGCGCCTCGCGGTAGGCGTCGGCGGCGCCCTCGTAATCGGCCTCGGAGACCTCGAGGTGGTAGCCGAGTGTGAGCAGTGCCCGGACGGCCTCCGCGCGATCGGACTCCCGGGCGAGGGCAACGGAGCGCTCCAGGTTCTCGCGGGCCTTCTCAGAGTCCCCGATCCGGCCGAAGACTCGTCCGAAGATCCCGTGCGCCCGGCTGGCGGCGCGGGCCTCGTCGAGGCGCTCGGCGAGGCGAAGCGCCTTCTCCGAGGCGTAGATCGCGAGCATGTTGTCCCCGGTGTGCATGTAAAGGGAGGCGGCCTCCTCGTAGAGGCGGACGAGCTCGATGCACGGCGGGCCGTCCTTGAGCAGGTCGATGCCTCGCTGGTAATTGTCGATCGAGGCGCGGCGCTCGCCCTTGTGCCAGAGCGCCGCGCCGATCTTGCGGTGCAGGTCGGCCACCCTGGCGAGATCCTCCTGGGAGCGGTGGTAGGAGAGGCAACGCTCCCAGACGCCGACGGCGGCGTCGACCCGGCCCATCCGCAAGGCGACGTCCCCCTGCTTCTCGCCGATGCGGGCGACGACGCCGGGATCGAGCGACTCGGAGATCTCCAGGGCGGCGGTGTACCGGTCGAACGCCTCGGCGTTCGAATAGAGGGTCGCGGCCGCGTCACCGGCGGCTTCGAGCGCCTCCAGCGCCTGTCCCTGGAGCTCGGCGAGCTCCGCGGGCTCCAGCCCGGCATCCGAACCGAGCCCGGAGGCGCGCGAGTAATGCTCCGCGATCAGCCCGATGACGCCATCGGAGCGCTCGCCGGCGCGCTCGCGCATGAATTCCGCGACCTCGACGTGTTTGCGGCAGCGCACCGACTTCGGCAGCATCGAGTAGGCGACGTCCCGAATCAGAACGTGCTTGAAGGCGTACTCCTGCTCGCCGGCGAGTCGGCTGGACCTGCTCCGTACGAGCAGGTCCTTTTGCTCGAGTGCGTCGAGGGTGCGATCCAGATCGAGCCCTTCCTCCGTCGCTGTCGAGGTGAGCGCGCCCTCCCAGAAGGTCTGGCCGACCACAGAGGCGGACTGGAGCAGCCTGCGCTCGAGCCGATCGAGCGAGTCGAGGCGAGCGGCGAGCAGCGATTGCACGGTGCTGGGAAGGGCCTCGGCTTCGGCCGTCTCCTCCTCGAGCAGGCGATTGACCATCTCCTCCGCGAACAGCGGATTCCCGCCGGAGCGCTCCGCCACCTGCGGAACGACCTTCGCGGCGCCGTTGCCGGTGCTCGGCAGCAGGGCCTCGACCAGCTCCTTGGTCTCCGCTGCCGTCAGCGGCTCCAGCGAGATCGTGGTCGCATTGCGGCGTCCGCCGCCCCAGTCGGGCCGCCGCTCGAGCAGCTCGTCGCGGCTCAGGCAGACGAGCAGGAGCGGGGCGCGCACCCAGCGCGTCAGGTGGTCGATCAGATCGAGCATCCCCTCGTCGGCCCAGTGGATGTCATCGATCGCGAGCACCATCGGCTTGCGCCGCGCGATCCCCTCGACGACGGCACGGGCGGCCGAGAAGAGCGCCTCGCGCATGCGCTGTGGGTCCTCCTCGGACGGCCGCAGCTCCTCCGGGGGCTCCAGCCCGAGGGGGAGGGCGAGCAGGGCGGCGTTGCGCTCCCCCGCCGACTCGTCCCCGAGCTCGCTCATCAGCCTGGTGACGCCGGTCCGTAGCTTCTCCCAGGCAGCATCGGGGGTGTCGTTGTCGCGGATCTCGAACTCGTCGTTGAGGACCTCCGCCAGCGCCCAGTAGGCGATCCCCGTGCCGTACGGCGGGCACTGCCCGCGCCGGATCGTCGGTGGGTCGTCCGCGGACTCCAGGCCGGTCATCAGCTCGCGGAGCAGGCGGGACTTGCCCACGCCGGCCTGGCCGATCACGGTGACGAGGTACGGGCGGTCCTCCCGCTCGACACGCTCGACGAGCGAGGTGAGCAGCCCGGCCTCCTCCTCGCGGCCGATCAGAGGCGTCTGGACGCGGCCGGAGCCGCGCCGAGGCTCGGAGAGGACCCCGGTCGCCTCCCACGCGGGGACGGGCTCCTCCTTGCCCTTCAGCGTGAGCGGCTCGAGCCGCTCGTAGGCGATCGACTCGCCAGTGGCCCGATACGTCGGCTCGCCGACCGTGACGCTGTTCGGCCGCCCCGCGGCCTGCAGCCGCGCGGCGACGTTGACCGCGTCGCCCATCACGGTGTAGCGGTCGCCGACGGCGCCCGCCATCACCTCACCGGAGTTGATACCGACCTTGAGGGAGAACTCGACCTCGTATTTCTCCCGGCTCTCGCGGTTGGCGCCCTCCATCGCTCCCTGCATCGCGAGGCCGGCGCGCACGGCGCGCTCGGGGTCGTCCTCGTGAGAGGTCGGGGCCCCGAACACGCCCATCACGTTGTCGCCGATGAACTTGTCGATCGAGCCGCCGAACCGCTCGATCTCCTCGCCGAGCCTGCGCAGTGTGCGGTCCACGAGCGCCTTCACCGCCTCCGGGTCCATTCGCTCGGCGGCGGCCGTGTAGCCGGAGAGGTCGGCGAACAGGATCGTCGCCTGACGGCGCTCCTCGGGCGGCGCTTCCGCTGGGGCCGCTGCCCCTGCCGGTGCCGGGGCGGAGGAGCCCTCAGCCAGCGCCGTCCCGCATTCGATGCAGAACTTGGCCCCGGCTGGATTCTGCGCTCCACAGCTGGGGCAGACCGGCGCTAGCGCCTCCCCGCACGACATGCAGAAGCGGGCGTTCTGCGGATTCTCAGCGGCGCAGCTCGGGCACGTTCTCCCCTCCATCGAGTTGAGGATAGGACCCGCGAACCGGGGTGGGTGCTCCTGGGCTTGCGCTACCCTGCTGCGCCGCTTGGAGGACACGTCTTGAACCGGATTACCCTTGCAGTCGCGCTCGCGCTCGCCCTGATCTCCGGGTCACTCGCAGCCTGCGGGGGGAGCGGGGAGAACAATGAGGACCCGCAGCAGGTCCTCACCGAGACCTTCAGCAATCCCACGCCGATCAAGAGCGGGAACTTCGACCTCGACTTCAAGATCGAGACCAACGGTGGGGCGAGCCCGGGGACCTTTGAGGCGAAGCTGGGTGGCCAGTTCCAGAGTCAGGCGGACGCGAATCCGTTCCCCCAGTTCGACTTCGACGTCTCGCTCCGGGCCGAGAGCGGCTCCCAGACGCTCTCGGGCAGCGGCGGCCTCACGTCCACCGGCACCAGGGGATTCGTGAACATTCAGGGCACCGAGTACGCGGTGCCGCAGCAGCTCTTCGACCGCTTCACGTCGACGTACTCGCGGCTGCAGAGCCAGGGCGGCGCCAACCCGCAGGCCGGCCTCCTTCAGAGGCTGAATATCTCGCTGGAGAGCTGGCTCACGGACCTGAAGAACGAGGGCACCGAGGACGTCGAGGGACAGCAGACGATCCACATCTCCGGCAACGCGAACGTGCCGCAGATCGTGAGCGACCTGAAGACGATCGCCAAGGACGCCGGTCGCTCGCTGGGGAACGTCGATGTGAGCCGGCTGGATCAGCTGAACACCACGATCCAGTCAGGTGAGGTCGACATCAACACGGGTGAGACGGACAAGCTGCTCCGCCGGGTGGGCCTGCAGCTCACCCTGAAGCCGCCGCCCGGCACCCCGGGCGCCCCCGACTCGCTCGACGTCCATCTCCAGCTCAACCTCGCCGACGTCAACAAGCCGCAGACGATCCAGGCGCCGGCGAACGCCCAGCCGTTGAACGAGAGCGCGCTGCGCAGGCTCGGCATCGACCCCTCGGCGCTGCGCGGAACGGTTGGCGGGCTGGGCACCGGCGGCGCGCTTCCGGAGTCGGGCGGCTCGACGACGGCGACCGGCCAGCCGGCGACCCAGACATATCAGCAGTGCCTGTCGCAGGCGTCAGGCGTCGAGGCGCTGCAGCGGTGCGCGCAGTTGCTCGGCCAGTAGCGCGATCCACGCCCACGTAAGCTCCGGCGTTCGTGGAAGCGGGGAGCACAGAGCGTTCGGGCCCGCCCTCGTTCGGCTGGAGCTTCCTGAAGACGCCGGGCGGCTGGCCCTATCTACTCGCGCCGTTCATCCCACTCGCGATCGCCCTGAGGCTCATCGACGCGGGTGCTGGGCTCGTCTTCTTCTCCGCGGCGCTCGGCGTGATCCCGACGGCCGCGCTGATGGGGAGGGCGACCGAGGAGGTAGCGGCCCGCTCGGGGCCCGGCATCGGGGGATTGCTGAACGTCACCTTCGGGAACGCCCCGGAGCTGATCATCGCCCTGTTCGCACTCGAGAAGGGGTTGCAGGAGGTGGTCAAGGCTTCGATCGTCGGCTCGATCCTGGGAAACATCCTGCTGGTGATGGGCGCGGCGATGCTCGCCGGGGGCCTGGTCGGAGATCGCAAGGTCCAGCGCTTCGACCGGACGGCCGCCGGCGTCCAGTCCCTGATGCTGATCCTCGCCGTCGCCGCCCTGGTGATGCCGGCGATCTACGAGCTCGTCGAGGGCCAGGGCTTGCCCCCGATCAACCAGGAGCGGGTGAACTTCGACAGCACCGTCGAGCATCTTTCGGTGGCCGTCGCGATCGTTCTCATCCTCACCTACGCCGCGGGGCTCCTGTTCAGCCTGAAAACCCACCGGGAGCTCTTCAATCCCCACGACGAGGGGGAGGAGGACGACACCTGGGGCTGGTCGGTCCGAAGGGCGGTGATCGCTCTCGCGATCGCCGGGGTGGCCGTCGGGGTGATGTCGGAGATCCTCGTCGGTTCGATCGAAGCGGCATCGCACTCGATCGGCCTGAGCCAGTTCTTCATCGGCGTGATCGTGGTCGCGATCGTCGGGAACGCGGCCGAGCACTGGGTTGCGGTGCTGGTCGCGATCAAGGACAAGATGGACCTCTCGGTCAACATCGCCATCGGTTCGAGCGGCCAGGTGGCGCTTTTCGTGGCACCCGTGCTGGTGCTTCTCTCCTTCGTCATCGGCCCGGGCCCGATGCCGCTCGTCTTCAACGGCTTCGAGATCGCGGCGATCTTCCTGGCGGTTCTCGTTGCCTACCAGGTGACCAACGAGGGTGAGTCGACGTGGTTCGAGGGCGTTCAGCTGCTCGCCCTCTACGTGATCCTCGGGCTCACCTTCTACTACGCCTAAGCACGGGTGGACTTCGTCTATCTGATCGCGAGCTTCACGGTCATCCTGGCGGGCGCTCTCCTGTTCACTAACGCGGTCGAGTGGATCGGCCATCGGCTGGGGCTGGGGGAGGGCGCGGTGGGGAGCCTGCTGGCCGCCGTCGGCACGGCGATGCCGGAGACGTTGATCGCGATCGTCGCCCTGATCGGGGCGTCGAAGAGCGAGGACGTGGCCGTCGGCGCGATCGTCGGCGCCCCCTTCCTGCTCGCCACGCTCGCGATGGGGCTGGTCGGGTTGACCGCCTACCTGTACCGGCGCCGTCGCAGTCAGGGGATCGAGCTGCGCGCCCACGTGCCGACGCTCGATCGAGACCTGATCTTCTTCCTGGTCTTCTTCGCGCTGGCGCTGGCGCTGGGCTTCGGAGCGCCCGAGGGGATCAAGATCGCCGCCGGTGTCCTCTTCTTCATCGCCTATCCGTTCTATGTCTGGCGCACCCTCGTCAGAGGTGGGGAGGCCCAGCCGGAGGAGACCCTCAACCCGCTGATCATGGAGCGGCGCCCGAGACGCGAGACGAACCCCGGCATCGGGATCGCCGTCCTGCAGTTCCTGGTAGGCCTCGGCGCGATGGTGGGGGGAGCGCACCTCTTCGTGGAGGAGCTGCTCAAGGTCGCCGAGGACGTGGGCGCCGAAGCGATCGTCCTCTCCCTGATCCTCGCTCCCCTCGCGACCGAGTTGCCGGAGAAGGTGAACAGCTTCTTCTGGGTGCGCGACGGCAAGGACTCGCTCGCCCTCGGCAACATCACCGGAGCGATGGTCTTCCAGTCGACCATCCCGGTGGGGATCGGCCTGCTGTTCACCGATTGGGATCTGGGCGGGAACGCCGCCGTTTCGGTCGCGCTTGGCCTGGCCGGCGGCGTGATCGCCTACTGGGCCCTGCGTCTGCGCGACCGCTTCGAGCTTCCAGCAGTTCTGGCCTGGATCGCGCTCTATGCGGCCTTCATCGTCGTCGTCGCGGTGTAGCGCTTGTGGCCGCGACCTTGTAGCGAAGCCGTCAACCGACCTCGTACACCAGCGTGAGGGTGTGGTTCCCCTCCTCGTCGGCGAGCATCGTCCCGTTGCCGGTGATGCCCTCGAGCTCGCCGGTCCCCGTGCCGGGGACGATCGTACCGGTGTTCGTGATGCCCTCCGGCCCCATGAGGCCGGTGTGCTGGAGGACGAACCCCCCGGTCTTGCCCTGCAGGGTGCCGGTGATCCGATCGTGGCCGACGTAGCCGCCGCCGCCGCCCGACTTCGCGATCAGCAGTTCGGCGGCGCTGGAGCCCTCCAGGTCGCCGGTGAACGTCCGTGAGATATGGACCCGGCTGACCTCGGCGCCGTCGGCCTCGCCGTAAGGCTCCTCGTCGTAGCGGTCGTTGGTGAAGGGCGCGGAGGCGTTCACGCGGAGGCGAGTTGGCCAAGCGCCTCGAGCACGACCTCGTCGTGCGTCTTCGGCGAGACCTTGGGGAAGACCTTGGCCACCGTGCCCACCGGGTCGATCAGAAAGGTCGCCCTGGTCACGCCCAGATAGGTCTTGCCGTACATCTTCTTCTCGCCCCAGACGCCGTAGAGGTCGGCGACCTCGTGGTTCTCGTCGGCGAGCAGGGTGAAGTCGAGCCCGTACTTGTCGGCGAACTTCCGCTGCGACGTGACGGTGTCGGGTGAGACGCCCACCACTCGGGCGCCAGTGCCCTCGTAGTCATTGCGGTGGTCGCGCACCCCGCAGGCCTGAGCGGTGCAGCCGGGGGTGTCGGCTTTGGGAAAGAAATAGAGGACGACGGGCTGGCCGCGCAACTCGCTCAGCGTGACCTCGTTGCCGTCCTGGTCGGGGAGCGTGAAGTCCGGGGCCTCCTGCCCTTCGGTGACCACTATTCCCCTTGGGCGTCCTCTGGGGGCACGTCCTCTCGCCCTGGGTCCTGCCCCTCCTCGTCCTCGTCCTCCTCCTCATCGCCCTGGTCGAGCGCGGTCTCGGACACCGACCCCCCCGAGCCGGGGTGGTACGCGGTCTGGAACTCCTCGAGCAGCCGGTCGCGCCGCTCCTCGTCCACCGGGACGTCGTCGGAGATCCGAACCCAGTCGGCGCCCTCGTAGGCCTCGAGGTTGAAGATCTCCTGGTCGATCGACGTGGAGTCGTCCACGACGATAAGCACCTCGGTCTGTGGGTTGAAGTAGATGCCGGGGACGTCGGCGAGCTCCTCGAGCTCCGTCACCCGTTTCTCTGCGTCGCTTGCCTCCATTCCCTGGATCTTATTGACCGAGGCTCTCGAGGTCCTGCAGCTGGCGCTCGACCTCGCGCTCCACATCGAGCGGCTCCTTGCCCTGCCGCTGCCGGCGTTCGTTTCGGGCGACCACCAGCTGGCGGACCTCCTCGCGCAGCGCCGCATCGTCGCCGAGCGCCGGGCCGGCCACATCCGAGGCGAGCAGTCTCTGCACCTCTGCCTCGACGTCGAGCGCCTGACGACCCTTCGCGACGCCGCGATCCGAGCGCGCCTGGACCATCTGGCGGATCTCCTCCTCGCGCACCACGGGGGAGACGGAATAGAGCGGCCCCTCGGAGCTCTGCGGGAAGTCCTGCTCCAGAGCGAAATCCCCCTTGCCTATCTTCTGCAGCGCGCTTCCGGCGCCCATCGCGAAGACCAGGGCCCCCACGGGGAGCGCGACGAGCACGACGATGATGAAGACGGTGCCCAGCTGGAGCGAAGCGAGCAGGGGCATGCCCACACGTTAGAGGCCCCGCGGGCGACCGTCACGCCTGCCCGGGCAGGCACGGATCAGGCGTGAACCGTGCCTGGCCGACGCATGACCCGCGTCAACAGCCAGCCGATCGGGTACTCTTTAGACACTGGCTGACTGACCAGTCAATCAGTCGCCACTACGACTTCAAACCATCGAAGGAGCAGGCATCAGTGGTTGACCTCACCCTCACCGATGAGCAGCAGGATCTGCGCGAGCTTGCGCACAGCTTTGCCGAGAAGGACATCCGCAAGGTCGCGTGGGACTACGACAAGGACGGGACCTGGCCCCAGGACATCATCGAGAAGGCCTGGGAGATCGGCCTGATGAACACGCACATCGCCGAGGAGTACGGCGGACCGGGTCTGGATTTCCTCTCAGGCTGCCTGATCGAGGAGGAGATGGGCTGGGGCTGCTCCGGCATCGGCACCTCTCTGATGGCCAACGGCCTCGCCGCGACCCCGGTTGCGCTCGGCGGCAATGAGGAGGTCAAGAAGGAGTACCTCGGGATGCTGACCGAGGCGCCCAAGCTCGCTTCCTTCTGCCTGACCGAGCCGGATGCCGGGTCCGACGTCTCGGGCATGAAGACGACAGCCACCAAGAAGGGCGACAAGTACGTCATCAACGGCTCCAAGTGCTTCATCACCAATGGCGGTTACGCCGACTGGTTCACCGTCTACGCCAAGACCGACAAGGACGCCGGCCACCGCGGCATCTCGGCGTTCGTCGTGCCCAAGGACGACACGGTCACGGTCGACAAGAAGGAGGACAAGCTCGGTCAGCGAGCCTCCAACACCGCCACGATCACCTTCAACGAGACCGAGATCCCCGCTGAGAACCTGCTCGGCGAGGAGAATCACGGCTTCAAGCTCGCGATGATGACCCTGGACCGCACCCGGCCCGGCGTCGCCGCGATGGCCGTCGGCATCGCCCGCGCCGCACTCGAGTTCGCCGCGGACTACTCGAAGGAGCGCGTCCAGTTCGGCGTCCCGATCGCCATGCACCAGGCGGTCGCCTTCATGATCGCCGACATGGCGACCAAGGTCGAGGCAGCCCGCCTGCTCGTCTGGCAGTCGGGCGTCCTGCTCGACCAAGGCAAGCGCAATACGCTCGCCGCCTCGCACGCGAAGCGCTTCGCGGCGGATTCCGCGATGGAGGTCACCACCGACGCGGTCCAGGTCTACGGCGGGTACGGCTTCATCAAGGAGTACCCGGTCGAAAAGCTGATGCGCGACGCGAAGATCATGCAGCTGTACGAGGGCACCTCGCAGATCCAGCGCCTGGTGATCGCCAAGGAGCTCCTCATGGGCCGCCAGGCCGACGAGGAGACGCCCGAGGCGAAGGCGCTCCGCGAGAAGGGCACGGCGGGGAACGGCAACGCCGCAGCTGCGGAGAAGGAGCCGGCAACGGCCTAGCCGCCCTTTTCCACAGCATCAAGTCGTTCGAGCGCCCCGGCAGACCGGGGCGCTCGCCGTTTCAGGAGAGAATCCCCCAGCATGGAAGTAGGGGAGAGGCTCAGCGACCGGCTCGAGCGCTGGCTCGCGGGCGACGAGCCGAAGACCATCGGCGACCTGATCGACGTCTTCGAGGAGAAGAGCTTCGCCGTCCTCTTCGTCCTGCTGCTCTCGATCCCGGCGCTGCCGCTCCCGACGGGAGGGGTGACCCACGTCTTCGAGGTGATCGCGATGCTGCTCGCGCTCGAGCTGATCGTGGGGAGGCGCAAGGTCTGGCTGCCCGAGCGCTGGAGGCGCCGCGAGATCGGGCCGGACACGCGGCGCCGCTTCACCGAGAAACTCCTGCCGCGCATCCGCTGGATCGAGACCCACTCTCACGCGCATCTCGGGTTCCTGCTCGCACACCGGTTGAGCGGAGTCGCCTATGGGCTGGTCACCCTGGTCCTGGTCGTGACGGCGTTCATCGCGCCGCCCTTCACGGGACTCGACACCCTGCCTTCGCTCGGCGTCGTGCTGATCAGTCTGGGTGTGCTCCTCGAGGATCCGCTGCTGGGAATCGCGGGACTGGTGGTGGGCGCCGCCGGCGCGCTCCTGGTCTTCTTCCTCGGCAAGGCCGCGATCGACGCCGCCCGCGGGCTGCTCTAGGAGGAGGTGCCTGCGCCCCGCGCCCATGGAGCGCAGAGCCATAGACTCGCTTGCAGTGGCGCGCGGCCGGCCAGCGGACGTGTTCGGGGGCGACATCAGGCGCCGCGACCTGTTTTCCCTGCTCGTGCTGCACCTGCTCTGCCGGGACCCCGCCTACGGAAACCGGTTGATCGAGGAGATCGAGGAGATCAGCGGGGGAGCCATCTCCGTGAACCCGAACACCATGTATCCGCTGCTCCGCGAGCTGGAGGGCCGCGGCCTGGTGGACGCGAGCTGGGAGCATCCGGACCGCCGCACGCGGCGCTACTACTCGATCACCCCGGCCGGCCGGCGCGAGTACAGGCGCCTGCGGGCCGAGGTCGAGCCCTTCCTCGACTCGTTGATCCGCTCGGTCTCCCTGATCAGGGAAGAGGTCTACGGGGACTCGCTGCGCAGCTGATCCGGCTTCCGGAGGAAGGAGCAGAACTCGCCCACCCGGTCGAATCCCAGCCGCTCGTAGAGCTTCCACGGCCAGTCATCCGCGTCGGCGACGATGAAGGTCAGCTCGTTCCCCATCTCGAGGGAGGCCTTCGCCGCGGCCCTCACGACGGCGGTGGCGAGACCCTCGCCCCGACGGTCCGGGACGGTTTCGACAGTCTCGATCTGCCCCAGTCCGTCCCGCTCGTAGAGGACACACGATGCGCCCGGCGGGCCATCGGCCGGCGCCGCGAACCAGCGCCCGTTGCCCACGGCGTCCAGCCGGGCGTCCCGGATGACGCACTGCTCGACCGCCTCCCGCGTGTAGTCCGGGTCGTGTTCGGCGACGGTGCGCCGCACCCCCTCGACGGCCTGGCGGGGAACCTCTCCCGCCGATCCGGCCTCCCGATCCGGCTCGCGCGCCAGGACCATGCAGAGGTTCCGCATGGTCTCCCAGCCGTCGACGGCCTCGAATCCGGACACGAGCCGGTCACCGGAGGCCGGGTCGGCCGGCACGACGTTGCGATGGTGGAGTCCGAGGGGGGCCTGCACTTCCTCCGCGAGCGCGACGAGCGCACCGGTGTCGAGCTCGGTTGAGGTCACCTCGAGGTAGTTGTCCGACCAGATGGCCCACGTGGCGGGATTGTGGATCAGCCGCCCCCAGGAGAACGCTTTGACGACCTCGGAGGAGTCGCGCGCCAGGCTCAGCTCGAACTCGACCAGGCGCCGAAGCAGCTCCGGATCAGAGCTCCCGCTCATAGAAGAACATCACGGGCCCGTCCGGACCCCCCTCGCGGTTGATGAACCCCGCGCTCTCGTAGAGCTTGCGCGCCGCCTCATCGTCCTCGCTCGTGCCCAGCTCCATCTGCTCGGCTCCCTCGCCGCGCGCGGTCTCCATCGCAGCCTCCAGCAGAGCGCGGCCGAGGCCGTTGCCGCGCAGGTTCGGCACGACATAGAGCTCCTCGAGGTAGGAGTGAAGCCCGGCCGAATAGACCCAGGGGCGGAAGCGCAGCTGCGCGAACCCGTCCGGGCCGTCGCCGACGAGCAGCACGATCATCTCCTTGTTCCGGATCAGCTCGGCGTACCGCTCCTCCAGGGTCTCGTTGCCCGGGGAGGGCTCGTCGTACTCATCCTGGAAGTCGTGAAGGAGACGCGCGACCTGCGGGGCGTCGCCGGGAGTTGCACGGCGCACGACTGGGGTCGACGGGGTCTCGGGTTGGGGGGACGGCATCTCGGCGAGCCTAATACCCTGCGCCGTCCAACCGACCTCCGGAGGAACCACTCAAATGTTCGTCTTCAAGGCCGCCGTGGTGGGCGGCGGCACGATGGGCGGCGAGATCGCCCAGGTCATCGCCAACGCCGACATCCCCGTGCTGGTCAAGGACGTCGAGCAGGAGTTCGTCGACCGCGCCCTCGAGAAGTCTCGGGAGGTGACGAAGTCGCAGCTCGACCGCCTCGTCTCCAAGGAGAAGATGACCCGGGAGGAGGCCGACGCCCGCCTCGATGAGGTGATGGGCCTGATCACCGGTACGACCTCCTACGACGAGTTCGGCGACGTGGACTTCGTGATCGAGGCGGTCCCGGAGAGGATGGAGATCAAGAAGGCCGTCTACCGGGAGCTCGATGAGGTCACCCCGGGCCACGCGATCCTTGCCTCCAACACCTCCTCGCTCTCGATCGCCGAGATGGGCCGCGAGACGCTGCGGCCCGGCAAGGTCATCGGCTTCCACTTCTTCTTCCCGGCTTCGGTCATGCCGCTGGTCGAGATCATCAGCGGCGAGGAGACCTCGCGCGAGGCCGTCACCGCCGCTTTCAACTTCGCGCAGAGGATCCGCAAGCAGCCGATCACCTGCGAGGAGGTTCCGGGTTTCGTCGTCAACCGGATCCTCAACTCCGGGGTCGGCGAGGTCTGGCGCGAGCAGGAGGAGAAGGGCCTCTCGATCAAGCAGATCGACGACGCGATCGCCGGGGCGAACATCACCCCGATGGGGCCGTTCTTCCTGATCGACATGCTCGGTCTCGACACGGTCCTGCACGTCGCCGAGTACCTGAACGAGTCCTACGGCGACCGCTTCTACGTGCACGAGGGGATGCAGAAGCTGGTCGCCGACGGGAAGCTCGGCGCCAAGAGCGGCGGCGAGGGCTTCTACAGGGACGGGGAGCCGAACATCGAGGGCGACGCCGAGCCGAACGGCGACGAGCTCGCGGACCTACTGATGCTGAAGACGTTCGTCGAGGCCTGTTCGGTGCTCGAGGAGGGCGTTTGCACGGTCCGCGAGATCGACCTCGGGATGATGGCCGGCGCCGGCCTGGACCCGCGGCGCGGGCTCTTTCCACCGTTCTGGAAGGCGGACCTGGAGGGGCTCGACACGATCCTCGCGAAGCTCGAGCAATACGAGGAGAGCCACGGCGAGCGCTTTGCGCCCCCGCGGACTCTGAAGCGGCTCGTCGCCCAGGGCCGGCTCGGACTGAAGTCCGGGCAGGGCTTCTACGCGTATCCGCAGACGGACGTCGAGGGCACGGTCAAGCTCGAGAAGCGCGGCGACGTGGCCATCGCCTGGCTGGCCAACCCGCCGATGAACGCGATCTCCCCCCAGGTCATCGAGGATCTGGGGAAGGTCTGGGAGGAGGTCAAGTCGGACGACGAGGTGAAGGCGATGGTCGTGTATTCCTCGCTGCCGGTCGTCTTTTCGGCCGGCGCGGACATCAAGGCATTCACCTCGATGGACGAGGCAGCGGGGGCCGAGCTGATCAACAACGGGCATGCACTGCTCCGGGAGCTCGGGCAGAACCGCAAGTCGACCGTCGCGGCGGTCAACGCGATCGCCTTCGGCGGCGGCTGCGAGCTGTCCATGGCCTGCGATTTCCGGGTCGCCGCGCAGTCCGCCGTCTTCGGCCAGCCGGAGATCAACCTCGGGATCATCCCGGGCTTCGGCGGCACCCAGCGCCTGCCGCGGCTGGTCGGCCAGTCGAAGGCCCTCGAGATGAACCTGACCGGCGACGCCGTGCTCGCTCCTGAGGCGCGCTTCCACGGGCTGGTGGACGATCTGGTCCCGGACGAGGAGCTGCTCGACGTCGCGATCTCCTGGGCGCGCAAGCTCGCCCAGCAGGCGCCGGTCGCCGTCGCGGAGATCAAGCGCGTGTCGAACGACGGCGATCTGGACGAGGGAATCGAGGCCGAGAAGCAGGGCTTCGCGACGGCGTTCCTGTCGGAGGACGCCAAGGAGGGCATCTCCGCGTTCCTGGGCAAGAGGTCACCCAAATGGCAGGGCAAGTAGCGACGGACCAGGCCAGGCAGCTTGCGGAGCTCCTCCGGGAGTCCACCAGCACCGTCGCTTTGACCGGTGCGGGGATCTCGGTGCCGAGTGGCATTCCGGATTTCCGCAGCCCGGGGGAGGGGTTGTGGGAGAAGGTCGACCCGATGGAGGTCGCGCACATCGACGCGTTCCGGCGAGACCCGGCGAAGTTCTGGAACTTCTACCGCCCCAGGTTCCAGATGCTGGGGGAGAAGGAGCCGAACGACGCCCACCGCATGCTCGCGGACCTCGAGCGCCGCGGCCTGCTCGACGCGGTGGTCACGCAGAACATCGACCAGCTCCACCACAAGGCGGGGTCTAAGCGGGTGATCGAGGTGCACGGCTCGATCCGCACCTCGAGCTGCCAGCGGTGCGGCACCGAGTTCGCGCTCGAGGACGTGGAAGCCCTGTTCGACGAGGAGGGTGTCGCCCACTGCTCCGACTGCTCGGGCCCGGTGAAGCCGGACGTAGTGCTCTTCGGCGAGCTTCTCCCCACGGACGCAATGGCCGAGGCGGAGTCGCTGGCCGCGGACGCCGACGTCCTGCTCTGCATCGGCTCATCCCTCGAGGTCTATCCCGTCGCGGGGTTGCCTTCGGTCACGCTCGGACGGGGCGGACGGATCGCCGTGATCACCAAGGGCCCGACGCCATTCGACGGCGACTCCGCGGTGCGGATGGACGGCGACGTGGTCGCGGACCTGGACGCTGTGCTCGCCGCGCTGTAGCTGATACCAACCCCCGACGGCCACCTTCACTGACACAGAGGTCGAGTACCTCAGGAGCCAGCGGCTCGCGCGACTCGCCACCGCAGACTCGAACGATGCGCCGCACGTGGTCCCGGTTGAGAGGGTTGGGGTGAGGCGTGGGTCCGGATCCTGCCCGAACGCGTGATGAGCTGGGACGCTCCCCTGGTAACTAGTCCCATACGAGATAGTTTCGTGCGCCACCTACGGTGCTAGGGTTATCTCGATGGCAATCACGACGACCGACAAGGTGCCGGAGAGCATCAAGGCCTCGGACGAGTGTCCCGAGTGCCTGGCCGGCAACCTCGGCTGGCTTCTGACCCAGGCTCATTTCAACCTCGTCAGTGAGGTAGGCGCGGCGCTCGAGCCGCTCGGGGTCTCCAACCGGGGCTATCACGTCCTCGCCACGGCGCGGACGGGGGAGTACACCCAGAAGGAGCTCGCCGAGCAGATCGGGCTCGACAAGACCACCATGGTGGTCACCGTCGATGAGCTCGAGGGGAAGGGCCTCGCCGAGCGCCGCCCGTCCACCACAGACCGCCGCGCGCGCGTGATCGCGGTGACCAGGACCGGCGAGCGCACGGTCGCTCAGGGCCAGAAGATCATCGACCGGATCCAGGACGATGTGCTCGAGAACCTCCCCGCCAGCGAGCGCAAGGTGTTCCTCGAGGCACTCGGCTCGTTGGTCATGGAGCGTCTGGCGCAGCCCGCTCCGGATTCGCCGCCTCTGCGTCGGCGCGAGCCGCGCGTCTAGGCCGGCTCGGCCACCGCTCCGCCTCACCGCTCCTGCGTCCTCTCTGTGTGACTCTTGTCACTGTACGTCCGTAGAAGATGATCCCGTACGAAACTATTTGCTACGGTGCTTATCGACGGCGAGAACCGAGACCCCAGGGGGCCACGGATGACAGAGATCGCAGCAGTGGAAGGAACGATGACCACAGAGGCGCAGAGCGATCGCTCGCGTTGGATCGCGCTGGTGGTCCTCTGCGCCGGGATGCTGATGATCGTCCTCGACCAGACGATCGTGAACGTCGCGCTGCCGTCGATCAAGGACGATCTCGGTTTCTCCCAGTCCTCGCTGGCCTGGGTCGTGAACGCCTACCTGATCACCTTCGGCGGCCTGCTGCTGCTGGCCGGCCGGCTCGGTGACCTGGTCGGCAGGAAGACGATCTTCATGAGCGGTCTCGCGCTGTTCACGGCAGCCTCCGCGCTCTGCGGACTCGCGCAGAGCCAGGAGATGCTCATCGGCGCCAGGTTCCTCCAGGGCATCGGCGGCGCGACCACCTCGGCCGTGATTCTGGGGATGATCGTCACGATGTTCCCGGAGCCTCGGGACCAGGCCAAGGCGATCGGCATCTACAGCTTCGTCGCCGCGGCGGGAGCCTCGCTGGGCCTGTTGCTCGGAGGCGTGCTCACGCAAGCCCTGAGCTGGCACTGGATCTTCTTCGTCAACCTGCCGATCGGCGCTCTGACGGCGTTTGCCGCCATCCGCGTGGTCGAGCGGGACGAGGGGATCGGCCTGGGGAAGGGCGCGGATGCCCTCGGGGCCGTCCTGATCACCGCCGCTCTGATGCTCGGTGTCTACACGATCGTCAAGCCCGCGGCCGATGATGGCTGGGGCGCTCCGCTGACCCTGGGGCTCGGCGCGGCGTCGATCGCGCTGTTGGCGGGCTTCATCGCCCGTGAGGCCACCGCCCGCACTCCGCTCGTGCCGCTTCGCATCTTCAGCAACCGGAACGTCTCCGGGGCCAATGCGGTGCAGGCGCTGTTCGTCGCCGGCCTGTTCGGCATGTTCTTCCTGGGCAGTCTGTACCTCGAGCGGGTGCTCGGCTACGACCCGCTCGAGATCGGGCTCGCATTCCTGCCGGTGGCGCTCACGATCGGGATTCTGTCCGTGGGCTTCTCGGAGCGGCTCGTGATGCGCTTCGGCCCCAAGCCCGTCCTCCTGGTTGGGCAGGTGTTGATCGTCGCGGGCCTCGTTCTGTTCGCGCTTTCGCCCGTCCAATCGAGCTACTTCAGGGACCTGCTTGCGCCGATGCTCCTGCTCGGCATCGGGGCGGGGCTCTCGTTCCCGTCGCTGATGGGTCTCGCGATGTCGAGTGCCACGGCGGAGGACTCGGGCCTCGCATCGGGTCTGGTCAACACCTCGCTCCAGGTTGGCGGCGCGCTGGGGCTCGCGGTGCTGGCGACCTTGTCCGCGACGCGGACGGACAACCTGCTCGCAAGCGGCACGTCTCCGGACGCAGCCCTGACCAGCGGTTTCCACCTCGCGTTCTGGATCGGTGCCGGCCTGGTCACCGCGGCGGTCGCGATCACGACGCTGGTGATTCAGTCACGCCCGGCGATCGCCGAGGCGGAGCCGCTGAACGAGCTGGACCTCGAGGGCGAGCCCGCCTACTGGGAGGCCGCCTAGCCCAGACCTTCCTCGATCGCGGCCAGCTCCTCGAGGAGCTTGTCGCGGCGAGGACCCGGCTCCTCCCGCAGCGCGGCCCGCGCGGCCTGGAGCCCATAGCGCGCCTCGGCGTCCCTCCCCTGCTGGACGTCGAGGCGCGCTCGCTGTATGAGGGTCTCCGCGGGATGCACCTCGTCCCTGCCGGCCAGAACCGCCGCCACGCGCGACTGCGGATCGACGTCCTCGAGCCGGCCGCCGCGGGTCTGCGGAAGCTGGCTCGCCTCAGTCCAGCGGCCCTCGGCGAGCTCATCGCCGGTGCCGTGTCCCAGCCTGATGGCGAGCGCCTTGGTCACGCCGATGTCCTGCACGAGCGGGTCCCGCGCCTCGGCGCGCGCGGCGCTCAGGGCGCGGTTGACGATCCGCGCGGCGTCGCGGAGCTCCCGCGTTCCGCGTTCGCGATCGTCCATCGTCCGCTTGAGCCAGGCTGATCCCGACGCCTCGTCATCGAAGGGAACGCCGGTCACCGTCACCCTGGTCACGGGCACCTGCTCGGGCTCGCCGGGCGCGACCGGACGGGCGCGGCGGCGACCACGGCGCTGGGGCCGAGTGACGTCGAGCTCCTGGACGATCATCACCCGGTCCGCGTCGGCCTCGCGGACCAGATAGCGACCCTCCGGCAGCCCGATCCTCCCGGCCAGCTCGAGCTGGACGAAGCTGACTCTGGTTATCGAGGTTCCGGCCGTGGCGCCGCTAGTCGCCCTGGCCGTTCGCCGGCAGGGCGGCGGCCGAGGGCTTGGCGGGCACCTTCGGGTTCTGGATCTGCCCGAGCCGCTCGATCAGGCGCTGCCACTGCTCGGGCTTGAGGATCTGGCCGAGTTGCTTGATCGAGCTGCCGGGGGTGGTGAAGGTGTAGCCGACGTGGATGTGGTTGTAGTGGTCGGGCAGCACGAAGGTGGGCGGCCCGAGGTCCATCAGGGAGATGATCTGCGCCGGGCGCATCGTCCCCTGCAGGAGCAGGAGGTCCTTGATCACCGCCTCGGTGATCGTGCCCGGCCCCTGGTGCCCGGTGATCGGGATTCCGTTGACGGCGGCGATGTCCACGGCCGAGCCATAGGAGTGGGCCGAGACGTTGCCCGAGGCGGTCAGATAGGAATGCCCGCATTTCAGTGAGGTGATCGTCAGGTGGTAGCCCTTGGCGACCAGGTACTCCATCACCGCCAGAACCCGGCGGTCGATCTGGCCCGTCGCGATGTCGTTGCGGCCACAGGAGTAGATCGAGAGGGCCGGGTCTTCCAGAACCCGCTGCTGGAGCGCCGCCTTCGACATCAGCAGGACCTGGCCGACCGTCGGGTTGTCCGCGAACGGGTTCTTGTCCGCGGCCCGGTAGATCGCGGTGGTCTCGAGCAGCTTCCAGCCGTCGAGAATCGGCTTCGGGTCGATGTTGGGTGCGCCACGACCGGCGGGCCGGATCGCAAAGTTGAGGTGCGGCGGGGCGGCGTCGGGTTGGCCGACGCGGCCGATCACGGTGCCGCCGGTGACCTTGGAGCCGACCTTGAGCGGCTTCAGCTCCATCGTCTTCTGGTCGAACCTGAAGCTTGGCGCCAGCGCCGACTTGAAGGTCTCATAGCCGGGGACCGCGCGGCCGAGGAGCTGGTCGAGCTGGCCTGCAACGCCCGTGTTGGCGCCGTTGCCCGAGCGCTGAGGCAGGGCGAAGAGGCGGTTGCGGAGCTGCTCGGTGTTCTGCGGAGCGCTTGCAGCGCTCTTCTTGGATGAGGCCGGCGCGGGGGCATCGTCGGAGCTCTTGTTGTCGCCGGCCGAGGCTGCCTGGGTCGGTGCCGCGTCCTTGCTCGGATTGGTCACCTGGAAGTCCTTGGCGGAGAGCTTGTTCTCGCGCGGGACCGGATGGACCTTGGCGACCCGTCCGAGGTGGGCGTAGGTGTAGCGGTTGCCGTAGGCGTCCTGGAGGACGAGGAACTTGCCGAGCTGCTCCGAATCGCCCATCTTCTTGATCACGCCGTCGTTGACCGCGACGACCGGAGCGTTGAGGCTCGAGTAGATGTTGATGCTTCGGCGCTGGGCGTTCGCCTCGATCACGTCGGCGGCGTTGCCAGAGGCCCGGCGCTGGGTCGTCGAGCGGGCGAGCGCCGCGGCATCGTTGATGTCGTCGGCGTAACGGGCGTCAGCCGCGACCGGGAAGTGCGCGCCCTCCGTGAGCCCGGTCAGTGAGCCGACAAGCGCGTCCGGCAGCTTGCCGTACTGGTTCGCGTAGAGCAGGACCTCGTCGACGTACCAATCGGCGTGGTTGTAGGCGAAGATCGCCTGGCGCAGGTTCTCGTCACCACCGGCGGCCCGGAGGTAGCGGGCCGCCGCGCAGATGGCATCGACCGGGTTGTAGGGATCCTTCCTGCCATCGTTGTTGGCGTCGACGCCGTAGCCGGCCCAGGTCGAGGGGATGAACTGCATCCATCCCTCGGCTCCGGCCGAGGACACGTTCAGGTTGGTGCCGAAGGCCGTCTCGATCTTGTTGATGCCGGCGAGCACCTGCCAGGGAATCCCGTACTCGGTGCCGCAGGACTGGTAGATCGGGAGGAGGAAGGGCGGGATCTCGAACGAATCGATCAGGAAGTTCGGGACGCCGATCGGAGCGGGTCCGAAGGTCGCGACCGTGAGGCTGGGGTTCTGGTCGGTGGGGGAGCCGTCCGGGTTGCGAAGCGCGGGCTCAGTGATCTTCTGGCGCTCGCCCTTGGCGATCGCCTTCGCGCCCTTGCCCTTCTTGTTCTGCTTGCCGAAGAGGCCCGCGGTCCCCTTGGTCGTGGGGACCCCGGGCTTCACCTTCTTGCCGGTCTTGCCGGACGTCGTCGTGGTGCTGCCGGTGCCGGTGGTCGTCGTGGTGGAGGTGGTCCCGCCGCCGGATCCGCCCGTGCTGCTCGGGGCGTTGTACTCGTCGTCATCCGCTGAGTCGCTGCAGCCCGGATCGTTCAGGTCGACGAGGCCGTCCCCGTCGTTGTCCGAAAGGTCGGAGCACTGCGGCAGTGTTGTGGTGGTGCCGTCGGTCCCCGGAACCGTCACCGTGGAGTCAGTGGCACCGACCGAGACCGAGCTCGCGCTGCCTGCGGCAACGATCGCAAGAGCGCTGCCCAGGGCGATGGTGACGAGAAGCTTTTTTCTCATTTCGGCTAGCCGATCCCGCCCGCGAAGCTCAAAGGTCTTCCAGGGTCTGCCGGACGCAGCCTCCCTGCAGTACGGGCAAGGCGGACGCTACTGATTCGCTATTCCCTTTGCAACGGCGCGCGGCGCCCGGGCAACGCAAGCTCAATATCCCTGCGTACTCAGCCATGGCCGGCGACCCGTCTCTTCCCTCTCTGGAGCGGTACCGTGCTGAACGATATGGCCGAGGTCGGCGGCGAAGAGAGACATGATCAAGAGCCCGTTCGGGGCGAGAACCCACTCGGCGAGATCGCCCAGATGCTGGTCGAGAACCCTTGGATGAACCAGGCGCTTCACCTCGCCTTCGGGGTGCGTGAGCGAGCCTCGGAGGCAGGCACGGCGGTGATCCGGAACCTCAATCTGCCGACCGGCAACGACGTCGACCGGCTGGCGCGACGTCTGCGCGGACTTTCCGAGCGGCTCGAGGAGGTCGAGGACGCCCTCGACCGGCTCGGCCGCGAGGTCGCCGAGCTCCGCCGCGAGGTCGAGTCCTCGCAACCTCGAGCTTCGAGTCAGAGTCAGGGTTGACGGTCTAGTCGTCGAGCGCTTCGGCGGCGACGGAGCCCATTCGCTCGGCGGCTGCGGCCAGGCCCTCGTCGTCGATCCGCCTGCGCACGCCGTCCGCGAAGGTGTCCGACACCGCGAGCAGGCAGGCGGTCGCCACGCCGAGGCGCCTGCCGAGCGTGAACAGGGTGGCGGCCTCCATCTCGACGGCGACGGCGCCGCGGCGGCGCCAGGACGCTGCGCGCGGCCGGGAAGGCCCGCCGTCACCCTCAGCCTCGTAGAACAGGTCCGTCGACACGATGCGCGCTGGCGTCGGCGTGCCCTCGATCGCCGCGGCCACGCGGCCGGTGAGATCAGGATCGGGGTCCGCCACCTCTCCCGCTCCGAGCGCGCGGCTCGCGCCGTCCTCAGCCAGCGCCTCACCGGCGACGAACAGATCGCCATGGCCGAGGTCCGGGTCGAGCGCTCCGCAGGTGCCGACCCTGATCGCCCGACGCACGCCCAACTCGGCCAGCTCCCGCAGGACGATCGCCGCGCTCGGCCCGCCCATCCCGGTTGACTGGATGCTGAGGGCCCGTCCAGCGGGCGTCTCGCCCGTGTAGCCCCAGAGGCCGCGGGCATGGTTGCTCATCCTGGGCTCGGTGAGCAGCTGTTGGGCCAGGGCGAGTGCCCGTCCGGGGTCTCCCGGCAGCAGCACGTCCTCGGCGTAGTCGGTGCTGGGGCGGAGGTGGTACGGCATGGGCCGGGCACCGTACAGCGGCGTGCCGCCCCGCGGCCCGGGGGTAGGCTTAGCCGGAGACTGGTCCGGATGGGGTCGAAGACGAAAGCAACGGCGAAACGGTTGACCTCAGGTCGAGGGTCAGGCTCGGATCAGCAGCTGACGAAGAAGGAGCTCAAGCAGATCCTGAACACGGTCCTCAAGCAGATCGACCAGGATCCCGACGACGGTCCGCGACTGAGCGCGGCGGCGGCGCCGCTGCGACTCGAGTTCCCCGATCTGCCGCTGACGCTGAACGTCTCCCGGTCCGACGGCGGTCGGCACTGCCTCGACTGGGACTTCTCGACCCGCTCGAGCGCGAAGCCGAAGCTTCGCCTCAGCATGGAGTCGGCGGTCGCCAATCGCGTCTTGCAGGGAAGGGAGAACCCCGCGATCGCGATCGCTCGCGGTCGGCTGCGCACCAGGGTCGAGGATGCCGGGGCGGCGCTTCGCTTCTTCCCGGCCGCCAAGCCACTCTTCTCCCGCTATCGCGAGCTGGTCTCGGAGAAGTACCCACACCTCGCCATTGACTAGGCGCGGGATTGACTTCGCCACCGAGGGGGGCGTAGTCTCGTTTCACTCGAAAAGCTCTTGGGCCGGAAGCGGGTCCGCGGTCCGCAGGTCCCCCGGCGACTGGGATCGGCGACAGGGCTCCGCGAGGCGTCTAGGCGCCGCTGGCCGACGAGGCGGGCCGAGAGCCCGCAGGCGACGGGGTCCTGGGGCCCCGTCGCTTTGTCAGGAGGCCTTCGGGCTTTCATCGGGGCCGGCTGAGAGATGACCCCCGACCATCGGAACGATCCCGACGACGCCATCTCGCTGGCCGAGGCGAGCCGGCTCGCCGGTGTCTCCACCTCCACCCTGAAGCGCTGGGCCGACGACGGCCTGGTCCCGATCTCGGATGGGAGGTGGACGCCGGCGTCGGCGGCCCAGGCCCGCGTGATCGCGCGGATGCGGGAACGCGGCTACTCCATCGAGGCCATCAGGGAGGCGGCGGAGGGGGGTCGGCTCGCGTTCGGCCGCGCGGAGGATCTCTTCGAGATACCCGAGGGCCGCTATACACGGGACGAGGCAGCCGAGCTGACCGGCCTCGAGCCGGAGCTGATCGAGCGGCTGATGACCCTGCTCGGCACCCCGATGAGCGCGGACACGATGCTGAACGAGGAGGACCTGCGCGCGATGCGGCACTTCGCGAACGTGCTGGCATCCGGCTTCCCCCTCGTCGCCTTTCTCCAACTCGTCCGGGTCTACGCCCAGTCGATCCGCCGGGTCGCCGACTCGGAGGTCCGGCTCTTCCACCTCTACGTCCACGAGCCGCTCATGCAGGAGGGAGTGCCGCCGCTCGAGATCGGGGAGGAGATGGGGTCGCTCGCTGGCGACCTGCTTCCGGTGACCGCACCGCTGATGGAGTACATGCACAACCGGTACCTGCGCTTCTACATCGAGCAGGACGTGGTCGGCCACATGGAGGCCGACATCGGCGGAGCGGGTCGCGGTCTCGCCCGGGTCTCGACCACCTTCTGCTTCGTCGACCTGACCGGTTTCACCCGATACACGGAGGAGGAGGGCGACGAGGAGGCGCTCGATCTGGTCGAGCGCTTCATCGACACCGTCGAGGCGACCCTCCCCTCGGAGGCGACGATCGTGAAGACGATCGGTGACGAGGTGATGGTCGTGTCCCCGGACCCGGCGACGCTGACCGAGTGGGCAGTCGGATTCCTCGCGCTGTTCCAGGAGCGACCGCAGCCGCGGGTCGGCATCCACTACGGGGCCGCGGTCTTCCGCGACGGCGACTACTTCGGCGGCGACGTCAACCTGACGCACCGCGTCGTCTCCCGGGCGCTCGGCGGGGAGGTGCTGGTGACCCAGGGCCTCGTGGATGCGGTCGAGGAGTCTGACTTCCTGCGCTTCGACGCGATCGGCGAGGTCGTGCTCAAGGGGTTCCCCGAGCCAATCTCCCTCTATATCGCTATCGCCAGGCCCGCCGCCGACTAGCGCCCGTGCCGCTCGTGCGCCCGCGACTTCGACCCCTGGGCGAGCCGCGACCGGAGCGTTCCTAGAATCGGCCGCATGGCGGCCGCTGAGGCTCTCTCGGCCCTCGCCCGCACCGTGCGGGAGAGCGGACTGATCGCCGAGAGCACCCGGGGCGTCGTCCTGGTGTCCGGTGGCGCCGACTCTGCGGCGACGGCAGCGGGGCTGGTCGAGGTCCTGGGGCCCGCCGCCGTGGTGGCGCTCCATCTGAATTACCGCCTGCGCGCGGATTCCGACCGGGACGAGGACACCGTGCGCGAGCTCGCCGCCGGGCTCGGGGTGGACCTCGAGGTGGAGCGCCCGGAGCTCGGGGAGGGCAACGTCCAGGCCGCGGCGCGTGAGGCGCGCTACCGCTCCGCGGAGCGGCTGCGCGGAGTCCGTGGAGCGGATTGGATCGCGACCGGGCACACGCGGACGGACCTCGCCGAGACGCTGCTCTACCGGCTCGTGACCTCCCCCGGGCGCCGTGCTCTGCTCGGGCTGCAGCCGCGGCGCGGCGCGATCGTTCGACCGCTGCTCGGGCTCGACCGCGACGAGGTGCGGCGCCTGGCGCGGGACGCAGGCCTGCCCTTCCGAGATGACCCGAGCAATCTCGAGCCGCGCTTCGCCCGCAACCGGATCAGGAACGAAGTGCTGCCGGTGCTGCGCGAGATCGGCCCGGCCGAGGCGACGATCGCCGAGACCCAGGCGGAGCTGTCGGAGGAGGCGGACGCCCTCGAAGGCGTGGTCGCCGAGGCCCTCGCCAGGTCCGGCGCCGAGACCGCCGGCGCCGTCAGTCGGGAGGCGCTCGCGCCGCTCCACCCTGCGGTGCGGCGGCTCGCCCTTCGCCGCCTGGCGGAGCGGGCTGCCGGACGGGCGGTGGCCCTCGGCCGCGGCCGCGCCGAGCAGATCTGGCGGCTCGTCAACGACCCAGAGGGGGGCGTCGTCGAGCTCGGCGGGGGGGTGGAGGCCCAGGTCGAGGCGGCGCACGTGCGCTTCACGACGGGCCCGCCCGCTGCGTCCGCGACGGCGACGCTGCCCGTCCCCGGCGTCTGCCGCTTCGGCAGCTGGGAGGTCCGCGCGGAGCTCGCCCCGGCCGTCCCTCGCGCTGAGGGGCCCGACCTCGCTGTGCTCGATCCTGAGGCCCTCGCCGGCGCGCTCGAGGTGCGCTCGTGGCGGGAGGGCGACCGGATGCGGCCGCTCGGCCTCGGTGGGAGCAAGTCGCTGCAGGATCTGTTCACGGATCGCAGGGTGCCGAGATCGCTGCGGCATGCGCTGCCGGTCGTCACCTCCGATGGGAGGATCGTCTGGATCGCGGGTGTCGCGGTTTCGGAGGAGTTCGCCGCCAGGGCGGACGCCTCCGAGGCCGCTGTGCTGACCGCCGCCCAGGTCCGCGCAGCCGGATGAACCGGAAATTAGACTGCGCGCCGTGACGGACGACACGATCGGGGAGGTGCTCGTCTCCGAGGAGGACCTGCAGCGCCGCGTGGCGGAGCTCGGGGCGGAGGTGAGCCGGGACTACGAGGGTCGCACCCCTCTGCTCGTCGCGATCCTGAAGGGAGCGGTGCCTTTCCTGGCGGATCTGATGCGCCACCTGACGATCGAGTGCGAGCTCGACTTCATGGCCGTTTCGAGCTACGGCTCTTCGACGGACTCCTCCGGAGTCGTCAGGATCCTGAAGGACCTCGATGCGGCGATCGCCGATCGCGACGTCCTGATCGTCGAGGACATCATCGACTCGGGTCTCACCCTCCATTACCTGCTGCGCAACCTGCAGGCACGCGGCCCGAGGTCGATCGAGGTCTGCGCGTTGCTCACCAAGCCCGAGCGTCGGCGGGTGGACCTGCCCGTCCGCTACGTCGGTTTCGAGATCCCCAACCGCTTCGCGATCGGCTACGGCCTCGATCACCTCGAGCGGTACCGCAACCTCTCATACGTCGCCGCCCTGCGCGAAAACCCGCACGGCAGCTAGATCAACGCTGGTACCCTCGGCATAGATCCGGAGGTGCGCATTCGGCGCACTACTGGGCAAAGGGACCCGACACGTGAGACGTTTTTTCCGAAGCGCTGCCTTTCCGATTCTGATTGTCGTCGTGCTGGCGTTCTTCGCCCAGCGCCTGATCAGTCCGGGGTCGGGCCACGAGACGCCCGACTACAACACCTTCATCCAGCGGATCGACCAGGGGCAGATCGAGTCCGTCACCTGGAACACGAAGGACAACACCCTCAACGTCAAGCAGACGGACGGGACCAGCTACGACGAGTCCTATCCGGACTCCGACTCCGCCCAGGCTGAGCTGCTCAACAACCTCCAGCAGCACAACGTCAAGACCGACATCAAGGGCAAGGGGGGGTCGAGCCTGCTCTCGCTGCTCACCTACATCCTTCCGTTCATCCTCTTCTTCGCCTTCTGGATCTTCCTGATGAACCAGATGCAGGGCGGTGGCTCACGGGTGATGAGCTTCGGCAAGTCACGAGCAAAGCGGATGTCGGTCGACGCACCGAAGATCACCTTCCGCGACGTGGCCGGAGCCGACGAGGCCGTGCAGGAGCTCCACGAGATCAAGGAGTTTCTCGAGAACCCGAAGAAGTTCCAGTCCCTCGGCGCGCGGATTCCAAAGGGCGTGCTGCTCTACGGACCGCCCGGCACCGGGAAGACGCTGCTCGCCCGCGCTGTCGCCGGTGAGGCCGGCGTGCCGTTCTTCTCCATCTCCGGCTCCGATTTCGTCGAGATGTTCGTTGGCGTCGGCGCCTCCCGCGTCCGCGACCTCTTCGAACAGGCCAAGCAGAACTCTCCCTGCATCATCTTCATGGACGAGATCGACGCCGTCGGCCGCCACCGCGGCGCCGGCATGGGCGGCGGCCACGACGAGCGAGAGCAGACGCTCAACCAGCTGCTCGTCGAGATGGACGGCTTCGAGATGAAGGACAACATCATCCTGATCGCCGCCACCAACCGGCCAGACATCCTCGACCCGGCGCTGCTCCGGCCCGGCCGCTTCGACCGCCAGATCGTGGTCGACCGGCCCGACCGCAAGGGCCGCAAGCAGATCCTCGAGGTGCACACCCGCGGCAAGCCGCTCGCCCAGAACATCGACCTCGACGCTCTGGCGGGCCAGACCCCCGGCTTCACCGGTGCCGACCTCGCCAACTTGATCAATGAGGCCGCCCTGCTAACCGCGCGCTCGAGCAAGCGCGAGATCACGATGATCGAGCTCGAGGAGGGGATCATGCGGGTGATCGCCGGCCCCGAGAAGAAGAGCCGGGTCATGTCGGAGAAGGAGCGGCTCATCACCGCCTACCACGAGCTCGGCCACGCCATCGTCGGGCACCTGCTGCCGAACTCCGACCCCGTCCACAAGGTGTCGATCATCAGCCGCGGCCAGGCGCTCGGCTACACGATCTCCCTGCCGACCGAGGACAAGTTCCTCACCACGCGCGCGGAGCTCAACGACACCATGGCGATGACCCTCGGCGGTCGCGCCGCGGAGGAGATCGTCTTCGGCGAGATCACCACCGGCGCCTCCAACGATCTCGAGAAGGTGACCGAGACTGCCAAGCAGATGGTGATGCGCTTCGGCATGTCCGAGCGACTGGGGCCGCGCGTCTTCGGCCACGACCGCTCAATGCCGTTCCTGGGCCGCGAGTTCTCCGCCGAGCCGGACTACTCGGACGAGGTCGCCCGCGAGATCGACGACGAGGTCCGCCGCATGGTGGAGGAGGCCCACCAGACCTCCAAGGACATCCTCTCCGAGCACCGGGAGCAGCTCGACACCATCTCGCGGATCCTGCTCGAGCGGGAGACGATCGAGGCGGACGAGTTCATCGCCCTGCTCGAGGGCAAGCCGGAGGACGAGATCTTCGCCGACGAGGAGGAGGCCAAGCCGCCCGAGGCCCCGCCCGTCGAGGAGAAGGGCACCGCTCGCGAGGGCCCCAAGCCGCGTCCGCACCCGCGCCCGGGTCTGGCTGGCGGTGGGGCCGAGATGCGCGACAACCGCTCGTAGCGGCGCGGTTCCACCGAACGTCCCTGAGTACGCCCTAGAGGCGGTATCGCGGGACGTTCGGCCCGGTTCATACTCCGCGAGATGCGCCTGGTCCTGCCCTCCTTCAGTGCCGCTTTTCTCGTTCTCTTCCTGGCCGCCTGCGGCAGCAGCGGGTCGAACGTGGAGCCGAGCGGGTCCCAGAGGGCCGTCGACGAGGCCCAGGCGGCCTTCCGCCAGCTCCAGACCGGCGGAGAGGACCTGAGCGCCGGCCCCTGCATCTCGGAGAGCCTTCCCGGGCTCCCCGACTGGGTCGCGGACATCGCCCATGATCCGCGCCAGCCAATCGATGACGAGGCGGCCAACCAGTGTCAGCGCTACCGCTCGGGCCAGGCGCACCACTTCGTCGAGTTGAACGTCGACGGTCAGCTGATCCGCGCGGAGTAGGCGATGCCGGCTCGGATCATGGGGATCGTCAACGTCACCCCCGATTCGTTCTCTGACGGGGGAGAGTTCCTCGATCCGCAGCGCGCCATCGCCCACGGCCGACAGCTGGCGGCGGAGGGGGCGGACGTGCTCGACGTCGGCGGAGAGTCAACCCGCCCGGGTGCCGAGGGGGTCACCGCCGAACAGGAGCTGGCCCGGGTGGCGCCCGTGGTCGAGGCGCTCGCGCGGGATGACGGGCCGGCGGTCTCGATCGACACCTCGAAGCTCGCGGTCGCCGATTCGGCTCTCACCCTGGGCGCCGCGATGGTCAACGACGTGACCGCGCTGCGGGCCGAGCCCGAGCTCGCGGAGCTCTGCGCGGAGCGCCGCTGCGAGGTCGTCCTGATGCACATGCTCGGCGACCCGCGGACGATGCAGGAGAACCCGGTCTACGAGGACGTGGTCGACGACATCAAGGCCTTCCTCGCGCAACGGATCGAGTTCGCCATCTCCCAGGGGATCGAGGAGGAGCGGATCTGGATCGATCCGGGCATCGGCTTTGGCAAGACCGTCGAGCACAACCTGGAGCTCCACCGGCGGCTCGGCGAGCTCGCGGAACTCGGCCGCCCGATCGTATTCGGCTCTTCTCGCAAGAGCTTCATTGGCAAGCTCACCGGAGCCGGGGTCGATCAGCGCCTCGGGGGCACCATCGCGTCCAACGTGATCGCCCGTGCGAACGGCGCGAGCATGCTGCGCGTCCACGAGGTCGCGCCGATCCGCCAGGGAGTGACGGTTGCGGACGCCGTCATTGGTCGATGAACTCACGAATCAGCGAGTTGACCACGTCGGGGCGCTCGTAGGGCACCCAGTGGCCGGCGCCCGGCACGATCTCAACCCGCAGGTGCGGGACCCATTCGCTCAGCCCGCGGGTCAGCGAGGGCAGCAGGGCGGCGTCGTTCTCACCCCAGATCACCAGCGTCGGGACCTCCACCGTCTGCGAGGTGATCTTGCTCGCGTACTCCTCGGGGACGCCCCCCGCCGCGACCTGTTCGCCCATGCGAGCGGCCCGGTAGTAGTTGAGCCCCCCGCGCAGCGCTCCTGGCTGCGCCCAGGCCTCGTGGTAGACCGCGCGGTCGGCAGCGGAGAGGCGGGCCTGACTGCCGCCGATCCGGAGCATGATGTCGTCCATCAGCGAGAAGTCGTTCGCGGCGAGCATCTCCTCCGGCTCGGGCGACGGCTTGGAGAGCTCGACCATGTAATTGACGGCGTCCCGCTGCTTCGGGCTCTCGAGCAGGTCGCGGTTCCAGGTGAAGGGAGGAGGGGCGTCGATGATCACCAGTCGGTCGAGCATCTCCGGGTACTTGAGGGCGAACGCCCAGGACACGATCCCGCCCCAGTCGTGGCCGACCAGGGTGAGCGGCGCGAGGTCGAGCTCCTGAACCAGCCCGACGATGTCGCCGAGCAGGTGGCGCATCCGGTAGGCCTCTGGATCCTCCGGCTTGCAGGAGAGGTTGTAGCCGCGCAGGTCGGGCGCGTAGACGGCGTGATCGTCGCCGAGGTCCGCTAGCTGCTCCCTCCACAGGAACCAGAACTGTGGGAATCCGTGGAGGAAGAGGATCCGCTTGCCGTGCCCGCGGCTCACATAGTGGATCCGGCATTCCTCGAGGTCGACGAAGCGATCTTGAAGCTCATCCCCCATGACGGCGACAGCCTTTCACGACCCGCTACTTTGGCGGCGATGGACGAGTCGGCACATCCCTCCGTGGAAGTTGAGATCCGCGGCCTCTCCATATATACGCACCACGGCGTCACCGACGCCGAGCAGGAGGTGGGCCAGCGGCTCGAGTTCGACCTGACCTTCGACGTGCCGGACTGCGACGCGGTACTCACCGACCGCATCGATGACACGGTCGACTACTCGGAGGTCTGTGACATCGTTGCCCTCGCCGCGACCGAGACGAGCTACCGCACCCTCGAGCGCCTCTGCCATGTCGTGGCGGAGCGGCTGATGGAGCGCTTCGACTGCGAGTCGGTCCAAGTCCGGGCGGCGAAGCCGGAGCCGCCAGTCCCCTATCCGGTCCAGGAGGCGGCCGTGGAGGTCACCCTGGAGCGCTCGCTCGACCGTGAGCCGGACGACGAGGACGGAGTCTGAGCTCGGGTCGGCTTGGCTATCTCGGCCTCGGCTCGAACGTCGGCGACCGCGAGGCCCAGCTGCGGGGGGCGATCGAGGCCCTGCGCGGGCAGGGCGTCGAGGTGGAAGCGATCTCCTCGCTCTACGAGACCGAGCCGGTCGGCGAGATCCCCGACCAGCCTGACTTCCTCAACGCCGCGATCCGGATCCGGACCTCGCTGGAGCCCGAAGACCTGCTGGACGTCGGCAAGGCAATCGAGGCCGAGCGCGGCCGCGCCTTCGGCGGCCCGCGCCATGGTCCCCGCCCGATCGATATCGACCTGTTGCTGCTGGGCGACCTCGAGCTGACGACCGAGCGCCTCACCCTTCCTCACGCCGAGGTCACCTCCAGGCGTTTCGTTCTGCTCCCGCTGCTCGAGCTCGATCCCGAGCTGCAGCTCCCCGACGGTACCGAGCTGCGGGCCGCGCTCGAGAACCTCGGCCCTGGCCAGAGGGCGGAGCGTGTGGCTCCGCCGCCCGGCTAACGAGCGAGCCCGGAGAGCCAGTCCGCCGGGAAGACCGGCGACATCCGACCGGGGCGAGCGGTCCGCCCGTCTTGACCGCGAGCCCGACGGGCACAATGCGGCCCTTCATCGAGGGCCGGCCCTGTGGCGAGATGGCGAACCGGGTCGTGCCGTCGCGGCGCGCCTGAACGATTCCACCGACGCGAGCGTCAACGCGGATCTGTCTTCGCTGCGCGCGGACCTCGACCGGATCGACGCCTGGATCGCGGACGGGGTACTCGGAGGACCCCAGCCGAACGCGGCCGATTACCAGATCGCCCCGAGCCTCCGGCTCCTGATGACTTTCGACGAGTCAACATCGCGGTGCGCGACGGATGCGACCCCGGAATCACGTAGAGCTTTGCCTCGGGCATTGCGGCCGATCCTATTGGGCACTGGATAATCCCGCGAATGCTGCTCGCGGTCGACGTCGGCAACACGCAGACGCACCTCGGTGCGTTCCAGAACGGCGAGCTCGGACACGACTGGCGGCTCACGACACTTCCGACAGCGACCTCAGATGAGCTCGCGGCCATGGTCTCGGATCTGCTGCAGCTCGAGGGATTCGCGTTTGAGGAGGTGGACGGGGCGATCATCTCTACGGTTGTGCCCCAACTCGGGCCGGAGTGGGAGCAGCTCTGTCGTCGGCACGTCGACGGCCCTTGCCTCCTGGTCGGTCCCACCCTGAAGACCGGCATGCCCATCCTGGTCGACAACCCACACGAGCTGGGCGCTGACCGGCTCGTCAACGCGGTGGCTGCTCACGCGAAGGTGCAGGGAGCGTGCGTGACCGTCGACTTCGGAACCTCCACCAACTTCGACGTCGTCTCGGGAGCCGGCGAGTACCTGGGCGGCGTGATCGGCCCGGGCGTCGAGGTCTCGCTCGAGGCCCTCACCGCCCGGGCGGCCAAGCTGCCGCGCATCGACCTCTCCTCACCCGAGGGCGCGATCGGCAAGCACACCACGGCGGCGATCCAGTCCGGGTTCGCCTATGGCTTCGCCGGGCTGGTCGACGGGATCGACCGGCGCCTTGCGGGCGAGCTCGACGATCAGCCCACCTTCATCGCCACCGGTGGGCTGGCGCCTACGATCGCGCCGCTCTGCGAGACGATCGACGAGGTCGACGAGCTGCTCACCCTCCGCGGCCTGTTGCTGATCTACGACCGGAACAGCGGCACTTAACCTTCGAACCCGTGCAGCCGCAACTCACATCTCCGTTTCGGATCGGCGACGTCGAGATCGCCAATCGTGTCCTGCTCGCTCCCCTGGCGGGGATCGGGAACTGGTTCGTGCGGCTTCAGGCGCGCCGGCACGGCGCCGGTCTGGCCGTCTCGGAGATGGTCTCGGGTTTCGCGCTCCACTATCGAAACGAGCGGACCCTGCAGGAGCTGCTCCGCCTGCATCCCGACGAGCATCCGGTCTCGGTCCAGCTCTTCGGCCAGGACCCGGACGTGATGCGCTCGGCGGCCGCCATCGTCGCCGATGCGGGCGCCGACCTGATCGACATCAACATGGGTTGTCCGGTTCGCAAGGTCTGCAAGACCGGCGCGGGGGCGGCCCTGCTCTCCGATCACGACCTGGCCGTCCGGATCGCGTCGGCGGCCCGCGAGGGCGGGGGCATCCCGGTGACTGTCAAGCTGCGCTCCGGCCTCGTGCCGGGAGGGCGCGAAGGCTTCGACCTGGCGCTCCGGCTGGTCGAGGATGCCGGCGTCTCGGCCATCGGCTTCCATCCGCGCTCGGCGGCCAATCAGCACAAGGGGCGGCCCGACTATGACCTGGCCCGGCGGCTATCAGGGCGACTCGACGTGCCGATGATCATCTCGGGCGGACTGGATTCGGCCGAGGACGCGATGCACGCCTACGAGGCGTCGGGCGCGGATGCCGTGATGATTGCCCGCGGCTCGCTAGGCAACCCGTGGATCTTCGAGCGGCTCACCGGGCGCCGGAGCGCCGATCCCGACCGCGACGCCGTGGTCGCCGAGCTGCTCTGGGTGATGGAAAGGGCCGAGGAGCATCTCGGGCCCGATCGCGCAGCCCGCTACCTGCGCAAGTTCTATCCCTGGTATCTGGAGCGGCTCGATGCCGACAAGGAGACCGCTGCGGACTTTCAGCAGAGCGAGAGCCTTGCCGAGGCCCGTCGGCTGCTTCGCGATCTCGCCGCCCCGACCGCCGTCGCGGCCTAGCCGTCCAACGCCCTTGTTTCGCGGCGGGACCCACGGATATGCTGGGCGCGCTCACGGAAGCGCCAGGGAAGGGGAATTTCGATTATCAAGATGCGCTGGGCCCGTCTGGTCCTACTCGCTTGCCTTGCCGGGTCCATCACCGGGCTCGTCGCGCTGCCGTCCGCGGCGGGGGCGAAGAAGCGCACGGCGACGCTCAACGAGTGCGTCAGCACGGCGGTCGCCATCCCCGACGGCCCGCCGGACGGCAGCACCGTCCCCAATCCTGCGGGCTACGTCGCCATGCCGATTCGGATTCCGAAGTACAAGGGCAAGCCCCAGGACGGGGTGATCACAGCGTTCCAATCCGTTGGCGTCCGGATCTCGCACACCGATGACGGTGACCTCTCGCTCTTCCTGGTTTCGCCGGGCGGGAGGGCGGTGGCCCTCGCCACGTATCGCGACCAGAGCTCCAACAGGGACAGCTCGGGCGAGCCCTCCCCCAGCGGCGACGGCTATGGCCAGGGGCCCATGAACTGCTCGGGATCGCTGGTGCACTTCGGCGATGGCTTTTCGACGTCCATCACCACACCCGGCAACAAGGGGCTCGACGCGCCGATCACCGGCTCGTTCACTCCGGAGCAGCCGCTGAGCACCTTTGTCGGCGGTCCCGCGAGCGGGTTCTGGACGCTGATCGTCCAGGACGTGCAGGCGGGCGACGTCGGTCAGATCAACGCCCTCTCCCTGAACTTCACCTACAGCTACAAGGCCAAGAAGAAGAAGAAGAAGAGGCGATAGCGGTGGGGCTGCCCACCCGTGTGGCCGCGTGGCGTGAGCGGGGAAGGGACGAGGATTTCGACGGACGGCGGATTCACCTCTTCGACCGCGACGGCCAGGGCCCGCTCCTGCTCTTCCTGCACGGGTTTCCGTCCAGCTCATATGACTGGCGGCTGCTTCTCGATCGCTCAGGCGGACACGCCGCCCTGGCACCCGACTTCCTCGGCTTCGGGCTCTCCGAGAAGCCGCGCGACCACGACTACACCCTGCACTGGCAGGCCGACATGGTCGAGGAGCTCGTTCGCCGTCGGGATTCCAGCCCCGTCTTCATCGTCGCCCACGACATGGGCACCTCGGTCGCGACCGAGCTGTTGGCACGCGACCTCGACGGCTCGCTCGACATGGAGCTTGCCGGTTGCCTGCTGCTCAACGGCTCGATGGTCCAGGACGCCGCCAGCCCCACGCTGGGGCAGCGGCTGCTGCGCAGCGCCGTCGGCCCGCTCTTCTCGCGTCTCTCCAGCGAGCGCTTCTTCCGCCAGCAGTTCGGCTCGATCTTCTCTCCGGACCACCCGCTCACGGACGAGGAGGCGGAGGACCAGTGGGCCCTGATCTGCGCGGACGGTGGCCGCACGCTCGCCCACAAGACGATCCGCTACATGGAGGAGCGCTTCCGCCACGCCGAGCGCTGGCACGGTGCGCTCACGAACTGGCCGGAGCCGCTCTGGCTGGCTTGGGGGATGCTCGATCCGGTGGCGACGGAGAACGTCCTAAAAGCGGTCGTGGAGCTGCGGCCGGCGGCGGAAGTGACCCGGTTCGAGGACCTCGGGCACTATCCGCAGATCGAGGATCCCGAGCGGGTTGCGGTCGTCCTACGGGCGTCGCTTCCCGCCTGAAAAACGCCCTCGACCAGCTTTCGGGGCGGCGCTATACTGGCGCGCTCGCCCGGACCGGCCGTGAGTTCGCTTCGCGTCGGTGCGGGTCATTTTTCGCCGCAGAGCAGGGTTTTTGGGCGGCGAGCAAAACCCCGAAAAGAAGGAATCGAGGAGAGTTGGCACGCGAGACACTGATCACCCCGGAGGGACTCGAGAAGCTCAAGGAGGAACTCGAGTACCTGGAGAACGACAAGCGCCGCGAGGTTGCTGATCGCATCAAGCAGGCGCGGGAGTTCGGGGACATCGCGGAGAACTCCGAGTACGACGACGCGAAGAACGAGCAGGCGATGCTCGAGCAGCGCATCGCGTCGCTGCAGGACCGCCTGCGGCGGGCTGCGGTGATCGACAACAAGCACCTCGACACCGAGACCGTCGGTGTCGGCGCTGTCGTCCACGTGAAGGACCAGAAGTCCGGCAAGTCCCAGAAGTTCCAGATCGTCGGATCCGCCGAGGCCGACCCGACCGAGCACAAGCTCTCGAACGAGTCGCCGATCGGCAAGGCGCTGCTCGGCAGCAAGAAGAACGAGGTCGTGACAGTCGAGACACCGCGCGGCCCGAAGAAGAAGCTCAAGATCACCAAGATCGAGGCCTCCTAGCGGCGACCCGCTCTGGCGAAGCCGCATAGGCTGCGGCCGTGACTGACGAGCAGTCCGACCTGCTCGCCGAGAGGCGGGTGAAGCTCCAGCGGCTGCGCGAAGCCGGCATCGAGCCCTACCCGCACGCCTTTCCGGACCGCACCGAGATTGCCGCGGTCAGGGAGGCGCATCCGGATCTCGACCCGGGGGAGGAGACCGGCGATCGCTACCGCGTTGCCGGCCGCCTTACGGCGAAGCGCGGGCACGGCAAGGCGTCCTTCCTCGACCTGAGGGACGGCACCGGCCAGATCCAGATCCAGGCGCGGGTCGACGAGCTGGGCGACGACGCCTACGACGGCCTGATCTCGCTGGACGTCGGGGACATCATCGGCATCGAGGGAACCGTCTTCGCCTCGAAGAGGGGCGAGCTCACGATCAGGGCCGAGGCCTGGGAGCTGCTCTCGAAGTCACTGCGCCCGCCGCCCGAGAAGTTCCACGGCCTCGAGGACGTCGAGACGCGGTACCGGCGCCGTGAGCTCGACCTGATGGCGAACGAGGAGAGCCGCGAGCTCTTCCGGAAGCGGAACCAGACGATCTCCGCCGTACGCCGCTGGCTGGACTCGCGCGGGTTCGTGGAGGTCGAGACGCCGGTGCTCCAGCCGCTCTACGGCGGCGCGCTCGCGCGCCCGTTCACCACGCACCACAATGCTCTCGACCGCGACCTCTACCTGAGGATCGCCACCGAGCTCTACCTCAAGCGGCTGGTCGTCGGCGGGGTCGACAAGGTCTACGAGCTCGGCAAGGACTTCCGGAACGAGGGGATCTCCCACAAGCACAACCCCGAGTTCACGATGCTCGAGTGGTACGAGGCCTACGCGGACTACAACGATGTGGCCGAGGAGCTGGAGGCGCTGGTCTCAGATGTCGGCAGGGAGGTGCTCGGAACCACCAAGGTGGAGCGCGAGGCCGAGACCATCGATCTGGCGCCCCCATGGCGCCGGGTGACGCTGCGGGACGCGATCAGGGAGCGGACGGGTATCGACGTCATGGAGCATCCGACGCGGGAGCAGCTGGCGGCGGCGATGGGGTCCGAGCCCGACCCGAACGAGGGCTGGGGCAAGCTGGTCGACGGCCTGCTCTCCAAGGAGGTCGAGCCCACGTTGATCCAGCCCACCTTCGTCATCGACTACCCGGTCGAGCTCTCGCCGTTTGCAAAGCGCCACCGCAGCGAGGAGGGGCTGGTTGAGCGCTGGGAGGCCTTCGTCGGTGGGATCGAGATCTCGAACGCGTTCACCGAGCTCAACGATCCCGACGAGCAGCGCCGCCGATTCGAGGAGCAGGCCGAGGAGCACGCCCGCGGCGATGAGGAGACCCAACCCTACGACGAGGTCTTCGTCGAGTCGCTCGAGCAGGGGATGCCGCCGACCGGCGGCGTGGGCCTCGGCATCGACCGCCTCGTGATGATCCTGACCGGGGCTAAGAGCCTGCGAGAGGTGGTGCTCTTCCCGGCGATGCGGAGCTAGCCGCCCCGGGGAACTCGAAAACCAGCAATGAAGGGGTGAGAACCGAGGGCTTGCGGACTTATGCATCCACGTGGATGCAGAACTCCGCAAGAGCGGCCTGGATGCCGCAATCGCTTGGATTGCCGCGCGCCAGCACGGAGTGGTCTCACTCGCCCAGCTCGAGCAGGTGGGTATCCACCGACAGGGACGGAGCACCCGCCTGAGACGTGGGCGTCTACACCGCGTTCATCGTTCGGTGTTCGCTGTCGGCCACCGCGGCCTGAGCCCCGAGGGCCACTGGATGGCCGCCGTCCTGGCGGCCGGCCCTGACGCCTTCCTCAGCCACACAAGCGCCGCGGCGCTCTGGGGGATCTTCCCGGCTCGCAGAAGCGGGGCGTCCGGCCGCATGCGGTTCCCAATCCAAGTCACTGTTCGCAGGCACGCCGAAAACCGTCGCGGCATCCGGGTCCATCGCTCGCGAACGCTTAGGTCCACCCAGACCACCATGCACTGCGGCATCCCAGTGACGACCCCTTCGAGGACCCTCGCCGACCTGCGCCGCGATCTTCCTCAGCCGCAGTTCGCAGCGGCACTCCGAGAGGCGGAGTACCTCCGATTGCACATCGCCAGGGAGCTCGACCCAGACCACACTCGCAGCGAGCTCGAGTCCCGGTTCTTCGCGATCTGCCGTCGACATCGCCTCCCTCGCCCCACCGTGAACGCATCGGTGGGGCCCTTCATCGTCGACTTTCTCTGGCGCGATTGCGACCTGATCGCCGAGCTCGACGGATACCGGGCCCACAGCAGCCGCTCGGCGTTCGAAGCCGATCGCGCCCGCGACGTGGAGTTGCGGCTGCTTGGCTACGAGGTCGTTCGCTTCACCTGGCGCCAGGTCACGGGCCACCCACGAGACGTCGTGCGGGCGCTGCGCCGGTTGACGTCAGCGGGCTAGTTCGCGGCTGCTTCCGGCTCCGGCCCGGATTCGCCGTCCTCGCCGACTTCCGTCACCTTCGCATCGGCCGGCGCTGCCATCCGGTCTTCGCCCGGCTCGCCGGTCCCGGCACTCGCTCGGATCACCCGGAAGCCCCAGATGAACGGGATCGAGACGAGGGCGACGACCGCTGCGATCGCGGCCCACGCAATCAGCGCACCGAGCCCCTCTCGCGCCCCGTGCTCGCTCCAGACGCGGATCGCCCAGCCGATCCAAGCGCAGACGAGCAAGGCGCCGACGATGATCCCGGCGACCAGCCAGGGATTCCGCCCCCAGGTCCGTAGCCGATCCACGGGCGCAAGGTACCGCTCCGCGCGGCGCGTTGAGGCGGGCTACCCACTCTCGGCGAGTGGAATAACCCGGTTCCGATCTGCGGTCTTGGGCGGTGGTCGGCCGGTCCAGGGATCAGCAGTCTTTCGGCATGTTCCGGAAGAGCATCACCTCACGGATTCCGGGAGTCATGATGCGCTCCCGGGCAAAGCCAGATGCCGCCGACCTGTCATTTCCGCACCTTGCAGGGAGTTCACTTCTCACGCACGGAACGTGCGTGGCCGGGGAAACCCCCTGGCTATACTCTTGCTTCGCCGTCCCCGACAGAACCGGAGGTCAAATCAAAGGATCGGCAAGCAGGAGCCGATACGGATTGGACCCCCGGGGAATCTGCGTCCCCTGACCCATACGACTTGACGACTTAACCGAGAGCCAATCGACCGACCGCAACGTAAGACCAACCGGACTGATTGATAGACCAGAGGGCAGCTGACTGAATGTTCGAGAGATTCACTGAGAGAGCCCGCCAGGTAGTCGTCCTCGCCCAAGAGGAGGCGCGGACTCTCAAGCACAACTACATCGGCACCGAGCACATCCTGCTGGGGCTCCTCCGCGAGGAGGAGGGCCTGGCGGCACGGGTGCTCGAGTCCCTGGACATCACCGTCGAGCGCGTGCGGTCGCAGGTCGTCCGCATCGTCGGCTCCGGCGAGGAGGTCACCGCGGGCCAGATCCCGTTCACGCCGCGCGCCAAGAAGGTCCTCGAGCTCGCGCTCCGCGAGGCGCTGAGCCTGGGCCACAACTACATCGGCACCGAGCACATCCTGCTCGGCCTGGTCCGCGAGAACGAGGGGGTCGCCGCGCGCATCCTGCTCGACTTCGACGCGGACTCCGAGAAGATCCGCAACGAGGTCATCCGCATGCTCTCCGGCCCCGGCGGTCGCCGTCAGGGCGCCGGCGCGGCCGGCGGCGAGGGCAAGAAGTCCTCGAAGCTGCTCGACCAGTTCGGCCGCAACCTGACCAAGCTCGCCGCCGAGGGCAAGCTCGACCCCGTCATCGGCCGCGAGATCGAGATCGAGCGGATCATGCAGATCCTCTCTCGCCGCACGAAGAACAACCCGGTGCTGCTGGGCGAGCCTGGCGTCGGCAAGACCGCCGTGGTGGAGGGCCTGGCGGCCCGGATCACCAACGGCGAGGTCCCCGAGCTGCTCAAGAACAAGCAGATCTATACGCTCGACCTGGCCGCCCTGGTCGCGGGCTCCAAGTACCGGGGTGAGTTCGAGGAGCGCCTCAAGAAGGTGATGAAGGAGATCACCCAGCGCGGCGACATCATCCTCTTCATCGACGAGCTCCACAACCTCGTCGGCGCCGGTGCCGCCGAGGGCGCGATCGACGCCGCTTCGATCCTGAAGCCGGCTCTCGCGCGCGGCGAGCTGCAGACGATCGGTGCCACCACGCTCGACGAGTACCGCAAGTACCTCGAGCGGGACTCCGCCCTGGAGCGCCGCTTCCAGCAGATCAAGGTCGAGCAGCCCTCCACCGAGGAGACAGTGAAGATCCTCGAGGGCCTGCGCGAGCGCTACGAGCAGCACCACCGGGTGAAGATCACCGACGAGGCCCTCGAGGCCGCCGCCGAGCTCGCCGACCGCTACATCTCCGACCGATTCCTGCCGGACAAGGCAATCGACCTGGTCGACGAGGCCGCCTCCCGCATGCGCATCAAGTCGATGACGCAGCCGCCCGTCTATCGCGATCTCGAGGAGGAGATCGAGACGACGCGGCGCGAGAAGGAGGCCGCGATCGACGCCCAGGAGTTCGAGAAGGCCGCCAATCTGCGCGACCAGGAGCGCCGCCTCACCAACAAGAAGAAGGAGCTCGAGCACGAGTGGACCTCGGGCGAAGGTGGCGAGCGCCCGGAGGTCGGCGAGGAGGAGATCGCCGACATCGTCGCGATGTGGACCGGCATCCCCGTCTTCAAGCTCACCGAGGCGGAGTCGAAGAAGCTCGTCCGCATGGAGGACGAGCTGCACAAGCGCGTCATCGGCCAGGAGCCGGCGATCACCGCCGTCTCCAAGGCGATCCGCCGCTCACGGGCCGGGATCAAGGACCCCAAGCGCCCGGCCGGCTCGTTCATCTTCCTGGGCCCCTCGGGCGTCGGCAAGACCGAGCTCGCCCGAACGCTCGCCGAGTTCCTGTTCGGCGACGAGGAGGCGATGGTCCGGATCGACATGTCGGAGTACATGGAGAAGCACGCCGTCTCGCGCCTGGTCGGATCGCCCCCCGGGTACATCGGCTACGACGAGGGCGGCCAGCTCACCGAGGCCGTGCGGCGCAAGCCCTACTCGGTGCTGCTGCTCGACGAGATCGAGAAGGCCCACCCCGATGTCTTCAACATTCTCCTGCAGATCCTCGAGGACGGCAGGCTCACCGACGCCCAGGGACGGACGGTCGACTTCCGCAACTCGATCGTGATCATGACCTCGAACATCGGCGCCCAGGACATCGCCCGCAACACGCCCCTCGGCTTCGCGATCTCCGATGAGACCGGCGTCACCTATGAGGACATGAAGTCGCGGATCATGGGCGACCTGAAGAAGGTGTTCCGGCCCGAGTTCCTGAACCGGATCGACGAGGTGATCGTCTTCCACAAGCTGGCCAAGGACGAGATCATGGAGATCGTCGACCTGATGGTCGACCGCGTCCGCACCCAGGTGGCCGAGCATGAGCTCCAGCTCGATCTCTCCAAGGAGGCCAAGGAGCTGCTCGTCGACAAGGGCTGGGATCCGGCGATGGGCGCACGCCCGCTGCGCCGGGCGATCCAGCGCTACGTCGAGGACCCGCTCGCCGACGAGGTCCTGAGAGCCGGCGAGATGACGCCGGGCTCGACGGTCCAGGTGGAGCGGGATCCGAAGGGCGACGAGGAGGATCACCCGCTGAAGCTGACCATCGTCAAGCCGCGTAAGCGCCCGGCGAAGAAGAAGAGCGAGCCGGAGAAGGTCGGCGTAGGCGTCGGCAAGAAGAGCGACGACGGCGACGAGGACTCCGGCAACGGCGGCGAGCCCGAGGCTTCGGGCGACGGCGACAAGTCCTAGGTTCTGAGCCCGCTCAACTGGGCGCGTCGAGTGCCGACCGGAGGGCCCCGAGGTCGGGCGCTCCGAAGACGACGCGATTCTGCGTGGCTATGTAGACCAGGTCGAGGTTGACCCCGGCCTGGGCGATCTTGCGCGCCAGGTCCGCCAGTACCCCGGGGCGATCCTCGACGTTGACCACGACGACCTCGCGCTCGCGGGTCACCGCGAGGTGAGAGATCGTCAGTGCGTGCTTCACCGCCTCGGCGTGGGGGACGAGAATGTGCAACTCGGCACGGTCGCCGGGGCCCACGCAGGTGGCGGCGGCGATATTCACGCCGGCGTCACTGATCGCGGCCGCGACCTGAGCGAGCGCCCCGGGGGAGTTCTCGATGTCGATGACCAGATCGACCGTCATCTGCGCCGTGCCGCAGTGAGCCTACTCCTTGCTGCGAGTCGCTTGCAGCTGTGACCCTTCCTCACTAGCTACTCATTTGCAGGGATTTTCTGATCCGCCCTCGCGGGTTCGGCGCAGTTCCGTCCACTGACCGAGGGCCGGATCGGCGGCGGCTCGCGGTTGACAAGGAAAGTCAACCGCCGCAAGGAGGACGTAATGAGGAAGCTCGCACTGTTCGCAGCGCTGACTGCGCTGGCGATCGCGGTGCCGCTGAGCTTTGGCTCCTCGCACCGAGAGGCGCCCCTGACCTCGATCGATCCGACGGGAGATGACACGGATACCTATGCCTTCACGGCGCAGGACGCTCCCGGCGCATTGACGATCGTCGGGAACTGGGTGCCGTTCGAGGATCCGGCCGGCGGACCGAACTTCTACAAGTTCGACGACAACGCGCACTACTACCTGAACATCGACAACACCGGTGACGGTGTCGCCGACGTCCGGTACCTGTTCGACTTCAAGACGAAGACCAGGAACCGGAACTCGTTCCTGTACACGAACGGGCAGCCGGTCGACTCGGTCAACAGCCCGAACCGGAACGTGGTGCAGTCCTACTCGGTGACCCGGATCACCAAGGGTCACTCCAAGGTCATCGCCAAGAAGGTTCCGACGCCCCCCAGCAACGTGGGGCCGAAGACCATCCCGAACTACGATCAGGCGCAAGCAGGCGCGATCAAGGGCCTGCCCGGCGGCGGCAAGGTGTTCGCCGGCCAGCGCGAGGACCCGTTCTACGCGGCGCTCGGCCGGATCTTCGACACGGTCAACCTGACCGGCGCCGGCCTGGGCAACCAGGGCGGCGGGGTCGACGATCTCGCCGGCTACGCGGTCCAGTCGATCGTGCTCCAGGTTCCGGAGTCCGATGTCACCCGTGACGGCAAGTCCGTCTCGAGCGACAAGGCCGCCAATGCGGTGGTCGGTGTCTGGGCTTCCACCGAGCGGCAGTCGATCTCGGTGAAGGGCCATGGGCATGGCTCGTTCAGGCAGATCTCGCGACTCGGCAACCCGCTGGTCAACGAGGTCATCATCCCGCTGGGCCAGAAGGACCGGTTCAACCGGACGCAGCCCAAGGACGACGCGACCAACTACGGCAAGTACGTGCTCACGCCTGAGCTGGCCGCGGTGCTCAACAAGCTCTTCCCGGGGTTGGTCAACGCTCCCGAGAAGAACCGCACTGACATCGTCCAGGCGGTGCTGCAAGGCGTGCCGGGTCTGAATGCGTTCCCCGGCGCGGCCGGAAAGAACGCGACCGACACGCTCAAGATCAACCTGGGAACTCCACCGACGGCATCGCCGAATCGTCTTGGCGTGCTCGCGGGGGACAACGCGGGTTATCCGAACGGTCGGCGGCTCACCGACGACGTGGTCGACATCGACCTCCAGGTCGTCGCGGGGGCCCTGCAGGGCAACATGGTTCCGCTGGGGGACGGCGTCAACCAGAACGACGTCCAGTTCCTGAGCCAGTTCCCCTACGTCGCGCCTCCGAAGCCCGGTGCGAACCCGGACGCCGGGTTTGGATCGCAGCTCAAGGCCATCGACAACGGGAACGGGACCTCGACGCCCCCATCGTTCTCCGCCACCGGCGGTAGCGGCGGTGGTGGTGGCGGCGGCGGACCCGACGCGATCGTCTGGGTCCTGATCGGGGCCGGCGTGCTCGCCCTGGCCGGACTCGGTCGCCGCGTCGCCCGTGGCGGCAAGGGCAAGGGGGTCGCCACGACCTGAGCCGAACGTCCCGAGAGGGGGCCGCCTCCCAGCGGCCCCCTCCGGGGCGTGACGCGTGTCGAGGCACCGACCATGGCGATCAGACGAGACAGCCTGACGATGAAGCTGGCGGCGGCGCTCCTCGCGTTCGTGGCGGTCTTCCTCGGGGTCAGGGCGCTGGACGGTGGCTCCGCGAGCCTGACCCGGCAGCCCGAGGTGGCGGTGCGCGAGGGTGAATTGCCCAGCGCCACCACCGCTCAGCGGATCGAGGGCCTGCAAGCCCAGGTGCTCGAGGCGCCGTCCGATCCCGACGGGTACGCCCAGCTCGGGCTCGCATATCTCCAAGAGGTCCGGGAGACCGGCGATCCGACGTTCTATCCGAGGGCGCAGGGGACCTTCGAGAAGGCGCTGCAGCTGGATCCCAGAAACTTCACCGCCACCAGCGGCCTCGGCTCACTCGCCTTGGCCCGCCACGACTTCGGCGGCGGGCTTGTTCTCGGCGAGCAGGCCGCCCGAATCAATCCGGGCGTGGCGCGCAACTACGGCGTCATCGCCGACGCCCAGATCGAGCTCGGGCGCTACGGGGCGGCTGAGCGCACGCTGCAGCACTACGTTGATGTCAAGCCGGAGCTCTCCTCGTACGCCCGCGTCTCCTACTTCCGAGAGCTGCACGGCGACCTGATGGGCGCACTCGCGGCGATGCGTCTGGCTGTCACCGCCGGAGGCGGGACCCCCGAGAACGTCGGCTACGTGCAGACGCTGGTGGGAAAGCTCCACTTCGATTCCGGCCGCTACGCCGCCGCGGAGGTCGCATACCGGACAGCACTCGAGACGGACCCGGGGTTTCCCGCGGCGGTAGCGGGCCTGGCGCGAGTGGAGGCGGCGCGGGGGGACTACGCCCTCGCGATCCGGCACCTGCGCGCGCTGGTGCAGAGGCTGCCGCTGCCCGAGTACGTGATCGCTCTCGGGGAGACCGAGCAGGCTGCCGGGATGAATGTCGTTGCCCGGCGCGACTACCAGTTGGTGGGCGTGGAAACCCGACTCCTCCAGGCGAACGGCGTCAATACCGACGCTGAGCTGGCGCTGTTCGACGCCGACCACGGTGATCCGTCTCAGGCCGTTGATCTCGCCGCGCGCGCCTGGGCCGTCGCGCCGAGCGTGCGTTCGGCCGATGCGTACTCGTGGGCCCTCAGTGCCGCGGGCAGCGACGCCCAGGCGCTCCGGATGTCGGAGCGGGCCATGCGGCTCGGGTCGCGCGATCCCTCCTTCCTCTACCACGCCGGAATGGTGGCCCTTCGCGCCGGCGACGCGCAGCGAGCGAGGGGATTCCTGTCGCTACTCGTCGCGCAGAGCCCGGACTTCAACCCTCTGTACGGCCCGCGCGCGGAGCGTGCGCTGGAGGGCCTGCGATGAGGCGCTGTCGCCCGATCCGAGCCGTCCTCATTGCGCCACTCGCAGCTGCGGCGATCGCCATGCTCGCTCCGGTCGCCGCCTCGGCTCACCCGCTCGGCAACTTCTCCATCAACCATCTGAGCCAGGTGCGGATCTCACAGGGATCGGTGGAGGTCCACTACATCCTCGACCAGGCCGAGATCCCCACCTTCCAGGAGCTTCAGAGCTTTGACCGGAACGGCGATGGCGCCATCACGGGTTTCGAGCGGGGTCCGCTGCTCGAGCGAAAGCTCGCCGAGGTCGCGCCGGACCTGCGGCTGACGATCGACGGGCGGCCGGTTCCCCTCGGAGCCCCGCGGCAGGCCAGCCTTGCCTTCCCGCCCGGACAAGGTGGTCTCGACTTGACCCGGGTCGAGGCAAGCTTCGTGGCCGCGGTGGCGCCCGGCACGCATCGGGTCGAGTTGCGCGACGACACGTACTCCGGCCGGGTCGGCTGGAAGGCGATCCAGATCCTGCCGGGGGAAGGGACCGACGTCCGCTCGAGCGTTGCCGCGAGCGACCCAACGGGTGGGCTGCGCGCCTACCCGCTCGACCTCCTGCAGAGCCCAGCGGATCAGCGCGAGGCGAACTTTGCGGTCAGCCCGGGCTCCGGTCGCATCAGCGCGCCGGAGGGCGAGGACGCGGGACCCGTGACCACCGACCGAGCCCAGGACGGCTTCGCGGGGGCGCTGACGAGCGCCAACGACCATGGCCTGCTCATCCTGCTGCTGCTCGGCTCCGCCTTCGCATGGGGGGCGCTGCACGCCCTTTCGCCAGGGCACGGCAAGACGATGGTCGCCGGCTATCTCGTCGGGAGCCGCGGGCGGGCCAAGGACGCGGCGGTGCTCGGCCTGACCGTGACGATCACCCACACATCGGCGGTCTTCGCTCTCGGACTGATCACGCTGGCTGCGTCGGCCTACATCCTGCCCGAGGACCTCTACCCGTGGCTCGGGGTTGTCTCCGGCGCGATGGTGATCGCGATCGGTCTGTGGGCGATCTGGACTCGCCTGCGGCGGTGGCGGGCGACCAGAGCCGAGCTCGCTCACGGCCATCAACCCACACATGGCCATGGCGGCCACGGTCATTCGCACGGCCATGGGCCGCAGCACGAACCGTCCGGAGCGGCGATCTCGACGCGCTCGCTGATCGCACTTGGTGTCTCGGGCGGAATCGTGCCCTGCCCGTCGGCCCTGGTGGTCCTCGTGGCCGCGATCTCGCAGCACCGGCTCGGTCTCGGGCTGGCTCTGATCGTCGCCTTCAGCATTGGCCTGGCGGCCACCCTGACGGCGGTCGGACTCGCCGTGCTCCACGGTGGGCGCCTGATTCAGCGCCTACGGCCCGAGCGGCGGCTCTTCGGCGGCCGGATTGCCGGCGTACTCCCGGCGCTGTCGGCGACCCTGATCGTCGTCGCCGGAAGCCTGATCACCCTGCGGGCGATCCCGCAACTGGGCTGAGATGACCACCGCGTACCAAGAATTCGTGATCTTCGGTTCCGGATTGATCCAGCCTCCGCCACCGCTCGCACTCGCGGGTAACGGATCTCGTCCAGGTTTGACCTTCCACTCCACAGGCCCAACGCTGAACTTCGAGAGCGCGGACGCGGTTCTGCGGGCGCTGCGAGACCAGGGCCTGAGGATCTCGACGGCGCGCCGCGTGATCGTCAACTATCTGTTCGAGGCGGGCGCCCCGGTCTCAGCCCAGCAGATCGCGGCCGCCCTCGATCGCACACCCCTGGATCTCGCCTCCGTCTACCGGAACCTGGAGACACTCGAGGAGCAGGGCGTGGTGCGCCACTTCCACGCCGGTCATGGCGCCGGGCGCTACGTCTTGGTAGGGGGCGGAGAGAGCGAGTACCTGGCGTGTGATCGTTGCGGCGCGATCGCGGAGGTCGATCGCCGCGAGCTCGACTCGCTCCGCGAGGACGTCCAGGCCCGCTTCGGCTTCGAGGTCGGCTTCACACACTTCCCGATGGTGGGCCTCTGCCCGCGCTGTGCGGCCCGGAAGGGGGGTGCGGGCTCGTGAGCTTCGACTTCCTCTTCCAGCCGGTCGAGCAGCTCGATGCCTGGCTCGAGGGCCTCTTCGCGGGGGCTCCGCTGGTAGTCGCCCTGCTGATCGCTCTGGTCCTGGGCCTGCGTCACGCCTCCGATCCGGACCACCTCGTGGCGGTCACCTCGCTTGTGGCCGTTGACGGTGGCGACGTTCGGGGCGCGGCGCGGCTCGGGGCCTGGTGGGGAGCGGGACACGCCGCCGCCCTGATGCTGATCGGGATTCCGGTGATCCTGTTCAAGTCCTCGGTGCCGGCCTGGATAGAGCACGGCGCCGAGACCGCGGTCGGTGTGGTCATCCTGCTCCTCGCGCTGAGGATCGTCGCCAAGTGGGCTCGCGGCGACTTCCGAGCCGGAAGGCATCCGCACGGGATCCCGGGTCTCCCGGCGCACCGCCACCTCCATCACAGCGAGGAACGGGATCACCGCCACCGCAACGTCCGCACTCCACGGCAGGCACTGGGGATCGGCCTGCTCCACGGCCTCGCCGGAACGGGCGCAGTGGCGCTGCTGCTGATCGCAGCCCTGCCGGGAAAGATCGAGGCAGCCGCCGCCCTTGCCGTGTTCGCCCCGATGTCGGCGCTGTCCATGACGCTCTGCACCACCGCCTTCGCCTGGCTGCTGACGCGTCCTCTGATAGATCCCCTCTACCGGACGGTGCTGATTCCGAGCTTCGGAGTCTTCGGCCTGCTCTTCGGGTCCTGGTACATCGGCCTCGGCTAGCAGGGCCTAATCGGAGCTGCGCTGACGCCATTACGGCGTCGGCCGCCTCGACCGCGGCGTTGAGCTGCTCCTCGACGAGGTCGAGTCCCGAGTCCCAAAAGCCCGGGTCGCCGAGGTCGACCCCGACGATCTCGGCGAGCTCCTCCGGGGAGCGCGAGCCGCCCGCGGCGAGCATCTCGAGGTAAGCCGGAACGATCTGCTCCCCGCGCTCGGTGTACAGCCGGTAGACCGAGAGGGCGAGCAGCTGGCCGAACGCGTAGGCGTAGACGTAGCCGGGCGTGGCGATGAAGTGGGGGACGTAGGACCACCAGGACCGATAGCCGTCTGTGATCTCGACGGAGTCGCCGAGCAGCTCGGCCTGGGTCTCCGCCCAGAGCTCGGCGAAGCGCTCGACCGGAAGCTCGCCGTCGGCCCGGCGGGCGGTGTGCACACGATCCTCGAACTGGTTCATCGCGATCTGACGGAAGACGGTCGCGATCTGTCCCTCGATCGCCTCGGCCAGGAGGCCGAGGCGCGACTCCGGCGTCTCCGCTCGCTCGAGCAGCCTCCCGAAGACGATCTCCTCCGCGAACACGGAGGCGGTCTCGGCCACCGTCAGGGGCGTGTTCTGGTGGAAGACGCCCTGCTCGCGGGCGAGGGTCTGGTGCAGCCCGTGGCCGAGCTCGTGGGCGAGCGTCATCACGTCGCGGCGCCTGCCGGTGTAGTTGAGCAGCACGTAGGGGTGGACCGACGGGACCGTCGAGGCGCTGAAGGCACCGCCCCTCTTCACAGGCGTGGGCGGAGCGTCGATCCAGCGGTCGGCGAAGAAGCGCTCGACGACCCCCTCCGCGCGGTCGGAGAAGGAGGCGAACGAATCGAGGACCAGGCCGCGTCCGACCTCCCACGGGACCTCCTCCTCGTCGCCTGTGACCGCCGCCATGCGGTCGTAGTCCGCCAGGCGGTCGAGGCCGAGCAGCCTCGCCTTGGTCTCGTACCAGCGCCGGGCCAGTCCGTAGCGGCCCATGACGGCCTCGACCAGCGCCTGCACCGACTCGTCGGAGGCCTCGTTCGCGAGGTTCCGGGAGGCGAGCCAGTTCGGATAGGAGCGCAGGCGGTCTTTGATCGACTTGTCCTGCAGCAGGGTGTTGAAGACGTAGGCCCGTGTGCGGAGCCCGGGCTCGAGCGCCGCCGTCACCGCCTCGGCGGTGGAGCGGCGCGCAGCGCGGTCGGGGTCCACAAGCCGAGAGAGCGCGACGTCGAGGGAGACCGGATCGTCGACGCCCGGCAACTCCACGCGGATCGCCGAGCTGAGCTCGTCGAAGAGCCGAGTCCACGCCGACCTGCCGGTCACGGAGAGCTCGGTGGCGACCGTCTCCTCCGGCTTGGAGAGAAGATGCGGCCGATAGCGCCGCTCGGTCCGCAGGTAGTGGCGCGCGAAATCGAGGCCATCCGTCGCCAACAGCTCCTCGGCCCGCTCGTCGGGTACCTCGACCCACTCGAGCTCGAAAAAGAGCAGCCTCGTCTGAATCGCCGTGCCGCGCTCGCCCACCATCTGCACGAGGGCGCCGTTGGCGGGGTCCTCGGTGTCGGCGGCGAACCGCAGCTGCGCGTAGCTGCCGGCTCGACCTGCGAGCTCGGAGATCTCGGCCAACCGCTTCATCGCCTCCATGAGCCCGGGGCCGTCCAGCTCGTCCACCCGCCCCTCATACGCCCGGGAGAACGCCTCGGCGAGCCGATCCGCGCGATCGAGCAGGGCGCTGACCGCGGCCTCGTCGCTGTCGCCCTCGCCGACGCCGTCGCCCGTCAGCAGGTCAGAGAGGTTCCAGGTGATCTCGTCGAGGGTGGCGGCGGCGCTGGGAGTCATGCACTCAACGCTACCGTTCGCCAAGTGCCACCTCCCGGAAGAGCAGCCATCGGCAGTTGGAGCGGTGGGCGCTATCTGCGCTTCGGCGAGGCGATCGAGGCCGAGCGGCTCGAGGCTCTGCTCAGGCCCGGCGACGGGGTCGACACGGTGATGACGGCCGACGCCTACGGCCAGGGGGAGGCGGACTCGCTCGTGGGCCGTGCCCTCGAGGGCGCGGACCGGAGCGCCTTCAGCCTGGTCGGCGCGGTCGGCCACGACTTCTACGAGGGGGAGCGTCAGGGACCACGCGGCTTCCCCCGTTTCACCGATCCCTCGCTGCGGGGCCCTGACGACTACGCGGGCTATCTGCGCATGGCCGCCGAGCGCAGCCTGGAGCGGCTCGGCCAGGACCGCTTCGACGTCCTGCTGCTCCACAACCCCGACCGCACCGGATACGAGAGCGAGACGGTCTGGGACGCGATGGCGGAGCTGCGCGGAGAGGGCATCGCTGACGCGATCGGCGTCGCCCCCGGCCCGGCGAACGGCTTCACCCTCGACCTGGTCCGCTGCTTCGAGCGCTTCGGCGACCGCATCGACTGGGCGATGGTCATCCTCAACCCGCTCGAGCCCTGGCCCGGGGAGCTCTCCCTCGGGGCCGCGGTGCGGCGGGGAGTGCGCGTGATCACGCGGGTCGTCGACTACGGCGGGCTGTTCTGGGACGACGTCGCCCCCGAGACCGAGCTGCCCCAGGGCGACCACCGCAACTTCAGGCCGGAGGGCTGGATCGCCGAGGGCCGTGCCAAGCTCGACCGGCTGAGGCCGATCGCGGAGCACGCCGGGCTCACGCCGATGCAGCTCGCCTGCCAGTGGAACCTCTCTCATCCCGCAGTCGAGTGCGTGGTCCCGACGTTGATCCAGGAACTGGGTGGGGCCGCCCGCCCGATCGAGGACAAGCGAGCGGAGCTGGCGAGCCTGCCGGCCGAGCGGCTGATCGCCGAGCCAGACGTGGAGAAGATCCGTGCGATCGGCGACAACACCGGCTGCATGGCGCTCAAGGGCGCGACACCGGATCACACAGGGGAGGAGCGCCCGGATCGCTGGCCCGTCAGCGCCGAGCTCGCCGAGGTTGCGGGGCGCTGGGAGATCGATCCCGAACGAGATCTTCGCCAGGCTGCCGCGGCTGCCCGCTAACCTCGAATCCGTCCCGGTCTCGGCCAGGGACGGCAATGACAGCGGTACTTTCAGCGATCAGGAGAGTGCTAGTGGGGACCGGCTCGACCGCGTTCACGATCGTCGGCGCGCTGGTGATCGGCTTCGGAGTGCCGCTCCTGTGGATCTTCCTCGGCTCCCAGTTCTACGGGAAGACGGGTGCCGTGAACGGTCCGGTCGCAGCCTTCATCGGAACGGGGATCCTCGTCTCCTACTACGGTCTCCTGCTGGTCGCGTCCTGGGTCAGGGCTCGCATGCTCAAGCGCCAGACCGGCCGGCCGCAGCGCCTCACCGGCCGCGACCCGTGGAATCGCAGCATGCGCGACACCCCCTACAAGCCCGGGCAGCAGGAGAGTGACCCGGTTGAGAGGCTCTTCGTCGCCACCGCGATCGTCTCGCTGATCGCCTTCCTGGTCTGGTTCGCCTTCTTCGCCGGCGCGCCCTTCCCGAACAGCCCTGGCTGACTCGGGCCTCAGTGCCTGGGAGCTGACCGCGCGGACGGTCGAGTTGCCCACGGGTGAGCTGCGCCTGCTCCAGCCGGAGGAGGGAGCGGAGGTCCCGGACGACGGGCCCGTCGAGTGGGCGCCACTCGCCCCCTACTGGGCGATCCTCTGGCGCAGCGGCGTCGCACTCGCCCACGAGCTCTCAACCGCCTCGCTCGAGGACAAACGCGTGATCGAGCTCGGCTGTGGCCTGGCAGTCCCGAGCCTGGCGGCGGCGCGAGCGGGCGCCGTGGTCATGGCAACCGATGTCCGCCCCGAGCCCCTCGAGCTCGCCGAACGAAACGCTCGCGCCAACGGCTTGCGGATCGAGACGGCGGTGCTCGAGTGGACGAAGCCGGACGAGCTCATCACGAGCACGCCCTTCGACCTGGTGATCGGCTCGGACGTCCTCTATGAGCGCCAGAGCGTCGCCGCGCTGCTGAAGCTCCTGCCGCGCCTGGCTGACGAGGCGCTGATCGCTGACCCGGGACGCCCGGCCAGCCATCCGTTCATCGAGCAGGCGTCGAAGCGCTGGGACTTGAAACCGAGCCGGAGCGGGCCGGTCAGCCTCTACCGGCTGAGGTTTGGCGCCGAATAGTTCGTCGGGTCCCGTCCTTACTGTGGGCGCGTGGCCTCGAGGGGACCCTCTTACCGATGCTCGGACTGCGGCCATGCCGCGCTCACCTGGACGGGGCAGTGCCCCGGCTGCGGCGCCTGGAACACCCTCGAGCAGGTGAGCTCCACGGCACCCGCGCGACGGGGCCCGGGCCGCGCGGCCGCCGGCGCCCCCAAGCCGGTGCCGCTCCGCGACGTCGTGGCGGAGCGCTCCGAGCGGCTCCCCACCGGGATCGCCGAGCTCGACAGGGTGCTCGGCGGGGGCCTGGTCCCCGGCAGCCTCGTCCTGCTGGGCGGGTCGCCCGGAATCGGGAAGAGCACCCTGGCCGGGATGGCGCTCGCCAACCTCGCTGGCGCCGGCAACGACGTCCTCTACGTCTCCGGTGAGGAGTCCGCCGCGCAGGTGCGGCGGCGCGCCGAGCGCCTCGGCGAGGCGGCGCTGTCGGTGCCGATGCTCGCCGAGCCATCTCTCGCCAGCGTGCTGGCGGCGCTCGAGGCGGGCCGGCCGGCGGCGTGCGTGATCGACTCGGTCCAGACGCTCGCCGTCCCGGACTCCGCGCCCGGCAGCGTGGGGGCCGTCCGGGAGGCGACCGCCGCGCTGCTCGAGACCGCGAAGCGACTCGACATCACCCTGATCCTGATCGGCCACGTGACCAAGGAGGGGTCCCTGGCGGGTCCGCGCGCGCTCGAGCACCTCGTCGACTGCGTCCTGCATTTCGAGGGCGAGCGCGAGCGAACCTTCCGCACCCTCCGTGCGCTCAAGAACCGCTTCGGCGCCACCAGCGAGGTCGGCGTCTTCGAGATGCGCCAGGGCGGGCTGGTCGAGGTGGTAGACCCCTCAGCCCGCTTCGTCGGCGAGGCCCGGCCAGCTCCTGGGTCCGTCGTGCTCTGCGCGATGGAGGGAACGCGGCCGCTGCTGGTCGAGGTCCAGGCACTGGTCGCACCCACCGAGATCGTGCCTCCCCGGCGCACGGCGACAGGCGTCGACCGCGGCCGCCTCGCGCTGGTCCTGGCGGTCCTGACGCGCCACGCCGGGGTGTCCCTGTCGGCGGCCGACGTCTTCGTCAACGTCGCCGGAGGAATCCGCGTGGACGAGCCGGGGGCCGACCTCGCGATCGCGATCGCCGTCGCGTCGGCGCATTCCGGCCGCCCATTGCAAGCCGACGGCCGGCCGCTCGCCTGCTTCGGCGAGATCGGCCTCACCGGAGAGGTCCGCTACGTCGCTCACGCCGACCGCCGGGTGGCCGAGGCGCGTAAGTTCGGCCTCGGCACCGTCCTGGGCCCTCCGGCCGGCGATCAGGAAATCCCGGGCCTGTCGGCGGTGAGCAGTCTCAAGACGGCGTTGTCTGGCGGGTGGCGCCGAATTTCACCCTCGACACGCGCGCCTGCGCGTGTCGATGAAATTCGGCGACAGGACCCGCCCGCCGCGGCGGCTTGACAAGTTCTTTCCCGACCTTTCCACACGGATTTCCCCGCAAAGCACGGCCCTCCGCTATCTGCTTCCATCAACAGCGATGGCGTCTTCGCTTCCCGGCGACGATCTACAGGAGTTGGAGGCGCGACAGGATCCGCGGCTTTTGCGGGCGCTCGACATCGTCGCTCCCGGCACGGCACTCCGGGAGGGCATCGACAACATCGTTCACTCGCGCACCGGCGGGCTGATCGTCATCGGAGACCCTGAGGAGGTCTCCTTTCTCTTTTCGGGGGGCATCAACCTCGACATCGACTACACCCCGGCGCTGCTCTACCAGGTGGCGAAGATGGACGGCGCGATCGTGCTCAACGAGCAGGCGACCAAGATCGTCTGCGCGAACGTGCAGCTGATGCCCGACCCGACGATCCTCTCGTCGGAGACCGGCACGCGCCACCGCACCGCGGAGCGCGTCTCCAAGCAGACGGACGCCCTGGTCGTCGCGATCTCCGAGCGGCGGGACGTCGTCTCCCTCTACCTGGGCGGCATGAAGTACATCCTCCAGGACATCCCCGCCGTCCTCGCCAAGGCGAACCAGGGCCTCGCCACGCTCGACAAGTACCGCGCCCGCCTCGATTCGGTGTCCACCAGGCTGACGCGACTCGAGTTCGAGGGATCGGCGGTCCTCTACGAGGTGCTCTCGGTGCTGCAGCGAGCCGAGTTGGTCACCCGGATGGCCGTCGAGGTCGAGCGCTACATCGTCGAACTCGGTACCGAGGGCCGGCTGATCGAGATGCAGCTCGAGGAGACGATGGTCGGCGTCGCAGCCGACAAGTCGGCGCTGATCCGCGACTACTCCGTCGAGGACACCGAGGAGAACCTCGCCACCACGCTCGCCGCGATCGCCCGCATGCCCCACCAGGACCTGCTCGACTTCGGTCGCCTCGCCGAGCTGCTCGGCTACGACCGCAAGGTCTCGACCCTTGACTTTCCGGTCTCGCCGCGCGGCTACCGCGTGCTGGGGCGAATCCCCCGCCTGCCGAAGCTGGTGGTCCAGCGGATCATCCAGGAGTTCGGCGGGCTCGATGAGGTGCTGGCTGCGAGCGACGACGACCTCGAGGCGGTCGAGGGGGTCGGCGCCGGGCGCGCCAAGGACATCCGCGAGGGTTTGCGGAGACTTCAGGAGGTCGACCCGGTCGACCGCTACTTACAGAGTTAGACGGCGCCGTCAGGCCGTCTCGACGAAAGGAGAGACCGATTCCCGAGGTAACAGAGGAGGTAACGGAGGACGAGGCGGTGGTCACCGCCCTCGAGTTGGAGGCGCCAGTCTGCAACTTCGAGGAAGGAGACAACGTCGTCTACCCCCACCACGGGGCAGGAGTGGTCCTCAAGAAGGAGACGAGGGACCTGATGGGAGAGAAGCGGGACTACCTCACCATCAACATCCTTCACAACAACATGACCGTGATGGTCCCCTGCGAGAACGCCCACAGGGCGGGCCTGCGGCGGGTCATCGACGAAGAGCAGGTGAAGAAGGTGATCGGGGTTCTCACCGACGAGGTCTCCGAGATGCCGAAGAACTGGAACCGCCGGTTCAAGCACAATCGCGAGAAGATCAAGACGGGCGACGTCTACGAGCTCGCCGAGGTCGTTCGCAACCTCGCGATCAGGGAGTGGGAGAAGGGCCTCTCCACGGGCGAGAAGCAGATGTACACCCGTGCGAAGAAGATCCTCGCGTCGGAGTTCATGTACGCCCTCGATAAGGACGAGGACGGCGCCGAGGCATACCTGGACGAGCTGCTGGAGGAGCGCTTCGGCGCCGCCAAGGCGACCGCCTAGCACCTCCGCATCGGCCGTGATCGCGGCCGCCGGCTCCGGGGAGCGACTCGGAGCCGGCGGCCCGAAGGCCTTCGTCGAGCTCGCCGGGCGACCACTCCTCGACTGGTCCCTCGACGCATTCAAAGCCGCCGGCTGCATCTCCGAGATCGTCGTCGCGGTCCCGCCGGCGCAGGAGACGGCGGTCGCCGAACGCGGGGTCGTCGCCGTGGCCGGCGGTGGGCATCGATCGGAATCGGTGGCCAAGGCGGTCGAGCTCTGCGGCGAGGACATCGTCGTGGTGCACGACGCCGCGCGGCCGCTGGTGACGCCGGCGCTGATCAACGCAGTGATCGAGCGGCTGGCGTCGGATGTGGAGGCCGCGGGGGCGATCGCAGCCTGCCCGGTCACCGACACGATCAAGCAGGCGGGCGAGGGTGGCGAGGTGCAGCGGACCCTCGACCGCTCTGGGCTCTGGGCGGTGCAGACGCCCCAGGCCTTTCGAGCGGACGCCCTGCGAGAGGCGCTCTCCGATCCCGACTCGCTTCCCGGTGCCACCGATGAGGCGATGCTGGTGGAGCGCCGCGGCGGCCGTATCCTGATCCACGCAGCCCCGCCGGAGAACATCAAGGTGACCACGCCGCTCGACCTCCGGGTGGGCGAGCTGCTGCTTCGAAACCGGGGCTGAGCGGAGAGCGGGAGCAAACGCCCCCGCTCTCCCGCTCCAGGGCGCTCCGGTCCGTCAAACCCATCCCGGGCGCCTGACCCATGGGCCTGGCGCGCCATCCATCCGGCTAGGCTCGCCGCACCTTGGAGGCGGACCGAAGACGCGCTCTCGGCGGTGCGGCCCTGACGATCACGGCGCTCGGCGTCGTCTTCGGCGATATCGGCACCAGCCCGATCTACACGATCCAGACCGCCTTCAATCCGAGCGACCCCCACCCGATCCAGGCCTCGACGCAGACTGTCTTCGGCCTCGCCTCCCTGATCTTCTGGGCGGTGACGCTCATCGTCACCGTCAAATACGTCGGCCTCGTCATGAACGCCGACAACGACGGGGAGGGCGGGATCATGGCTCTGATCTCACAGGTGCGCCAGCTCGGCGACGGCGTGAAGGGGCGCACGAAGTTCGTTCTTGCCGGCCTCGGCGTCTTCGGCGCCGCCCTCTTCTTCGGCGACAGCATGATCACACCCGCGATCTCGGTCCTCTCGGCGGTCGAGGGAACGAAGACGATCGCCTCCGGGATGGACCCGTACGTCGTGCCGATCACCGTGGTGATCATCCTGGGGTTGTTCTCCGTCCAGATGCTGGGCAGCGGAGTGGTGGGCCGCCTGTTCGGCCCGGTGATGCTGGTCTGGTTCGCGACGATCGCCGTCCTGGGGATCCGCGGCATCACGATGCACCCCGAGGTCCTCAAGGCGCTTTCTCCCAGCTACGCCTACGACTTCCTCTTCCACAGCGGCTCGAGCGGCTTCTATTCGCTCACCGCTGTCGTGCTCTCCTTTACCGGGGTGGAGGCGCTCTATGCCGACATGGGCCACTTCGGGCGGCGCGCGATCACGCAGGGATGGCTGCTGCTCGTCTTCCCCGCGTGCATCCTCAGCTACCTCGGCCAGGGTGCGCTGATCCTGGACGACCCACAGGCGATCAGCGCTCCCTTCTTCCGCCTCATGCCCCACGGCGGCCTGATCCCACTCGTGATCCTCGCCACCGCCGCCACGGTGATCGCCTCCCAAGCCGTGATCTCCGGGGCCTTCTCGATCGCCCACCAGGCGGCGCAGCTGGGCTACCTGCCGCGGCTGCGGGTCGTCCACACCTCGGAGCGCGCCTACGGGCAGGTCTTCATCCCGATCATCAACTGGGTGCTGCTGGTGGCCGTGCTGACCCTCGTCCTCGCCTTCCAGAGCTCCTCGAAGCTCGCCTTCGCCTATGGAACCGCGGTCACGGGAACGATTCTCTGCACCTCGGTTCTGTTCTTCTTCATCGCCAGGCACCGCTGGCGCCTGCCCCTCTTGCTGACGCTGCTCGGCGCGGGCTTCTTCCTCACCATCGAGCTCGTCTTCTTCGCCTCCAACCTGACCAAGATCTTCCACGGCGCCTGGCTGCCGCTGGGCATCGGCGTCGCCCTCTTCGTCGTGATGACCACTTGGTACCGCGGCCGCGAGCTCGTCACGGCCGAGCGCTTCCGGGTCGAGGGGCCGCTCGAGCAGTTCGTGAAGAAGCTTCGGACGCACGATCCGCGAGTCGCCCGCGTTCCGGGAACCGGCGTCTTCCTGAACCGGGGCAAGGAGACTGCGCCGCTCTCGATGCGGGAGTGCGTCGATCACCTCCACTCGCTGCCTGAGAACGCGATCATCCTCTCACTCGAGACGCTGCCGGTGCCCAGAGTGCGACCGCGCGACCGCCTCGAGGTCGACGACCTCGGCTACCAGGACGATCGCCTCAGCTTCGTTCGCGCGAAGTATGGATACGCGGAGGAATACGACGTGCCGAAACTTGTCAGGCAGATCGCGAAGGCGGGGGTCGAGTGTCCCGTGGACGCCCGTCACGCCTCCTTCTTCCTCTCGCGAGTCGAGCTCAAGCCGAGCGACCGACCAGGAATGAGACGCTGGCGGAAGCGGCTGTTCCTGGTCACGGCACTGCTCAGCGCCGAGCCGGCGGATTACTTCCGGCTGCCGCGAGAGCGGACGATCACGCTCGGGTCAGAGATCGAGTTTTGAGTCCCGATTCGCCGAGCGGCCGGTCAGCTCGGCGACCCGTCGGATCCGCCGGCGAGCGCCTGCCGCGCGCGGTCGGCCTGCTCGTTGGCGACCATGACGTCGTAGCGACCCGCGACCAGGCCGGACGTCGATGAGAAGTCGCGCTGTCCCCGGGTCGCCCACTGGGCGAAGAACCCGAACAGCGCGCCGAACACCGCACCGATCAGCAGGCCGCCGATGACCAGCCCGACCCACTCCGGCCCGGTCGTGAAGAGGCCGACCAGAAGGCCGAAGAAGAGCCCCCACCAGGCCCCGATTCCCGCGCCGTACATCGCGGCGCGCCCACTGGTCAGCCGGCCCGTAACGTGTTCCACGAGTCGGAGGTCCGAACCCACGATGTCGACGTGCTCGACCGGGAATCCGGCATCCGAGAGGCGGTCCACCGCCTTCTGTGCCTCTGGATAGGTGGCGAAGCTGGCGACGGACTGACCGTCGCGGGCTGCTGATGTGAGTTGCGGGCTGGCATCCATCTGGAGTCCCTCCGCGTCGGTGGGATGACGGGGGGAGTTTGTCACGGCCGCCCTAGAGGAACATCACCCCCAGGGCGAAGGCGAGAACGATGACGCCGATCAGGCCAAGTGGGCCGGGTGAGCGCATCGGGCTAGGTTAGCCACGTGCCCGAGCTGTCCTGCGTAGCCCACGTCCACAGCACCTACTCGGACGGCACCGCGAGCGTGCCCGAGCTGCTCGAGACAGCGCGGGGCGCCGGAGTCGACGCGTTGCTCCTCACGGACCACGACACCCTCGCCGCCCGCCGCGACGGCTGGGAGGGTGAGCACGACGGAGTCTTCCTGCTCGTCGGCGTCGAGGTGAGCCCGAAGCGTGGTCACTATCTGGCGTTCGGCGTCGATCAGCCGGTTGCTCATCGTGGACTGTCCGCTGCGGAGATCGCCGCCACGGTTCGAGCTGCAGGCGGAGTCGGGTTCGCCGCCCATCCCTTTTCCCGCGGCGGGCACATGCTGGTTCGGTCGATCGCACGCCGAATCGTGCTGCCGCACGACTGGGACGGCCTCGAGGAGGAGGGGGGTCTGGACGGCATCGAGCTCTGGAGCGTTCTCACGGACGCGGCCGAGGCCTGGCGGACACCGGCCGAGGCGGTGCGCTGGCTCCGGCATCAGGAGACGGCGGTCGCCGCCGGCCCACCCGCGCGCCACCTGGCGATCTGGGATTGGCTTTCGGCCCGCCGGCGTGTGCCGGCGATCGGTGGCCTGGACGATCATCAGCGCGGGGTCCGGTTCCGCGGCCGCGTCCGCTCGCCGGTACCGCACTGGCGGACCTTCAACCTCCTGCGCACCCTTCTGGTCTGCGATCGCCCTCTCAGCGGCGAGACGGAGACGGACCGCGGGACGATCATCCGCGCGCTCAGGGCGGGCGCGGCATGGCTGCACTGCCCGACCGTGGCGCCCGCCCACGGGTGCCGATTCTGGGCGGAACGCGGCGACGGCTCGAGCGTCGACATGGGCGCGGAGGCGGCGGCCGGGCCCTCGGTGCTCCGTCTGCGCCTGCCGCGTCCCGCCGAGGTGAGCGTGATCCGCGATGGTGAGCCCGTTCACGCTGAGCGCGCAGTCAGGCTCGACCTCGACATCTCCCAGCCTGGGGCCTATCGGGTCGAGGCGAGAGTCGAGGGCCGCTTCTGGCTGCTCTCGAACCCCGTGCACCTGCGGCCGGATGCACCTCCTAGACTCGGGCCGGAGTGAGCCACGTCGTCAAACCCAGGCCGGCCTGCCGTCACTGCGGCGCCACGCTGGAGCACGGCTGGAGCCGCTGCCCGAGCTGCGGACGGCGCTCGCTGCTCAGCCTGATCCTGCCGAAGGGCCCGAGGGCCTGAGCGCGGCTACCTGCGCAGCAGCACGTAGACCAGAGCGGCGGCGAAGGTGAGCTGGCCTACACCCAGCGCGGTGCCCAGGTTCTTCGCGCCGAACAGCTCGGCGAGCCCGACCCCGATCGCGAAGGCGGCGAGCACGATGGCCAGCTTGGCGGGCACGCAGCGGGACTCTAGATGGCGTTCGCGCCCGGTAGCTTGAGCCGCGTGCTCACCGACTATCACCTGCACCTGCGCCCGGACGACACCGGCGAGGCGGCCGACTACTTCACCGAGGAGAACGTCGAGCGCTACCTGGCGGCCGCCGAGGAGCACGGCATCGGCGAGCTGGGCGTTTCCGAGCACGTCTACCGGTTCGCCCAGTCGCTCGAGATCTGGCGGCATCCCTACTGGGAGGCCTCGGCCGGGGACGACCTCGACGCGTACGTGGGATTCGTTCGCCAGACGCCGCTGCGGCTCGGCATCGAGTGCGACTTCATCCCCGGCAGCGAGGACCGGACGGCCAGCCTTCTCGACCGGGACTTCGACTACGTGATCGGCTCGATTCACTTCCTCGGTGATGGGGGCGCCGTGGACGACCGCCGCTATGACGTCTGGGAGGCGATCGGCGACCCCGACGAGCTCTGGTCGGCGTACTTTCGCTGGCAGGCGGAGCTGGTCAGGTCCGGCCTCTTCGACATCGTCTCCCACCCGGACCTCGTCAAGATCTGGGGCGACGACCGCCCAGGGCCCGAGCGCGACCCCCGCTTTCACTACGAGCCGTTCGTCGAGGCGATCGCCGACACCGGGATTGCGGTGGAGGTGTCCACCGCCGGGCTCCGCAAGCCGGTCGGCGAGATCTACCCGGCGCGCGCCCTGGCCGAGATGTGCCTGGAGGCCGGCGCCGACTTCGCCCTGTCCTCGGATGCTCACGCTCCGGACCAGGTCGGATTCGGGTACGACCAGGCCCTGGAGCTGCTCTCCGGCCTCGGGGTCGAGCGGATCTGCGTCTTCGAGGGCCGCCGGCGGCGCCTCGAGCCGCTCGGTGACGGTGCCGGCCGGGTATCGAGCACCGAGGCGGGAGGCTGATGGGGCTGCGGGTCGGAACCGGATACGACTCCCACCGGCTGGTCGAGGGGGAGCGGCTGGTGATCGGCGGGGTCGAGATCGACTATGACCGCGGCCTCTCCGGGCACTCGGACGGAGACGTCCTCACGCACGCCGTGATCGACGCGCTGCTCGGAGCCTGCGCCCTGGGCGACCTGGGCGAGCTCTTCCCCCCGGACGAAGAGGAGTGGCGCGACGCGGACTCGATCGACCTGCTGCGCATCGTGGTCGGTCGCCTCTCCGGCGCAGTGATGAACGTCGACGCCACGGTGATCTGCGAGGAGCCCAAGCTGGGTCCCCACAGGGCCGAGATGGCGTCGATTCTGAGCGGCGTCCTCTCGGCTCCCGTGAGCGTCAAGGCGTCCACCAACGAGGGGATGGGCGCGATCGGCAGGGGCGAGGGGATTGCGTGCGTGGCGGTCGCGCTGGTCGACACGGGCGACGAGCTCCGGAGGATCTGACGACGCTTCCCGTGCAACTGCACCGGGCATAAGCTTCTCCGCGATGGCACAGGAAGGGCTGAGAGAGGGGATCGGGGGGCTGCTCTCCCGCGTCCCGACGGCTCTCGGCGACGCGGCCTTCGAGCTCAAGGTGTTCTCCGACGTCGGGTTGGTCAGGCCGGTGCGCCCCGACAAGCTGGCCAGGGTGGCCGAGCGCTATGTCCGCTGGGGGGCATCCCCTGCCCTGGGCTCGGCGGCGAACGCGCTCACCGTGCCGGACCGCACCGCGCTGATCGACGAGGCCGGCGCCCTCACCTGGGCGGAGACGCACCGGCGCTCGAACGCGTTGGCTCGCGCCCTGCGCGACGACGGGATCGACGAGGGCGACGGGGTGGCGATCATGTGCCGCAACCATCGCTACTTCATCGAGGCGACGATGGCCTGCTCGAAGCTCGGCGCCCTCGCCCTCTATTTGAACACGGCCTTCAGTGGGCCGCAGCTGGCCGACGTGATGGAGCGCGAGGGCCCCGGCGCGCTGATCTTCGATCAGGAGTTCACCGAGCTTCTCTCTGAGGTTCCCGGCGGGGTCCGCCGCTACGTCGCCTGGGAGGACGAGGTCGACGAGAGCGAGGAGACGACCGTGGAGGAGCTGATCTCCTCCGCCCACCGAGAGGATCTCGAGGCCCCGAAGGAGCAGGGGCGCTACGTGATCCTGACGTCGGGGACCACCGGAACGCCGAAGGGAGCACAGCGCAGCCAGCCGGAGGGACTCAGCGCGCTCGCGGCGCTTTTCTCCAAGATCCCCCGGCGCTACGGCGAGACGGTGATGATCGCGGCGCCCCTCTTCCACTCCTGGGGCTTCCTGCACTTCATGCTCAGCCTGCCCACGGCGGCCACCATGGTGCTGCGGCCGAAGTTCGATCCGCAGCAGACCCTGAAGGCGGTCGCGGAGCACCGTGCGCGGGTACTCGCCGTCGTGCCGGTGATGATGCAGCGGATCCTCGCCCTGCCGGACGACGTCAAGCGCCGGTACGACCTCTCCTCGCTCGAGGTGACCGCCGCGAGCGGGTCGGCCCTTCCCGGCGAGCTCGCCACCAGGTGGATGGACGAGTTCGGCGACAACATCTACAACCTCTACGGCTCCACCGAGGTGGCCTGGGCCTCCATCGCGACCCCAGAGGACATGCGCGCCGCGCCCGGCACCGCCGGCAGGCCGCCGCGGGGCACGCTGATCAGGATTGTCGACGAGGATGGCAACGACGTCGACACCGGCGAGACGGGCCGGATCTTCATCGGCAACCAGCTCGCCTTCGAGGGCTACACCGGCGGGGGCGACAAGGAGCACCTGGGAGATCTGCTCTCCTCGGGCGACGTCGGTCACTTCGATGAGGACGGCCGCCTGTTCATCGACGGGCGCGACGACGAGATGATCGTCTCGGGTGGCGAGAACGTCTTCCCGCGGGAGGTAGAGGACCTGCTCTCCGACCATGAGGCGGTCGGCGAGGCGGCGGCGATCGGGGTGGATGACGAGGACTTCGGACAGCGGCTGGTGGCCTTCGTGGTCAAGGCCGAGGGGAGGGACGTCAGCGAGGAGGACCTGAAGGACCACGTCAAGCAGAACCTGGCCCGCTACAAGGTTCCGCGGGAGATCGTCTTCCTCGACGAGCTTCCGCGTAACGCGACGGGTAAGGTCCTGAAGCGCGAGCTCGCTGAGCGGCAGCCCGCCGACTGATCAGTCCGAACCGACTGGAGGATCCATCCGAGCGGAGATCGACCAGGCCCGTGCCGCGACGGAGCGGTTTCGCGCCAAGGCCTCCGAGCTGATCGATCAACTCCGTGCTCGGGAATCCGCGGCGCGCGAGCAGGCCGAGGCTGCCGAGGCTGCCGCGGAGAGCATGCGCGCCGCCGCCGGCGAGGCCATCGAGCGCGCCCGGCGGGTAGAGCAGGACCTGACGGCGAAGGCGCGCGAGGCGATCCAGACGGCGGGGAAGCGAGCCGAGCAGGCCGAAGGGCGGGCCCAGCGCGCGGAGGACCGAGCCGAGCAGGTCGGCCTCTTCGAGCGGCGGACGTCTCGTGCGGACGCCGCGCTCAAGGACGCCCTGGAGGGCCGGCAGCGTGCCGAGACGAAGGCGGGCGAGGCCGAGCTCGAGCTGAAGAAGGTGAGAGCCCGCCTGAGCGAGGCCGAGCAACGGGCGACCGCCGCAGAGAAGCGGGCCCAGGCGGCGGCGGCCGAGGCGGGCGAGATCGAGCGGCTTCGGCGTGAGATGGACAACCGGGTTCGCGAGGCCGGCGATCAGGCGCGCAGGGAGTCGGAGGAGCGACTGCGCAGGCTCGCCGAGCGGGCCGCGCGAGAAGCCGACGCGAGGGCACGTGCCGAGGCGGCCGCGGCTCTGAGCGAGGAGGCGACCAGGCTGCAGCGGGAGGCCGAGGAGCGTGTTCAGGCCGCCAACGTCGAAGAGCTCGCCGAGCGGCGAAACCAGGCTGCCGCCGCGGCCGACCCGGGCGGCACCCACTACGCGGGCGGCCGCCGGCTGCGGACCTACTGAACGACTACGGGGCCGCCACCTCGGCCGCGTGCTTCTCGACCGCGCGCTTCAGGTTGAGGAGCGAGAGGCGGAAGCGGCGGTTGAGCGAGATCGCGGCGACGCGCTCGGCGATGACGCCCGGGATCCCACCGCCCGCCACGCCGTACTGGAACCGAAAGGTGACCCTAGTGCGGTCGTCGCCGAGGTCGCGGAGCCGCCAGCGGCCTCTCTGATCCACCCCGGTCACGGAGCTCCACGCCATATCGCCCTCGGGCTGCCATTCGACGATTTCGATCAGGCCGCCGACGTCGGCGGCACCCACCCTGATCAGCATGCGGTAGCGGGCGCCGAGCCCGCCGTGTCGGTCGCCGGCCACGTCCCAGCGGGTGAGCCCGTCGATGAAGAGCGGGTAGTTGGCCGGCTCGGTGACGTACTCCCAGACCAGATGCCTGGGGGCGTCCACGGTGGTCTTCTGCTCGATCCGCACTCAGCATCCCTACCCGACGACGGGCAGGCGGCGTTCTGCGGCGAGCTCGTCGAGCTGGGCCTGCATCGACGAGGTGACGTCCTCGTAGATCCGGTCGACGTCCGGCGCCTCTCCGTAGCGCTGCTGGAGGTCGAACGGCTCCATCACCTGGACCGTGATCTTGGCCGGCAGCGGCAGGTGCCCGAGGAAGTCCCCGATGTTGACGAGCCACGGCAGCGAGAGGTTGACCGGCAGGGTCTTCAACCGCAGCAGCCTGTCCAGTCGAAGGATCCTGGCGAGCCGATCGCCATGAGTGAGGAAGAACGCGGTTTCCTGGCCGCCTACGGAGACGATCGGGATGATCGGGACGCCGGCATCGAGCGCGAGCTTGACGAAACCCCTCCGCCCGGCGAAGTCGATCTTGTTCGCCTCCCAGGTCGGCCGGTTGACCTCCCAGTCGCCGCCCGGGTAGACGAGCACCGCGGCACCGGAGTCGAGAGCCTTGCGAGCGTTCTCGTGTGACGCCGCGACGGTCCCGAACCTCCGCAGGTACGGGCCGACCGGCGAGGTCAGGACCAGGTTGTGGGCGAGCTGGTAGAAGGGCCGCTCGACGCCGAAGTAGGTGTTGAAGCCGAGCGTGAAGACGATCGTGTCCGGTGTGATGTTCCCGCCGGAGTGGTTTCCCACCAGGAGGACGGGACCCTCCTCCGGGATCCGCTCCATGTTCCGCACCTCTCCCCGGAACCAGATGCTGGAGATCAGCCAGCTGAGCGAGAGGTTCTCGCGGATGAAGTCCGGGTCGCGGTCGTCGAGGTCGGCGGTCAGCCTGTTCTGCAGCTCGCCGACGAACCGCTTCAGCAGGGCCGGAGCCCCGAAGGCGCGCCGGTCCGAGGGCCCCGGGTCACCTCCGTTCCGGCTCTGCCCTTCTTGCTCCCGCGTGGCGGTGCCCGCACCGCTCTCTGGCATGGCCCGGATTCTAGGTCGTGTGCACGGCTACGCGGCGGCATCCGCGGCGTCCGCCGCGATCTCCGGCGGGCCGGGCTGATGGGCCCCGCCGGGGCGTCCGTTGCCGTTGATTCGGCCCTGCAGGCGACGCGCGGCCCTGCCGAGACGCTTGGCGGTCCGCTCCCGGGCCGACGCCTGGGCGTGCCCGATGAAGTCGTGGACGAGCGCATTCGCGTCCACCGGGTGCTCGACCTGGGGTACGTGTCCGCACTGCTCGAGCACCACCTGACGCGTGCTGGGCAGGGCATCGGCGACGTAGCGGGAGAAGGCGAGCGGTACGAGCGGGTCCTCGTCGCCCCAGACGAACATCGCGGGAGGCTCCAGTTCCCGCAGGCGGGTGTAGAAGCCGCGCGGGCCGTTCGGCTCCTCCAGGTAGATGTGGCGGGCCGAGGCGCTGAATGCCACCCGGGCGTTCACCGACCGGTAGGTCCGCAGGAACTCCTGGACGGCCACGTCCGCGGCCGAGGGATGGATCCGCTCGGGCCGGGAGAACATCGTCCAGAACTGCTGACGGACCAGCGGGCCCCCGAGGCTGTGTGGGATGGCCGCCAGCTCGGGCCGGAGCAGCCTGACGATGGGGACGAAGTGCCGGCGCCGACGCCAGGCCATCGAGGGGCACAGCAGACTGAGGCTCTGCACCCTTCCCGGGTCCCGCAGCCCGACCTCGATCGCGACGCGGCCGCCGAGCGAGTTGCCGACCAGGTGAGCCCGGTCGATGCCCATGGCGTCCATGAACCGGCAAACCGAACGCGCGAACCAGGCCGCATCGTAGGGAGCCCGCAGCGGCTTGGACGATGAGCCGAACCCGGGCAGGTCGATGGCGTGCACCGTGTGCTGGGGCGTGAGGGCCGAGACGGTCTCAAAGAAGCTCGTCTTGTTGCTGCCCAGCCCGTGGATGAGGATCACTGTCTCGATGCCGTCGCCGGCGGTCAGCGTCGAGATCCTGGCCTTGCCCGCCTTCACCTCGTGGATGCGAAGCAGCGGTGGACGCCCGAACGGGCGCTGGAAGAAGCCCTCGAACGCGACGGCGAGGTCGAGGTTTCCTCTCGCCCACAGGCGGCGTGAGCGGAAGGCGTCGAGGCCCGAGATCCGGCCCTCGCGAAGATCCAGCCAGGTCGCGGCGTCGGTCCCGATCACGACGTCCGGATCCCGCTCCGGCGAGACCGTGACCCGGCAGCTGTGCTCGTCCAGCTCGACCGCCCAGCTCACTCCGAGGTCGTCGAGCTCGAAGCGGTAGCTGGCGCTGAAGTCGTGGTCGGCGCCCAGGTAGCGCTCGGGCAGAGAGGCGAAGGCCGCCTCCACCTCTCTCAACCGCTGCCCCTCCGATGAGACCTCACTCAAGGCCTCGTCAGGGTACCGACACGAACGGTTGTTCCCGTCCACGGCAGGGCTCTCAACCGATTCCACACGGAATTTGCGTGATCGGAGGGGAAGACGCGCGAATAGCATCCGCCCGTGGCCGCCATTCGCATCCAGGACACCCTCACGGGCGAGACGCGCGCCGTCCACGCCGACAGTCGCGGAGAGGTGGGCATCTACGCCTGCGGCCCGACCGTCTACGGGCGCATCCACATCGGCAACGCGCGGCCCTACGTCCTCTTCACGCTGCTCAAGCGGTACCTGGAGCACGAGGGCATGGACGTGAAGCTGGTCATCAACGTCACCGACATCAACGACAAGATCTACGACGCGGCGGAGCAGGCGGGCGAGCCCTCCGATAGCTATGCCGCCGAGATGACCGCCGCCTACGTGGCCGATACGGATGCGCTCGGTCTCGAGCGACCCGATGCGGAGCCACGCGCCTCGGGAACGATCGCGGAGATCATCGCCTTGATCCAGTCGCTGATCGACTCCGGGCACGCCTACCAGGCCAACGGCGACGTCTACTTCCGGGTGCGCAGCTTCGACGACTACGGCAAGCTCTCGAACCGCGATCCCGAGGACATGGATCAGGGCGAGGAGGCCGGCACCGCGGCCCTGAAGGAGGATGCGCTCGACTTCGCGCTCTGGAAGGGCCACAAGGAGGGCGAGGACACCTCCTGGGAATCTCCCTGGGGAAAGGGACGGCCGGGCTGGCACATCGAGTGCTCAGCGATGTCGGAGAAGGAGCTCGGGCCCGACTTCACGATCCATGGCGGCGGCATCGACCTCGTCTTCCCGCACCACGAGAACGAGATCGCTCAGACCGAGGCGGCACGGGACGTCCCGCTCGCGGAGATCTGGATGCACAACGGGTTGGTCCAGATCGACGAGGAGAAGATGTCGAAGTCGGTCGGCAACATCTTCCAGCTCTCGGAGGCCATCGAGCGCTACGGGGGACAGACCGTCGTCGCCTACCTGATCTCCGGTCACTACCGCCAGCCGCTCGCGTTCTCCGACGAGCAGCTGAAGCAGACCGCGGCCCGGATCGAGCGGATCCGCAACTACCTCCGCGACGCGCCGGGCGGCGAGCCTGACGAGTTCCTCACCGAGAAGCGCCGCGCGTTCCTCGACGCCCTCGCGGACGACTTCAACACGCCGCAGGCGTTCGCGGCCCTCTTCGAGATCGTCAACGAGGGGAACAAGCGGCCCGTTTCGGGGGCGCGGGAAGTGCTGGCGGAGCTCCTACCCCTGCTCGGACTCGAGGGACTGGTCGATGAGGAGGAGCGACCCCCGGCCGAGGTATTGGCGCTGCTCGGGGACCGGGAGAAAGCCCGCGAGTCCAGGGACTACGGCCGTGCCGATGAGCTGCGCGACGAACTCGCCGGGATGGGATGGGAGGTCCGGGACGAGGCGGGCGGCGCTCGGCTGGTGCGGCGCCGGTGATCGACACCGATCCCTGATGAGCGAGCGGATCTACGGCCGCCGTCCGGTGGCCGAGGCGGAGCGAGGCAGGCGCCGCGTGCACCGGATCTGGCGCGCGCCCGAGACGCCCCCCGAGGAGCTCGAGCGACTGGCAGGATCGCCGGACCACCAGGGTGTGGTGGCCGAGGTCGATCCGTATCCCTACGCGGACCCCACCCGGCTGCTCGAGGCCGACGACGCGCTCGTCGCCGTGCTCGATCAGGTGCAGGACCCGCACAACCTGGGAGCGGTCTGCCGGGCCGCGGAGGTCTCGGGTGCGGCGGCCGTGGTGATTCCCGAGCGGCGGGCCGCCTCCGTCACGCCGGCCGCCTGCAAGGCCTCGGCCGGCGCCGTCGAGCATCTGCCCGTGGCCAGGGTCAGGAACGTCGCGGACTGGCTCGGCGAGGCGAAGGAGGCCGGTGCCTGGGTCTACGGTGCCGCGGCCGAGGCCGAGCGCCGCTACAACGACGTTGACTGGACCGGGCGAGCCGTTCTGGTCCTCGGCTCAGAGGGGTCCGGGCTGCGCCCGCGGGTTGCGGCTGCCTGTGACGAGCTGGTCTCGATTCCGGTCGCCGGGCGGGTCGAGTCGCTGAACGCCTCGGTGGCGGCCGCGGTGATCCTCTTCGAAGCTCGGCGGCAGCGGGCGCGCTAGCCCGGCTCGCCCAGGGCTCCCGTGTCGATGGCGTCCATCGCCCTCAGCTCCGAGCGGACCAGCGCCTCGGTGCGCAGGTGCTCGATCCCCTGATAGTCGGGCGAGGAGATCATGTCGAGAAACGCCTGCCGAGTCGGATAGGAGACGAGAACCATCAGGTCCCACTCACCCTCACCGATCAGCGACTCGGATGTCCGGCCGGCGAAGATCGGCTTTCCTCCGGCGCGCGCCAAGAGCGGCGCCACGGCCTCACCGTACTCGGCATAGCGCTCGGCTCCGCCATCGGGACGGAATTCGAGCAGGTTGAGCATGTACACGGGGCCGTCTCCGGCGCGCTGCGAGAAGGCCGCGAAGGCGTCCTCGTTGGGCCGGTCGATGCCCTGGCGGCGCTCCATCGGGGAGAACCCTATGCGAGGGGCCGTGTTGGTCGCGGCCTCTTCGAGGATCAGGCGGCGAGCGTCTGAGGCTGGGTGCTGGGTGTACCGTCGCCGACCTGCTCGGCCAGCGCGATCAGCTCGTCGAGGATCTCGGTGTAGCGGCCGCGGAGCTCGATGTCGGTGAGCCTGCCGTCGTCGCTGAAGGCCTGTTCGGCGTGGCCGACCGGCAGGTCCGTGTCGATCACCCGTGCGCCGCTCGCGCTCAGAACCTTGCGGGTCTCGGCCTGCGCCCAGACGGCTCCGAACATCCCGGTGCTGGCTCCGACGACCGCCACGGGCTTACCCCAGAGCGCGTTCTCGCCCTTTGGCCTGGAGGCCCAGTCCAGGGCGTTCTTGAGGACGCCGGGGATCGAGGAGTTGTACTCCGGCGAGGCGAAGACGACCGCGTCCGCTGACGCGATCGCCTCGCGCAGCCGGCGGGCCCCATCCGGGCCGGCCCCGATGTCGTCATCCTGGTCGTAGGGCTCGACCAGCTTCAATCCGTCGAAGATCTCCAGCTCCACGGACGGCGGCAGGAGCTCCGCCGCCGTCCGCAGGAGCACGGTGTTGTGGGAGTCGCGACGGAGGCTTCCGGAAATCGCGAGCACCCTCATCTCTACGCCTCCTTCACGAGCTCGAGGTGGACGCTGAGGGTGACCTCGTCGCCCAGCATCTTGGTGCCATCCGGAAGGTCCATGTTCCAGTCGAGCCCGTAGTCGTGGCGATCGACGGCGGTCTCGAGATCGATCCCGAGACGGTCGTTGCCGTCGGGCCCGGCGATGGGCCCGTTGAGCTCGCCTTCGGCGACGACACCGCGGCTGTTGCCCTTGACGGTCAGCTCGCCTTCGACGACGAGGCGGCCGTCTTCGAGCGTGACCTTGCTCGACTCGAAGCGAATCTCCGGAGCCTGGTCGCTGTCGAAGAACTCTGGCGAGAGCAGGTGCGCCTCGAGGTTCTCCTCCTTCACCTGCACGCTCTCGACCGGAACGTGCCCGGTGAGCTTCGACTCGCCCGATGCGTCGCTGAACGTGGCCTCGAACTCGCCGAAGCTGCCGCGAAACGTGCCGACGGCGTGCCGGACGGAGAAACCGACGCTCGAATGCACCGGATCGGATTGCCAGGTGCCGGTCGGGATGGTTGACTCTGCTTGTGCTGTGGTCATTGAATGTCTCCTTCGTGGGGGCTAAGCTTTACTTGACCTGTCAAAGAGTTTAGCAGAGATACTTGAGGACACAACAGTTGACCACTAAAACACTTCAGTCGACCGACGTGTTCGCGAACCTGGCGACCGCCTATGCGACGCTCACGCGCGAGCTCAGCGCAACGCTGGTCGCCCAGCACGGGCTGACGATCAACGACTACGGCTGCCTGCTGCTGCTCTCACGCGCCGGCGAGGAGGGCATGCGCCGGATCGACCTCGCGAACGAGCTCCGGCTCTCCCCCTCGGGAATCACCCGGCTGCTCGATCGCCTCGAGGGCCAGGGCCTGGTCGGGAAGGGCAGCTGCAAGGAGGACGCCCGCGTCAGCTACGCGATCCTCACCGAGACGGGGCTGGAGAAGCTCAGGAACGCCGCGCCCGGGCACATCGAGGACATCGATCGCAGGCTCGCGGACGTCCTCGATGAGGAGGAGATGCGCACGCTCACCGAGCTCCTCGGGCGCCTCGCGGACCACGCAGGGCAGAGCTGCACCCCGGAGGAGTAGGCGCCGGCCAGGCGGCGGTCGGTTCGGGGCCTCGGTCGGCTCCGGAGCACCGGTCCTGCTCGCCTTTCTGCAACGGCAATTGCATCGGTCCCGAACGGTGCTTGACATCCGCGAATCCGCGGCAGTAGGCTGCCCCGGCAGAAAAAGGGTGAACCTCAGGTCGAGCCTGATGGAAGAGCCCCACATCCGGCGCCTCAGGGGAGGAACTGGGCGCCACACAACTCTCGTCAGAGGAGGAGGTTGCTGTGGCAGTTCCCACCCCAAGCACCGAAGAGCATGCGGTGGTGCCGGGCCGTGCAGTCCCCGACGGCGCCCGTCACCACGGACCTGGGCCGGACGACGAATTCCTGGTCGCCCTGGCCAAGAACGGCCGGACCGACGCTTACGACCAGCTGGTGCGGCGATACCGCCGCTTCGTCCGCGTCAAGTCCTCGTCCTACTTCCTGCTCGGCGGCGACGCCGATGACCTGATGCAGGAGGGAATGCTCGGTCTGTTCAAGGCGATCCGGGACTACCGCCCGGAGCGCGAATCGAGTTTCCGCGGCTTCGCCGAGCTCTGCATCACCCGGCAGATCATCACCGCGGTGAAGACGGCGACCCGCAACAAGCACACCCCGCTCAACCAGTACGTCTCGTTCAGCCAGACGCCCGCGGCGGCGGGACCGGACTCCGAGACGACCCTGGAGGAGGTTCTCCCGGGCCCGTCCGTCCGCGACCCGGCGAACCAGGTGATCGCGAGCGAGGAGCTCGAGAGCCTGGTCGCCTGCCTGACGAGCGTCCTGTCGGACCTGGAGAGCCACGTCCTGGCGCTCTACCTCGACGGGCACTCCTACGAGGTGATCGGTGAGCGGCTCGACTGCGACACCAAGACGGTCGACAACGCGCTGCAGCGCGTGAAGCGCAAGGTGGCCATCCACCTCGACTCGAGGGCAGTGAAGATCTAGCTCTTCTTCGTCCCAGGTAGACACGGCACGACGGCCGCCTCGCAAGGGGCGGCCGTCGTTTGCTGCGAGGGTGCGCCGTCTAGCGCTTCCTGACGCGGCCGGCGAACGGGCTGGTCGCGACCTTCTTCGCGAGCTCGCCCGGCTCGACCTTGCCGAGCAGGGCCCGGAGCTCCTTCCGCTCGCGATCCGAGAGGTTCGACGGACGCCCCTTCGACGAGCGAACGATCTCGAGCATCCGCTGCCGCTCCCTCTGGGTGAGGCGATCGGTGACGTGGTTGCGGACCGCGACCACGACCTCGGCGGCGGCGAGCAGCCAGGCGCCACGGGCAAGCCATCTGCCGCGCTCGGCGGCGGCGCCGGGGTCCTTGAGCGAATCGCTGAAACTCCGCAGGCTGGGCACGCGGGCGAGTGTAGGCCGTGCCTCCCGCAGAGAGGTGTCCAGCGGCGGAATCCGGGGTGGCGACCGACGCCACGGTTGCCGATATCCGCCTGGTGAAGGTGGTGCACCTCCTCGGAGGACTCCTGCTCGCCGTTCTCCTGACGCTCCCCGCGACCGCCGCGGCGGGCCAGGGCGGCCAGGTTCAGAGCCTGGCCGCGCAGCAGTGCGCTCAGGAGCGCGGAACCATCGGCAAGAAGGCATTCCGCAAGAAGTACGGGCCCAAGCGGGCGATGCGCACCTGCGTGAAGCGCAGCCGCGCGCGGGTCGCCGCGGCGGTGGGGACGGCGGCCCAGGACTGCCAGAACGAGCTGAGCGACCTCGGTGAGACGGACTTCGTCGACGAGTACGCCGACCTGGGCCTCGACTCGGTCGACACCGCGATGGACGAATGCATCGCCGAGGACGTCGACGCGCTCCTCAATCCCGACGACTACGTCGACGACGACGTCACTGACGACGAGGAGTAGGCGGGCCGGCGCCTTCAGGCGGGCGCCGCGCCTACCCTTCCTCGGGCGCCCGGATAGCTCAACTGGTGGAGCACCTGATTTGTAATCAGGAGGCTGTGGGTTCGAGTCCCACTCCGGGCTCTTGACCCTGAGCGATCTGAAGCCGCCTGCGAAGGGGGAGTGGGTCGAGTACTCCGACGACCTGCGGACGATGCTCATCTACGGCGGTCCGATCACCGAGCCGGTCCACGCCCTGGCACGGCAGGGCTGGGAGGACTTCGAACTGCTCTCCACCGAGCGCGCACTCGCGGAGGCCGATGAGCTCCGCGAGTCTGCCGCCGCGGCGCAGCTCGTCCCGGAGCTCCCGGTCGATCGAGCTGCGGCCGAGCTCGTCGATGGTGCGCCCTCCGACCGGCTGGTCGCTCTCGGCGGCGGCCGCGTGATCGACTCGGCGAAGGCGGTCGCCTCCGTCACCGGGGCCGAGGTGGCTGCGATCCCGACCACCCTCTCCGGCGCGCCGATCACCGGATTCCACCGGCTCCCCGCCGGGCGGGAGGCCGAGGTCGCAGGCTTCGTCAGGCCCTCGCTGGTGATCGCCTATGCGGAGGCGATGACGAGCGCGCCCGAGCCGCAGCTCCGGGCCACCGCGATGAACGCGCTCGCCCACGGCGCGGACTCGCTCTACACGCCGCTGGCCGACCCGATCTCCCGCGCGACCGCGCTCCGCGGTGCCGAGCTGATCGCCGGCGCGCTCGATCAACCGCCGGATCGGCGAGACTCTGCCGCGCTCGCCACCGGCGCCCTGTTCTGCGCGATCGCCGTGGACCGCGCGGGGTTCGCCCTCCACCATGTCCTCGGCCAGACCACGGTTCGCGTCCTCGGCATCCCGCACGCGGAGACCTACGCGGCGCTGCTTCCGCACACCACAGAGGCGATGCGGGCACGTGCTCCGGAGCAGGTCGAGGCGCTGGCCGAGGCCCTCGGCACCGATTCCGATGGGCTCAGGGCGCGGATCGACGTGCTCGCCGGCCATCGCCGGATCGGCGAGTTGGGGGCGGATCGGGACCGGATCGACGAGGTGGTCGAGGGGACGATGGCTCGCTCGGAGCTCCAGCAGATGACGCCTGGCGAGGTGCGGCCGTCGGAGCTGGAAGGGATTCTCGAGGCGGCCTGGTAGGAACTTGCAGGGGGGGCGCAGCCGGCAGGACGCGCCCGCCTGTAACTGCCCGGCCGCGCGGGGTTTCGATCTACTGCGTCCGGAACCGGAGACGCAGGCATGGACGAGGAGAGACTGCTCACCTACCATCGCTTCACGCGCGAGCACGGCGTGAACCGCCCGCTCTATTGGTTCGCGCGCCTGATTCTCGTCCCCTTCTTCCTCGTCTACTTCCGGCTCGAGCGCATCGGGCGCGAGCACGGCAAGGTGAGAGGACCGCTGATCGTCGCGGCGAACCACCGCAGCTTCCTCGACCCGTTCGTGATCGGCGCCTCGCTTCCCTGGAGCCGCCCTCTCCTCTACGTCGCCAAGGTCGAGCTGTTCGAGAAGCGCTGGCACGGCTGGATCTTGAACCGGCTCGGCGCGTACCCGGTGCGCCGCGGGCAGTCCGACGACCAGACCCTGGTCACGTCGCGGCAGGTGCTCGACCGGGGCGGCGCGATCTGCATCTTCCCCGAGGGAACACGGCACCGGACGGGCTCGCTCGCCCGGCCCAGGCGCGGGTTCGGCCGGCTCGCACTGGAGACCGGAGCGGCCGTGCTGCCCGTCGCCGTTCACGGCACCGAGGAGGTCCGGCGCGGCTGGAAGATCCGGCCGAAGAAGGTCAGGGTCCGGTTGGGGCGCGCTCTCACCTTCCCCCAGACCGAGGACCCGTCCCCGGCGCTCGCGAACTCGGTCGGCGCCCGCGTGTGGCCGGTGATCGAGCTGCAGTGGGAGTGGCTCGGCGGCCTGCCGCCGCTCCGCAAGGCGGCCGTGATCGGCGCCGGCAGCTGGGGCACCGCGGTCGCGGTGCTGCTCGCGAGGGGCGGCCTCGACGTTCAGCTCGGAACCCGCACCCCGGAGCGGGCCGAGGAGATGAACGAGACCCGCACGAACGAGCAGTACCTCCCGGGCATCGAGCTTCCCGATTCCCTGACCGTGAAGCGGGCCGCGGACATCGAGCTGGCGGGCATCGATCTCGTCTGTCTCGCCGTCCCCTCCGCCGCGCTTCCCCAGGCCGTGGGGGCGATCGGCGACCGGGTCGGTCAGCGCGCCTCGGTCCTGCTGCTCAGCAAGGGCATGGTCGCGCCGATGGCCGCGCTGCCATCCGAGTACGTCTCCGAGCGCGTCCGGGCGCGCGCGATCGCCTCGCTCGGCGGTCCCGCGCACGCGAGGGAGGCCGTCTCGGGTACGGCCGCGCTCGTTCTGGGCAGCCGCGATCCGGACCTGCGGGATCAGCTCGGCAGCGTCTTCGACGAGGCCGGGCTGGTCTGCGAGCGCTCCGAGGACATGATCGGGGTGGAGGTGGCCGGCGCGGCCAAGAACGCGGCGGCGCTCGCCGGCGCGGCGGCTCAGGCACAGGGGATGAACGCCGCCGGCATCGCCACAGCCCAGGTGTGGCGGGAGTGCGTCGCCTACGCGCGTGCCCGCGGCGCGCACCACGAGACCTTCGCCGGAATCGCCGGAGTGGGCGACCTGACCGCCACGATCCTTGCCGAGGGCAGCCGCAACCGGCGCGCCGGGGAGCTGCTCGGGCAGGGCACGCCGGCCGAGCAGATCCCGGGCATCATCGGCCAGGCCTCGGAGGCGCTGGACTCCGTCCCGCTGATCGCGGAGGCGGTGCGGAAATCGGGCATGGCCAGCTCGGCGCTCGATGGCCTGGCGGGCCTGATCGCCGGAGAGATCTCAGTCGGCGAGTGGATGGCGCGTGTCAGGCAGGCCCAGCGGGCGCAACGCGAGCCGGCGGCGGGAGGTCGCGCTGCCTGATGAGTGAGCGGGCCATGAGTACGCTTGCTGCGTGTCCGACTCGGATCAGGGCTCGGCGTCCCCGGAGGAGTCGAAGGCGGAGCTCGACCGCGCCTTCGAGCGCCTCTATCGCGATCACCTGCGCGACGTCTACTCGTACTCCTACTACCGGATCGGCAACCACCACGACGCCGAGGACGTCACGGAGCAGGCGTTCCTACAGGCCTACCGGCACTTCGAGCGCGCCCGCCGGGAGTCGAACGGGCGGCCGCTGCGACCGTGGCTCATTCGCATCGCGCACAACCTCGCCTCCAACTACCACCGCGACCGGGCGCGCCGCCCGCAGCGCGTCCTCGAAGAGTCCGAGCCGATCGCGGCGCCGCACGGCACCGAGCGGATCGTCGAGGGGCGGGAGGAGCTGAAGAGCGTCATGGACCACCTCCAACGCCTCCCCGACGACCGGCGCGACGCGCTGATCATGCGCTTCGCGCTCGCCATGGACAACCGGGAGATCGCCAGGGCCCTCGGCCGCTCCGACGGGGCGACGAAGGTGCTGATCCACCGCGCTATCAAGCAGCTCGAGGAGGAGATGAGCGCCGATGGCAGCTGAGCCGACCCGGGACGTCGAGAACCTGCTTCGTTCCGCTCTGCGTCCGATCGAGCCGCCCGAGAACCTCGCCGGCCGGGTCGAGGAGACGCTGAACGCGGTGACCGAGGCGGCGGCGGAGGAGCTCTCGGCCTGGGCCGAGGAGCTCTCCGAGTCAGAGCTTCGCTCGTTGCGCGATCCGCGCAACTGGGTCCGGCCCGCCGCGGCGATCGCCGCGGGCGGCGTCGCGGCGGGTGGGCTGGTCCTCGTCGAGCTCCGCCGCCGAGGCGGCAAGCGGTCCTCTCGCCTATCGAGTCTCGCGGACCAGGTCTCGGACATCGCGGATCAGGTCAGAGGCCAGGTCCGGAACCGCTAGGTCGCCGGGGCTGCTCGAGTCACCGGGCGCGAGGCGTAGAAGGCGATCACGCCGGTGATGCCCAGGATCAGGTGCAGGACGTTGTCCTCGTTGTTCACGGGGACCAGCCTGAACAGGGTGTCGTTCTCCGCGATGAACCCGATGCCGCTCTTGCTGGTCGCAATGAACCCCAGGACGCAGAGGACGATGTAGAGGATCCCCACGAATAGGGCCGCGCCCCTGGCGGCTGATCCGGCGCAGATCAGGAGGAGCGCCCCGATCGCGATGTGGACCAGGTTGTGCCAGCCGTTCACCGAGAGGACGCCGAACACGTCCTCGGTCCTGATCGAGTCTCCGGTCGCGAAGCTCGCCTCGTAGAAGAAGCCGATCATTCCGGCAATCACGAGCACCGCGCCCACCAGCAGGCAGTAGAGCCTTGCTGGGCTTGCTTCCTCCATGCGTTCCTCCTTGAGCTACATGATCCAAATTGCTGAACCGCTCGTAGCCACATTCGTGGGGGGCAGTCAAGTAGATCACCCGAGTCGGCCAAAGAGATGACCCGAGCTGAGCTCCAGCGCCTCGCGGACGAGGACCTGATGCCCCTGGTCGCGCGCCAGGACGCGCTCGCGTTCGAGGTCTTCTACGACCGGCAGGCCGGTGCTGCGTATTCGCTCGCCTACCGGATCGTCGGCAGCCGCACCGCGGCCGAGGATGTCACCCAGGAGGCGCTGCTCTCGATCTGGCGAAGCGGAGCCCGCTACGACCGCGCCCGCGGCAGCGTGCGCGCCTGGACCCTGGGCATCGTGCGAAACCGGGCGATCGACCTGCTCCGCAAGGAGTCCGGCCGCTCGCCGAAACTGGCCGCCGGAGGTGACGAGATCCTCGAGCGGCGCGCGGCGGAGGAGCTCACCGACGCCGAGGCGGTCCGGCGCGAGACCGCCCAGGAGGTTCGCGGCGCGATCGAGGAGCTTCCCAGCGACCAGTCCCGGGTGATCCAGCTCGCCTACTTCGGCGGCTTCAGCCACTCCGAGATCGCGGAGATGCTGAACGAACCGCTCGGGACCATCAAGGGGCGGATGCGACTTGCGATGGACAAGATCAGAGTGACCCTGGCGGAGGGCCTGTGAACGGCGAGCATCCCGACAGGGACGATCTCGTCGCCTTCGCGCTGGGCGCGCTCGAGCCCGAGGAGGAGCGGCTGGTGGAGGCGCACGCGTCGAGCTGCGCCCGCTGCATCCGCGAGCTCGAGGCGCTCGTCCCGGCCGTGGGGGTGCTCGGCGAGTCGGTGGAGCAGCTCGAGCCACCGCCCGAGCTGCGCGAGCGCGTGTTCGCCGAGGTGCGCGCCGACGTCCAGCGGTACGCAGCCGAGCGTGAGAGCTCCGCTCCGCCCCGGCCACCGCGGCGGGGCTGGCGCGGGCTGTTCGCGCGGCCGGCTTTCGCCGTCGGGCTGGCCATCGTGGTCGCCGCCGTCGGCGGCTACTTGATCGCGGGAAGCAACGGGGGCGGCGGCGCCGAGCAGACGACGGTGCCGGTGGTCGCGCAGCAGGGGATCGGCGGCAGCCTGGCCGTGGACGAGAACTCCTCGATGCTCGACCTGCATGGGCTCGGCCAGCTCAAGGGCGACGAGGTCTACCAGGTGTGGGTCGCCGAAGGACAGAGCGTGAAGCCCTCCTCCAACTTCATCCCGGATGCGAACGGCAGGGCGATGACCGCGGTCGATGGGCACCTCACCCAGGGGACCAGGGTGATGGTGACCCGGGAGCCCCATCCCGGCAGCAGCACGCCCACTCCGCCGATACTGCTCAGCGCCACCGTCCAGTAGATCCGGCGACGGCGTCTGTGGCCGCCGAACGTGGGCCGACGCCAGGCTGTCACTACCCTCAGCTCGATGGAGGCGAGCACCCAGCAGCGCCAGACCTGTTACCGACACCCCAACAGGGAGACGGGCGTCTCCTGCTCGAATTGCGGCCGGCCGATCTGCCCCGACTGCATGACCTCGACTCCTGTCGGGATGCGCTGTCCGGATTGCGCGCGGCAGACGACCAAGGTGAGGGCCGGGGCGGGGGCGTTCAGCACGACCTCCGGGAAGATGCCGGCCACGATCGCGCTGATCGCCATCAACGTGATCATCTTCGTCATCGAGCTGGCGGGCGGCGGGACCAGCTCATTCAGCGGCGGCGGATCGGTGATCCACGATTTCGGCCTGCGTGGACCCGACGTCGCCAGCGGAGACTGGTGGCGGGTGATCACCGGTGGGTTCCTGCATGCCGGGTTCCTCCACCTGCTGCTCAACATGTACGTCCTCTACGTGGCGGGGAGCATCCTCGAGCCCGGGATCGGCACGCCGCGATTCCTCGGGATCTACTTCGTCTCCCTGATCGCCGGCTCACTCGGCGCGCTGCTCGTGGATCCCAACTCGCTCACGGTCGGGGCGTCCGGCGCGATCTTCGGGCTGATGGCCGCCGTCGTCGTCATCGCGCGCGGCCGTGGGGTCGAGCAGCTCGCCTCCCAGTTCGGCCTCTTCATCGTCCTCAACCTGGTGCTGACCTTCTCGATCTCGGGGATCTCGGTCGGCGGCCACATCGGCGGGTTGATCGGGGGCGCGGTGGCCGCCGGGCTGGTGCTCTTCGTCGAGCGCCGGATGGGCGGTCGCACGGGCTTCGGCCTCGAGCTGGCCGGCATCCTCCTGATGATCGCGGCGACGTTCGCCGGCGCCCTCTTGGTCGTCTAGTCGTCGATCGCCATCAACGCGCTCTCGTACTGGGCGCGTTCGAAGGTGAACGGGCCGAAGCCGTCGTAGTCCCAGCCGGGACGGGTGGGCTGCTCGAACTCGCCCCAGGTGACGGTGTCGTCGGTGACCGTGATCCGGGCCATCAGAGGCGAGCAACCGACCTCACCGCATCCGCACCCGAGCAGCGCCGTCTTGCCGTCGGAGTCCTCGAACATCGCAGTGCCCTGGCCGCCCAGGAACTGGCCGGCGAGATCGACGCGCATATAGCCGGCCACCAAACCGATGTAGTTGCCGGCGACGTCCTCCTCGTCGTCCGCCTGGGCCGAAGGCAGCTCGGCCTCGCGAACCAGGTCCGGCAGCTCGACGCCGTTGACCTCGATCCTGATCTGCCGCAGACCATCGGGGAAATCCTCGCCGGCGGGTGCGAACTCGAAGGCGATCTCGTCCACGGCTTGATGATTGCGAATCGGGCGACCAGGACGCGGGGCGACCGGCGTCGCCTCCGGACGCGCAGACCCGATGGACCGCCGTCAGCGCCGGTGGTGATCGCTTGGGTCGCCGCCCAGGAGCCGGCCGGTCCGGCTGCGAAGGGCGCCTGCCATCCCGCGCCCCGCTCCAACCGCCCGCCGCGCCGCGCCGAACCCGGCCTCCGCCGCGCCGCCGCCGACGTCCTGGGCCGTGCGGACGCCGCGACGGGCGACCCGGCGCCCGATCGAGGCGGCCTCGCCGACGATCACTCCAGGCAGCTCCGCCACCGAGTGCGAGCCGTCCGAGCCCCAGTCGTCGGCCGTCGGCGTGGCCGGGTCGGCCGCCGACGGGCGCTCCGGTCTCTTGATCCCGATCTGCTCGGCGAACCTCGCCTCGCGTTCGGCCGACGCGGTCTCGCTCTGCCCCGCGGTGGGTGTCTCTGGAGGCCGATCGGCGGCTGGCGGCTCGTCGCGTCGCGTGGCAGGCGCCGAGGCGGCCCGTCGCTCGGCCTCGCGCTTCAGGTCCTCGACAGACGCCTTCAGAGTGGACTTGTGGGCGCGCCGCGCCACCGGGCCCGGCAGCGGGATGCCCACCTCGAGGCCAAACCTGTAGGTCGCGCGGGTGCGATCGCCGCCGAGGTCCTCGAAGAGGTAGTCCCCGTCGGCATCGTTGATCCCGTTGCCCTCGACGAAGTCCCATTCGATCCGGGTCGGCTCGTCATAGCGGTAGTCGAGCGTGTAGTTGACCTTTCGCACCTTCGCGTCGACGACGAGGCGGACCCGCTTGCCCCGCCCCTGTTCATCCCAGTCGAGCACCTCGGTGTCGACCACCGCGCTCTGCCAGGACGGGAACGTCTCGTAGTCGGTGATGGCGTCGAAGCAGGTCTGGATCGGCGCGGCGATCTCGACGGTGTGCTCGGCCCAGTTGAGCCCCATCTCTCTTCTCCTCCTCGCTAGGAGCGCCCCGCCGGCGCGCCGAGGGACACCGGTTCGAAGGCAACCCCTTCGGGGGAGCCAACCCTATCCGGGTGAAGCAGATGGGCGAGCAGTTCGGTGCCCTCGACGAGCCGCGGCCCGGGCCGCGAGAAGGAGGCGGCGGCATCCACCGCCCAGATCCGGTCGGCACCGATGGCGGCCACGTCGCCAGCGTGGCTCTCCACCTCGTCGCGGGCGAGGCGGGCATCCCAGCCACATGGCATCGCCACGATCACCGCCGGCCGCGAGCTGACGAGCTCCTGCCAGTCCGCCGTGCGTGACTTCGCACCGGGCACGCCGAGGACGTCTTCGCCTCCAGCGATCTCGATCATGTCGGGTACCCAGTGACCGCCGATGAAGGGCGGGTCGAGCCACTCGAGCGCGAGCACGCGAGGGCGCGAGACTCCCTCGACGGCGGCACGGACCAGCTCGAGACGCCGCTCGAGATCGTCGCGCAGGGCGGCACCGCGACCCCGGACCCCCGCCGCCTCACCGAGCCGCGGGAGGTCGGCCAGCACCTCGCCGAGGTTGGAGGGATCGAGCGAGATCACGCCCGGCCTCGTGGGCAGCCGGGCAGCTACCGCGACCACGTCGTCGTAGGAGACCGCGCAGACCTCGCAGACCGCCTGGGTCACGATCAGGTCCACGTCGAGGTCGCCGAGGGCGGGCTCGTCGAGTTCGTAGAGGTGGCGGCCCGCGCCGGTCAGTCGCCTCACCTCGGCGTCGATCTCGCCTGCCGTTGATCCGGCGGCGGTGTTCGTGGCCGCCGAATATGTGGGGACGAGGCTCCGCGTCAGCTGCGGCTTCCTCGCCGCCTCAGGCGGGTAGTCGCATTCGTGAGTGACGGCGACGACTTGATCGCCCAGACCGAGGGCGAATAGCATCTCGGTCGCGGACGGAACCAGGCTGGCGATTCGCACCCGACGAATATGGCACTTCTGAGCGACGAGGAGATCAAGGAGAGGCTCGAGGGGCTGGACGGTTGGCGCCAGCGGGGCGAGTACATCGTCAAGAGCTTCGATCGCGGTGACTTCGTCGGCTCCGTCGAGTTCGTCGACTCGCTGGTGGCGCCCGCCGAGGAGATGAACCACCATCCGGACATCGCGATCTCCTGGAGCCAGGTCGAGGTCGCGATCTCGACCCACGCGGAGGGCGGCCTCACCGAAAACGACTTCGAGCTTGCGCGAAAGGTCGACGCACTTGCCTAGAGCGGGGCGGCCTTGCTTATGCTGGGTGGAGGGGTTCGCCTAGGCTGAACCGGCTGTTTCGGCTTGATGGAAGGAACGAATGCCTGAGGGGCTGTCGGCCGACGAGGTCGGCAAGGAGATTGCGGGGCACACCGCTCACGGCGATGGCGACGCCCATGATCGACGCGACCGCATAGTTTCGATCACCGAGGCCGTCCTGTTGTCGGTCGTCGCCCTCATGGCCGCCTGGTCGGGCTATGCGGCGGCGAAGTGGAGCACCGAGCAGCGGGTGGGCCTCGCCAATGCGTCGGGTCTGAGGGCGAAGGCGAACCGCGAGTTCCTCAAGGCGATCGAGGTCCGAAACTTCGACGCCTCAACCTTCAACGCTTGGTTCACGGCCTATACGGTCGGCAACCGGCAGGCGATGGCTCTCGCCGAGCGGCGCTTCCGGCCCGGGTTCGCGGTCGCCTTCGACGCCTGGCGCGCGACGAAGCCGGAGACCAATCCGAACGCACCAAGGGGTCCCACATATATGCCGCAGTACCGCGAACCCGGGCTGAGGGAGGCTGCCGTCCTGGACAGGCAGGCCGATGAGGCCTTTGCCGAGGGCGAGGACGCCGGCACGAAGTCAGACAAGTACATCCGCACCACGGTCTTCCTGGCGAGCGTGCTGTTCCTGGTCGGCATCAGCACCCGCTTTCCGCTCCGGGGCGGGCGCTATGCGCTCGTCGGTCTGGGGGCGGTGCTGCTGGTCATCTCGTTCGTGCTGCTCCTCCAGCTGCCGGGGCCGCCCACCTGACCCTGAGGGGGGCTCGGAGGCGTCCGGGAGCAAACAGGCGGTGTCGTTCTGGCCGTTCGCTAGCCTTGGCGGCGTCGCCAGTGACCGACGACGATCTCCCTCGAAGTACGCGCGCCCGTTGGGGCGTGAGCGATCCAGCAGACGACCCGCCTGACGGGAGGACGAGATGAGCGCCGTGCTCCTCGTCCTGCTGTTCGTCCTGATCGCGATCAACGGGATCTTCGTCGCCGCCGAGTTCGCGCTGGTCCGCTCCCGCCGGTCCAAGCTCGAGCAGCTCGCCGCGGAAGGCTCCCGAGGTTCCGCGGCGGTCCTCCGCCAGCTCGACGACATCGACGAGTACCTCTCCGCCTGCCAGCTCGGAATCACGATGGCCTCGATCGGGATCGGCTTCCTCGGGGAACCGGCCGTCGCCAAGCTGATCGAGCCGGTTTTCGGCGGGCTCTCCCACGGGGTCGCCGTGGCGATCTCCGTCGCGATCGCCTACGCCTTGGTCACAGCACTGCACGTGGTGGTCGGCGAACAGGCGCCGAAGCTGTTCGCTATCGCGCGGCCCGAGGACAGTGCCCGTCGTCTTGCAGCCCCCCTGAACTGGTTCCGCCGGCTCACAGCTCCGTTCACCGTCGCGCTGACCTGGTTGGCCAACGGCGTGGTCCGCCTCTTCGGTATCCGGCCGGAAGAGCTCGACGAGGATCAGCCGACTCCCGAGGACCTCCAGATGCTGATCTCCCAATCGGCGGTGCGAGGGAAACTCGATCCGGGCGAGGCCGGGATGCTCGGCGGCGTCTTCCACCTGCACGAGCAGGAGGCGCGCGAGGTGATGACGCCGATCCCCGCGGTCGTCACGGTCGATGCGTCCGCGACGGTCTCGGAGGCGCTCAACCTCTGCATCTCCTCCGGGCACAACCGACTCATCGTCGTCGATGACGGGAACGCCGACCGGGTTCGAGGGATCGTCCACGCTCTCAGGCTCGTCCGCCTGCTGATGGCCGAGGGCCCCGAAGCGGAGATCGAGGCGGTGATCCGAGACGCCCTGATCGTCCCGGAGACGAAGCCGCTCGACGACCTGCTCACCGAGCTCCAGCGGCAGCGCTCCTCGATGGGCGTCGTGGTGGACGAATACGGCCGGACCGTCGGCATCGTCACCGTCGAGGACATCCTCGAGGAGGTGGTGGGGGAGATCGAGGACGAGACCGATCCGCTCGCCGGATCGCTCCGGCAGCTCTCGAACGGGGACTGGTACGTTCGCGGCCACGTCTCCCTCGGCGATCTCGCCGACCGAGGCATCGAGCTGCCGGTCGACACGGACGCCTACAACTCGGTCGGGGGCTACGTCTTCGGGGAGCTCGGACGGCTGCCCAAGCGCGGCGATCTGATCACTGCGGACGGCTACGAGATCCGGGTCGAGTCCGTCCGGGAGAACCGGATCGAGGCGGTTCGGATCCACCCGCAGGGCTGACGGCTTCGCCATCAGATCGCGGCCACGAGCGGCCGCCCCACATAACCGCTCGGACTTCGTCCTCGCTCATTGTGGAGCGGCCTGGTGGCCGCTTGCAGGCGTTTTCCCTTCCGTCCGTTTGGGGCTCTACGTTGCCGGTGGTTCAAGGGTGCGCCGCAGGCGAGAGCCGAGGTGCAACCCCCGCCCAATGTTGGGGTCCTGAGGAGGCCACATGTGGGTCGTCCGATTCAGCGATAAGCAGCTCGAGGTAGTCAGGGCGGTGCTCCGCTCGGAAGAGCACCGGGGGCCGGCTCTGGAGGGCGCGCTCGAGGCACTCGACCTCGCTCGATGGGATGAGCTCCCCGAGGCGCAGCTTCCCTGGACGGAGATCGAGGCCGAGGCCACGAAGCAGGGTGTCTCGGAGGCGGATGTGATCTGGGATCGTTCCGGGCGCCATGACGAGCCCGCCGTGCCGCCCATCGCGACCAAGTCGCGGGTCAAGCGCAAGGGCAAGCAGGCGGCGTAGCGCCGGCCCCCTGCTCGCCGCGGGGCTTCTCATCGTGGCAGTGTTGGCCGTCGTCGGCTGCGGCGGCGGCGACTCCCCTTCGTCGGCGAACCGGTTCGATGGCGCAAGAGCGATGTCGCTCGTCGGTGCGCAGGTAGCCGTGGGTCAGCGGCCGGCCGGGTCCCCGCAGCTACGCAACCTCGCCGTGACCCTCCGGGACACGATGGCCTCGGAGCCCGGGTCTCCGATCAAGGACGTGCACTTCGAGCCGTTCCCGAGCACGGGGCCGCAGCAGGGCCTTCGGAACATCGTCGGCGTCCTCCCGGGCCGGGCGCCCGCGATCCTGATCGGCGCGCACTACGACACGGAGTGGCACCCGAAAGGATTCGTCGGTGCCAACGACAGCGCCGCCGGGACGGCGGCGGTCATCGAGCTCGCCCGTTCTCTTCCGGATGAGCTGCCCGAGAGCCACCGCGAGATCCGTTTCGTCCTCTTCGATGGGGAGGAGGATCCGCCGGGGTGCACCGACCAGGACTTCCAGTTTTGCGCTCTCCGCGGATCGCGGGCTTACGCAACCGCCCATCCGGGGCAGACCGGGGACATGATCCTGCTCGACTACATCGCCAACCGCGGAGCGCAGATCCGCCGCGAGGCCAACTCGAACGTCGCGCTCTGGGATCAGCTTCGGCAGGCGGCGGCGGAGGTTGGTGCGGCTGACGTCTTCCCGCCCGGCATCCAGGGCGGCGTGATCGACGACCACTACCCGTTCCTCGAGCAGGGGGTTCCCTCGATCGACCTGATCGACTTCAGCTATCCGTACGCCGACACCGTCGAGGACACCGTCGACAAGCTCGATCCGGCGGTGCTCGACAAGGTGGGCGAGACGGTCTCCCGGCTCGTCATCAATCTGAACTAGTCGTAGGCGTAGAAGCCCGCGCCGGACTTGCGGCCCAGCTTCCCCTCGTCCACCAGCGCGATCAGACGACCGGGCGGACGGTGGTGGTCCTCGCCACTGTCGGCGTAAAGGGCCTCGCCGATCGCGACGGCGACGTCGACCCCGATCAAATCGAGCAACGCGAGCGGACCCATCGGGTGATTGGCGCCCAGCGTCATGCAGCGATCGACGTCATCGGCCTCCATCCCCGTCTGCTCCATGAGGCGAACGGCATCGAAGAGGTAGGGGAAGAGGAGCCGGTTGACGACGAACCCGGGCTCGTTGGGCACCTCGACGACCGTCTTGCCGATCGCCTCGCACCACGCCCGCGCCCGGGGCCTGATCTCCTCGCGGGCCGGGTCGGGAAGGCAGAGCTCGACCAGGTCCATCTTCACCACCGGGTTGAAGGGATGAAGGCCGAAGATCCGCTCGGCGTGTCCGCTCTCCGACCCGATCTCGTCCAGGGAGAGGGATGACGTGGTGGTCGCCAGGTCCGCGTCGCGGGCGGCGTCGCCCGCCCTGCTCAGCAGGTCGACCTTCGGCCCGAGCTCCTCGACGACCGCTTCGACGATCAGGTCGCAGTCCGCGAGGTGCGTGGGATCGGTCGTCACCTTGATGCCTCCGGCGTCGGCGCCCTCCACCTTCGCAGCGAGCTTCTGCGCCTGCTCCTCCGCATGCCAGGCGGAGGCGTCCGAGCGCGCGAGCAGAACGACATTCGACGCGGCGCTCGCGCAGGCTGCGAGCCCGGTCGCGATCGTGCCGCTGCCAGCGATCGCCGGCCGCTCATATGTAGGGGCGCCCGCCACGCGCGGGTGTCTATCACGGGCGCGAACGGTGGGCGCAGAGTGCCCACGCGGCGTACAGTCGGCCCGTGGCGGCTCCGCGCATCGAATGGGCCGAGCGCATGGCGGTCTGGTGGGAGGGACCCGACGCCCTCAAACCGCACCGGATGGCCGCCTTCTTCGATCCCGAGCGCGCCGACGAAGCGGCCGCGACCGGCACTGGCTGACTCGCCAGTCAAGAGGTGTATGCTCATGACTACGAGACTTGGTTGCTTGAAGAAACCGACTGAGGAGGGAAGAGGTGGCTGAGAACGGAAAGTTCGGAGGACGCGAGGTCGTGATCGTGGAGGCCGCCCGCCTTCCGGTTGGCCGCGGACACGAGGAGAAGGGCTACTACAAGGACGTCCACGCCTCGAATCTGCTGGCCAAGACCTACACAGCCGTGATCGAGCGCGCCGGCATCGACCCCTCCGAGGTCGAGGATGTCGTCGCCGGCTGTGTGCAGCAGTTCGGCGAGCAGGGCATCAACATCGCCCGCAACGCCTGGCTCGAGTCCGGGCTCCCGATCGAGACTCCGGCCACCACGGTCGACCGCCAGTGCGGCTCGGCGCAGCAGGCCGTCAACTTCGCGGCGGCGCTGGTCGCCTCCGGCGTGCATGACGTCGCCATCGGCGGCGGCGTCGAGCACATGGGCCACATCTCCTTCGCTGACTCCGCCGAGGTGATGAAGGAGCATGGCTTCGCCTTCTCGCCCGAGCTGCTGGAGCGCTACAACCTCGTTCCGCAGGGAATCTCCGCGGAGATGATCGCCGACAAGTGGGAGATCCCCCGCTCGGAGCTCGACGAGATCGGGCTCCGGTCCCATCAGCTCGCCCACCAGGCGACCGAGGAGGGCCGCTTCGAGCGCGAGATGATCCCCTGGCAGAACAACGGCGACACCTATGTCACCGACCAGGGCATCCGACCGCCGGCCGAGGACTCGCTGGAGAAACTGGCGTCGCTGAAGCCGGCCTTCAAGGAGGACGGCAAGATCACCGCCGGCAACTCCTCGCAGGTCTCCGACGGCGCCGCCGCGGTCCTGCTGATGACGGCGGACAAGGCCAAGGAGCTCGGGCTCACCCCTCGCGCCAGGGTCGTCGACCAGACAACCGTCGGCGTCGACCCGGTGATGATGCTCACCGGGCCGATTCCGGCGACGCAGCTGATCCTGAAGCGCAACGCGATGAAGATGGACGACATCGACCTGGTCGAGATCAACGAGGCCTTCGCCTCCGTGGTCGCGGCTTGGCGTCGGGAGCTCGAGCCCGACATGGATCGCGTCAACGTGAACGGCGGCGCGATCGCGATCGGTCACCCGCTCGGCTCGACCGGAGCGCGCCTGATCACCACGCTGCTCCACGAGCTGGAGCGCTCCGACAAGGAGACCGGCCTGGTGACGATGTGCTGCGGCGGCGGTCTCGGCACAGGCACGCTGATTCAGAGGGTCTAGCGGCGGCCAGCCCGCACGCCTTTGAGCGACGGGCGAAGCCCGGAGCGTTATATAAGCGGGCGCTTGCCGCCGCGATCTGATGGCGAAGCCGTCAACCACTGCCTGGAGTGCCGACGACCGCAAGCTGATGCGCGCGGACAAGGTGCTGCGCCGGGTCATGGAGGAGCAGGGACCGATTCACCCCGAGATCGACCGGCGCGGAAGCCGGCCCGACCCCTGGGAGGCCCTGGCGCGGGCGATCGTCGGCCAGCAGCTGTCGACCCGTGCGGCCGCCTCGATCTGGAACAAGCTGCTCGCGATCTTCGGCGGCAGCATGCCCACCCCGGAGGAGCTCCTGCGACGGAGGCGCGCCACCCTGCTCAAAGCCGGGCTCTCCAACGCCAAGGTCGAGTACCTGCGCGACCTCGCCCTCCGGATCAAGGATGGCCGCCTGGATTTGGCTCGCCTCAAGGACCTCTCCGACGAGGACGTCTGCGCCGAGCTCGTCGAGGTCAAGGGGATCGGCCGGTGGAGCGCCGAGATGTTCCTGATCTTTCACCTCGGACGTCACGACGTGGTCTCGGCGGGTGACCTCGGTATCAGGCGGGCGATCAAGATCGCCTACGGGATGGACGATTTGCCGGGCCCCGAGGACATCGACCGGATCGCGGAGCCCTGGCGACCCCACCGCACGCTCGCCGGCCTGTATCTGTGGCGTTCGCTCGCGAACACGCCCGTGCAGGACACCTCGAAGTAGGGTCCGTCACGCCGTGGCCGCCCTCGACCGCATCTCGATCGCCGCGATCGGTGACACGGCCGCGGACCTCGTCGAGCAGGGGAGCGGCGCCGAGGCAGCCGGCATCGACTGCGTCTGGACCCCCGAGCTCTTCCGCAGCTCCGTGACCCAGGCGACCTGGCTCGCTGCCAATACGGAGAAGGTCGGTATCGGCACCGGGATCGCGTGGGGCTTCACGCGGAGTGCCTTCATCCTGGCGGTGACCGCTCTCGACATCGACGAGATGTCGGGCGGCCGGTTCCGGCTCGGGCTTGGCGCGGGGGTGAAGAGGCTGAACGAGACATGGCATTCGGTCGACTACGGCAAGCCCGCGCCCCATCTGCGCGAGACGATCGAGGCGACGCGGCTGATCATGGAGAAGGCGACGACCGGCGAGCCGATCCGCTACGAGGGCGAATACCAGGACATCGACATCCGGGGGTGGGTGCGGCCCCACAAGGCCGTTCGGGAGCGGGTTCCGATCTACACCGCCGCAATGCAGGGTGGTATGTGCCGAATGGCGGGTGACGTCGCCGACGGTCTCATCGGCCACCCGATGTGCCCGCCTCGCTGGGTCGACGAGGTGATGCTTCCCAATCTGGAGACCGGCCTGCAGAGATCCGCGCGGGAGCGGTCCGACATCGATTTCGTCCCCACCGTCTGCTGCGCGATCGATGACGACGAGGCCCGCGCGCTCGACGCCGCCCGGAGGACGATCGCCTTCTACTCCACTGTCCGCACCTACCGGCCCCTCTGGGAGATGCACGGCTTCGCCGACGCTGCCGCGGCGGCGGGGGACGCCTTCCGCAGGGGCGATCTGGCCGCCGTTCCGGCCGCGATCCCCGATGAGATGGTCGACGCCTTCACGGCGGCCGGACCGCTCGACAAGGTCCGCGCCCGCGTCGAGGAGGCGGGGGAGCGCGGCGATGGCGTCTGGCTCACCCCGCCGACCTACTTCATCCCGCCGGACCAAATCGACGAGTACCAGGTGAAGCTGATCGAGGCCTTCGGTCCGGCCTGACCGGCACGGGTCGCGCTGGCGCTGGCCCTCGCATCAGAGCCCGTCGACGAACCTCTTCAGCTTCGGAGCGTCGATCACCTCGAAGCCGGCGACCTCATCGCCCTCGGCGATCACCCTGTCGACCTTGTGGCCGGGGCCAAGGCGTTGACCGCCCAGGGCAGGGCCGGCAGGCACTTGATGTGCCAGACGCCGTCGGCGAGCTGCTTCATCAGTGCGCCACGCCGGTGCCGCCGCGCGGATCGCCGCTGTGCTCGGCGAGGTCCTCGAGTCGGGCGATCTGGATCTCGCCCTCCCGACGGACCGGATCGTCGTCAGGCAGCTCCTCGATCAGCCGCCTGATCCGGTTGCGGACCTGGAGCGCGAAGTGTGGGGTGGACGGTCCGGCGAGCGCCCGGATGTCCTCCACGGTCACCGGCCGGGTCAGGCGGTCGGGTCGCTCCGTCTCGCTCACTTCTTCCCCTTCGGTGAGGCCGGGTTCGACTCGCTCTCGACTCCGGGTGGCTGGCCGATGCCACCGGCGGCGGCCGTGCCCTGGCCGGCGCTGGCGATCGGCGCGAGCTCGGCCAGCTCGTCGATCTCCGCCTGCACTTCTCCGCCGATCGCAGTCGCGTCACCCATCAGCCAGACGTGGTTGTACACGGCGCGGGTCGGATCCGTCGCGAAGCCCGGCTTGATGTCGAGCAGGAAGCTCCGCAGCTCGGGCGGCAACGCGTCCGCGCTGTCGGTGATCAGCAGCGGCCCCCACTTGCCGCTGGACGCCAGAGCGGCCGCGGCGGCCGCATCGAGCGGACGGTCGGAGTTGGCGAGCTCCATCCCGTGGCCGGGATCGTTCAGGTTCCAGCCGAATGTCCCGTCCGTGTACCGCGCGAAGGACAGGGCGTTCTGCACGACTCCCGTTGCCCCCACCCGTTGGACGCTCGCCGAGACCCTGCCGATCTGCGAGACGACGGCCTTGGAGATCACGGACTCCGGTCCGAGCACGTACACCGCCGCGGCGGCGTGACGGCGCAGAGCGGCCAGCGTCGGCGCGGGAAGCTCGTTGCGGCCGGTGAAGAGGACCGGATCGCCGGAGCGCGCCGCCCAGGCCGCGGCGGGCATCGCGTAGCCGGGCTCCTCGGAATTCACCACCACGATGTGTTCGGGCTCCCGCTTCATCAGCCGCTGGCGAAGCTGGTCGAACTGGTCGGCGATCTCGGCGGGCGAGCTCCCGTGCAGCTCGCCGCCGTGAAAGCCTGAAGGCACGGCCGCGCCCCCGGCCGAGTAGACGGAGATGTCTCCGGATGCTCCCCCGCCCTGCGGATTGAGCTGCGTCAGCGCCTGGGCGGTGGCATCGGGAACCGAGCCCATGCCGCTGATCAGCACGGGCATCCGCGTCGGCGGACCCGCCAGCACCGAGGCCGCGATGCCGGCCTGCCAGTCGTCGTCGGGAACGACGATCGCGGCCTGCGGCGGCTTCGCCCCTGGCGCCGGCGGATGGGTCGCGAGCGCGGCCGCGGCGGCGTCGACTGTCGGGTCGGGCCCGCTGATCCTGGTGGTGTTCCGGGTCGCGACCAGCGGGAAGCCGAGAGTCCCGACCGGGGCCTGCTGGGCGTTGTCGGTTGCCACCGCAATCGTCACCACGCGCGTCTCGGTCTTCCCCCCGCCGCCGAACGGGTTGGTGAGGGCCAGCAGCACCACGAGGGCGACGAGCAGCCCGACTCCCGCGGCGACCAGCCCCCTCGCGCCGAGCCGGCCGGGGAGACCGCGCAGCCGTTCGGCGGCTTGCTGAATCGGGCGTGGCGATCGCACGGGCGGCGAAAGCTACCCGCCCGCCTGGTGGTAAGTGGCAGGTCCCACATTCGGTAGACTGACTGACTGACCAGTCAGTCAAAGCGGGTTTGCTCCTCGCTGCGCTCGGAGCGCCCTCGCATCGCGAAAGGCAGGCCGAGGAATGGACTTCGCCGTCTCCGAGGAGCAGCGCGAGCACCGGGAGCACGCTCGCAGGTTCGCCCGTGAGGTCATCCGCCCCGCCGCGCGCAAGCACGACGACGAGGAGAGCACTCCCTGGGAGGTGATCAAGGAGGCGCGGAAGTGGGGACTGCAGGGGCTCGAGCACATGCAGCGGATGGGCGCCGACCCCGAGGGTCAGTTTGGCGTGATCACGGCCGAGGAACTGCATTGGGGCTGCGCCGGGATCGCCCTCGCGATCCAGGGCTCGGGCCTGGCCGCGGCGGGCATCGCCGCATCGGGGACGCCGGAGCAGATCGCCGAGTGGGTCCCTCAGTGCCTCGGGACGGACGAGGAGGTCGCCCTCGGCGCCTATGCGGTCACCGAGCCACAGGCTGGCTCAGACGTGAAGAGCCTGCGCACCACGGCGAAGCTCGACGGCGACGAGTGGGTCCTGAACGGCACCAAGGTCTTCATCACCAATGGCGGGATCGCCGACGTCCATGTCGTCGTCGCGACGGTGGATCCGGAGCTCGGGCACCGCGGGCAGGCATCGTTCGTGGTCGGGCCGGGCACGCCGGGACTACGCCAGGGAAAGAAGGAGTCGAAGATCGGCATCCGGGCCTCGCACACCGCCGAGGTGATCCTCGAGGACTGCCGGATTCCTGACGAGAACCTGCTGGGCGGGATGGACAAGCTGAACCGCAAGCTCGAGCGGGCCCGCTCGGGACAGAAGGCCGGCTCGTCGAACGCGCTGGCGACCTTCGAGATGACCCGGCCGATCGTGGGCGCCTCGGCGCTCGGCATTGCGCAGGCGGCCTACGAGTGGACGCTCGAATACCTCGGCGATCAGAAGGTCGAGGGCAGACCGGCCCTGGAGGAGCAGCGGATCCAGCAGGTGCTCGCCGACGTCGCCACGGAGATCGACGCGTCCCGGCTGCTCGTCCAGCGCGCCGCCTGGATGGGCCGCAACGGCATCCCGATGACCGGGGGCCAGGGCTCGATGTCGAAGCTCAAGTCGGGCGACGTGACGATGTGGGCGACCACGACCCTGATGGAGCTGGTCGGCCCGTACGCGCAGACCACCGACTGTCCGCTCGAGAAATGGTTCCGCGACGCGAAGATCTACCAGCTGTTCGAGGGCACGGCGCAGGTGCAGCGGCTGGTCATCTCGCGGATGCAGGCTCGCACCTACCAGGAGCGCTTCGCCGAAGCGGCCGAGATCGCCCGCCAGGCGATGAACGGGTCGGGGAAGGGATCCCCGGAGCCCGTGCCCGTCGGGTAACTGCAACCGGCGTTTCAGTTCGCCCCCCAGCGGGCGTTCAACCTTCCAGGTGCAGATGACTCGATCGAAGCGTTTCATGCTGGCGCTCTCCGGCGCGCTGCTCGTCTGCGCCTGCGCGATGGCCGCGGGCGGCGCCTCGGGAAAGAGCCTCCAGGAGAGGCTCAGCGCCACCCAGGACAAGCTCTCGCACGTGAAGACACACGCCGGCGTGCTGACGACCCGGATCAGCCATGAGTCGGGCCAGCTGCAGCGGCTCACCGCGGAGGTCGCCGACCTCCGGAACCGCGAGGCGGCGGTCGCCGCGCAGCTGGCGCAGAAGCAGGACGAGCTGGAGCAGGCCAAGGCGCGTCTGGACCACCTCAAGATCCGACTCCGCGAGGCGGTTCAGATCATGGAGCAGCGCCTCATCGCGATCTACGAGTCGAGTGAGCCGGACCTGATCACGGTCCTGCTCCAGTCGCACGGCTTCGACGACCTGCTCGCTCGCACCGAGTACACGCGGACTCTGCAGGACCAGGACAACGACATCGTCGCCCGCGTGAGGGGACTGCGCAACGAGATGCAGGTCACGGTCAACGCGGTCCGCGCCGCGCGGGACGAGATCGCGGCCCGCAAGCAGGAGCTGGAGGCAACCAGGGAGGAGCTCAAGCAGCGGACCGCTGAGCTCGCCACGGCGCGGCGCAAGCAGCACGCCACGCTGACGCAGGTGCGCAAGCAGCAGGACGATCTGGAGGGCGACCTCTCCGCCATCTCCCAGAAGATCGCCGAGCAGCTCGCCGCGAACACCGGCTCCCTGCCCGCCGGGCCGATCCGAGGCGGGAGCGGAATGTTCATCTGGCCGGTCAACGGCCCGGTCGTCTCCGGTTTCGGAATGCGCTGGGGCCGGATGCACGAGGGGATCGACATCGCGGTTCCGACCGGGACGCCGATCCGCGCCGCCGCCGGCGGTTCTGTCTCCATCGCGGGCCCGGCCGGCGGCTACGGGAACTACACCTGCATCAGTCACGGCGGGGCGCTCTCGACCTGCTACGCGCACCAGGAACGGATCCTCGTCTCGGTCGGCCAGCAGGTGGCTCAGGCCCAGGTGATCGGCATCTCGGACTGCACCGGGCACTGCCTCGGGCCACACGTCCATTTCGAGGTGCGGGTGAACGGGCAGGCCGTCGATCCACTCGGTTACCTGTAAAGCAGTACGCCCGGTTCCGCGGTAATAAGTAGCCGCAAGCTGCGGGCTTAGAACACGCGTTTACCTCGCTATTGGGGTTTTTATGGTCCGGCCAATGAGGCACGATTCAGGCACTGTGAGTGCGCGCGATTGGCGTGCTGCGCGAGATGGGGAGACTCACGCGGCGAGCCGGACATCAGAGAGCTTCATCGTCGGCATCGGGGCGGCGGGCGGGATCCTGGCCGGTGCGGCGATCGTCTTCGTCACCTTGGTCGGGGTCGTCTCGTTCAACGTCTGGCCCTCGGCCGCGGGCATCTCGTCCGGCGGCGGCAACGTCGAGCTGAGCGACGCGACCGCCTCCTCGGGTGGCGGCGGTGGCGGCGGTGGCGGCGCGGCAGCGCCGGTCAGCGCAGCGTCGGGACAGCTCGCGTCCGCGAGCGTCGTCGTCAGCGCTGGTGGCGGTGGCGGCAACAGCGGCGGCAACGGCGGCGGCACCGGCGGCGGCGGCAATGGCGGTGGCGGGCGGCGGCAAGCCCGGCGGCTCCGCGGGCGGCCATCTGGGTGCGGGCGGTCCCGCGCCCTCCGGCAATCCTGCGACTCCGCCGAGTTCCGGCGGTGGCAGCGGCGGCCCTCCGCCGGCGACCGGTGAGCCGATCCCCGGCGACAACTCCAAGGCACCCAGCGGCCGCGACGACGACCGCACCGACAAGCCCTCCCCGCCGAACGTGCCGGAGGGCAACGGCAACGGCAACGGACACGGCAACGGCAACGGCAATGGCGACGGACACGGCAACGGTCCCGGCCAATCGAGCGGCAACCCGATCCCGATACCTCCGTCGACCGGATCGGGCGATGACGACAGCTCTGACGACAACGGCGGCTGCCGGGGCAGTGGGCATTCGCGGAATCGCGGTGACTACTCGTCGCGCGGCGACTACTTCTCGTCATCCTCCTCGAGCCACGGTTCGAGCTCATGGTCCGGGCGCAGCCGGGGCCGTAGCTCCCACGGCCGAAACTAGGTCCGGCTAGCGCCGCGACTCGCGGGCCGCGAGCTCGCGCTCGAGCCAGCGCAGCGCCGTTCCCTGCAGCTCGGCGTCGTGCTGCACCGTCTGGTGTGCGCCGCCGGGAGCGATGACGAGCTTGCGGGGCTCGCCGGCCCGTTCGAAGAGCGCCTCGGAATGATCGCTGGGCACCTGCGTGTCTCCTTCGGCGTGCAGCAGGATCAGGGGGCGCGGGGCGATGCGTCCCACGGCCTCGCCGATGTCCTGGGTCATGAGCCACGCCTCGAGCGCCAGCGGGTCGCCGACTTGCATCTCGAAGTCGCCGCGACGTACCCCGGCGGCGAGCTGGTCCTGGCTGGCCGGGCAGATCGCGATCACACCGGCGATCTCCGCGGACGCCGCGGCCGCGGTGATGGCAAGGAAGCCGCCGAGGCTCGATCCACGGACTGCGACCCGGCCGGCGTCGACACCATCCTGCGATCCCAGGAGCCGGGCCATCGCCACCACGTCGTCCACCGCCGCGCCGGACATGGGCGGCTCCGAGGCGCCGTGTCCCGGCAGGTCGAAGGTCAGCGCCGCCCAGCCGCCGGCGGACGCGAGTCGCGCGAAGTCCGCGTGGTTCTCCTTGCGGGATCCGGCGCCGTGCACGATCACCACCGCCGGCCAGGGTCTATTCGACCGCGGTGTTTGTGGCGGCCGTTGATGCGGGGGTAGCCAGAGGGAGTAGGCGAGCCCGGAGTCACGGCCCTCACTCTGCGGGCGCCGTGCGATGGAGCGCTCCATTGCGGGGATTGTGGCCGTTCCCGTCAGAATTCCTCTCCCATGAGCTCACCCGCGGAAAGCCCTGGGTCGGTGGCCACCGCCGACCCCATCGCCGCCTCGCCCGTCTACCCGGCGGGCTCGCGCGTCAACGAGCACGGCCATCTGGAGATTGCGGGCTGCGACGTCGTCGAGCTCGCGGATCGGTTCGGCACGCCGGCCTACATCTATGCCGAGGAGGACATGCATCGGCGAGCCCGCGAATACGTCCGGGCCTTCGAGCGGCGCAGCGCTGCGTTCGAGGTCATCTACGCGAGCAAGGCCTTTCCCGCCACCGCGGCGTTTCGGGTGATGCGCGAGGAGGACCTTTCGGTGGACGTCGCCTCGGGCGGCGAGCTCCACGTTGCACTCGCCGCGGGCTTCGACCCAGCCCGTATTCACCTCCACGGCAACAACAAGACCGAGGCCGAGCTCCGCTACGCGTTCGAGTCCGGAGTCGGCCATCTGATCCTCGACTCCTTCGATGAGATCGAGCTGGCCGACCGGCTGCTGGATCGACCCCAGCGGGTGCTGATCCGGGTCACACCCGGAATCAAGCCCTCCACCCACGACTACGTTCAGACGGGCCAGCTCGACTCCAAGTTCGGCTTCGGGCTCGCCGACCGGCTTGCCGAGCGGGCCGTCGAGCGAGTGCGGGACTCCAAGCACCTCGAGCTCGTCGGTCTGCACGCCCACATCGGCTCCCAGATCTTCGAGCTCGAGCCCTACGTCAAGGCCATCGAGGTGATCGCAGACTTCTGCGACGCCGTCGGGCTCCAGCCGCAGCTGCTCAACGTCGGCGGTGGCCTCGGCATCGCCTACCTCGATACCGACGAGCCCCCGACCATCGAGGACTACGTCGACGTCAAGGTGCGTGGGGTCGAGCGCGTCTTCGACCCGGTTCCGCGAATCCTGGTGGAGCCGGGCCGCTCGCTGGTCGGCAACGCGGGGATCACCGCCTACCGCGTCGGGACCGTGAAGGAGATCCCCGGGGTCCGGACGTACGTGGCGGTGGATGGCGGCATGTCGGACAACCTGCGGCCGATGCTCTACGGAGCGCGCTACCAGGCGGTGATCGCCGATCGAGCCGGCGAGACGCCGGACACGCTGGCGACGATCGCCGGCATGCACTGCGAGTCCGGGGACGTTCTCGTCCGGGACATGGAGCTCACCGGCCCTCGCGTCGGTGACGTGCTGGTGACGCCGGCGACGGGCGCCTACGGATACGCGATGGCGAACAACTACAACGGCAAGCCGCGGCCTCCCGTGATCTTCTGCCGCGAAGGGGAGGCGAGGGTGGTCGTGCGCCGCGAGACCTGGGACGACCTGCTCAGCAGGGACGAGTGATGGCTGGGACGGTGAAGGTCGGGATCCTCGGCAAGGGGACGGTGGGCGGCGCATTTCGCGAGCTGCTCGAGCAGCGCGCGGACATGGTCCAGGAGGTCTCGGGGCGCCGCCCGGAGGTGGTCGGGGTGTTGAGCTCCAAGGAGGGCGACTTCGATGAGATCCTGGCGACCAGCGAGATCGTCGTCGAGCTGATCGGCGGAACCGATCCCGCCCTGGACTACGTCACCAGAGCGCTGAACGAGGGCAAGCACGTGGTCACGGCGAACAAGCAACTGCTGGCACAGCATGGCGAGGAGCTGGTCGCGGCGGCCCATCGGGGCGGTGCCCAGCTGCGCTTCGAGGCAGCGGTTGCGGGAGCGATCCCGGTGATCCGGGTCGTCCAGGAGAGCCTCGGCGCGATCCCGATCCAGAAGGTGTTCGGAATCGTCAACGGCACGACCAACTACATCCTCACCGAGATGGCCCGCGGCGGGCTCTCCTACGAGGAGGCGCTCGAGCAGGCGCAGGACCTGGGTTACGCGGAGGCCGACCCGACCGATGACGTCGGCGGTGCGGATGCGGCGGCCAAGATGGCGATCCTCGCACGCCTCGCATTCGGCGCTCCGGTGAACCTCGAGGACGTCCCCTACGAGGGCATCGAGCGGATCAAGCCCGACGACCTCGCCTACGCGAAGGAGCTCGGTCTGTCGCTGAAGCTGCTCGGCGTCGCGGAGCGGATCGGCGACGGCGAGCTCAGCGTGCGCGTCTTCCCCTGCTTTCTCTATCCCGGGCACCCGCTCTCACCGATCGAGGGCCCCTTCAACGCCGTCATGGTCGAGTCTCCTGCCATCACCGAGATCACTATGTCCGGGCCGGGGGCCGGCGGACCCGAGACGGCCTCGGCCGTCCTGGGCGACGTCGTCTCCGTGATCTCGGGCGGCTCACCACTGTTCGAGGAGAACTCGAAGCTCGCCATCGCCAAGGACGTGGAGATGGCGTTCTACCTGCACCTCGAGGTCGACGACCGGCCCGGCGTCCTCGCCCAGGTCGCCGAGGTGCTCGGCGACAACGACGTCTCTGTGCGCAGTGTCGTCCAGCGGGGGCTGGGCGGCGAAGCGCAGCTGATCATGGTCATGCACCCAGTCTCCGAGATGCGCTTCGCGGCGGCCTTGGACAGGATCGCCAAGCTCGACTTCCTGCGATCGCCGCCCCGGTCGATCCGGGTGATCGAGGAAGAGTTCGGCTGATGCCGACCCCGCTGATCGAGCGCTACCGCGACCGCCTCCCCCTCGAGGAGGGCGATCCGGTCGTCACGCTGAACGAGGGCTCGACTCCGCTGATTCACTCGCCGCGGCTCTCGGATCGCCTGGGTGCCGAGGTCTACCTGAAGTTCGAGGGCTCGAATCCGACCGGGAGCTTCAAGGACCGGGGAATGACCGTCGCCGTCTCGCGAGCGAAGGGAGCCGGTGCCGAGGCGATCATCTGCGCCTCGACCGGGAACACCGCCGCGAGCTGCGCGGCGTACGCGGCACGGGCCGGCATGCGCGGCGCCGTCATCGTCCCGGAGGGCAAGATCGCGATCGGCAAGCTAGCTCAGGCGCTCATGCACGGCGCTCGGGTGATTGCCCTCGAAGGCAACTTCGATCAGGCGCTGGAGATCGTCCGCGAGATCGCCGATAAGCACCCGGTCGAGCTCGTCAACTCCGTGAACCCGTACCGGATCGAGGGGCAGAAGACCGCCGCCTTCGAAACCTGCGACGAGCTCGGGGAGGCGCCGGCTGCCCTCGCAATCCCGGTGGGGAACGCCGGCAACGTCACCTCCTGGTGGGCGGGTTTCCATGAGTACGGTGCCTCGCCGATCCTCTACGGCTTTCAGGCCGCAGGCGCGGCCCCGCTGGTCGAGGGCCATCCGATCGAGAACCCCGAGACCGTCGCCTCCGCGATCCGGATCGGCAACCCGGCGAGGTGGGAGGAGGCGATGAATGCCTTCACCGCCTCGCGCGGGCGGGTCGCCGCGGTCACTGACGAGCAGATCCTGGAGGCCTACCACTGGGTCGCCTCCAGCGAGGGCGTCTTCTGCGAGCCGGCCTCAGCCGCCTCGGTCGCCGGTCTCTTCGCCCACGGCCTGCCGGTCGCCGACGGGATGGAGAAGCCCGAGTCGGTCGTCTGCGTCCTCACCGGCCACGGCCTCAAGGACCCCGACAGCGCGATCGGCAAGGCACCGGCGGTGACCGGCTGCAAGGCCGAGGTGTCCGCCGTCGAAAAGGTTGTTTTTGGTTGACCGGCGGACCCGTAGCCCTGATGAAGTCGGCTGTGGAAAAGGCCGTCTTCGACTAGGCCACCCGGCAAAGCCCGCAGCACTTCTCGGGGAAGGAGATCCTGACGAGCGCCGGATAGCCTCCGGCCGGTGACCGTGCGAAGAAGACTGGTCAAGGTGCCGGCCTCATCGGCAAACCTCGGCCCCGGGTACGACGTGCTGGCGGCGGCGCTCGCCATGCATCTCGAGCTGGAGGTCGAGGAGACCGGATCGTTCTCAGTCGATGCGGAGGGCCTCGACGTCCCGCTGGATCGATCCAACCTCTGCGTGACGGCCTTCGAGACGCTGCGCCCCGCAGATGGGATCGCGTTCCGAATCAAGAGCGAGATCCCGCTCGCGGCCGGACTCGGTTCGAGCGCCGCTGCGATCGTCGCCGGCCTGCTTGCCGCCGACCATCTCTACGAGCTGGCTCAGGGGCCCGAGGACGTCCTCGTCAAGGCGGCCGAGCTCGAGGGACATCCCGACAACGTCGCCGCGGCGCTCTACGGCGGCTTCGTGGTCTGCGCCGAGGACGGCACCGGGGTGACGGCGACGCGGCTCGACCCGCCGCAGGGCGTCGAGGCCGTCGTGGTCGTCCCGAATGAGCAGGTGCCCACGGAAGAGGCGCGCAAGGCGATTCCGGACGAGGTCCCCATCACGGACGCTGTCGCCAACATCTCGGCCGCAGCGGAGCTGGTACTCGGCATCCAGCGCTCCGACCTGACCCTGATCGGGCGCGGGCTCACCGATCGGCTCCATCAGCCTCACCGCGCGCGTCTCTATCCGCGCTCCATGCAAATCGTCCAGGAGGCGCCGCGGATGGGAGCGATCGGAGCGACGATCTCCGGCGCCGGCCCGACCGTGCTCGTCTGGACCTTCTGGCAGAGCACGGGCGGCGTGATGAAGAAGCTGACGGACCGCGTCGGGGACTGGGCGGAGGTGCGGCGGGTTCCCTTCTCACCCACGGGCGCCGACGTGCCTGAGCTATGAGCGGCGATTCGAGTCGACTCTCTCTCTGGTCGGAGGACTCCTTTCTCTCGATCGCCTCGAAGGGCTCGGCCCTCTCGATCGGCTCCGTCGGCTCGTTCGCGTCGATCGGCTCAATCGGATCGGCGGGCTCGGCCTTCTCGGTGGGCTCGGCCGGATCCGCCGGCTCGGTCATGTCATGGGCTTCGGCCGGCTCGGTTCTCTCCTCGCAGTCCCGTGACGCGATCCTGGGCGACCCGGAGAGGGGGGATGCGGCGCTGCTCTCGGCGGGGATCCTCGTCGCGACCGCGGCGGCGATCGCCGGCTGGGCGCTCCTCCGGCGCTCGGCCGGCTAGTCGAGAAGCCCGACCTGGCGCAGGATCGAGACCGAGTCCGAGTAGACGTCCTTGCGCTTGACGAGGCCGTCCTCGTAGGGGATGACGTCTACGCCGCGCCACTCGACCCTCTTCCCGGTGGGCTCCGCCTCGAGGTCTCCGCGCCGCATCGCGTTCGTGTGGGTTGCGGTGGCCGTCCACTCCTGGGTGACGACCCCTTCGCGGACGTAGAGGCGCCGGGTCTCGAAATTGATGTCGGGCCAGGTCTCGAAGATCGCGCCGATGTGGGCGCGCACCTCCTCTCCCTGAGCGGACTCGCCCGCCGTGTGGTTCTCGAAGACCATGTCCGGGGCGTGCATCGACATGATCGCGTCGAGATCGTGGTCGTTCCACGCCTCGTTGTAGTGGCCGATTGCCTCCTCGAGGTTCTGGGGCGAGTCCTCTCCCACGGGACGAGAGGATATGTTCGTCGCACCCGGCGAGACAAGGGGAATGCGAGAGGAGGAGAGATGGCCGACGGCTACACGATCAAGAGCGTCGACGAGTTCGAGGAGATGGAGGGAAGCGGGAACGCAACCTGGCGGCTCGCACGCAAGTCACTCGCGGCGGAGGCCTTTGGTTTCAATGTGGTCGACATCGCGCCCGGAGGCCAGATCCCCGAGCACGATCACACCGGCGACAACCAGGAGGAGGTCTTCATCATCCTCGACGGCGAGGCGACCATCGTCGCCGACGGGGAGGAACACGACGCGCCGGCCGGCACCTATTGCCGCTACGCCCCCGAGGTCAGGCGGACGATCCGGAACAACTCGGACGGCACCGTCCGCGCGCTGCTGATCGGCGTCCCCGTGGAATCGGGCTATCGGCAGATGCCCTGGGGCTAGCTGGAAAGCCAGCTGCCGCCGGGGGGAACCACCCGGAGCCCCTCCGCCAGCTCGGCCGCGCGCTCCGGACCCAGGTCAGCCACGCGGGTGGCGCCGCTATCCGTCATCAGGTCGGCCAGCTCGCGCCATGCCCGCCCGACGGGCGCCACCTTCGCCTCCAGGCCCCCGCCGGTGAGACCCGTGAACCGCTCGGCGAGCGTCCGCGCGTCATCTGCCGTCAGATCGCCGAAGGGCAGGTAGCGGTCGTGGACATAGACCTGTCGCTCGAGAATCTCCAGCTTCTCGCTGTCGGCCACGAGAGCAGTATCTCGCTTCGACGAGCTCCTCAAGGCCCGCCGAGATGCTCGGCGTGACGCAAGGTCGCGTCGAGGAGCGCGATCACGTGGGCGTCGTGCAGTGAGTAGACGATGTGGCGAACGTCGCGCCGTCCCGTGACCAGTCCGAGGTCACGGAGGACGCGCAACTGATGGGAAACGGCGGGCTGCGCCATCCCCACCGCCGTAGCCAGAGCCGTGACGGTGCTGGGGCCCTGCCTCAGCCGGATCAGCAGCCGCACGCGGCTCGGGGTGGAGAGGCCCGCCATCACCCGCGCGATGTGGTCGGCTTGGTCCAGCGGGGGCGTCACGTCCTCCCGTTGACCGTTGCTCACCAACACATAGTGACATGCGCATACGTGCATGTGGTGTCCGAGGGCCGCTCCGCGCGATACCGGCTCGGCGCTTGACACCCCAAAAAGCGAGGAGTAGGTTGCGGCGGCCGGAAGGAAATGCTGCCTCGTAACCGAGTTCCTTCCGGGAGGAGCGGTACAGCCTGATGTGTCTGGCGATTCCGGGCCAAGTGGTTGAGGTGGTCGACGAGGACAACCGTCTCGCAAAGGTGGACGTGGCGGGCGTCCAGCGGAACGTCAACGTGGGACTTCTCGACGAGGAGGGAGAGGGGGCGGTCCCCGGCGATTGGGTCCTGATCCACGTCGGCTTCGCGATCTCGAAGGTCGACGAGGACGAGGCCCAGGCGACCTTGAGCCTGCTCGAGGGCATGGGCAAGGACTACGAGCAGGAGCTCGAGGAGCTGAAGGCGAGCGTGATCGAGTGACCAGCCGCCACTGCACGTGGACGCGGCGCCGGTTCCGCCCAGGGTGCGGCGAGAGGAGCCCCGGAAAATGACCGACGGCCTCTTCCCCAGCTGCGATCACACCGAGGGTTGCATCACCTGTGGGGATGAGGCGATTCGCATGAAGGTGGTCCGCATCGACGCGGACCGCGAGCTGGCCCTCTGTGCTGGGGTGGAGGGCGGCGAGCGAAGCAGCGTGGAGATCGCGCTCGTGCAGCCGGTCGCCGAGGACGATGTGCTGCTGGTCCACGCCGGCACCGCGATCGCCCGGGCCGAGCGTGAGGTGCCCGCGTGACGATGCGGTACATGGACGAGTTCCGCGACGCGGAGCTCGGCCGAGCCCTCGCCGGGAAGATCCTCGGCGCCGTGGAGCCGGGCCGCCACTACAAGGTGATGGAGGTCTGCGGCGGCCACACCCACTCGATCTACAAGTACGGGATCGACGACCTGCTCCCCGAGAACGTGGAGCTGGTCCACGGCCCCGGCTGCCCCGTCTGCGTGATCCCGATGGGCCGTGTGGACGACGGGATCGCCATGGCGACGGAGAACGACATCATCTTCGCCTGCTTCGGGGACATGATGAGGGTGCCGGGGTCGGAGAAGACCCTGACCGAGGCCAAGGCCGACGGGGCAGACATCAGGATGGTCTACTCGCCGCTCGATGCGCTGCGCCTCGCCAAGCAGAACCCGGATCGCGAGGTCGTGTTCTTCGCGATCGGTTTCGAGACGACGGCTCCGTCAACCGCCCTGACGATGCGGCGCGCGCGGGCGGAGGGCGTCACGAATTTCTCCTGCATGTGCAACCACGTCACGATCGTCCCCCCGCTCCGCGCACTGCTCGACTCGCCCGACCTGCGCCTCGACGGCTTCATCGGACCCGGCCATGTCTCGACCGTGGTCGGCTGCCGCCCCTTCGAGTTCATCCCGAAGGACTACGGCAAGCCGGTCGTCGTCGCGGGCTTCGAGCCGCTCGACATCCTGCACGCGATCCGCATGATCCTGGCGCAGCTCTCCGATGGTCGCTGCGAGGTGGAGAACCAGTACAGCCGCGTGGTCCCCTACGACGGCAACCCGGCCGCGCTCAAGGTGATGTCCGAGGTCTTCGAGCTTCGGCCCCACTTCGAGTGGCGCGGGCTCGGGTTCATCTCGCAGAGCGCGCTGAAGCTCAGCGACGCATATGCGGAGCTCGATGCCGAGAAGCGCTTCGGCGTGCCCGGCGTCCGTGTGGCGGACCCGAAGGCGTGCCAGTGCGGGGAGGTGCTGAAGGGTGTGATCAAGCCCTACGAGTGCAAGGTCTTCGGCACGGCCTGCACGCCCGAGCATGCGATCGGCACGTGCATGGTCTCGCCGGAGGGTGCCTGCGCGGCCTACTACAACTACGGGCGCTTCGCCCGCGAGAAGGAGCTCGTGTGACACCGGACTCAGCCGTCTCCGAGCGCGAGCAGAAGGTCCTCCGGATTATCGAGACCGCGCGGGCCAAGCGCCCGCGATTCAAGGACGAGACCGTGACGATGGCGCACGGGGCCGGCGGCAAGGCGACCCAGACCCTGATCGAGGGCCTGCTGGTGCCAGCCCTCGCCAAGGAGGGCGACACCCTGGAGGAGATGGGCGACGCGGGTGTGGTCCGGATCGACGATCTGGGCATCGCCCTGTCCACCGACAGCTACGTCGTGCGCCCGATCACCTTTCCCGGCGGCTCGATCGGCGAGCTCGCGGTGAACGGAACCGCCAATGACATCGCCGTTGCGGGTGCGAAGCCCAAGGCGCTCAGTCTTTCGTTGATCCTGGAGGAGGGCCTGTCGGCGGATGAGCTCCGTGCACAGGTCGAGGCGATCGTGGCGGCCGCCGAGGCAGCCGAGGTCGAGATCGCGACCGGCGACACGAAGGTCGTCGAGCGCGGTCACGCGGACGGGATGTACATCTGCACCGCGGGCATCGGCAAGGTCGATCCGAGGGCCCAGCTCTCGCCGCGTGGGCTGCGCCCCGGTGATCGCGTCCTGGTCTCCGGCACGGTCGGAGACCATGGCTCGGCGATCATGCTCGCCCGCGACGAGTTCTCGCTCGACGCCGAGATCGTCTCCGACACCCGCCCGCTCTGGCCGGCGGTCGACGCCCTGCTCGACACCGCGGGCGCCGAGCTGCACTGCATGCGCGATGCGACCCGCGGCGGCGTGGCATCGGTGCTCAACGAGTTGGCGCGGGCGTCGGGTGTCGCGATCAGCGTTCGGGAGGCCGACGTACCGGTCAACTCCGCCGTCCAGGGAGCGGCCGAGATGTTGGGCATCGACCCGATGTACGTCGCCAACGAGGGAAAGCTGGTGGCCTTCGTCGCCCCGGAGCGGGCGGAGGACGCCGTCGCCGCCCTCCGATCGGTTCCCGGGTGTGAGGACGCGGCGGAGATCGGAGAAGTGAAGGGAGAGCCGCCCGGGATGGTGCTCGTCGAGACCGCATTCGGAGGAAAGCGGGTCATGGACCAGTTGGTCGGAGACCCACTTCCCAGGATCTGCTGAAGCTGGACAACCCCTAGGAGGAAAGATGGCCAACGCAGTCGAGTTCGTACCGGACCAGGCGAAGACGGAGGCAGTCGAAGCCCACGTCATCTGGATGACCACCGGCTTGGGCTGCGATGGCGACTCGGTCGCTATGACCTCGGCCGTCGATCCGAGCCTCGAGGACATCGTCACCCAGGCGATCCCCGGGATGCCCAAGGTGATCGTCCACAACCCCGTGCTCGCCTACGAGAACGGCGATGAGTTCATGCAGGCCTGGTACGACGCCGAGGCCGGGAAGCTCGACCCGTTCGTGCTCATCGTCGAGGGCTCGATCCCGAACGAGGAGCTCTCGGGAGAGGGCTACTGGGCGGCGATGGGAACCGACCACGACACTGGCCAGCCGATCACCACCAACGAGTGGGTGGACCGGCTCGCGCCGAAGGCGGCGGCGGTGGTTGCGCTCGGGACCTGCGCGACCTACGGCGGCATCCCGGCGATGAAGAACAACCCGACGGGTGCGATGGGTGTCGCCGACTACCTCGGCTGGGACTGGAAGTCGAGCGCCGGCCTCCCGGTGGTGAACATCCCTGGCTGTCCGACTCAGCCCGACAACACCACCGAGTCGCTGCTCTATCTGGCTCTGCATCTCGCCGGGCGCGCTCCGGTTCCCGACCTGGACGAGGCCCACCGCCCGACCTGGCTCTTCGGCCGCACGGTCCGCGAATCCTGCAACCGAGGCGGCTTCTCCGAGCAGGGAGAGTTCGCCACCGAGTACGGCTCCGACCACCGCTGCCTGGTGAAGCTCGGCTGCAAGGGGCCGGTCGTCAAGTGCAACGTGCCGATCCGCGGTTGGCAGAGCGGCGTTGGAGGCTGCCCCAACGTGGGAGGCATCTGCATGGCGTGCACGATGCCCGGCTTCCCCGACAAGTACATGCCCTTCATGGACGAGGACCGGTGGGGCGGCATGGCCTCGAGCTTGGAGAAGTTCACGATCGGTCCGATCGTGCGCGGCTTCCGGAAGCGGAACATCCGCAACAAGTTCGACAAGGAGCCCGAGTGGCGCCGGCCGGGAAATCAGCTGACCACTGGCTATCGGTCCCGGTCCGCGGGCTACTCCCCGCCCGGGTCGTAGACGACCACCTTCGAGCAGAGGAGAGAGAAGAAAATGGCATCCACAGAGACTCCGACGACATCGAAGAAGGTCGCCGTCAAGGAGATGTCCTGGGACCCGATCACGCGGATCGTGGGGTCATTGGGCATTCATACCGAGATCGACTTCGACGCCAAGAAGGTCGAGAAGGCGTGGTCGACCTCGATGATCTTCCGAGGGTTCGACATCTTCATGAAGGGGATCGACCCTCGGGACACGCATTTCATCACCAGCCGCATCTGCGGCATCTGCGGCGACAACCACTGCACGACGTCCTGCCTGAACCAGAACATGGCCTACGGCGTGAAGCCGCCGGCGCTGGGTGACCTGGGTTACAACCTGGCCGAGACCGCGGACTACATGTTCGACCACGCGATCTTCAACGACTGCATGGCGAATGTGGACTTCTGCGAGCAGATGGTCAAGGAGACCAACCCGAGCCTGCTCAAGACGGCCGAGTCGACCGCGGCGCCCGGTCAGGACGTCCACGGCTACAAGACGATCGCCGACATCATGCGGGCGCTCAACCCGTTCACAGGCGACTTCTACCTGGAGACGCTGCAGGTGGCCCGCTACACGCGCGAGATGTACTGCCTGTTCGGCGGCCGGCACACCCACCCCTCGACGATCATGCCGGGCGGGGTGTCGGTCGACATCACGCACCAAACCTGCACGGACTACTACGTGCGGCTGATGCGCTACATCGACTACGTCAAGCGGGCTGTGCCGATGCACGACGACCTCTACGACTTCTTCCTGCAGGAGTTGCCGGGGTACGACATGGTCGGGTATCGCGACACGGACCTCGTCTGCTGGGGCTATTTCGACGACCCCGACTACGTCGACTACGACTACCGGAACATGACCGAGTGGGGGCGCAAGCGCTACATCACCCCCGGAGTCGTGCTGAAGGGCGAGCTGATCACGACCGACCTGGTCGAGATCAACCTGATGATCAGGATCCTGCTCGGCAGCTCGTACTTCGACGACTGGACGAACGAGGAGACGTTCGTCACGCAGGACCCGCTCGGGAATCCGGTCGACAAGCGCCATCCGTGGAACAAGGTGACCCTGCCGAAGCCGCAGAAGCGGGATTGGCAGGACAAGTACAGCTGGGTCGCCTCGCCGCGGATCTACGACGAACGGAACGACACCTATGTCGCCTGTGACACGGGCGGCGGCCCGTTCGCCCGCTCGTGGGTGACGGCGAAGGCCGGCCTCGTGGACTTCGGCTACGCCAAGGCCACGGGCGAAAGCATCAAGATGGTCCTGCCGCGGACGGCCTCGAAGCCCGAGATGGAGCTCGAGTGGAAGATCCCGGAGAAGTCCAACGCAATCGAGCGGGACCGGGCGCGGACGTATCACGAGGCGTTCTCCGCGCTGATCGGACTCCACAACCTGGAGCGGGCGCTGACCGAGGTCCGGGCGGGCCGGACGAAGTCGTGGAACGACTTCAACGTCCCGCAGGAAGCCGTCTCGGTTGGTTTCGCCGAGGCGGCCCGCGGTGTGCTCTCCCACCACATGGTGATCCAGGACGGCAAGGTGGCGAACTACCAGCCCTACCCGCCGACGCCGTGGAACAGCAACCCGCGCGACACCCATGGGACCCCCGGCCCCTACGAGGATGCGGTGCAGAACACGCCGATCTTCGAGGAGAACGGACCCGAGAAGTTCAAGGGCGTGGACATCATGCGGGCGGTGCGGAGCTTCGATCCGTGCCTGCCGTGCGGCGTTCACATGTATGACCAGCGCGGGGGCCAGGTCCGCAAGGTGACCCACACGCCCACCGGGATGTCCTAGTCACCACGGAGCGCTGGGAATGTCCGTCGAAAGAGGCGAAGCGGTCAGCCCCGAGGCCCTGATCCAGAGGGTCGAGGAGCTGACCGCGCAGGTCGAGCGGATCCCCGACGCGGGGTCGCGCCGGGCGGCCGAGGACCTGATGTCGGCGGTGATCGACATGTACGGCCTGGGCCTGGCCAGGATCGTGGAGATCCTCGACTCGGACGAGGGCGCGACGGAGATCAAGCAGCGGCTGGTGGACGACGGCGTCGTCGCCAGCCTGATGTTGATCCACGACCTCTATCCCGTCCCGATCGAGGAGCGGGTGGCCGAGGCGCTCGACGACGTCAGGCCCTACATGGAGTCGCACGGGGGCAACGTCGAGCTGGTCTCACTGGATGACGGCGTCGCGCGCATCCGGCTCGAGGGCAGCTGCGACGGTTGCCCGGCCTCCTCGTCGACGCTCGAGCTGGCGATCAAGACCGCACTCGAGGAGAGGGCACCCGACCTGCTGGGCATCGAGGTCGAGGGAATCGAGCAGGACCTGCTCGATCCCGTCGAGGTGACCGGCACTCCACTGCCCGTCGTGCAGGCGGGTGGCTCGAACGGCACCCCCGCCGTTCCGGCGCCGCCCGGATCGTCGGGCTGGCACGAGCTCAACGGCGAGCTCGACGGCCTTGGCGAAGATCAGCTCACCCTGATCGAGGTGGGCGGCACGCGGATCGTCGTGGCCCGGGTAGAGGGCTCGCTGCTCGCCTACCTCGACTCCTGCCCGAGCTGTCGGGGCTCGATCGCGGAGGCTGAACTCGACGAGGGGATGCTCACCTGCCCGACCTGTGACCGCCGCTACTTCCTGCCGAGGGCCGGGCGCTCGCTCGACGACGAGCAGCTCCACCTTGGACCCGTGCCGCTGCTCGCTTCGGAGAGCGAGGGGGTGCGGGTGGCGCTGGCCCGATGAGCGGAAACGGGCGCGCCATCGGCGACGCGGTGGCCGCCCGGAGGCGGACCAACGTGATCGCGGGACTGCGTGGCATGCGGCGCGGACCAGAGCGCTCGGCCGGAACGGAGCTGGGCGGCGACGGACCCGGCCGCGGCGAGGAGCGGTGCGATCTGTGCGGGGTCGGCATCCCCTCCGAACACGAGCACCTGCTCCATCTCGGCGAGCGGAGGATCCTCTGCGCCTGTGCGACCTGCTGGGCCCAGCGCTCGGGTGATCCCGAGCTGCGGCCGACCGGCAGCCGCGTGGTCTGGCTGGACGACTTCGAGCTGCCCGGAGAGGTCTGGGCGAGGCTCGAGGTGCCGATAGGTCTCGCCTTCTTCATGCGGAGCAGCTCGGTCGGGGGGATGGTCGCCATGTATCCCAGCCCGGCCGGCGCCACCGAGTCCGAGCTCAAGCTCGACGCCTGGGAGGACTTGCGGGCGCTCAATCCCGAACTGGACTCGCTCGAGCCGGACGCGGAGGCGCTGGTCGTCAATCGGATCTCCGAGCCTCCCGCATACGTGATCGCGCCGATCGACGAGTGCTACGGCCTGGTGGGGGCGGTCAAGGTCAGCTGGGAGGGGATCTCGGGTGGAGACGCCATCGAGCGCGCCGTTCCGACCTTCTTCGAGCGTCTTCGGCAACGCTCGCGGAAGCCGCGATGAGCGAGCGGCTCGAGGAGATGGCCGGGGGCGGTGCCCCGCGCCCGCGTCCGCCGGAGGTCGATGCCGACACGGCGGAGCGGGGGGAGCCGGAAACCTCCCCCCGGCCCGGCGAGCCGGGGCTACAGCTGACGGTCACGGGAGTCGAGGCGATCCCGCACGCCGCCGCGCCGACGCTCGCTTTCACGCTCGAGGTCAGCGACCGGTCCGGCCGCGAGGTCTTCATGGCCGGCCTCAGCGTCCAGATCCAGATCGAGCCGGCGAAGCGCACCTATGGCGATGCGGAGCGTGCGAAGCTGACCGAGCTGTTCGGCGACCCGCACCGCTGGGCGACCACGGCGCAGCGGATGCACTGGACGAGCGAGAGCGTGCTGCTTCCGTCGTTCACCGGATCCACCACGGCTCGGATCGAGGTGCTCTGCAATTACGACGTGGAGCTCGCTGGCGCGAAGTACTTCCACTCCGTCACCGAGGGCGAGATTCCGCTCGCCTTCCACTTCAACGGCAGCGTCTACTACTCGGGCGACGAGGGACGGCTGCAGATCGTGCAGGTCCCCTGGGACACGACCGCGGACTTCAAGATGCCCGCCTCGACCTGGCGGGACATGATCGACTCCTACTACCCGTTCCGCGGCTGGGTGCCGGTCCACCGGGACACCCTCGACGCCCTCCAGCGGCTCAAGGCCAGGCTCGGAGCACCGACCTTCGACGCCGCGATCAGCGAGCTGCTCGCGAAGGAGAGCTTCGATGAATGAGGCGATGGAGGAGCTGGTCCGCTCGCTGCTCTACGAGGGCTACGCCCTCTATCCGTACACGCCCGGTGTCAAGAACGCAACCCCCACCCCGTTCGGGATCGTCTATCCGCCGACCTACGCGGAGGCCCAGCCGGCGGCCTTCTCGATGCTCAGGCTGGAGGCGGTGCTCGAGGGCGGCCCCGGGGACCGGATCACCGGCAAGGTGCTCTTCCTGCAGGCCACCGGCGAGCGTCACGAGGCCGGCGAGCGCTTCCTCGAGCTCGGGCCTCTCACCCTGGCGGAGCTGGCCCGCAGCCCCGTTCGCGAGACCTTCGGCTTCCCGATGGACGAAGGGGAGCTCTGCGGCCGGGCCGCCATGCGCGCCGAGCTGCTCTCGCCCACGCTCGCCCGAATCCGCCTCTGCGTGCACAACGAGACCGAGATGGCCGGCGACCCGGCGGCTGTCGCGCGTGGGGAGGCCCTTCGTCACAGCCTGATCTCGACCCATCCGGTGCTCGAAGCCGAGGGCGGCCGCTTCGTCTCGCCGCTCGAGCGCCACGGCCCGGAGGGAGAGGCGGCGCTCGCCAGCGAGCCGATCAACACCTTTCCCGTGCTGCTGGGTGAGGAAGACCGAGCGGTGCTGGGCGCGGCGATCGTGCTGCCGGACCATCCAGAGTTGGCTCCGGAGAGCCTCGGGAACCTGTTCGACAACACCGAGATCGAGGAGGCGCTGCTGCTCCACGTCCACGCCCTCAGCGACGAGGAGAGGAAGGAGATCGCCGCGCGCGACCCGGCCGTCCGGGAGATGATCGAGCGGGCCGAGTCGACCACCGGTGACGAGATCCTGGGCCTGCACGGACGGCTTACCTACACGGAGCCCGAGACCGAGGGGCAGGCGCCGGCCAATGGCAGCCCGCCGAAGCCGCCACCCGGCCTCGACGAAGTCCAGGGCGAGAAGGAGATCGCCGCCGCGGGGACCACGGTTCGCCTCGGCGACAAGATCGTGCTGCGGCCCGGAACCGACGGTGACGTCTACGACAAGATCCTCGACGGCCGCACGGCTACCGTCGAGCGCATCTACCGCGGCTACGACGAGCGCGTGTACCTGGGCGTCACCGTCGACGACGATCCCGGCCAGGAGCTGCTCCGCGAGACGGGGCGCTTCCTCTTCTTCTTCGCGGACGAGGTCGAGCCGGTCTCGAGATGAGCCAACCCGCCGAACACGAGCCGCGGATGCCCGACGTCGCCGAGCTCACCGAGCCCGAGCTCCCGGACATGGAGAAGCAGATCCTCGTCGCCGGCGTCGGCAATGCCTGGCTCGGCGACGACGGCTTCGGGGGCCACGTGGTCAGCCGGCTGCTCGAACTTGGTGTGCCCCCCGGGGTCCAGGTCCAGGACTTCGGCTCCGGCGGCCTCGACCTCGCCTACGAGGTGATGCGCGGCTACCACGCCATGGTCCTGGTCGATGTCAGTCGGCAGGGGGGCGAGGCGGGGGACATCTACGTGATCGAGCCGGACCCGGCGGACTTCAAGCCGATCCAGGACGGCGAGGCGATCAGCCCGCACGGCATGGACCCGGGGACGGTCCTGCGATTCGTGAAGACGGTGCACGGCTGGCCCGGCAAGGTCGTGGTGGTCGGCTGCGAGCCCGCCGATGTCGAGAGCGTCGCGATGGAGCTGTCCGAGCCGGTGAAGGCCGCGGTCGACCGGGCCGCGGCGGTGGTGCTCGAGGAGCTCAATAAGCTGCAATCCGACGCCGCCTACGAGCCCGGCTGACCGTGCACGAGCTCTCGCTTGCGACAGGCATCGTCGAGACGGTCATCAAGCACGCGGACGGCCGACCGGTCACCTCGGTCGAGATGCGGATCGGCGCGCTTCGCCAGGTCGTACCCGAGTCGCTGGACTTCTACTTCGGGATCTGCTCGCGGGACACCCTCTGCGAGGGCGCCACGCTGGAGCACGAGATCATCCCGGCGCGAATTCGTTGTCGCGCCTGCGGCGAGGAGCGGGAGCTGTCGGAGCCCGACTTCCGCTGCCGGTCCTGCTCCGGCACTGACGTGGAGGTGGTCGCCGGCACCGAGTTCGAGGTCGACTCGATCGAGGTGACCGAGGAGACTGCAAACGACCAGAAGGAGGCGGGATGCATCGCACCAAGGTGAAGGTCGCCGAGGACGCTCTCGACGCGAACACGACGATCGCCGAGGCGAACCGGCACGACTTCGATCACGCCGGCGTGCGTGTGGTCAACCTGATGTCGGCTCCCGGGGCGGGAAAGACGACGCTGCTGGAGGTCGCGATTCCCCAGGTGGAAGCGCGGGTGGGAGTGCTGGAGGGCGACGTCCAGGGCTCGATGGACGCGGACCGGATCGCACACCTGCATGTCCCGGTGGTTCAGCTCAACACCGACGCGGGATTCGGCGGGGAGTGCCACCTCGACGCGAACATGGTCCGCTCGGCACTGGCGGGATTCGAGCTCCACGACATCGATCTGCTGGTGATCGAGAACGTCGGCAATCTCGTCTGTCCTGCGGAGTTCCGGGTGGGGGAGGACGCCAGGGCGATGGTCTGCTCGGTAGCCGAGGGCGAGGACAAGCCGCTCAAGTACCCGCTGATGTTCCGTGCCTGCGAGCTGGTGGTGATCAACAAGATCGACCTCATCCCTCACCTCGACTACGACCTCGACAAGCTGCGGCACAACCTCGAGTCGGTCAATCCGGACGCCGAGGTGATCGAATGCAGCGCCCGGACTGGAGAGGGAACCGAGGCGTTCGAGCGGTGGATGTCGGCGGTGGCGGCGAGGGAGGCCGCCGCGGTTTGACCGTCGCGGCGGCAGGGCGGCTGGATTCCCTGCTCGCGGAGAGAACCGAGGCCAACCGCGCCTTCTTCGAGGAGCGCGCAGAGGATGTGGCGCGCTGCTGCCACCGCATGGCAGAACGTTTCGCGAGGGGCGGCCGGCTGGTCGCCTTCGGATCCTCTCCGGCCGCCCGCTCCGACGTCCGCCACGTGGCCGTCGAGTTCGTGCACCCGGTGATCGTCGGCAAGCGGGCACTGCCCGCGATCGGCCTCTCACGCGAGGGCGGCCCGCTGACGACTCAGGCCGACCTGATCGCCGAGCCGGACGACATCGCGATCGGATTCGGTACGGATGAGCCGGACGCGGAGGAGACGGTCGAGGCGCTGGCCCTGGCGAGGCGGCGCGGCTGCCAGACGATCTCCTTCTCTCCCGCCGGAGCGGAGTGGGAGTTCGAGCCGCCGTCCGACGACCCGTTCGTGCGGCAGGAGCTCGCCGAGACGCTCTACCACGTGCTCTGGGAGCTCGTCCATGTGTTCTTCGATCACCGCGGCCTGCTCGAGGGACGGGAGACGGGACCGGTTCACGACACCGGCGCCTCCAGCTTTCTCTACCCCTTCCTCTCCGAGGGCGAGACGGGCCTGGAGGAGGTGATCGAGGACGTCCGCTCGAACGTCGTGATGAAGGCGGAGGAGGTCGGCGATCTCAGGGAGCGCACAATCGCGGGATCCCGGGAGGTGCTGGTGCAGACCGCGGAGGCGCTGCGCTCGACCTTCGACCATGGCGGCAAGGCGCTGGTCTTCGGCAACGGCGGATCGGCGACCGACTCCATGGATCTCGTCGCGGACCTGCGCTCCGCCCCCCAGGGCTGGCCGGCTCGCCCCGCCCTCGATCTGACCGAGGACCCGTCGATTCTCACGGCGATCGCCAACGACATCGGCGTGGACGCGATCTTCCTCCGGCAGGTGATCGCGTACGGGCGCGAGGGAGACGCCGCGATCGCGATCTCCACCAGCGGCAACTCGCTCAATCTGATCGAGGCCCTTGGCGAGGCCAGGAAGCGGAAGCTCGTGACCATCGCCCTGGTCGGATACGACGGAGGGCGGATCGGGGACGAGGGTCTCGCCGATCACGTCATCGTCTCGCCCTCCCAGCACATCCCGCGGATCCAGGAGGCCCAGGCGAGCGCGTACCACGCGCTGCGTGAGCTGATCGAGCTGGGATGAGCGTCGGCGCCCGGCAGCGGCTGCGCGTGCGGGTGGAGGGGACCGTGCAGGGTGTGGGCTTCCGTCCTTTCGTCTACAGGGTCGCCACCGAGCTCGGACTGGCGGGCTGGGTGCTGAACGATTCGCGCGGCGTGCTGATCGAGGCCGAGGGCGAGAGGAATGCCCTGGACGCCCTGCTCGATCGGATGCGCACGGACGCTCCTCCGCTCGCGATCGTCGAGCGGATCGCCGACGAGTCCGTGGCGGCGACCGGCGAGACGGACTTCTGCATCACCGAGAGCGCGGATGGCGGCGATGCCGACGCGGCCGTCTCCCCCGACGTGGCGACCTGCGACGACTGCCTCGCCGAGCTCTTCGACCCCGCCGACCGTCGCCACCGCTACCCGTTCACGAACTGCACCAATTGCGGTCCGCGGTTCACCATCGTCCGCGGGGTGCCCTACGACCGCCCCCTGACGACGATGGCCTCGTTCGTGATGTGCGCGCGCTGCAGGGCGGAGTACGAGGACCCGCTCGACCGGCGCTTTCATGCCCAGCCCAACGCGTGCCCCGATTGCGGCCCGTCCCTTCGCCTCGTCGACCGTGCCGGCCGGCTGCTCGCCGACGGCAATGAGGGCACGCTCGAGGCGGCGGTCCTGGCGCTGGCGGAGGGGAGCATCGTCGCGGTCAAGGGGCTCGGCGGATATCACCTCGCCTGTCGCGCCGACGACGAGTCCGTGGTGGCCGAGCTGCGCGCCCGCAAGCACCGCGAGGACAAGCCCTTCGCCCTGATGGCGCCGTCCGCCGAGTCCGCTCTGGAGCTGGTCGAGCTCGACGACGCCGCTGGCGCGCTGCTCACGTCGCGGGAACGCCCCATCGTCCTCGCGCCGCGCCGGCGGGAGGCCCAGGTCGCCCGCTCGGTCGCCCCGGCCTCTCGCGAGCTGGGGGTGATGCTGCCCTACTCGCCGCTCCATCACCTGCTGCTCGCGGATTCCGGCGCGGCTCTGGTGATGACCAGCGCCAATGTCTCCGACGAGCCGATCGCCTTCCGCGACGACGACGCCCTGGGACGGCTCGGGGCAATCGCGGACGTCTTCTTGGTCCACGACCGCCCGATCGAGACCCGCACGGACGACTCGGTCGTCCGCGTGGTGTCGAGCCGGCCCCTCTTTCTGCGGCGCTCGCGGGGATATGTCCCGAGGGACCTGCCGCTGAGGACGCGGCGATCGGTGCTCGCCTGTGGCGCCGAGCTCAAGAGCACCTTCTGCCTCGCGAAGGGCGAGCGGGCCTGGGTCGGCCACCACATCGGCGACCTGAAGAACTACGAGACGCTCCGCTCCTACACGGAGGGAATCGACCACTTCGAGTCGCTCTTCGCCGTCGAGCCGGAGCTGGTCGCGCACGATCTGCACCCCGAGTACCTCTCGACCAAGTACGCGCTGGAGCGGGAGGGCGTCGAGACGCTTGGCGTCCAGCATCACCACGCTCACCTCGCGGCCTGCCTGGCCGAGCACCGGGAACTGTGTCCAGCGGTCGGGGCGATCTTCGACGGGACCGGCTACGGCATCGATGGGACCGTGTGGGGAGGGGAGCTCCTGATGGGCGACGCTCGCGACGCCGAGCGCGCCGGGCACCTGTACCCGGTGCGGATGCCGGGTGGGGAGAGGGCGATCAGGCAGCCCTGGCGGATGGCCTGCTCATGGCTGCTCGAGACACTCGGAGGTCAGCCACCACTCCCTCCGCTGCTCGCTGAGCGGGTCGGCGAGGAGGAGTGGTCCAAGGTGGCCGAGCTGGCGGGAAGTGGGCTCGCGTCGCCGGTGACCACCAGTGCCGGGCGGCTCTTCGACGCTGTGGCTGCCCTCTGCGGGATCCGACCAGAGGTGAACTATGAGGGGCAGGCCGCGGTGGAGCTCGAGGCCGCCGCTGAACCGGCGGTCCGTGCTGCCTACCCGCTGCCTGGAACGGAGGTGCTCGACGCCAGGGAGACGCTCATGGCGATCCTGGCCGATCTCGGGGCGGGCGTGCCTGTGGCGGAGGTGGCCTCGAAGTTCCACAACGCGATGGCCGAGGGCGCCGCTCGGGCGTGCGTCGATCTCGCCCGGGCCGAGGGGATCGAGCTGGCGGTGCTCTCGGGGGGCGTCTTCCAGAACCGCCTGCTGCTCGAGCGGACCGCCGAAGCGCTGGAGCGGGCGGGCCTGCGCGTCCTGGTGCCGCGGCTGTTGCCGCCGAACGACGGCGGGGTGGCCTTCGGCCAGGCCGCCGTTGCGGCGGCACGCGGCTAGCGACGCCTCAGGCCAGCGGGCTCCAACGCGAAGGCCGGCCGGGGCCCAGGGCGCGGCGTGCCGACACCCTGCCGCGCCGGTAGGAGACGGGGTGCGGGCCCATGGCCCACGGGTGCCAGCCGAGGGTCCCATAGCTTTCCCTCAGGGACGCCTTCAGCTCGCCCCGGTGCTCTCCGCATGCATACCGGGCGCGCCCGTAGATCCCGTTGCCGGTCCACTGAAGCCAGTGCCCCGGCTCGACGTCGAGGTACTCGCCGAAGAGAAACTCCTGGAGCTGGGCCTCGAGCGCCTTCTCGGTCTCGCCCTCGGCTCGCACGCCGCAGTGGTCACACCGAAAGATCAGCCGAGTGGGCACCCGACCCAAGTTACTCCCGCTGTCAACGGCCCAAGCCTTCTCTCTTAATGCCATGAGGTTGCAATTGCAGCCTGACGGCAATAGGGTCCCGGGCGTGCGGTGGGCTCGCATCAAGGAAGCGCTGAGTCCCAGCGAATGGCGCACCGTGGCCGTGATGGCCGCGGTGATCGTGGGGCTCACCGTCGGCGGCTTCTTCATCCTGCTCGTGCTCGTCGTGCCTCACGGGTACAGCCTCGGCTCGAGCGGCGTCTTCGGCCTCGGGGTGGGGGTGACGGCCTACACGCTGGGCCTGCGGCACGCCTTCGACGTCGATCACATCGGCGCGATCGACAACACCACCAGGAAGCTGATGAATGAGGGGCAGCGGCCGCTCAGCGTTGGCTTCTTCTTCTCGCTGGGGCATTCCACCATCGTCTTCGCACTCGGCGCGCTGGTCGTGGTCGGGGTGCGCGGCCTCAGCGGCGCGGTGGAGGACGACTCGTCATTCCTGCACCAGGCGACCAGCGTGGTCGGCCCGGTGATCTCCGGCTCGTTCCTGTTCATCATCGGGATCCTCAACCTGATCATCCTGGTCAGCATCTTCCGGATCTTCAGGGGGATGCGAGAGGGCGACTTCGACGAGGCGGAGCTCGAGGAGCAGCTCGACTCGCGAGGCTTCATGAACCGCTTCTACGGCCGCGCGACCAGGGCGATCACGAAGCCGTGGCAGATGTATCCGCTCGGCTGCCTCTTCGGACTCGGCTTCGACACGGCGACCGAGGTCGCCCTGCTGTTGATCGCCGGAGGTGCCGCGGCCGGCGGCCTTCCCTTCTACGCGATCCTCTGCCTGCCGATCCTGTTCGCCGCCGGCATGTCGCTGTTCGACACGATCGACGGTGCCTTCATGAACTTCGCCTACGACTGGGCCTTCTCCCAGCCGATTCGCAAGATCTACTACAACATGACCGTCACCGGCCTCTCGGTGGCAGTGGCCCTATTGATCGGGACGATCGAGTTGATGTCCGTGCTGGCGGAGAAGCTGAGCCTGACCGGGGAACCCTGGGATTTCGTTTCTCGCCTGGATCTGAACCTCGTCGGCTACGCGATCGTGGCCCTCTTCATCCTCACGTGGGCGGTTGCGCTCGCCGTCTGGCACCTCGGCGACATCGAGCGGAAGTGGTCGGCCAATCTACGCTCCACCGCCGGGTAGGGCAGCCGTGGGTCGCTCTGCCGGCAATCAGCCGGTCAAGGTCGAGGATCTGGAGGGAGCCTTGGGCGCGCTGCGCGACAGCGGGCACCGGGTGACGGCCGCCCGTCGGCTGGTTCTCGAGGCTCTGTTCGAGGCGGAGGGCCCGGCGTCGGCGGACCACCTGGCCCGAACGATCGGGGGCAGGAATACCCCGCTGGACTCCGCATCCGTCCACCGGAACCTCGCCCAGTTGGAGGAGCTGGGGCTGGTTCGCCACGTCCACATCGGGCATGGTCCCGGCCTCTATGCCCTGATCGGAGAGGCCGAGCGCGAGTACATCGCCTGCGAGCGCTGTGGGCGAGTGACCTCGGTCGAGCCCGCGAAGCTCGACTCGGTCAGGCGCACGATCCGCCGGAGGTTTGGCTACCAGGCGCGCTTCAGCCATTTTCCTATCCTGGGGTTGTGCCGCAACTGCGCCGATCAAGCGCGCACCGGAACCCAGGCGAAAGGAGGTGACCGAATGGACGACCACGGACGCGATCACAGTCACGACGAGCCGCACACGCACACGCACAGCCACGGCGACGACGAGCACGAGCACGCTCATACCAAGCACGATCACGAGCACACCGAGCACGAGCACGAGCACAGCCACGGCGACTACGTGCACTCCCATCCCCACGTCCACGAGCAGGGCCTCGAGGGCGATCACGAGCACGGCCACGACGAGCAGGGCTGAGCTCGTTTGACGAGGCTCTGGCCGGGAAGCCTGGAAGGGTGAACCGGAAGCTGCTCAGCATCTACCTGAATGACCACCTGGCGGGCTCCGTGGTCGGCAGCCGGCTCGCGCAGCGGATCGTGCGGGAGAACAAGGGCAACGACTACGCGACCAGGATCGCCCGCATCTCGCGCGAGATCGAGGAGGACAGGGCAACCCTGCGCCAGCTGATGGACCGCCTTGGGATCGAGGAGCATCGAGCCCGGATGGCGATGGCCTGGGTCACTGAGAAGGCGATGCGCCTGAAGCCCAACGGGAGCCTGTTCGGCTACTCCTCCCTGAGCCGGGTCCAGGAGCTGGAGACGCTGACGATGGGGATCACCGGCAAGCTCGAGCTCTGGCGCTCACTGGAAGCCGTCGAGAACGGCAACAGGATCGCGGGCTTCGACTTCGGCCACCTCGTTCACCGCGCCGAGGCTCAGCGCGATGCCGTCGAGGACCTCAGGGTGAGGGCAGCGCGCGAGGCCCTCGGCGAGGGCAGTTCCTAGCGATCAGAGGTCGGGTTCACGGACATGTCGAGCACCACCAGGATCATGAGGAGGAGCTCGATCCTCGAGACGAGAAGACTTCTGGGCCGCCTGACAGATCGGCTCGACTTGCGGTACTACTCGCCCCGCGTGGATGCCGCCGCGGCGCTGGATGCCGTCAAGCCGGTGGCGAGGGGAGCAGACCGACTCTGGTCGTCGCGGGCGTGAGCCGCCCGCGCATATCCGCTTCAGCCTACGAGCCGTAGTGGGCCTATCGGATGCGGCTTGCCGCGGTCAGCGACTCAGGAAAACTCGTCGAGCGAGCGTTCCTGGCAGCGCCGCTCGTGGTCCCGCTGCTTCCTGGGGACCCCGGACTCGCCGGTGACCGCCTCGTTGTGCCGAACGTCGACGACGGCGAGGAAGCGCTCCGTCTCGGAGCCTGGGACGGGCGGCTCGGCGGTCGCCTCCCGCTTCCCCTGATCTGCCTTGGTTCGATCCATCAACCCTTCTCCATCAATCCCCAGCTCGTGGCTCCCCTCGGTGAACTTCTAGCACCTTTTTTTAGCGTTCGCTAAGACAGTAGGTAGAACCGTTCAGCCGCCTGAAAGTAGCGCTGCGCCCCGGCGGATCGGGCGTCCGGCCGTTTCGCAAATTGCGCAGAAAGCGTTCTGGGCTCTCGTCGGGTGGTGGAAGGTCCCAACTGGGCCGCCACCTATAATTCCGCGCCCGTCGGTCCACCCCCGTCGCGCGTCCTCTCGAAGAAGGCGCGGAACCGGAGGCTGAATTGAAGAACTCGTCGTCAGTGCGCAAGCGCTACTCCCCTGAGCGTGCGTATCGCCCCCTCGTCTCTCCGCCGAGCGTGGAGGACAAGGACGCGTGCGCGCTCTACGCATCCGTCCGACGCGACGCGACCCCGAGCCACGAGCCGATCACGCTCGCGCTCGAGTCGCTCCAGAAGATGCTGCATCGCGCCGGCAACGTCGACGGCGAGGGGGACGGCTGCGGCATTCTGGTCGACATCCCGACCACGATCTGGGCCGAGGAGGTGCGGCGGGGCGGCCACAACCCGGCGCTCGCCCTCGACGACGCCTTCGCGGTCGCCCACGTCTTCGTCGAGCGCTCGCAGGACCTGGAGAAGATCCGCCACGGCGCCCGCGAGCTGCTGGGCGGCGCGGGCTTCCGGATTCTCGCCGAGCGGGTCGGCGCTGTCGACTCCGCCGCGCTCGGCCCGACCGCTCGCGAGGAGGAGCCGCAGTTCTGGCAGTTCGCGGGGCTCGTGCCCGAGGCCTCCGACGCCGACCGAACCGTCTTCAACCTGAAGATCGCCCTAGAGGAGAGGCTCGGGGTCCACGTCGCCTCGTTCTCCGGCAAGACGGCGGTCTACAAGGTGATGGGCAACCCGAAGGTTCTCGGCTCCTACTACGCCGACCTCTCCGACGAGCGCATGCAGACGATCGGTGCTTTCGGCCACAACCGCTACTCCACCAACACCTGGCCGTCGTTCACGCGGGTCCAGCCCTTCGGCGTGCTCGGCCACAACGGCGAGATCAACACGATCGAACAGCTCCGCCAGGAGGCCCGCATGCTCGGCGTCCCGATCGGCGAGGGCAACTCGGACTCTCAGGACCTGAACCGCACGATCGAGTCGCTCACCCGGCGCCAGGGCCTCTCCCTCGCCGAGGCGATGGAGATGGTCGTACCTCCGATCGTCGACGAGATCGCCGCGCTTCCTGAGGAACTCCACTCCTTCTACATGTACCTGCGGCAGACGATGGGCCCCTTCGCGCAGGGGCCGGTGGCGCTGATCGCGCGGCACCTGGACGAGTGCGTCTTCTCCGCCGACGCCATGGGGCTGCGTCCCCTCTGGAAGCTCGAGACCCCGCAGGACTTCGTGTTCAGCTCCGAGCCGGGGGTCGTCTCGGTGGCCGACATGGTCTCCGAGCCGCAGCCGATGGCCCCGGGACAGAAGTACATGGTCATGATCGACCGGGACCGCAAGCGGGCGACGCTCCACCCACACGCCGAGATGCTGGCCGAGGTTCGCAAGCGCTGGCTGCGGCGGACCGGCGCAGAGGAGGTGGCCGGCTACGACCGCGCTCTTGAGACCGGTGGTCCGCTCAAGGGTCCCGAGATCCCGGGCTACACCGACGCAGGTCCCGAGGAGCCGGTCAAGGTCGAGGACCGCGTCCTCGCCGGCTTTGGCTGGCAGCGCGACGACGTCAAGCTCGTCCAGCAGATGGCCGACAACGGCGCGGAGCCGATCGGCTCACTCGGTTACGACGGCCCACTCGCGGCCCTCTCGCCCGAGCGCCAGAACCTGGCGGACTACTTCAAGGAGACGGTCGCCGTGGTGACGAACCCGGCGATCGACCGCGAGCGCGAGATCGAGCACTTCTCGACCCGCGCCGTCTTCGGCCGCCGCCCACAGCTGGGCGACCCGTCCTCCGACAGCCGGACGATCGAGACGGACTTCCCCGTGATCCTCGGCGGGCACCACGACCTGGCGCCGCTGCCGCACAGCGCATACCGGCGGATCGCCAGCGAGCAGGGCACCTACCTGCTCGAGGACCTCTGGGACGCCTTCGGAGTCCGTGCCAAGGCCATCGACATCGCACTGCTCGAGTCGGAGACCACACAGGGCGCAATCGAACGGCTGCGGCAGGAGGCCGTCAAGGCGGTCAGCGAGGGCTGCGAGCTGCTCGTGCTCACCGACCGGACGGTCTACGACGCCGACCGCCGTTACATCGACCCGCACCTGGCGACCTCGGCGGTCGACCAGGCCCTCAAGCAGTACGAGGTCTCGGACGGCGAGAACCTGCGCCGGCGCTGCTCGATCGTGCTGCGCTCGGCGGCGATCCGCAACGTCCACGACGTGATGATCGCCCTCGGTCTCGGCGCCGACGGCGTCTGCCCGTACGTGATGGTCGAGGTGATCTGCGTCGACGACTACGAGAACGACGTGGCCAACCTCTGCTCGGCTTTGCGCAAGGGGATCGAGAAGGTGATCTCGACGATCGGCATCCACGAGGTGCGCGGCTACGCCCGCCAGTTCTCCTCGATCGGGATCAAGCCCGAGCTCGCCGAGATCCTCCACACCGAGGCGTTCGCGGCGACCCAGAAGGGCGGCACGGGCTTCGCCCAGCTCGACGCCGACACCGACCAGCGGCAGAAGATTCTCGCCGGTGACGAGGAGTCCAAGCCCGCCAAGACCTTCCGCTTCTACCCGAAGGTCTACAAGGCGGCGATCGCGACCGCGAATGGGACGGCCGGCTTCGCCGAGTACTCGCAGAAGGTGCGCGATCTCGAGAAGCAGAGCCCGATCTCGATGCGGCACATCATGGGCCTGCGCAAGGAACCCGACCGCGAGCCCGTCTCCCCGTCGGAGGTGGATCCCGGCGTCGGCCACCACGACTACCCGGTGGTGATCAGTTCGATGAGCTTCGGCTCCCAGTCCGAGCCCGCCTTCCGCGCCTATGCCGAGGCGGCGAAGGCGATCAACATCCTCTGCATCAACGGGGAGGGTGGCGAGATCCAGGACATGTACGGCCGCTACCGGAAGTGGCGCGGGCAGCAGGTCGCCTCGGGCCGGTTCGGGGTCTCGGCCGAGATGCTCAACTCCTCCTACGTCGCCGAGATCAAGATCGGCCAGGGCGCGAAGCCCGGCGAGGGTGGCCATCTGCCGGGCAAGAAGGTCTCGGAGAAGGTCGCCTCGGCCCGCAACGCCTCGCCCGGCACCGACCTGATCTCGCCCTCGAACAACCACGACCTCTACTCGATCGAGGACCTCGCCGAGCTGATCGACGAGCTCAAGACGGTGAACCCGGACCTCCGCGTCTCGGTCAAGGTCCCGGTCGTGCCGAACATCGGCACGATCGGGCTCGGCATCGCCAAGGCGGGCGCAGACATCATCACCCTGTCGGGCTTCGAGGGCGGCACCGGCGCCGCCCGCCAGCACGCCCTTCGCCACGTCGGCCTGCCCTCCGACATCGGTACGCGCGCGGTGCATCGCGCGCTGATGGAGGCCGGGATCCGCAACCGGGTCGAGATCTGGGCGGACGGCGGCTATCGCCACGCCCACGACATCGTGAAGCTCCACTGCATGGGGGCGAACCGGGTCGCCTTCGGCACCCTGGCGATGGTCTCCCTGGGCTGCACGATCTGCCGTGGCTGCCAGCTCGACACCTGCCACGTCGGGATCGCCACCCAGATCGAGACGGTGGACCAGGCCCAGGAGCACGGTCTCAAGAAGTTCACGCCACAGGCGGTCGACTCGGCCTCCGAGAGCTGCGCGCGCTTCTTCCAGGCGATGGGCGAGGAGGTCAAGGAGGTCGTTGGCTCCCTCGGCTACGAGCGCGCCCAGGACCTGGTCGGGCGCTATGACCTGCTCGAGCAGATCTCACACCAGGAGAAGATCGACCTCACTCCGTTGATCACCCCGCTCGAGGAGTTCCTCGACCTCGAGCCGATCGACCTGCCCGTCGAGGAGGAGGAGGCGCTGGTGGAGGCCCGAGCCGAGGCCGGCCTGGTTCGCGCCAAGCCCCTGCGGATGGAGCCGAAGCAGGCCTCTGCCGAGATCGCGCAGGTCGCCGACAAGGTGTTCGACGGCTCGTGCGTGAGCGTCGAGTTCCCGCGGCGGACCGACGCGAACGACCGCGTCCTCGGCACGGAGCTCTCCGGGGCCATCGCCCGCGCCAGGATCTACGACGGCGCGCCCGAGGGCACCGAGCACGACGAGCTCGCCGAACTGGTCTTCAACGGTGGCTCGGTGGCCGGCCAGGGCTTCGGGGCCTTCAACGAGTGGGGTGTGACCTGTCGGGTCGAAGGTGGCGCCCAGGACGGCGTTGGGAAGACGATGCTGGGCGGGATCGTCTCGATCATGAAGGGCAGGAACTCGGAGGGGAAGCGGGTCAACGGCTCCGTCGGCAAGTCGTTCGCGTACGGAGCACAGCGCGGACGCCTCTTCGTCCAGGGCTCGGCCGACTCCCGCTTCTGCATCAGGCTCTCGGGCGCGGATGTCGTCCTCGCCGGCGAGCCCGAGCAGCCGCTCGACGACTCGCAGGGCTGCGTCGTCGACCGCGCCAACGCCAAGGGCTTCGCCTTCGAGTACATGACGTCGGGTCGGGCCGTGGTGCTCGGGGACATCGGGCCCTGGGCCTGCGCCGGGATGACCGGCGGTCGCGTCTACGTGCGGACGAACGACCAGCTCAAGCTCGACCGGGAGGCCATCCAGCGACGCCTCGGCGAGGGAGCCAAGGTGAAGCTCGAGAAGCTCGACACCGAGGGACAGCTCGACCTCGAGGACCTGCTCGGCCACTACGCCGATGAGCTCCGGGCGACCAGTCAGGCCGACGAGGCGGCCCGAGTCACGGGTCTCGTGGCCGACGCCAGGGCCAACTTCCTGATGATCATCCCGGAGAAGGTCCAGGCCGATCCGTCGATCTCGACGGAGTAGTACCGCCCGGTACCTCGGTCCCCATACGCCCCCGCCGCTCCCGGCGACCTGCGAACCTTCGCCTCAGGTGGGGAGATGACGCCAGAGGGAACGAACCATGAGGAGAGAGCGCCCGTAGCGGCGGATGAGGTCATCAGGCTCGAGGACGTCCAGAAGGTCACCGAATCGGCGCTGGCCTACCTGGACCTCGACGATCTCCTCAAGGAACTGCTCGACCGGGTCACCGACATGCTGGACGCCGACACCGCGGCGGTCCTCCTGGTCGAGGAGGGCGGTCGCACGCTGGCCGCTCGGGCCGCGAAGGGGCTGGAGGAGGAGGTCGAGCGCGGCTTCCGCCTCCCCGTCGGCCGCGGTTTCGCCGGCCGGGTCGCCTTCACCCGAGAGCCGGTGGTGATCGGGGATTTGGGGGACTCGCCGATCCATCCGGTCAATCCGCTCTTCAGCGAGAAGGGGGTGCGCTCGTTGCTCGGCGTTCCGTTGCTCGTCGAGGGAGAGGTGATCGGCGTCCTCCACGTGGGCTCGCTCACCCAGCGCGAGTTCAACGAGAGGGACATCGAGCTGCTCCAGCTGGTCGCCAACCGCGTCGCCCTCTCGATCGAGCGGTCGAAACTCATGGTTCAGGGACGGATCGCCGCCACGCTTCAGCGCAGCCTGCTGCCGCGACAGCTTCCGCAGGTGGCGGGGCTGAGGATGGCCGGACGCTATCTCCCCGCCGCCGACGAATCCGCCGTGGGTGGCGACTGGTACGACGTCATCGATCTCGGCAACCAGTGCCTCGGCTTCGTGATCGGTGACGTCGCCGGTCACGGGATGGCCGCCGCCACCTTCATGGGCCAGCTGCGAAGCGCGATCCGGGCCTATGCGCTGGACACCGATGGCCCCGCCGGGGTGATCACCAAGCTCGCGGAGTTCTCCGACCGCATGCACTCACGGATGGCGACAGTCGTCTACGCGACCCTCAATCTCACGACCTGGGAGGTTCGGTTCGCGCGCGCGGGACATCCGTACCCGCTGCTGATCCACTCTGACGGTGCCGCGGAGTTCCTCGCCGAGACCGGTGGGCCGCCGATCGGGACCGTCGGCGGGAAGAGATACGAGGAGGAGGTCCTGACGCTCTCGGCCGGGGAGACGCTCCTGCTCTACACGGACGGGCTGATCGAGCGCCGCGGTCAGCAGCTTTCGGACGGGGAGGCGACGCTGGTCGACGTCGCTTCCTCGGCACCGGATGAGCCCGAGCTCAAGTGTCAGGCGATCATCTCCCGACTGACGGAGGACACGCCGATTGCGGACGACATCGCGATCCTCGCCGTCCAGACCGTGGGGTTGGATGAGCGCCTCGAGGTGGAGATGCCGGCGGCGCCCGCCCAGCTGATGACGTCCCGGCACCTGATCCGTCGCTGGGTGGAGGCCAACAGCGGCACGGATGACGACTGCGCGGCCTTTGCGATCGCCGTCTCCGAGGCGTGCGCGAATGCGATCGAGCACGCCTACGGCTTGCGGGACGAAACGATCCACCTGCGGGCGTCGCTCAGGGACGGCGTCGCCACCGTGACGATCCGCGACCACGGCGAATGGCGTGAGCCACGGGGCGGCAACCGCGGCCGCGGCATCACGATCATGCGCGAGTTCATGGATGAGGTGTCGGTCGAGCCGGAGGCGCTCGGGACCACCGTGAACCTCACCCGGCGGCTGAGGGAGGGCAGATGAGGCCTGAGCTGGCGCGGCTCTCCCTGGAGAGCCAGGGGGACATCGAGCTCGCTCGCGTCGCCGGCGAGGTGGATGCCTCGAACGTTGGCGCCCTCAGCGAGCGCCTGCTCGACTCAGTCTCGAACCAGGCGCGCGCCCTGGTCCTCGACCTAAGCGAGACCAGCTACATCGACAGCTCGGGAATCAGCCTGATCTTCGATGCGGCGGCGCGCCTGCGGAACCGCCGACAGGAGCTCCGCCTGGTCGTCACACCGCGCTCGTTCGTCGGCGAGGTGCTCGCCGCCGTTTCGATGGACCAGTCGGTGGCGATCGATCCGGCGCTCGACGACGCCCTGCGGGCAGTCGGCGCGGCCGATGGCCCGGACTAGGTGGTCTGGTTGTACTTCGGGCTGCCGGTGCTCTCGATGACGCTCAGCGTGTAGCGGCCGATCTGGAGCTCGTCCCCGTCCGCCAGCGGGCTCCAGTCGACCGGCTCCTCGTTGACCCGGATCCCGTTCATGGAGCGGTCGTCGAGGACGCGCAGCTCGCCCTCGGGCGTCTGCACGATCACGGCATGCCGCCGCGAGACCGTCGGATCATCGAGCCGGATTTCAGCCGAGCGGCTGCGGCCGATTCGCGACCAGCCGGTGGAGAGCGCGATCAGGTGCGTCCGCCCGTCGGCGAACATGGCCAGGTACTTGCCGGGCTCGGAGATCGACTCCCGGACGCCGTCCAGCCAGTGGGCCGGCCGGAAGGCGGGCCGCGAGACCGGGATGTCTCTCAGGGTCGGCTGCTCGAAGAGCGATGCGCGGCGGAAATCCGTGCCGCCGCAGTTGGGACAGCGGGGGATGGACTCCGCGGGTTCGAAGGAGACCGGGAAGGAACAGCCCTGACAGATGAAGGAACCGACTCCCCCCGCGGTCTCTCCCGCGTGGTGGACGTGGCTTGCACTCTCTCCGATCAGTGCCATCCGGGGCTCGGTGGATGGTACCCGGAGTACTGCTTAATGGCTAGTCGATTTCGGCACGTAGTACGGAAAGTCCAGGTTTTCCAGGCCCGTCTGCTGCCTGGCTGTCAGCTCGCTGACGATGGAGGAGGGCGGGCGGGCGGTCTAGAATCGCCCGGCCGTGGGGCCGTTCACCATCACGACTTCGATCGACGCCCCGCGGGAGCGCGTCTTCGACTTCATCTGCGACCTGTCGACGCGCCCGAGCTGGATCGACCACTTCGCGAGCGACTACCGCCTCGCGCGCATTCCCGCCACGGGCCGCGGCGCGGCGGCGCGCTTCCAGGTCGACGCGCCGGCCGGGGTGAGGTACATGGAGACCGTGATCGCCGAAACGGATCGCCCCCACGAGATCGTCGAGCACGCGCGGGGCGGTCGCCTCGACCATGTGGCGATCCGCCTGGTCTGGGAGCTCGAGGCCGGGCCCACGACCACCGTGAGACTCACGTTCTGGACCTCGTCGCCGTCCCACCTGCACCGAATCCGCGAGATCGGGCGCGAGCGCTGGTGGCGGAAGCGCTGGTCGAAGGCGCTCAGCCGAATGCGTGACCTGATCGAGTCCGATGCACAGGTGCCACACGTCCAGATCGCCGGTGGCGACCGCGTCCCGAGTATCGCCGGATAGACTGCGCGCCCTCATGCGCCCTGGCCACAAGGGAGCCCTGGCCCTCGCGTTCCTCCTCGTCCTCGCCCTCGTGGGCGTGGCCGGCTGCGGCAACTCGCCCGGCAAGGAGGGGGACGAGGGAGAGCCGATCCAGCTGGGTGAGCTGGAGATCAACGTCCAGCTGACCCGATTCCTGAATCCGTCCGATCACGAGGACAAGAGCTACCTGGTCGGCCAGCCCCTGCCACCGCCCGCGGGCAAGGCGTACCTGGGCGTCTTCCTGACCATGAAGAACCACGCCGATTCTGAAACGCAGATCCCGTCGACCGCGCAGATGACCGTCGTCGACACCACCGGCGCCGGCTACCAGGCCGTTCCCAGCCAGACGCCGTTCGCCGCGCCACTGGGCACGACGCTGGCTGGGCACGGCGAGATCCCGGTGCCCGACTCCCCAGCCGAGAGCGGGCCGGCCCAGGGGTCGATCGTCCTCTTCCTGGTCGACCAGGGCGTCAGCGAGAACCGGCCGCTCAAGCTCGAGATCGAGCACGGCGGCGAGACCGGCGAAATCACGCTCGATATCTAGGGGCGGACGACGTCGACGCCCTCATCTCCATGAGGCGAACCCAGCTCCAGGCGCTGCTCGTCATCGGAGCGATCGGAGCCGCCCTCGCACTGATCCAACTGCTGGGCATCACCGGGGGCCTGGCCGGCGTCGCGCTGATGATCTGCGCCACGGTCCTCAGCGCGCCCGCGGCCCCCGAGCCCGGCGCCCGAGGGCTCAACTGGTGGGCGCTGCTCGCGGGGGGAACTGCCCTGGCCCTGATCGGTGTGCCGCTGGAGCTGGTGTTGGAGGCCCCCGGTGGCCTGCTCACCGCGATCGGCGGCGGCCTGGCGATCGTGGGCGTGGTGTTCGGCTACCCCACCTAGCGGCGACCCCTTCACCGCGTTGAGGTGACGCCTATGGAGCAGGCAGCAAGCTGCGCAGCACGAGGCGAGCTATCCAGGCTTCCGGGCGACCAGAGAGACGCTCTCGACCCCGTACGTATTGCACGCGTCAAGCGCCCGGTCGGAGATGAACTCGTAATCATTGCTCCGCATCTCGCCAACCGAGAGGCCGGTCTGCGCGATCGCATCGGCATAGTTCTTGCGGGGAATCGCTCCCGCAATACAGGCCGCCCAGAGCTCGGTGTTCCGCCGGGTCTTCTCCTTCAACGGCTTGGCGCTGACGATGTCTGCGAGGGCCACGCGGCCGCCCCTACGCAGGACCCGTGCCGCCTCGGAAAATACCCTGCCCTTGACCGGGGAAAGATTGATCACGCCATTCGAGATCACCGCGTCGAAGCTCTCATCCTCGAAAGGCAGCTCGTCGATCGACGCCGCAATGAACTCCACCTGTGCGATGCCCGCCTCGTCTCGCAGGCGGGTGGCCTTCCGGACCTGCTCGGGAGTGAAGTCGACCCCGATCACCGATCCCGCGGTGCCCACCTGCTGAGCGGCGCAGAAGACATCCGTGCCTGATCCGCTCCCGAGGTCCAGGACGCGCTCCCCCGTCTCGAGCGAAGCCAAATCGAGGTGGTAGCCGACGCCGGCGAACGAATCGAGGGCCTCCACCGGAACACCATCCAGCAGGTCCTCGGGATAGCCCAGGTTCTCCGCCAAGCTCCTGCCCGTCTCGAAGTGGAGATCGGCATCCTGCTCGTCGGCGACTTGCCGGTACATCTCCTTGACCTTGGACTCGAGATCCGCGGTCTCAATCAGTGATGTTGCGTCGAGTTGCGGGAGCTCTGCTGCCGCCTCCGTCGCTACGTCTGAAGCGGCTTTTTGCGTGTCGGTCATCCTTGACCTCCTCACTCGGCAGGACAGCTTTCGATTCTGCCCTGTTGTGCCCCAACCTGGTGTGACAATCGCACATCGCGACGAACCGGCCGGTCGCAGCCGGGTCCTCACAGGGCGCCAGTCTCGCCCTATTCCGAAGCAGCCCGTACGACCGCTGCTTTGATGGAAAGCAGCACTCAGCGCCTTGGCGCGAGGTCACATTCCTTCCTTGATCCCGTGCCTGATCAGCCAGCTGTTCGCGGCATAGGAGGTCAGGAAGCCGAGGATCATTGCGCAATCGAGCCTGGCGCTGAGCGCCGCGTGCCCGCCGCTCAACCGCGGCTCCGCCGTTCGCGGTAGCCGCGGACCTTGGCGCGGTTCCCGCAGACCTCCATGTCGCACCAGCGGCGGGAGCGGTTGCGGGAGCGGTCGTAGAAGGCCCAGAGGCAGTCGTCGGCGGGACAGACCTTGAGCCGCTCCCAGCTCCCGTCGGCCATGGCAGCATGGACCCGGGTCAGGATGCGGCCAAGCGCTCCGGCCACGCCGGGCGCATTGGGCTCCACCGGGCTGGTGCCGTCGCCGCGGAAAGCGAGCTCTAGCTTTGCCTCGCGCGAGGCCTGGCGCAGCCGTTCGACCGCCGCCGGCTCGGCAGTGACGCCGTTGTTGGCGAGCAGCAGCGAGCGTAGGGCCTCGCGGGTATCGATCGCTTTGTCCAGATCGGCGGGCCTCGTCTGCCGGTCGTGCTCCAGCAGGCCATGATCACGCAGCCAGCTGGCAAGCCGTTCGGGGGAGCCCAGTGACTCCTCGCCGGTTTCGGCGTCGTAGGTGTTGACGAACTCACGGACCAGCTCGAGGTCGCCCGGGGCCGGCGCTTGGAGCTCGTGCGGTGTGGCGTTCATCTACGCGAGGTGAGGTCGCTGTAACCGGTGTACATCATTTGCTAGTGTAGCGCTGTAACCACTGAACTGCTAACGCTGGTTTCGGAGGAGCTTATGGCTCAACCTCGCGACAAACGAAGTGATGGCGTCACCGATCTGCTGATGGCGGCGACCCGGATGGCCCCGGTGTATCCCGGTCAGACTCTGCGACCGGTCCGGAGCCGGCGCCGGCGCCGGCGGCCTCGGCGCACCGCACGGGCCCTCGCTTGGCCCATCGTTCGCCTGGCATCTTGGCTTACGAGCTGAGCGCCGACTCCCCGGCCCGCGACTTCCCGCTTTGGACCAGTCGCTTTGCTTCTCACGCAAGGGAGCAGCGGCCCAGCGGAGTCCCAGGAGTGCCGCTTTGCATGGAAACCAGCGCTTTTCCTGGCGCTCCCCGCCCCACCTGTCGCGCGAACGTCCGGGAATCCTCCATATGGGGGTCACCCACGGACGTTCGGTGCCGGGCGGCATCGCGGACGTCCGGCAATCACCCGTATAGGGAATAACCCGGGACGTTCGCAGCAGTGGGTGCTTTGGACGAGAAGCGGCACTTTGCATGGAAAGCAGCGGTGTTCGACGTTTCAACCTCTTGGAGTGCCGCGCCTGAGGAGTACCTTGGACATGCTTCGCGTCGTAGCTGGATCAATCCGACTTGCGGTCGCGTCGTCGCTGAATACTCCGGCGTTCGTCGGGTCTGATCGCAACTCTTCCCCTCGAGCCCTAATCCAAAGAGGTGCGGCTCCGATGGATGTCTGGAGGGTTGCAATGCACCACGCTCCCACGAACGGCCGCGTCGACGACGAGGAGCGACTACACAGATGAGGTACGACGTCGAACGCGAAATGGAAGACCACTGGTATCTGATTGGCGGACCGACCGATTCGGATTCCGCCGCGCAGGCAGTCGCGCGGGCCGCGCTGACGGAGGGCGTCTACCGAGTCCGCCTGGCCGAACGCGCAGGAGAGCGGTACGAGCTGTTCAGGGTGCCGGCGCGGGGAGCGCCGATCTCTCTGGGCATGGCGTAGCGCGGGGAGCGCCAGGACATCCGCTTCGGACGAGAAGCGGCGCTTTGCATGGAAGCAGCGGCCGTCACGCTCAGCCTGGCTACGGCATTGAGCCGCTTCTTGCGCTTCGAAGAGGACGAACGTCTAGCTGAGGGCTAGCGCCTCGTGCGCAACTCGACGTTGCACGGAGCGCTCCTGCTCCGACCAGGCGATCAGCCAAAGCGCTGACTTCTGATGATCGTGAAGCCTGGTCTCGTCGATATACCCCTCGATCTCATCGAACGGGGCCCCAACCGTGAGCATCATCTGGACGTGCTCTTCGGCCACCGTCTTGCTGGAGAGCATCCTTGCCCCTCTCGTGTTGGTGCATATACAGCCATCGACATCGCGCCCCGGTGTGAGGGGATCGCTGTCTGTGGCCCTAATGGGACAACACCTAGCACGTCCGGGTCCACTTTTGGGTAGAGGGCGGCAGAAACGGCCGCACCGAGCGGGCTAGAGCAGGCCCGCGCCCAAGGCGAGCAGATAGCCGCTTTGGACGAATAGCAGGACCCGTCCGAGACATTGCGTGGGCGATGTCGGAGGAGAACGTCGAGCTGACACAGTTGGCGGGCAACCACCCCCGGCGGCTCCCGCAAGCGGTGGTTGCCGCCGGGTATCCCGGGTATATCTGAGCGTGCCGGTCGACGAGGCCTGGGGTTAGGAGGAGCATCTATGTCACACCATTACTCGGGCGCCGATTTTGGCTTCCCGCAAGGCGATGCCCGACTCGACTACTGCGACCTGTACGCCTTCCCCAAGCCGGAGGACACGAACAGGTCGATCCTCATCATGGACGTGCATCCGTCCAAGGCTCTCCCGGAGGGGACCACCACTCCAGAGCCATTCGCGCCGGAGGCGATCTACGAGCTCAGGATCGACACCGACGGGGATCTGGTCGCGGACGTCACCTATCGGTTCCGGTTCTCGCCGTCAGAGAACGGGGCGCAGAGTGCGACGGTCCGCCGCGTCGAGGGCGGCGACGGCGACGGCGGGGAAGCGATCATCGAGGGTGCTCCGGTGTCGACGGGCCCAGAAGCTGCGGTGACGCAGGCGGGCGAGTACCGTTTCTTCGCCGGCTGGCGCAGTGACCCCTTCTTCTACGACGCGGGCGGTGGCCTTAACGATTTCCAGTTCACGGGAGACGACTTCTTCGCCGACGCCGACGTATGCAGCATGGTGCTCGAGCTTCCCAATGGCGAGTTGGGAGATGGCGAGGTGGGGCTCTGGCACCGAACGCTGGTCCCGGCGGATGACGCGAGCTGGACCCAAGTCGAGCGGGGGGCTCGAACCCAGGTGGTCCCCTTCCTCGTCCCGAACGAGGAGAAGGATGCATACGTCGGCAGCGAGCCGGCAGATGACGCCCGCTTCGTCGACGTGCTGGCCCACTCGCTGGAGCACACAGGTGGGTACTCTCCGGAGGAGGCCAAGCGGGTGGCGGGGACCTTGCTGCCGGACATGATCCGATACGACCCCGAGCGCTCGGTTGCCTACCCGGACAATGGGCGCGCGCTCACCGACGATGTGGGCGATCACATGTCGGCCATCTTCACGAACGGGAAGGTGACGGAGGACGGGGTGGGGCCACACGACGACCTGCTCCCCGAGTTCCCATACCTCGGGCCGCCACACGAGAACCGGACGGAGACGTAAAGAGACCGCTGCACGCGGCGAACTTCGTATAAGTCTGCTTTGGACGAGAAGCGCCGCTCTGCATGGAAGGCAGCATGTTCTAGGCGAGATACTGCGTGACGAGACCTCGACTGAATGGAGACCCATGAGTCAGGATGACAAGACCTACGAAGGGCAGTGCTACTGCGGTGCCGTCACGATTGAAGTCACGGGCGATCCGGAGGGCGCTGGCTACTGCCATTGCGCCGCCTGTAGGAGCTGGTCCGCCGGGCCGGTCAATGCGTTCACGCTCTGGAAGCCCGAGGCGGTCAAGGTGACCCAGGGAGAAGACCAGATCGGCGAGTACAACAAGCACGACCGGAGCTACCGGCAGTGGTGCAAGGCCTGCGGCGGCCACCTGCTGACCCGGCACCCGCAGTGGGGTCTGGTCGACGTCTACGCGGCGACGATCCCTGAATTTCCGTTTGAACCCGGGGTGCACGTCAATTACGAGTCGACAGTGCTGCCCATGAAGGATGGCCTCCCCAAGCTCAAGGACTTCCCCGAAGAGATGGGCGGCTCGGGCGAGACCCTCCCCGAGTAGCAGCGCGACCGGGATCTCCTGGCGCCACTTTGGACCAGGAGCGGTTATCCGCTTCGCATGGAAAGGAGCACTCGCCGCGAGATATTGCGTGAGCGCTCGTGGCCGGATCGCGGCTCGGGACCGCACGGGCCCTCGCCCTCCGCGTCATCGGACTCCACGGCTAACGGGCAGCGGTCGACTACCGCCATGGCTTCCCCCAGGGGAGTAGATTCGGAGCGTAGTCACGAGGAGGAGGTGGTCGTAATGTATGCCCGGATTGCCCGCTTTGAGGGGGGAGACACGTCGCAGATTGACGCAGTGATAGAAGGCGCACGCGAGACGATCGACTCGAATTTCGACTCGCCGCCCCAGGGCCTGGAGGGAGCGAAGGCCGTGTGGATGCTCGTCGATCGTGAAAACGCGAGGGGATTGGGAGTAACCCTCTTCGAGAGCGAGGAGGATCTGCACCGTGGTGACGAGGCGCTCAACGCGATGTCGCCTGCCGTCGACGCGGGTCAGCGCCGGTCGAGCGTCGAGATCTACGAGGTGGCACACCACCGGGAGCGCTGAGCAGCGCCGAGCGGTCGGAGGCTCGCCTTCCGGGGCGGTGCGCCAACCCGGCTCGACGCCTAAGGCGTTGACCGGTCCAATGATGCTGCTTTGGATGGAAGCGTCCGTGTTGGATCGCGTTGCTCCGTATCGCGCGGGTGTGGCGGCGGGAATCAACGCGATTCGCCAGACGAGCCTGCTCTCGGTGGTTGTCCGATGCCTAGCTCGTTAACCCCTCTGCACGTCCCCACAGCTCTCGCAGCGAGGACGCCACGCGCTCGAGGGTGAACCCAGCGGGCGGGCGATCGGCCCTGTAGACCTCGAGCTCCTTCGCTACGGCGTGGACATGCTCACTGAGCTCGCTTTGCAGCGCCTCGTATGCCAGGGACGCGGGGAGTACCCCTCCAGGCAGCATGATGAGATCCGGGCGGCGCTCGTCATCTGGCACGGGCGGCCCGAGCCTAACGGACCGGGCCTGCCGCCTTCGCGTGATTGCGGGCGCTCGCGAAGAGAGATGCGCCTACGACTGTCCCGCTAGTCACCTTCCCCGACAGCTGGCGTACCGAGGGCAAGAGCTTCAGGCGGAGGCGGCACGCAAAGGCGCCGGCCGAGTGACGACGATCCGATCAGTCTGAGATCTCGCTGACCTTCAAGGTCGCAACATGAGCCGGGTTGATGCCAATCGAGCCGTCGGTTCCGTGCTCCGTGAACCAGGCGAGGCGCGATTGCCCTGATCGCGCAGCATCGGAGAACTTGCTCTCGACCTCGTCCAACGTTCCCTCCACCACGAAGACGTCACCGTTTAGGAGCCTGACTTCCGCGTAACCCACGGGAGCCATGCTAGGCGTCCGGCCCAGGCACAGCGTGGGGCTCGGCGGTAGCCCGACTTCCTAAGTAGGCGGGAAGCTCGAGAGGCGCGTTCGAGCGGGAGGATTCTCGGCGCCGATTGCCGCTTTGCATGGAAAGCAGCGCTTTCCTGGCGCTCCCCGCCCCACCCGTCGCTCGAACGTCCCGGAATCCTCCATATGGGGGTCACCCACGGACGTTCGGTGCCGGCCGGCATCGCGAACGTCCGGCAATCACCCGTACAGGGAATAACCCGGGACGTTCGCAGCAGGTGCGCGCTTTGGACGAGAAGCGGCTATCCGCTTCGCATGGATAGCGACACTGCGACGGTGGTAAGAGAGGAGGCGCAGGACTGCTCCCGACAGGCGAATGGAGAAGCGCGCCAACCACCCGCGGCGCACCAGTGGGGTCCTAGTGCCGATCGGGAGCTAACCGCGACAGCGGCGTAGATCAGGTTTCTCTTTGGCTCCGGTCGAGCCGGCGAACGTTTGTGACCACACCGGCCTGCGCGAACTCGACCACGAACTCTCCCTCGTGCACCCGGGCCCCTTCATAAGCATCGGGGTGGAGATAGATGCCAGGGAGCTCCGCCTTGGGAGACTCCGAGGACTCCACGGGCCAAAAGAGGGCGGGATGCTTTACATCAGAGCACCCCTGCAAACGGCCGGTGAAAACGGCGACAAGGTCATCGGATGCAGCGGTTATCACTCGCACCACGATCTGCGAACCGCGCCAACGCTCGAGTACGGCGAGAAGTTCTCGGTTGGGTTGTGAAGATTCCATCCTGATCCGAACCCTAGTCCGCGTACCGAGAGAGCCAAGCCGGACTGTCGGGGTGGCGCTGTGGACGAGAAGCGGGTCCGCAGGGTGCGTATAGGCGGCTAGCCGGCTTCGTCAAGGCGACGACCGGCCGGTTGCCGCTTAAGAGGTTTCCGGTCGAGGTTCGCGACGGCGCAATCTGGCTGGTCGAGAAGCGGTATAAGCGAGGGAGGGGCGGCCGCTGGTCGCCGCGATCTGGTGACGAAGCCGGGTCACTTGAGCGCGGCCGTCAGGATGTTGGCCGCGATCGGCGCCGCCGTGCTGCCCCCGTCGCCCGAGGCGTCGATCAACATCACGGCCACCGCGAGCTTGGGGTTCTGGGCTGGGGCGAAGCAGATGAACCAGCCATCGACGATCTGCTCGACCGTGTTCTCCTGCCCGGGCGGAGCGGGCGGCTGACCGGGCTTCGGACCGAGCTCGGCGGTCCCGGTTTTGCCCGCGACCTGGATGCCCGATATGTTCGCCGCGACGCCGGTTCCCGAGGTGACGACGGCGCGCATCAGGCCGGTGAGGATCTTGGCGTTCTCCTTCGAGGTCACCTGAACGGGCTTGGCGTCGCTCTTCAGCCCGGGGTCCTTGACGATCGAGGTAGGGCTGCGCACGCCGTGGTTGGCGACCGTCTGGGCGACGGAGGCCATGCCGAGCGGGGTCGCCAGGACCTCGCCCTGGCCGAAGGCAGTGACCGACAGGTCCGTGTGGCTGGTGTCGGCGCTGAAGTCCGTGGGCATCGTCATGCCGTTTGGATCCGCGCGCGCCGTTGCCGTGGCGTTGTAGAGGCTCGGCTTCTCGTTCCAGCCGTAGTCCTCGGCGGTATGGACGAGGCGCTCGGCGCCGACCTTCACGCCGAGTGGCGCGAAGACGGTGTTGCACGACTTGGCGAAGGCCTGCACGAAGGTGCCGCCACACGCCTCGTCGTGGGCGTTGTGGACGACCCTGGCACCGCTTTGCGGATCCGGGTTGATCTCGGTCAGCACCGGGAAGGTGTCCGAGAGCTTCACGTCGTGGCCCTCGAGCGCCGCGGTGGTGGTGATCACCTTGAAGGTCGAGCCGGGGGGTTGCGGGGCTGAGTAGGCGGAGCCCGCGAGCGCCAGCACGTCGCCGCTCTTCGCGTTCAGGACCACGGCGCCCCCGGACTGGCCTCCGAGCGCGTTCACGGTGATCGTCTGCAGCCGCGGATCGATCGTCGTTCGGACCGGCTGGCCGGGTGTCCCCTGCGCCGTGGCGAGCACCCGCCCCTGAGTGGATCGCGAGACGTTGAGCTGCGGGCTGCTCGCCTTCACGGCCATGAGCTCACCGCTGGGCGTTCCGGAGAGGCGCGGATTGAAGGCGAGCTCGAGGCCGCTTATCCCGGTGCTCTGATTCGTCGGATAGCCCGCGCTCTGCAGCCTCGCCCGCCGCTCCGAGTCCGGAGCGCCGGTCTCGCCCGCCACGTCGATCGCGTCCGAGCCCAGGGGTGAGCTGCGGTTGTCGACCGATCCCGTGGCGAGCGGGACCCCGTGCTTGGCCATGATCGGCGCCCGGCGCCCGAGGTCCAGGCGACGTCCCACCTGCTCGCCGGGCTGCAGGTTCGGGAAGGTCAGATTCGGCGCCCAGGCGACCTTCCCACCGTCGAGAGGCAGCCGCACGACACCGTCGACCTTGCCGAACAGCCTCGTTCGAACCGCGACCTTGACGTCGACGACGTCCGTTCCGTTGACGCTCTTCGGGCCGTCCGCATCACCGGGGTCGATCGCCGTTGCCGTGGCCACCTCCTGCGCCGAGCGATAGGCGCTGGCGAGCTCGGGGGCCGAGTACTGGGACTGGGCCGAATCCGAGAGCTCTTCGCGCATCGACTTGAAGTCCTGGTGGGCCCAGTCGTCCACGAAGCGCTCCGCCATGTCCTGCTCAGGATTCCCGGCGGCGCTGATCACGCCGAAGATGAAGGCGATGACCGCGACGACCGCCACCGGGAGGGCGCGCTGGCGCAGCCGGCGCTGGCGCTCGGTGTGGGGTCCTCGCTGGGCACGCGGTGCGCGGGAGGGCCGCCGGGGCGGCGGAGTCTCCCTTCCTCGTTGCCGTGACCGTGTCACGGGAGGATTCACGCGGGCAAAGGTAGTCGCTCGTACGCTTGTATTCGGGAAACCGTGACCGGCCTCGACTGGCTGATCATTGCCTTCGCCCTGGCCATGGCCTTCTGGGGCTATCAGCAGGGGCTGATCGTAGGGGTGCTGAGCCTGGGAGGCTTCGCCATCGGGGCCTTTCTCGGCAGCCGCCTCGGTCCTGCGCTCCTGCCCGAGGGGTCGCACTCGCCCTACGCCCCCGCGACGGCGCTGGCCGGGGCGCTCCTGGTGGGCGGGATGGTCGCGGTGTCGCTGGAGGGACTGGCGATCGGGGCCCGCCGGCGACTGCTCGGCGCGGCCGGCAGACACCCGGCGGTGGCGATCGTGGAATCGACGGGCGGCGCCGTGCTGCTGGTCGCTCTGGCGCTCGGCATCGCCTGGCTGTTCGGCGCGGTCGCCCTCAACGCACCGGGTGCCAAGAGCCTTCGCCAGGCCGTGCAGCAGTCGGCGATCCTGCGGGCCCTGAACGGCGCGTTCCCGCCCTCGAGCGGCCTGATCAAGGCGCTCAACCGGATCGACCCGAGGCTCTCGGTCCAGGGACCGAGCCCGGACGTGGCCGCCCCGGATTCGAAGATCGCGCGCGATCCGGAGGTCAGGGCAGCGTCCGCGAGCGTGGTGCGGGTGCTCGGCACCGCCTGCGGACTCGGTGTCGAGGGATCGGGGTGGGTGGCCGAGCCGGGCCTGGTGGTGACGAATGCACACGTGGTCGCGGGGGAGACCGACACGACCGTGACGCCGGCGGGCTCGGATTCCTCTCTCGACGCCACGCCCGTGCACTACGACCCGACCAACGACCTGGCGCTGCTCCGCGTCAACGGCCTGGGTGACGCCCCCCTCTCGTTCGCTCCCAGCGTGACCAGCGGGACCCCGGGCGCCGTGATCGGCTATCCCGAGAACGGGCCGCTGACGATCACACCCGCGCGCGCCGGGGGGACCGGCCCCGTCATCACCGAGGACTCCTATGGGCGAGGACCCGTGACCCGCCAGCTCACGGCGCTGCGCGGGGAGGTCCACAGCGGCAACTCCGGCGGCCCCCTGGTCGACGGCAACGGCAGGGTGATGGGAACGGTCTTCGCGGCCACCACACAGGGGAAGCCGGGCGGCTACGCGGTGCCGAACGGGGTGGTGGCGGGCGCGCTCACCGATTCGACCGGCGTCGTCAGCACAGGCCCCTGCACGCGATAGTTCCGTGTCGGAGACGCGCGTGCTGCGCGTGGAAGGCCGGTTTGCCGGTCCCTTACGATCGGTAAGCTCTAGTCGAGGTGAGATCCGAGAACGGCGCGCGCCGTCCCAGGGGAGCGGCCAAGCCGAAACAAGTGTGTCCTCACTTCCATGTCGCGGTGGAGCTGATCGGCCGTCGCTGGGCGGGCGCGATCCTCTACGCCCTCACCGACGGGCCGCTTCACTTCGCGGAGCTCAAGGAGGCCGTGCCCGGGATGTCCGATCGCCTCCTCTCCCACCGGCTCAAGGAGCTCGAGGAGGCCAGCCTGGTCCGCCGAGAGGTGCTGGAGGCCGGCAAGCGGGTGCGGGTGAGCTACGAGCTCACCCAGAAGGGCCATTCGCTCGAGCCGGTGATGGGCGGGCTCCGCGACTGGGCCCGCGAGTGGCACCGGGTCTAGCCGCCGACCGCGAGGGTCAGCCCGCCGCCTCCGCGGCCGCCATGATCTTGCCGACGTTTTCGGGCGCGAAGAACTCCGGCGCCGGCATCGTCGCCGCCTGGACACTGATGAACTGATCCTGCGCCTCCTGGTTGCCCTGCATGGCGCCGATCAGCTGCTGCATCTCGGGAGGCGGCGGGGCGACGTTGGCGAATTCGCAGGTGAATTCGTAGACCGGCATCGCGACCGTGTCACGCATCTCCTGGTAGGCGCGCATGCCGTCGTCGAATGAACGCTCCCCCTCGAAGGCGGCGTGCAGGCCCTCGGCGACGAGCTCCGCGTCTCGGAACGCATCGTTGATGCCCATGGCCGTGATCGGGTTCTTGTGGTAGCCCGAGTCGCCGACCAGCACCCAACCGGGCCCGAACGGCTTGCGGAAGTAACCCGGCAGCTCCGCTGAGCCGATGAACTTCGACTCCCGCTTCGCTGACCGGATGCTCTCGGCGAACGCCGGATCGAGGTCCATGGTTGCGAGGAAGTTGCCCTCCACGTCCTTCTTGTTCTGCTCGAATTCCTCGCGTGGCCAGCCGAAGGGGACGCAGGTGAGCCCGTCGTTGGTCGGGAGGGCCGCCCAGCCACGACGGTTCTCGGCCCGAATCCTCGTCTCGAATCCACCAACCGGCAGCTCGCTCCAGTAGGCGTAGTACATCGCCATCTGAGACGGTCGCTGGTTGTACTCCTCCGGCTCGACCGCCTTCGCGAGCAGCGAGTGCTTGCCGTCGGCGCCGATCACTACCTCGGCCCGCTCGGTCACCGACTCGCGGCCCTTGGAATGCCCCCGGATGCCCGTGACCGTGCCATCTTCCGACAAGATCTCCTCCACGGTGAAAGCTTCGCGGACCTCTGCGCCGGCTTCGGCCGCGGCGTCGACCAGCAGCTTGTCCAGGACCGTTCGGCGCGGCCCGAAGGCGCGCGCCTCTCCGTCGATCGGCCGCGGGCGTCCCGCCACCGAGACTGGGCCGAAGTCGAATGAGTAGTGCTCAACCGGGGGACAGCCAGTCTCCAGCAGGCGTTCGAGCAGGCCCCAGCGCTCGAGCGCCGCGATCCCCGGGGGATGGATCAGGTGGGTGGACATCGTGTCGCTCGGAAACGTCGCCTTGTCGACGAGCAGCACCCGGTGGTCCTTGTGCGCAAGGAGCATCGCCGTGGGCGACCCCGCACAGCGTGCGCCGAGCACGATCGCGTCGTAGCCCCCTTCGCCCATGTGTCTCCCCTTTCGCGGACTGCGGACGCCTTCACCGTCTCACGAACCGGGGTCGGTTACAACCTCGGTGGACTTCTCACCAGGCCCTGGGATTGCCCTCCGGGATCCTGTCGATCACCAGCGTCGCGTCCACGCGCTCAACCGGGTATGGCGTCGTCACGCGGTAGTGCTCGAGCTCGTCTTTCCCCAGCGCGCTGAATCCCAGCTCGACCGCTGACGCATACGTCTCGAGTATCACCGCGTCGTCGGGGGGCTCGGGCGCGAAGTGAAAGGGCTTTGCCGTGTAGGTGACGATCCGCGCCGGCGCGTCGTCGCCCTCGATCGAGCCGCTTACGTCCACCCGGTCGTAGCGGATCTCGCGGATGTCGAGACGATCGAGCTCCGCCTCGCTGAGCTCGATCACCACGCCGTTGACCGGGCCCGCCGCATCCTCGCCCTCTTCGACGTTCAGCCCGAGAATCCATTCGGGTCTCCAGCCACCGTCGCACTCGAAGGTCTTCTCGCAGGTCAGGTTGTCGCGGCGCTGGGAGAAGCGGCGGCGCCAGTCGTGTAGCCGGACCGGGCGCAACTCCCCGGCCGGGCGGCCGAGCGTCATCGAGGCGCTCTCGGGCAGCACCAGCGAGCCGTAGCCGAACAGCCCCAGCTGTCCGCTCATGAGCCCTCCAGGAGGGTGAGCTGGGATGCCGGACCGCCGGTCGCCTGCTCCGCTTCCGCAGGCTCGCCGCCGTCGCCCCGGGCGGGCGGCTCGATCGGCGGATCCGGCTCATCGCGCAGCTGTGCCTCGATGGTCTGGCTGCAGAGTCGCTCGCGGGCGGGACAGTCGGCGCAGAGCGCCCTGTGCGGGCGGTCGGTGACCTCGAAGCGGCCCGCGGCGAGTCGCTCGAGAACCGCCTCAACACGCCCTCGCGCCGACTCCAGCTCGGCGTCGCCGAAGCTCTCGCGCACGGGCTCGTCCGGCCGCTCCAGGAAGACGTAGGCGGTCTCGATGGGGGCGCCGCGAGCCGCTGCGGCGAGCGCGTAGAGGTCGCGCTGGATCGAGTAGCGCGCCACGGTGCCGGCCGGATCGCGTCCCTGCAGCCGATCGGTCTTGTAGTCCACAACGAGGACCGAGCCGTCGGATCGCTGGGCGAGCAGGTCGATCGAGCCGCGGATCAGGGTCCCGCCGATGGAGAGCACGAAGGGGACCTCGGGGCTCACGCGTGCATCGGCGATCTGCTCGCGGACAGCGGAGTCGAGGAAGGCCGCCGTCAGCTCCCGCACCTGTTCGGCCCCCTCGTCCTGTCCGAGTCCCTGCTCGCGCAGCGCAGAGGCGATGCGGTCCCGGTCGGGCGCCCGCCACCGATTCCGCGCGCTCCACTCGAGCAGCGAATGGACGGCCAGGCCGGGGCCGAAGCGCCGGCGTATCTCCGGGGCGGCGCCGCCATCTCCATCGACGGACACGACCTCGGGCTCGCCGATCCCGAGCACCCGCTCGACGTAGAAGCGGTAGCCGCAGTTCTCGAAGGCCGAGAGCGCCGAGTAGGAGAGACCACCGATCAGCGCGGGTGGGACATCCGGACGCGCCAGTGGGGGCTCGGCGCCCTCCGCCGGTTCGGTCGATGCGGTCGTCTCGCGCGGTGCGAGCAGCTCGGCTCCAACACCCGGTCCGGGTTCGATCACCCTGACGCGGAGTCGTCCGGGCGGGTAGCCTTCGCCGGCAGCGGGAATCTCGACGTCCCGCTCCGTCAGGTCCTTGTCGAGAAGCGATCTGATCAGCTGCAGCGCGATCGGCTTGCGGCCGTCGATTTCCTTCTTCAGGGCATTGGGGCCGTAGGTGCCACTCAGGATCAGCCTGCGCTTGGCCCTGGTGGCGGCGACGTAGGCGAGGCGCGCCTCCTCCGCCGCATCACGCTCAGTGGCCAGATCGGTGAGCTCCTGGTAGTCGTGTAGGCGCTCGGCCGGGCGACCGAGCCGCCCCAGCTGGACCCCGACGCGGGCCAGCTCGCCCCCCTCGGGTCCTTCCTCGCCCGGGCGCACTCGCAGAGGCGACCAGCCGAGTTGCAGTTTCCGGCCGAGGTCCGCGACGGCGACCACCTCGAACTCGAGCCCCTTGGCTCCGTGCACCGTCATCACGCGAACCCCGGCATGTCCCTCGGCGCGCGTCGCCGCCTCGGCCTCGCGGTCGCGGCTCGCCGCGCGGGAGTCGAGGTACTCGAGGAAGCCGCCGAGGTGAGGACCTTCGCTGGCCTCGTACTCGCGTGCCAACCGCATCAGCTTGCGCACATTCGCCCAGCGCTCCTTCCCGTCGTTTCGGCCGAGAGTCGCCAGGTCGTAGTCGAAGGTCGATGCCGTCCTCTCGATCAGAGTCTCCAGACCGCCTTCGGTCGAGCGCGCACGGAGCTCCGTGAGGACGCCGGCGAAGCGATCCAGCCGAGCGAGCTCCTCAGGCGGAATCAGCGCGGCGGACTCCGCGTTCCCCCTGCTTGTCGTTCCGCTCTCGACCAGGTCGCGGACGAGCGGCCAGATGTGGTCCGGGCGCTCGCGGCCCTCCTCGTTCTTCCAGGTCGCCGCCCGTCGCAGCAGCCAGAGGGTGTCGGGGAGAACACCGCAGGCGGGGGATGCGAGTGCCCCGAAGAGGGCCTCGTCGTCGAGCGGATTGGCGATCACCGAGAGGAGACAGCGCATGTCGTCGATCTGCTGCTGGGACCAGAAGCCGCGGCCGCCGACGACGTAGGGGTCGAGGCCGGCATCTCTGAGGGCGCGCTCGACCGCCGCCACGTGCGTGAACGCCCTCATCAGAACGACGATCGTGGACGGATCCACCCCCTCGTCGTCGACCAGCTCCCTGAGACGAGCGGCGAGGGTGCGCGCCTCGGCGACCTTCGACCCCGAGCTCGGGTCATCGGGTAGGCGGGGCAGCCTCGTCTCCTCAGCCTCCCACCCCTTGCGGTCATCGGCCGTGAGCAGGAGCTCGACGGCGGGGCGGGCCCCCGCCTCTTGCCCGACGAATGCCGTGAGCGGCTCGAAGCCCGCGAGCAGGTCACGGCCGATCGCGTTCGTGGCCGCCACGAGCTCGGGCGCCGCGCGGAAGTTCCCCGTCAGCGGCAGCGCCTCCCCGTTGGGCTCCTCGCCTTCCGCGAACCGGCGGTGTTCGCGCCTGTAGACCTCCACGTCAGCATGGCGAAAGCCGTAGATGGACTGGAACTCGTCACCGACGAGGAAGAGCCGGGTCGCCGGGCCGCGCAGCTGCTCGATCAGGCGCAGCTGCAGCGCGTTCGTGTCCTGGAACTCGTCGACCATCAGGTGGTCGAACTGGTCGCGGTAGCGGTCGCGAAGGGCGGGCGAGCCGCTGAGCAGTTCGACCGCCTTCAGCTGCAGGTCCTCGAAGTCCAGGGCGGCCCGGTCCTCCTTGAGCCGCTCGTAGCGTGCGCCGAACCGGGCGACGAGCTCGCGCAGCTGCTCGTAGGCCGGGGAAAGGACGTGTCCCGCCACCGCCGCCTGGGCACGCCTGAGCGCCTTGGAGTAGCGCTCACAGGCTTCCCCCGTGAACGCCCTCGCGCCCGACCTGACCTCCAGGCCGCGCAGGGACTCGAGCAGGTCGTCGTCGGGCGGCAGTGAGGGATCCAGCCCCATCGCCGCTGCGATCCTCGCCCGGCTTTCGAGGGACCTGCCGCTCGCCTCCGCACTCTCGGCGTGGGCTTCGGTGGCCGCCTCGACCAGCGCTCCGATCACCGCGCGGGTGTCCGGCGGCGCAAGCTCCGGCAGCGCGGGGCTGGGATCGCCGTGGCTGCGCAGCTCGTCGTAGGCCCCGCGGGTCATCTCGAGCAGCGTGCGGCGGCGGTTGGCGGCGGCGAGCTCGAGTGCCTCGGGCTCGCCGGACTCCACCATCTCTGCGAGGGCGGAATCGAAGCCGCGGACCGCGAGCCGCTCGGCCTCCGCCTCGTCGACTATCCGGAAGCGCGGGTCGATGCCGGCGGCCGCGGGGTGGGAGGCGAGCAGCCGGCGGCAGAACCCGTGGATCGTCGAGATCCAGGCGCGGTCCGTCGCCTCTAGCGCCTCCCTGAGGGCGTCGGCCCGCTCGCCGTCGGCCCCCTGGAGGCGATTCGAGAGCTCGTCCCGGATCCGCCGCCTCAGCTGGTCGGCGGCGCGCTCGGTGAAGGTGAAGGCGAGGATGCGCTCGACGCCCCCCTCGGGATCGAGCGCGGCCGCACAGAACCGATCGACGAGCACGCTCGTCTTGCCGGTGCCGGCTCCGGCGCGCAGGAAGATGTCGCGATCGCGCCCGTCGACCGCGGCGGCCTGCTGCGCGGTGCGCTCGACCCTCACTCCTCCTCAGCCTCCTCGGACCACGGCTCCTCCTCGGGGAGTCCACGCTCGCGTCGGCAGATGGGCTGAAAGGCGCAGTACTCGGGGCAGCTGCCACCCAGCGGGTCGCGGACCACCTTCCCCTGGTGGACGGACTCGATGATCTCCTCCGCCTTCTGTCGTGCCTCTGTCAGCGCGCCCTCGAACGCCTCGTCGTCGAGATGATCCTTCGGGCGGGGGTCGAGCCCGGCGAGCTCCTCGGCGAGCTCCTTCCGCAGCAGACCCTTCGGAATGCGGTCGCCGGTGCCGCCGAGCGGCCGGTAGAGGCCGCCCGCGAGGTCGTGCCCCCAGAGCTCCCGCGCGGCGAGCATGTAGAGCTGGAGCTGGAGCTTTCCCCTCTTCTCGAGCATCCCGGCGCCGCCGTCGACCTTGCCGCCGGACTTGTAGTCCTGAACGAGTGCCTCGCCGTGCGGCCCGAGGTCGATGCGGTCGATCTGGCCGTGCACGCCGCCCTCACCGAGCTGGAGGGGGCCCTTCTCGGACTCGTCGAAGCCGAAGGCCGCCTCGGTGTGTGCGGGAACGAAGGCGGTGGCGGTGGCCGCCTCGTCCGCCAGGAAGGCCAGGACCAGGCCCTCGATCCGGCGGAGCGCGGCTGCGGTATCGGCGACCTCCGGCGGCAGGCGCCTGGCTCCCACTTCGCCGACCAGCTCGCGCGCACGGGTGCGCCAGGCCTCCAGCGAGTCCCGGGTCGGGCGCGGCTCGGGACCGGGTGGGTCCTCATAGAGGGACTCGAGCACCTTGTGGGCGATCGATCCGCTGGTCAGAGGCTCGTCCTCCGGCCCAATCCGCTGAGGGTTGAGCTCGTGCCGGATGAACCAGCGATAGGGACAGAGCGCGTACTCCTCGAGCGTCGAGGGCCCGAACAGCTTGATCTCACGCATTCGGGCCTTGACCGGTTCGAGCCGGAGCGGTCCGGGGCGCAGGCGGCCGTTTCCCGTCCGCGGCCCGACCGCTGCCGTCGCTCTGGCAAGCTCGCGCCGGCTCGGGGCTGAGCCCGCGTCGAACACCGGCTCGGCGAGACCGCGGCCTCCGGCCTCCGCGACGATCGCCTCGTCCCGTTCCTCGAGTTCCTCCGGTAGCTCCGGGTAGAGCAGCTCGCGAACTTCATCGACGTACGGCGAGCGGGAGGTCGCACCGCCCTCGTCGTCGGCGCTTCGCCAGGAGAGCCAGAGTCGCTGCTTCGGCCGTGACAGGCAGACCGTGAAGAGGTAGCGATCCTCGACCTCGGCCTTCTTGCGCTCGGGAAGGCCCAGTGCCCGACGCGAGTCGTCGGAGAGCAGCGGCCCGCCGGTGTCACGGCGCGGGAAGTCGCCGTCCTGCATCGAACAGACGAACATCTGCGCGACCCGCCGGGCCCGGGCCCGGTAGGGGCTCATCACGCGGACCCGGCCCTCGGTCGGCCCCCGCCACATCGGCACGTCGAGCTCGGCGACGGCCGCGATCACGTCCTGGGGGGAGTGGGGGAGGCCGAGTTCGGCCAGCTCGGCGAGGGCCCTCTCGATCTCCGCGCCGGCCCGGAGCTCGAGCGCCCGGTCCTCCCCCGCGACGGCACCCTGGCGACGCAGAGCCGCCTCGGCGATCCAGCGAGCCTGCCTGCCGGCTTCCCGCAGTAGTGCCGCCCCGGATCCGGCCTCTCGGAGCTTGGCGACCTCACGGAGCTCGCCGTCGCCGTTCTCAGCGCCGCGCCACTCGGTCAGCGCCTCGTCCGTCGTCCGTCGACGCCTGCGCAGCACCCTTCGCTCGAACCAGTCGACCATCGACGGCGGCGCGACGCCGGGAGTGCGCAGGTAGGCGAGCAGGTCCGCCGCGCCGCCCCCTCCGACGGCCGCCCGGAGGAGCGCGACCAGGCCGGCGCCCGTGCCGGTCCGGGTGGCTGCGAGATCGGCCTGCACCGCCGCGGGGATGCCGAACCGGGTCAGGACGCGCCGGTAGAGCGGGCCCGCCGCGCGGGGGTCGCGAAGCACGATCGCGATCTCTCCAGGCGGGACGCCGTCCGAGAGCAGGCGAGCCACCTCGGCGCCGACGGCCTCCACCTCGGCCAGCTCACCGGCGGATGCGAGCAGGGCGACTCCGCCGTCGTTCTCGATCGATTCGTCGTCGGTCGGCTGGCCGAAGCGGCGCTCGAGGGCGAACAGCGTCGAGCTCTGCGTGAAGCGGGGCTCGGCGGGCAGGCGGTCGATCGTGACCCCCTGCAGATCGCGGAGCTCGGCGAAGAGGGCGCCACGAGCCAGGGTGAGCGACTCGCGGTCCTCCCAGGGAAGCGCGACGGTCACCTCCGTGCTCGCCGCCAGCTCGCGCACGAGCTCGAGCTGCTCCTGGGTCAGGTCGTCGAATCCGTAGAGGAAGACGGGCCGTGCGGCCCAGGCGTCTCGGCGTTCGCGGAGGGCCGCCGTCGCGGCGGCGGCGAGGGAATGGTCGTCGTGAAGGCCGAGCTCATCCCGAACGCGCAGGTAGGACTCATACAGCGAGGCGATCTCGAGCTCGTAAAGCCCCGCCTCCGCGGCGCGCTGCAGCAGATCCACCGGATCGACGAGCGCCGCCTGCAGCTCGGAGACGAGCTCCTCCAGCGCGGTCGGGAATCCCGGCCGGCGGGATGACGCCGCCAGAAGCGCGAGCTCCGCCCGCGAAGCCGCCTCGCGGGCGAGGCGTATCCGCTGCGTCCGGCTGACCGCCGGACCGGCGGGCGCGTCCGTGGCGCGTGCGACCAGCCCGAAGAGCTGGTCGAAGGTGCCCACGGTCGCGCCGATGACGACGCCACCCTCGCGGGTGAGTTCCTCCTCGAAGCGCTCCACGTCGTCGACCGTGGGGACCACGAGGACCGGATCCCTCGCGGTCGCCGCCCTGAACGCGTCGAGTGTCCTACCGGTTCGCCCCGAGTTCGGGGGCCCGACTATCAGCCTCACGCCCATGCGACCCAGCATAGGTAGGAAGTCGGCGCCCGCCCAAGGGCCCTGACACGCCTCTTTTCGCTTGTTTTCGCGCATAACGCGCGGAAACCAGAGACGGGTTTTTTCCGCCGGGGGCGAGTCTAAGTTGGCCCCAGATCAGACGTTCGAAGGCGAGACGGAAGGCAGCATCGAAATGACCCTTTGCTTCGTAGACCCAGCCGACGCCATCAGGGCGATCGCCGACTCCGTCGGCCGAGAGGCCCGCCGCCAGCTCCTCGGCGAGGCGGTGCGCGCCTGGGTGGACGAGATCCCGGACGAGGAGCTCCAGGAGCACTACGCGAAGGCGATCTCCGAGCTCGACGAGCACGACATCTCGATGCTGGCTGCCTGGCACGGCTCGATGGAGGTCGGCCAGCCGGTCCCGAACCGTGACTTCCTGATGGGCGCGTTCCAGTCGCTGGGCGACAATCGCCGCGAGGCCCTCAAGCTCGCCGCCGGCTTCCGCGGCGAGGAGGCCTTCGAGGAGGGCATCTCCGAGGAGCGCGCGCTCGATTTGGTCCTCGAGTGGCTCTCGCAGCCCCGGTTGATGGAGCTCTGCCGCGAGGCGATGGAGCTCTACATGTGGGATCGCGGCGGCAGCGACAACTAGGTCGCGCCGGGCTCGCTCAGCATCTGGTCCAGCATCGACGTCGCGTCGAACACCGCCGATTGCGGCGGGACGTCGATCAGCGGACGGATGCCGTAGTCCGAGAAGTCCACCGTCATCGTGAAGTTGCCCGCCGCCCCCATGCCCAGGGTGGCGACCATCCGGCGCAGCAGCCCGTCACCGTCGATCCAGACGTCCACGGTCTCGGTGGCGCCGAGCTGATCGAGGCTCTGCTGGAGAAGATCCGCCGCCTCACCCGATTGGTCGCGCACCTCGTCCAGCGCCTTCTGCATGTCGATCGTCGCGGTGTAGTGGGTCGTCTCGACGCCGTCGACGGGCTCGCGACCCACCGTTTTCACGTCGTTCGTCTCGGACTCGAGCTGGTCCAGCTGACCTCTGGGATTCGCCGACATGCCTCCGCCGAGTCCTCCGGATCCGGCCCACGGATCACCGAAGAGCGACTCGGCGCGAAAGAGCAGCCAGGGCTTGCCGGCGCCGAGGCTCTGCGCGATCTCCGGCATGCGGACGTAGACGTTCGCGCCATCCACCACCTCGGTCATCGTGAACTGCCGTCCCTGGGTCGGATCGCTTCCCCTGAGCTCGAGCCAGGCCCGCTCGGTCTCACCGTTCATCACGCCGCTGCCGGTGATCATTCCGCCCGCCGAGCCCGAGACCGACATCTGGAAGGTCATGCGGACGCCGGGGACCTTGCTGGTCGCCTCCGCGGCGGCCGCGATGGGGTTCTGCCCGCCCCGGTTGAGCAGTCCCGGTACGACCAGCAGCGCGACCACCACCACGATCGCTCCGACCACGAGGAGCAGCTTGTCCCACGCGGGATCCGACCTGTGCTCCGGCGTGGGGTCTGGGCGAGTAGCGGCAGCCACCGCCGGTGCCGTCGGGTCTCCGACCCACCTTCGCGAGACCGTGGGCGGCTCAGCGTCGGGCGACTGCGACTGCGCAGGGGTGCTCCCGTGGCGCTCGTACACGTCTCAAGGATCGACCCGACCGTGCGCTCGACTGAGCCCTCGGCCGACTCTGGACGACTGGACCGTGGGCCAAATCGGGTAGGTCAGAGGCCGAGCGCGCCGCGGATCTCGCCGATCGCCTGGTCATTGGCGCGGTAGTGCACCGCGGACATGCCGAGTTCCCGGGCGGCGTCGCAGTTGACCTCGGTGTCGTCGATGAACAGGCACTCCACGGGGGCGGGCGCCCCCATGCGCTCCAGGGTGAGGTCGTAGATCTCCCGGTCCGGCTTGCGCATCCCGACGAATCCGGAGTCGACGACCACCTCGAAGATCTCGTCCACGGGGAGCATCGTCCGCCACAGCGGCTCCCATTCCCTGACGTTGTTGGTCAGCAGCCCCATCTGGTGGCCGCTTCCTTTCGCCTCGCGCATCAGGTCGATCATCGGCTCGTTGGGATGGAGGGCGTCGAAGTAGATCTCCCGGAAGCGGTGGAGCTCCGGGCGGTGTCCCAGCACGGGCTCGAGGCGGTCTCCGAGCGTGCGCAGGAAGTCGGTCTCGCTGATCCGCCCCGTCTCCAGCTCGAAGAGCGGGTGGCGGCCCTCCTCCTCCTGGACTGCGGCCATCGCCTTGGCTAGCTCCTCGAATGGGACTCCGGTCTGATCCTGAACGGCGGCGAAGGACTGGATCAGCGGCGTCGTCAGGACGCCGCCGAAGTCCGAGATGACGGTCGTGATCCGGCCTTGGCCGCTCATGCCCGCCAGAGCAGATAACTCCCGATCCCCTCGCTGCCGTCCGAGTGGCAGTCGAAGAGGCCGGCCCAGGTGTTGCCCACGTGTGCGCCGCCGAGCGAGGAGGCCGACACCCTGGTTGCCGCCGCCCGGCTCGCCCGTTCAGCCTCCTCGGGCCAGAGCTCGAGGCCGAAGCGGGTCGGGTCCCCGTCCGCGCCGTACTGCGTGGAGATGAACGAGTCCTCGAATGGACTCTCGTCCTCACCCCGGATCAGCCAGGCGCCGTTCCGCTCGCCGCCGTGCTCCGCGCCTGGCTCGCCGCGGGACTGGCCGACCAGCAGTGACTCCTCACCCGCGTCGATCGCCAGATGACGGAACGTCCCGGCGCCCTCGACGGGATTCGAGCTCCAGCGGCTGATCTGGCCGGGACATCGGACCGCCGCGGCGCCGCCCTTCGGGCTCACGTCGGCGACGCAGACGATCGCCGTGAGGCCCGAGCCGTGATCGAGGGCCAGCTCCGTGGTCCGCGGGCTGAGGGTCGCGTCGACGGTCGTGCCGCCCGCGGTGATCTCGAGGGTGAGGGCGTCGCCTCCCTCCTCGAGCGCGAAGCTCGCCGGCCGGGCCTCGCCCTCATCCAGAAGCAGTGCCCCCGGCTCGCCGAAGTCCCAGGCCAGTCCGCTCAGCCCGGCGGCCGTATCGCCGAAGCCGCAGACGAAGAAATCCCGGACCACGTCGTTCATCCGCCGAAGGGCTCCCTGCCCGGGGGCAGCTCGTCTCCGTCGCGGATCTCCTGTCCGCTCCCCTCGATGTCATCGGGACGGGGCTCGGTTCGACGAGGCGGGGCGGGCGGCTCCTCCCATCCGAAGGGATCCTCCGGTCCGGGCCGGCGGCCTGGTCCCGCCGGGCCGTTCGGAGCGGGCCGTGGGCCACGACGGGGTGTCCCGAAGCTCCAGACGGCGCCCCCGAGCGCGAGCCGGCGTCGCACGAAGCGGGCTGAGATCGTCCTGATCAGCGCGCGCGTCGGCGGGATCAGGAAGATCAGACCGACGATGTCCGTCAGGAAACCGGGCGTGATCAACAGGGCGCCGCCGAAGATGATCAGAACGCCGTCGAAGACCTCCCTGTGTGGCACCCGCCCTTCCGCCAACGCGCGATTGAACCGGATCCAGGCGGCTCGACCCTGGTGCCGCAGCAGAAGCGAGCCGAGCAGCGCGTCAGCGAGGAGGAGGAAGAGGGTGGGCCCCACCCCGATCGCGTCGCCCACCTGGATGATCACGTAGAGCTCCGCGATCGGCACGACGATGAAGATCAGGACCAAGAACCACATGGGGGCAAGGCTACCCAGGCGACGCCTTATCCTTAGTTCGATGAATCGCGAGCAGGCTCAACGCGAGCGCGACCGGATGGCGGCCGAACACCCTGAGGTGACCTGGCTCGTCGCCGAGCAAGGGGCCGGTGACTGGGCGGTTGTCAAGGTAGGTCTCCCTCCGGCCGACGGGCCCGAACGGTCGGCGATGGAGGCGCGCCCGAAGCCCGACTACGCTGGTGATCCAAGATCCTCGCAAGCTCAAAACGCTCCCTACGGGAATTTCTGATGGCGACAGGAACCGCGACAGAAGACGACATCTACGAGGCGCTCGAGGAGGTCATCGACCCGGAGCTCGGCCTCGACTTCGTCTCCCTCGGCCTGGTCTACGACGTCGAGGTCGAGAACGACGAGGTCTACGTCACCTTCACCCTGACGACGCCCGCCTGCCCGATCGGGCCGCAGGTGTCAGAGCAGATGCGCGAGTTCGTCGGCCAGCTTCAGGGCGTCAACAAGGTGCACCCGAAGATGGTCTTCGACCCGCCCTGGTCCCCGGAGATGATGAGCGAGGACGCGAAGTTCGCTTTGGGCTACTAAACCGCTTGGTTAAGCGGTTTGCGCCGCCTTCGAAATGGCCACTGCAGCCCAAACTGCAGCCCGGAGAGCGCGCACGGTGAGCCACAGGCGCGAAACACGAGGTGAACGCGCAGCGTCTCGCAGCGGAGGCGCTGGGAGCGCAAAAGTCCCGCGAGTGGGATCCCGCTCCTGCAGGTGCGTCTGCTGCTGCCGATAGCGAGGCGGCGGGCAGGCGGCGTGAATGGGCCGAGGCGGTCGGCGCCGTGAACTCAGCGAAGGATTGGGCGCGGTCTTAACGCGAGATGGTGGACGACGCGAAGGCGCGCAATGAACCTGGCAACAGAATCACCGACAGGGGAAGGTGGCCCAAGCCCGGGTCTCGCCCGAGCTCGCCCGCCAAGGTCGTGAGATGCAATCGGCCGATCCAGATCAAGACCTTTGAGGTCTGATGCTTGGCCTACTCCGACAGCCCGGCGGCTTCGAGGGCATTAGACCGGTCGTCGTAATTCTCCACCCGGATGATCTTGCCATCGCTGATGGTGGCGATCTGAGCCCACTCCATATCCATGGCAAGTCCGCTCTCCCGACCTCTCCCGCGCTGCCATGCGAGCGTTACGACACGTCCATCGGGAGCGACGAGTATGTCGTCAACGCCCGCTTCATAGTCCGTCCAAACCTCCAGCCATTCGGACAAAAAGCGGCGAACGCCCTCAGTGCCCTGGTACCTACGGTCGGGCCATTCACGAAAGTGCGCCATGTCCCAGGCGATCTCGCGGTCCCAGTAATCGGCAAACATGCCGTCCAGGTCGCCGCGACGCCACGCATTCCAGGACCGACGTACAAGTTCCACGTTCTCCTCCGACATCGCCCACGCAGTATCTCGCTCGGCGTTTTTGCGCGGCGCGGTGGAACAGTGAGCCGGGAACGGCTCCTAAAAAAAGTCCCGCGCCTACTCCGACAGCCCGGCGGCTTCGAGGGCCTGATTTCTCTCGCGGTGTGACGACCGGCGACTGATCTTCCCGTCATGGAACGTCCACACGTGGAAGAACCGATTCCAGATCTCTGTATCGCTCCCTTTCAGTCGTCCGCCGTCGCGAACGGCGGTCACGACGTGCTGCTCGTCGGCATGGACGACCTCGATAAGTTCGATCCTGAAGTCCTCGAACGTCTCCGTGTATCCGCGCAGCGCGGCCTCCGAGGCCTCGACGCCGGAAATGACTCCGAGATCCGGCCCTGCGTCGGTCAAGTCCACTTCATACTCCGGGTCGAAAAGCTCCGAAGGCGCGTCCCACAGGTTGGCGCTGACCTCTTCGTAGACCCGCCGAACGATCTCGACGTTCTCCTCCGACATCGCCCGTCCAGTATCTCCGGGGGTAGGGGAGGTCGCAAGCCTGCCACCTGCGCCCGAGAAACCTCGCCGGTCAGGACTCCGGGAGGCAGAGAAGGGTGACTACCGCGACCACAAACGTGATGACCAGGATGAGGCTGAGGGTGTCCACCTACCTCAGTAAGCGTCTGTCCCGGACCATGGGTTACGGGGTGCAGGGAAGGGTCAGAAATGAGATCGCCACGCCTGAAAGACCGCCGGGTGCGTTCGTGTAAAGGAAACGCGCGCGCTTGAACGCAGATCCCCAACGCATTGCGCATCCGCAGGATGGGAGCGCTGAGTGTCTCCATTGCGGGCGACGAATCTGGCCGCGTCGGCGTGGTCACGTCTTTTGCTCGCGCGCATGCCGCCACAAGGGAGAGCGGCCGTTGAGGGAGCGGATGGAGGTCGATCGACCCCGAACAGGTCAAGCGGCTCTTCGACCCCGACCGCGACCCGGAGGAGCGCGTCCGCGAGGACGACTGGTTCCCCGGCCCCTCGGACCCTGAATGGCGAAGCCTCTACGCGGCCGAAACGGTCGGGGGCCGGCGGCGCTGGTACATGAACCTGTCGATGGAGGAAGAGCTATGAGCGAGCGCCGGGAGCGCCGCTTCACCATGCATGGGTCCCGCTTACGCCGCCTTACATGGGGCGTAAATCGGGCCGGTAGCGTCGTTCCGGGTAAGGAAGGCCCAATCAAAGGGAGCAATGGCGTCTGCAGCAACCTGACGGGCAGGGGACCCAGAAAGGAGTGGCAGGTATGCCACTACGCAGACTGATTTTCCTCTCGAGCTTGGTGCTCGCGGTCGCCGCTCTAAGCCCGGCAATGGCGCTGGGGGCGGCAAACGGCACCGACCGCCCGGTGAGCGGCACAAGCACATCGACCACGATCCTCAACACCGCCACGGGGATTGGAGTTAGCGACGGGATCGGCGAGCTCTCGCACCTCGGGGCGTTCACCTTCCACAACGACTTCACGTCGTTCACGGTTACTGGTCCGAACACATTCAGCTATACCCTGACGACAATCTGGGTGGCGGCGAACGGCGACGAGTTCTTCTCGACCGGTACGGCGACGGGGACGCTGACGGCCGGAATCAAGTCGACACTCGTCAGCACGATCACTGGCGGCACCGGTCGCTTCGCCGACGCTAGCGGGACGATTACGTCCAGCGTCATCAGCGTAAACGTCTCGCCCGGCGTGCTCCACGACACCGAGATTCACGAAGGACAGATCAGCTACTAACTGGGAGCCCGCTTCGCCGTGAACGCGCAACTCTCGGCGCCCCCGATCGAAAAGGGACAGAATCCCCGTTCGAGGGGACGTTCGGCGTAGAATCGTCGACGGGTGGGCTCACCGGGGGGAGTGAGCGAAGAGTGGCCTTCGAGATAAAAGTCCTCGGCCGCGTCGATCTCCTGATCGACGGTGAAGCCGTTCCGCTCGGAGGAAGCAAGCAGCGAGCCGTTCTGGCAATGCTGTCCCTGCCCGCCAATCGCACCCTCAGCGCGGACGAGTTGATCGATGGGCTGTGGGGCGAGCGGCCGCCGGCGAGTGCCGCCAAGATGGTGCAGCTATACGTCTCGCGCCTGCGCAAGGCGATCGATGCCAACGGCTCCGGCGCCCGAATCGTCACCCGCGGCCGTGGCTACGAGCTCCGGGTCGCCGCCGACGCCGTGGACGCGGCGCGCTTCGAGCGCCTGGTCGAGGAGGCCGCGCGCGGGCCGGCTAGCGCCGCGGGGGGCAAACGGCGCGGCCGGTGCCGCGCTCGAGCTCTGGCACGGGGCGCCACTCGCCGATGTCGCCGAGGAGCCCTTCGCCTCAGCCGAGGTCCGCAGGCTCGAGGAGCTCCACCTGCGAGCGATCGAGCTGGCGATCGACGCCGAGCTCGCCGCCGGCCGACACAGGGAGGTGATCGCCGAGCTCGAGGCGCTGATCGCCGAGCACCCGACCCACGAGCGCTTCCACGCCCAGCGCGTGCTCGCCCTCTACCGCGCCGGGCGGCAATCCGACGCCACCGAGGCCTACCGCGAGGCGAGCCGGACCCTGGTCGCGGAGATCGGGGCGGGACCCGGCCCCGAGCTCCGCGAGCTCCAGGAGGCCATCCTCCGTCAGGACCCGGCCCTCGACGCGCGCCCCCTCCAGCAGGAGCTGCCGCCTCAGCTCGAGGCTGGCTCTCCGCTCCTCGCCGGGCGCGAGCGCGAGTTGCGTTGGCTGCGCAAGCGCTGGGCGGAGGCCGAGAGGGGAGGGGCCCGAGTTGCGCTCGTCGGCGGCCCCGGCGGCATCGGCAAGACCCGCCTCGCGGCCGAGCTCGCCGCGGAGGTCCAGCGCAGCGGGGCGGCGGTCCTCTATGCGGCGGGCGCCGGCTCCGCCGAGGCGGCCCTGGAGGCGATCCGTGCCGCGGAGAGGAGCGAGCACGCCACCCTGGTGGTGCTGGACGATGCCGACGACGCTTCCCCCTCCATCCTCGAGGCCGCTTCTGCCCTCGCGGAAGGATCGCCCGAATTCGCCCTGCTCGTGCTGGTGCTGCACCGGGACGAGCAGGGCCCGCCGGCATTCGCCGAGGTGAGTCAGCGGCTCGTGTTGCGCTCCCTGCGGACCGACGCCGCGGCGGAGATCGCCGAGCTCTACGCGCCCGCGGAAGCAGCCGCAATGCCGCCCGACACGCTGATGGCCGAGAGCGAGGGCGTGCCGCTGCGGATCCATCGGGCGGCCAGCGGCTGGGCCCAGGCGCTGGCCGCGGAGAGGTTGGAGGCAACGGCGGGGAGGGCTGCCAATGGGCGCGGCGGCCTGCGCGCGGCGGAGACCGAGGTTGCCGACAGCGTCGCCCAGTTGCAGCTCGCCCGCGAGCGAACGAGCCTCTACCTGGTCGCCGAGCCGACCGATCCTTCGGAATCCGAGGTCTGCCCGTTCCGTGGCCTGGCGCCGTTCGACGCCGCCCACGCCGAGTACTTCTTCGGCCGCGAGCGGCTGGTGGCGGATCTGGTGGCGCGCCTGGTCGGCTCCACCCTGATCGCGGTCATCGGACCGTCGGGGAGCGGCAAGTCATCGCTGATCCGCGCCGGGCTGCTGTCGTCGCTGGCGGAGGGCGTCCTTCCCGGCTCCGAGCGCTGGCGGCAGGGGCTGATGCGGCCCGGCGAGCATCCGGTGGCGGAACTGGCCCGCGCCCTGGCTCGGCTTGCCCCCAGTGCGGGACAGCCGGCGAGCGTCGACCCGCTCGCCTCGGCCCTGGAGGCCGTCCGGCCAGGGGAGCGCATCGTCCTGGGGGTCGATCAGCTCGAGGAGATCTTCACCGCCTGCCGCGACGAGGGCGAGCGGGCCGCCTTCGTGGAGGCGATCGTCGCGATCGCGGCCGACCCCGACCAGCGGGCCCTGGTGGTGCTCGGGATCCGAGCCGACTTCTATGGCCGCTGCGCCGAATACCCGGGGCTCGCTGCGCAGATGAGTGCAAACAACGTGCTCGTCGGGCCGATGCGCCGCGAGGAGCTGCGCCGGGCGATCGAGCTTCCCGCCCGCCGGGCGGGGCTGCGGGTGGAGCCGTCGCTCAGCTCGGCGCTCGTCGGCGACGTCGCCGACCAGACCGGAGGGCTGCCGTTGCTCTCTACCACCCTGGTCGAGCTCTGGCAGGAGCGCAGCGGCCGCACCCTGCGCCGCTCCGCCTACGAGCGAAGCGGCGGCGTCAACGGGGCGGTGGCCCGGCTCGCTGAGCGCGCCTACGGGCGGCTCAGCCCGCCCGAGCGCGAGGGCGCGCGGGCGATGCTCCTGCGGCTCACCGACGCCGAGCAGCCGGTGCCGGTCAGCAGGCGGGTCGCACTCTCCGAGCTGGAGACCGAGCGCGACGAGGACGCGGCAGCCGCCCTCGCGGTTCTCACCGAGAGCCGCCTGGTGACGGTCGACGAGGAGTCGGTCGAGCTCGCCCACGAGGCCCTCCTGCGGGAGTGGCCTCGCCTCCGTGCCTGGCTCGCGGAGGACCTCGACGGCCGGCGCGTTCACCAGCATCTGATCAATGCCGCCGCCGAGTGGGAGAGGTCTGGGCGAGACACGGCGGAGCTCTATCGCGGCGCCCGGCTCGCTGCTGCGCTCGACTGGGCGGAGAGCCACGATCCGGAACTGAACGAGCTCGAGCGCGCCTTCCTCGGCGAGAGCCAGGCGGCGAGCGAGCGCGAGGCGGAGCGCCAGCGCCGTGCCAATCGCCGGCTCCGGTCGCTCCTGGCCGGCGTCGGCGTCCTGCTCGCCGCCGCCGTGATCGGCGGCGTGATTGCCGTCTCGCAGCGCCAGGAGGCGCGGAGCGCAGCGAGGGCCGAAGCCGCGCAGCGGCTCGCCGCCCAGGCTCTGACCGAGGACCGCCCCGATCAGGCGCTGCGACTCGCCGCCGCGGGCGTCGCCCTCGACGACTCCGCCGCCACCCGCTCCAACCTGCTCTCGACCCTCCAGCGGAGCCCCGCCATGCTCCGCGTCCTGCCCGCGGAGGGCGAGAATCTCGGCCCGGCCGCCCTTAGCCCCGACGGAGGCACGCTCGCGGTCGGCGATCGAAGCGGGACCGTGACGGTCTTCGACACGGCGGCAGGAGAGCGGATCGGCCAGTACAGGGCGCAGGGCGACGTCGCCGGGGGCGAATCGTTCATCGTCGACTTCAGCCCACGGGGCGACTCGATCGCGGTCGCTGTCATGCGTGCGCCCGATTACCAGACTGGAGAGGTGCAGGTCATCGACGCTCGCACGCTGCGCCTGCGCACCTCCATCTCCGTCGGAGCGCATCCCGGCGATCCCGCGGTGCCCGGGCAGCCCCTCCCGCTGGTCACGTATTCCCCGGACGGACGAAGCCTGATCGTCGGTTACTCGGGCGAAGGGCCATTGTCCATCCGCCGGTTCGACGTCCGCAGCGGCTCGCCCATGGGTCGGGCCGCGCGCATTTCGCCCGGACTCTCATTCTCAGCAAACTACGAGGTGGCGTTTGAGCACCCCTCGCTGGTCCATCGAACCTCGAACCGGCGCCTGGTCTACGCGGATCCCGATGCGACCTATGTGATCGACGCGCAGACGCTGCGAGTCCGGCGCCGCTACCCGGTCGGCGCCTACACCACGGGCATCAGTGCCGACGGTGGCACGCTTGCGCTCGGCGGCGTGGACGGGAGCGTGCGGCTGCTCGACCTCAGCTCCGGGCGAGTGCGCAGGCTGGCGGAGCTTCACAACGTCGCGGTAACGAGCGAGGCCTTCAGCCCGGACGGCCGCACGCTGGCCACGGGGGAGGAGGACGGGACCGTGGTGGTCTGGGACCTGAAGCAGGAGAGGAGGGTCCAGGCTCTGGAGCGCACCGCGGCCAGCCCCGTCGCCGAGCCGGCGTCGGATCTGCAGCATGGGGGCGCGATCGAGACGCTGGAGGGCCACACCGAACCGGTGTGGGGCTCGGCCTTCAGCCCCGACGGTCGCACCCTCTACACGGCAAGCGACGACTCCAACGTCATCATCTGGGACGTGGCCGGCGATCGCGATGCACTCGGCCGGCTGCACCCCCAGACGACGGGCGGCCTCCGCGGGCTCGAACGCACCGGCAGTGACCCCGCCGCTTTGGTGCGCCGCGCCTGCGCCATCGCGGGCGGCGGCCTCACCCCCGAGCAGTGGGCGGAGATCGTGCCGCAGCAGGACTACGTATCGACCTGTCCCTCCGGCTGACCCGCCACGCCGCTCCTCGGGGGCGGCCGACCGCGGATAAACCGAGCGTATACCGGCCTGTCTGAGGCTTCGCGCCGACAACAGGCCACGGGCCCTCGCCTCATCAGGAACCGGGACCCGAGGCCGCGACAGCAAGGAGGCCCGAGATGAGGGCTTACACCATCACCAAGACGCGCCGAGCGAGGCCGAAGGCATGGCTGGGCGTTCTCGCGCTCGCCCTGGCCGTCGGCTCGCTTGCGGCGCCTGCGACCGCCGGCGCGGAGAACTCCTCCGCCAACTCGACACCGGCAGGCTCGATGCTCACCCCTGGCACGCCCGGTGGCTACTCCGGTGCGCCTATGCAAAAGGGCGACATCGGGGTTCCGCAAAAATACGCCAAGAGGACCGGCACACCGGCAGGCTCGATGCTCACCCCTGGTACGCCCGGTGGCTACTCCGGTGCGCCTATGCAAAAGGGCGGCATCGGCGATACCACGCTCGTCTCAGGCTCGCCGGCCCACGCCGATGGCGGGTTCGACTGGCTTAGCGCCGCGATCGGCGCTGCCGCGGCGATGGCCCTCGCGGCGCTCGGCGCTGCCGCGTTCCTGACCGCTCGCAGGCGCACGGCGGTCTCACCGTCGACGGCCTCGACGAGCTGAGGCCCTCGCCGGCGGTGGGCGCGGAGGAAAGAGGCGTGAGCCCGCCCACCTCCGCGCCCATCGCTGGCGAACGACGCAGGCCTCACGTTTCCGGATGATTCGGGCACATTCAGCCAGCGAGGCTCGCTCTCGGAAAGGACGAGAACCAGTAGCGGGACCTCGACCGACCGCAGTGCCTTCGTTGCGCGAGAAGCAAGCGCCAGGTGGAAGAGCGCTCCTTTCCATGCAAAGCGGATAGCCACAGCGGCGCTTTCGCAAGTTCCACCGTTCGATCTTCACGGCTTCGAAGCTGGTGATTTTCAGCTCGGCCGAGTGGGCCCGGCCGACTCCGCCCGCTAGGCGCCAACCTCGGCAAGCAGGTTGGGCAACGGGCGGATCAGGGGCGCGAGCGCCTCGCGGGCCTCCTCCGGGGTGACGACATCCTCCGGGGCTAGTTTGCGGATCTCGCGGCTGGTGGCGTCCTCGTAGACGTGCTCGCCGATCATCCGAGCGCGCTTGTCGTAGTGCCAGATCATCGCCAGGCGATGGCGGAGCAGATACGACGCGTCGGGATCATCGACATCCTCCCCGGACGCGATCAGGAATTCTCCAGGTGCGTAGTGGTTAAAGATCGACTCCGAGGCGAACCCCCAGTCCGCCACCGCGATCTGCTCGTCCTCGAGGATCATCACCGGCGCCCCGGCCTCGGTCATCCCTCGGTAGAACTCCTGGACCTCCTCGCGGCCGTCGAGCAGCAGGCTACGGCCGCCCTCTGTAATGCGGTAGACCGGATGCTCGACGGTCATCTCCGGGTCGAAGATCTCCGGCCAGCGTCCGGACACTTCCAGCAGCCCGTGGCGACGGTAGTTCTCGAGGATCTGTCGGCGTCGGGGGTCTTCGGTTATCTCCAGGCACCGGTCCACCGCCAGCGTGGCCTTCGTGAAATCAAGCTTGGTCATCGGGTTCCCCTCTTTTGGGCACCGTGTCCACTTCTGGGAAGTCGTATCGACGGCGTAGGTCGTGCGAAGCCCTCTGGTGCGGACTGTCGATTCTCTCGCCCGCGCCGGATGCGTGTCAACGCCGTCGGACTTCGAACCGCCCGCTGCTGGATTCGCGAGAAGCAAGCGCCCGGCTCGAAAGCGCTCCTTTCCATGCAAAGCAGAACTGCTGCTCTTCGTCCAAAGCACGCACCGCTGCGAACGTCCCGGGTTATTCCCTATACGGGTGATTGCCGGACGTTCGCGATGCCGGCCGGCACCGAACGTCCGTGGGTGACCCCCATATGGAGGATTCCCGGACGTTCGCGCGACGGGTGGGGCGGGGAGCGCCAGGAAAGCGCTGCTTTCCATGCAAAGCAGCGGTGCTGCTTTTCGTCCAAAGCAGGAGTCTCCTACTCCGACAGTCCGGCGGCTTTGAGGGCCTTTGCGCGATCCATGTAAGCCGCAACGCGGATCGCCTTCCCCCGCCTCATGGTCCAAACATGCGCGGCGGGGGTCGCGACTTCGGCGCCGCTGCCCTTGCCCTTACCGCGAAGGACGACCAACACCACGACCTTGTCATCCGCTGGGACGAAGGCTTCGGCTTCCAGCCGGAACCCTTCCCAAGCCGAAAGCCACTCGCGACACGACGCAAAGAAGGCCTCGACGCCCTGATCGACGTGGGCGTCGGGCAACTCGGCCGCCCACACTCCCTCGATATTCGGATCGAAGAGCTCACGTCTCGAGAAGTCACCCCGCGCCCACTCGTCGTAGGCGCGACGCAGGGATTCGACGCTCTCCCGACCCATCCCCTCTTCCGACATCGCCGACGCAGTATCTCGCGGATAAGTAGAGGCGAGCGACCCCCCTCCCGCCAAGTTCTCTGCGCGGGTCCCGCCGGGCCTGCGCTCAGGGCCTTGTCCACCGGGCCGCTCGCATCATGGGAGATGCCCTGATCACCGGAGGGTCAAACGGTGCTGGGAAGGTGCGAAGGGGAGGGTGTGAGGCGAGAACTACCCGCTCGGAGGACCGCCGAATGCCTCAGTACAAAGAAAACCCATATTTCCGGTCGGGAAGGCTGGGATGATCCGGACCTGTGGCGACATCGGAGCCGCTCGGAGAGAGAGCTGGCGGATTGGTGCGGAAGGTGAGCGGATCGTCGCCAGGCGCTGCACCTGTCCGCAACCGCTCCTCGACACGGACGGCGACGGTTGGACGCTCTGCGTCAAATGTGGCCGCGAGCTCGCGATCAGGCTCGGCTGCGAAAGGCCTCACGCGGGCGCCGGGCAGCCAACCTTGCTACGCCATCAGAGACGCCTCTTACCGTCGGCTCGGCGTGAGGCCTTTGCTATCTCGATCAGTGTCCTAGCCAGAGCCTGATAGGCCTGGTGAACTTCTTGCCGTCGCTTGAGTAGGCCTCCACCGGGCCCGCCCATCTCATCCGGTAGACCGGCTGGTCGCCGGCGATCCGGCTCGGCTCGCCCTTGAGAGCCGCGGCGGGAGCTCCTTCGCAGCCGAGACGGCGAGGGACAACTAGGGCGGTTGAAACGGCCTACCCATACCAAGCAGTAGGTGCGGATTACCGTTGTTTCCAGAGAGGCGAGCCGACGTCCATCCGGGATCGCCTCTCTGGATACACCGGAGGCGGCCCGTGCCTTTGCCCATTCCCAGCGCGGGTCGCTTCCACTTCCTATACGCGGTAAAGCGCCAGCTCGGATTGCAGGGTTACGGGGCGTACGCCCGTTTTTTTGACTCAGCGAGGCTAGAAAGCCGTCGGGTAGCGCGTCTCACAGAAATGGCACCGCTCGGCGCTCCCGCTGTGTGCGTTTACCTCCGGCAAAAGTCGCACTGATTGATTGCGGTGCTCCCGACCGAAAGGAGCACGAGATGCACCCAGCCGTGCTTGCCGGCGGAATCGGAGCGTTGGACGTTGCCCTTACCGGACAGGCTGCTCTCTATGCGCGCTACCGCGACGACCGAGACGAAGCTCGCCGTGGAAGGCGAAAAGCAGTCCCGGCCCCGACATATCGTCGGCCCGCTCGTCCCCCAAAGGGGCAGGAGCAACCCAAGCGCGGTCCTGGCAAGGACGAGCAGGGCTAGTGCGAGCAGCTCACCCTGACGCCCGTTGTCGGAGCTCTGGCGGTGGCGGTGACTCGGCCAGCCACGTTGAAACCGGCGTCGCCGGGATTCAACATGATGCTCAGAGGCCGAAGCTCATTGCCATGCTTTTCGCAGTCTCGGCGCGGCCCAGCGGCGCGACCCCCAGGAGATCCTCCGTCGTTCGCAGTAGCGAGTAGTGGTTGAAGAGCTCCCCCGAGCGACGCGCGGTCGGCGTTGATGGGCTGACGATGACTGTCGCCACTCGCGAGGCTTCCTCGCCCTCGTCGAAGGTGATGAAGAGCACCGTGTGGCCCGCCCCGTAGGCGGGGCTCTGAATGATGCGCTGTGTTTCATCTGCCAGCCACTCGTCGCCCTGGGCGAGCGGGCAGGAATGCGCGTCGTGACAGAGGTTTGGAGTGATGAAGGAGAAATTCGGCAGCGAGTCGCTGGCGAGGTCCCCGGCGAGCGCGGTGAGCGGCAGGTCGCGTTCCTGGCAGCCGGTCAGCGACCTGTAGTAGATCGGTGGGTTATGCCGCGCGGCGTATAGGCCGTCGTCGCTATGGGCACAAGGCGTCGGCATCGACTCCTGGTAGGCGCGCCAGCTCGGCACCTGGGCGAAGATGCTCTTCAGCCGCGTCGAGCAATAACTGTCCGGTTCACAGTCGCTGTAGAACGGGTTGAGCTTGTAGCCGCCGAGGCCGGAGGTGGCCGCGATGTAGTTCGGCAGGCTCGGGTTCGTAATGGCGTGGTAGTTCGTCGCGAGGCCGCATTCTGCCGCCAGCGAGTTCAGGTACGGGGCCGAGCTCGAGCCGATCACGTTCTCGTAGTCCTTGTTCTCCATCCAGATCCAGATCACGTGACGGTAAGAGGCCGAACCAGGTCCGATCCTTCCGCACGCATGTGCCTTTGTCGAGGGTCGCCGGTCCGGATGTTCCTGCAGGCTTGGCGGAGCCTCCGCCGCCGCAGGCCGACAGCCCAGCAAGGCCGCAGAGCAGCAGCACCACCCAAGAGGCCCTCGCGTGAAGACGGCTCCGTTCTCCGAACATCGCCCAAGCGAGTATCCGCCGGAGATGATGTCCGAGGACGCGAAGTTCGCGCTCGGTTACGGAGCGAAGCGTTTCGACGTTCTGCTCCAGCATCGCCCACGCAGTATCCTGCGGAGGGCGATGACGGCTCCCGCGGCTACGTCCCTCAGGTTGAGGGGGGCGCGCTCGCAGTGTCATGCGGCCGACCGCGCTCGCTGGTGGAGACGCGGCGGCGCACCGCCCAGCCCGCCACCGCGAGAACGATGACCAAGCCGATCAACGCGCTCGGGATGCCGCCCCAGTCGGAGACGTCTTCGTCGCCGATCCCCAGTCCAGCTGTGAAGATCAGCCACTCGAGCGCAGCGCCGACCAGGCCCAGCACTGTCGACACAAGCCATGACTACGGCCCCCTCATGCCCGCGAATAAGTCGTTTGGGACAAGCGCCCGGCCGATGAACCCGGCGACGAATCCGAACAGTAGTGCTCCTACCACCTCTCAGCTCCTTTCACGGCATCTGCACAGGATGCTCTCGTTACTCGGGGACCGAATCCACGAGCTTGTAGATGAACTATCTGTGTGCCCCCTGGCTTTGTCCTGACTCCCGACAATCATTGACGTTTTGTGAAGGAGTTACTCCGTAGTCTTGACAAACGTTTCTGGGTAGGTAAAGGTCCGCGCCGGTGGAATCGTCGGATTCCGGATCGCTTCGGTCACTCAGGGAGCTGAACCGCGGTCGCGTCATCGACGCCTTGCGCGGCCGTGGACGGGCGAGCCGCGCGGAGATCGCGCGGGCGACCGGGCTCTCCCGCTCGACGGTGTCGAGCATCGTCTCGGATCTGATCGAGTCTGGCGTGCTCACCGAGCACGGCGAGGAGACCGGAGTTGCCCATGGCGAGGCGGGCGGTAGGCCGCCGGTACTCCTCTCCCTCAACCCGTCGGCCGGCCTTGCCGTGGGCATCGACTTCGGGCACACCCATCTGCGTGTGGCGGTCTCGGACCTCTCGCACGATGTCCTGGCCGAGAGCGGGCGCGAGCTCGACGTCGATCACTCCGCTGAGGAGGGCCTGGATGCGGCCGCCGAGCTCGTCGATCGGGTCTTGAAGGAGGCGAAGGTCGACCGCAACGGCGTTCTCGGTGTGGGCATGGGGCTGCCCGGCCCGATCAACCGGGCGACGGGACAGGTCGGCTCCTCGTCGATCCTCCCCGGCTGGGTCGGTGTGGACGCGGCCGAGGAGATGGGGAGACGGCTGGGACTCCCCGTCCATGTCGAGAACGACGCCAACCTCGGGGCGCTCGCCGAGTACGTCTGGGGCTCCGGCAAGGGCCACTCCGACGTGATCTACATCAAGCTCTCCTCGGGGGTCGGTGCGGGGCTGCTCCTCGGCGGCCGCCTTCATGAGGGCGCCGGGGGAACTGCCGGGGAGATCGGGCATACCCCGACGCAGCACGGAACAGCGATCTGCCGCTGCGGCAGCCGTGGCTGCCTCGAGACCGTCGCCTCCGCGCGAGCCATCGCCGAGCAGCTGGGGGCCAGCCGGGGCGAGCCCGTCTCGACCCAGGAGCTGCTGCGGGTGGCGGCCGAAGGCGATGTCGCCGCCGCCCGGCTGATCGCGGAGGCGGGGAGGGAGATCGGAGTCGCCCTCGCCTGGCTGTGCAATCTGATCAATCCCGACTGCGTGATCATCGGCGGCGATCTCAGCGCCGCCGGCGAGCTGATCACCGAGCCCGTCTTCGAGTCCATCCGCCGCTATGCGATCACCAGCGCCTCAGAGGAGGTGCGAGTCGTGGCCGGAGTCCTCGGGGAGCGGGCCGAGCTGCTCGGCGCGCTCGCCCTCGTCCTGCACGCCGGCGACGGACTGCTGGGCTCCAACTCGCCCCAGACGGTCGCTGCATGAAAGCGAACAAGAGATTTCGAAATCAACACAGAGAGGATCGGAAGTGATAGAGAGCAAGCGATTGGAGGAGGTACGCGATGTCTAGATCGAAAAGCTGGGCCCGCGGCGCCGTGTTGTCGGTAGCGGCGCTCGTGATCGGGGTCGGCCTGGCCGCCTGTGGAGGCGGCGGTGGCGGAGGGGGGCCGAAGATCGCCCTGCTCCTGCCCGAGTCGAAGACGACCAGGTACGAGGCCCACGATCACCCGGAGTTCGAGCAAGCAGTGAAGAACGCGTGCTCGGATTGCGACCTGATCTACAGCAACGCCAACCAGGACGCGTCTCAGCAGCAGAGTCAGATGGAGGCGGCGCTTACCGATGGCGCCGATGTGGTCGTTCTCGATCCGGTGGACTCGGCCTCGGCAGCGTCGATGGTGCAGCTGGCGAAGCAGCAGAACGTGCCCGTCGTCAGCTATGACCGTCTGATCCTCGACACGCCGGATGTGGCCGCATACGTCTCGTTCGACAATGTCAAGGTCGGCCAGTTGCAGGGCCAAGCCCTGTCCACGAAGCTGGCTGACGATGGCAACCCGAGCGGGCCGATCGTGCGCATCAACGGCTCGCCCACGGACAACAACGCCAAGCTGTTCGGCCAAGGCGCTGCCTCGGCCTTCAGCCAGGCAGGTGTCCAGGTCGCCAAGGAGTACGACACCCCCGACTGGAGCCCCGACCAGGCCCAGACGGAGATGGATCAGGCGATCACGGCGCTCGGCAAGACCGGGTTCAAGGGCGTCTACGCGATGAACGACGGCACTGCAGGCGGCGCGATCGCCGCGATGGAGGCCGCCGGCATCGATCCGACGACGGTCCCGACGACCGGTCAGGACGCGGAGCTCGATGCGGTCCAGCGGATCCTCGCTGGAAGCCAGTTCATGACGGTGTACAAGGCGACCAGGCCTGAGGCTGAGACCTCAGCGAAGATCGCGGTGGCCCTGGCCAAGGGCGACCCCATCCCGACTGGTCTGATCGTTCAGCAGACGAAGACCAACAACGGCTCGGCAGACATCCCGTCATTCCTGCTCACGCCGCAAGCCGCCGACAAGAGCAACATGAAGTCGGTGACCTACGGCGGCCAGCCGCTGATCGGTTCGGACGGTTACTGGACAGCAGACCAGGTCTGCACCGCCCAGTTCCAGTCGGCCTGCCAAGCGGCGGGTATCAGCTAGGCGAGGTGAAGTAGAGGAATGAGTCCCCGAATGGCGCGAGGAGAGGCAAAGTCGAACGGCGAAGGCAACGGTGCCGCGACCGAGCATCTCCTCGCGCTGCGGGGGTTCTCAAAGAGCTTCGGGCCCGTCCGGGCCCTGCATGAGGTGGACTTCGAGGTCGACCGCGGCGAGATCGTCGCCCTCGTTGGGGACAACGGCGCCGGCAAGAGCACCCTGATCAAGGCGATCGACGGCGTCCAGCCTCCCGACCAGGGGGAGGCCTACTTCGACGGCAAGAAGGTCAGCATCTCCACGCCCCAGATCGCGGAGCGACTCGGCATCGCCACCGTCTTCCAGGATCTGGCGCTGTGCGACAACCTCGACGTGGTCGCGAATCTCTTCCTGGGCAAGGAGCTGGCGGAAAGTGGGGTTCCGGTCCACGTGATCGACGAGGTGGAAATGGAGCAGCGCTCCAAACAGCTTCTGAGCGACCTGTCGGTGACGACTCTGGGCAGCGTTCGCACCGAGGTCGGCAGCCTCTCAGGTGGCCAGCGCCAGTCGGTGGCGATCGCCCGCACCCTGATCGGCGAGCCCAAGGTGGTGCTCTTCGACGAGCCGACCGCCGCGCTCGGTGTCCAGCAGACAGCCCAGGTGCTCGGCCTGGTGAAGCGGCTCAAGGACGAGGGGCTCGGGATCGTGATGATCAGCCACAACCTCGAGGACGTCTTCCAGGTCGCCGACCGGATCATCGTCCTGCGCCTCGGCGAGCGGGTGGCGACCTTCGATCGGGAGAAGACGACGCCCGAGCAGGTCGTCGGCGCGATCACGGGCGCCGATACCGCGGAAATGCGGCGCATTGAGGAGGAGACCGAGAAGAAGCTGGGCGACGAGGCCAGTCAACCGAGGGAGGAGACCGATGAATGAGGAGGTGATCTCGTGGAAGGCGGGGTAGCCGGACAGCTGAAGGCGCTCGGAAAGGACGCGCAGAGCGGGGTCCTCGGGCGAATCCTGCGCGGAGACGTCGGATACCTTCAGGTCTTCCTCGCGCTCGGCCTGATCTGGACGGTCTTCCAGCTCGCCAACGACCGCTTCCTCACCGCGACGAACCTCACCAACCTGTTGCTTCAGGTCACGGCCATCGGGATCATCTCGATCGGAGTCGTGCTCGTCCTGCTGCTCGGCGAGATCGATCTCTCGATCGGAGCGGTGAGCGGCCTGTGCGCCGGGATCATGGCGGTGCTCACGGTCCACCACGGCTGGTCGCCGACGCTCGCGATTCTCGTCGGCCTTCTGGCCGGCACGGCGATCGGGTTGATCAACGGGTTCTTCAACACCTACTTCGGCATCCCGTCGTTCGTCGTGACGCTCGCGGGACTGATCGCCTGGCAGGGAGCGTTACTCCTTGTGCTGGGAGATACCGGCACCATCAACCTCCCGCCCAGCGTCATCACCGATCTGACCAGCACGTTCTACGGCGCCGGGGTCGGATGGACCCTCGCCGTGGTCGTGACGGCAGGCACGCTGGGAGCCGGGCTGCTCTCACGGCGCCGCCGCCAACGGGCCGGCCTGGAACCGCCGCCGCTCGCAGGGCTCGTGTTCCGCACAGTGCTCGTCGGTGCCGCGATGTTCATCGGGGTCGCGATCCTGCTCTCCGATCGGGGGGTGCCGCTGGCGGCCATCATCCTGCTCGGCCTCACCGGGCTGTTCGCGTTCATCACCGAGCGAACCAGGTTCGGTAGGCACATATACGCGGTGGGGGGCAATGCCGAGGCGGCTCGGCGTGCAGGGATCCGGGTCACCCGGGTCCGGGTCACCGTCTTCGCCATCGGCGCGACGATGGCGGCGGCCGGCGGGATCATGGCCGCGTCGCGGCTGATCGCCGTCAACCAGTCATCGGGTTCGGGCGACGTCCTGCTGAATGCGATCGCCGGCCCCGTGATCGCGGGCACCAGCCTGTTCGGAGGCCGCGGCTCGGTCTGGTCGGCCCTGCTCGGGGCGCTCGTGATCGGCTCGATCTCGAACGGCATAAACCTGCTCGGACTGGAGTCGTCGGTGAGGTTCATGATCACCGGCGGAGTCCTCCTCGCGGCAGTGACGCTCGACGCACTGAGCCGGCGCCGGCGCTCGGCGGTCTCGGTCGGCTAGTACCAAACGGGTTGCCCTCGGCTTCGCCTGCGGGCACCCTCGCATCAACCCGAGAGGTCGGCGCCGGCGGCAATCCCGGCCTCAGTGGCCTGGACAGCCTCGGCGGCGGCGAGCAGGTCGGCGAGTGATTCGGAGATGCCGCTGGCGACCGTCTCGATGTCCTCCATCGCGTCGTAGTCGCCGAGCAACCCGACGTCCATGCCGCCGTTGTAGCTGATGATCGCGATCGCGAGGGCGTGATTCTCCGGCAGGAAGGCGACCGGGAAGACGTCCTGGAGCTCGCGGCCGAGCACGTATAGGGGGATCTGCGGGCCGGGGACGTTGGTGACGATCAGGTTGAAGAGGCGGGTGGAGAAGTTGAGCCGCGAGGCCTGGGCCAGCAGGGTGGGCGGGGCGAAGTCGTTGAAGCGCGAGATCACCTCGGCACCGAGGGCCTGCTTGGACTCCTTGAGCCCGTCCATCGACCGGCGGACGACCTCGAGGCGCTTGACGGGATCCTCGATGTAGACAGGGAGCGGCCCGCTCATCGCCGCGAGCCGGTTGCCGAGCTGGCCGTGCTCGTCCCCGGTCCTGATCGAGACCGGCACCAACGCGCGCAGCTCGAGGCCCGCCAGCTTGACTCCACGGCTCCGCAGCCAGCTGCGCAGGGCGCCGCTGACGACGGTCAGCACGACGTCGTTGACGGTGCCGCCGAGGACGTTCTTGATCCTCTTGAAGTCGTCCAGCTCGGCCCGCGTCCAGGCGAACCGCCGGTGCGATCCGATCTCCGTGTTCAGCGGCAGCTCCGGAGCCGGATTGGCCAGATTCCAGGCGACCTCGGCGAGCCCCTCGCCGGCCTCGACGACCTTCTCGGTCGTGCGCACGGGGTCCAGCGCGGCGCGAATGGCGCGGCGCGCAAGCTTGAAGGGGGTCTCGGCGGCCCCAACGAGACCGCGAGCCGCGAGTTCCTGGGGCGACGGCGTCGGCCGCGGCACCCAGTCGCGGTCCGGCTCGATCCGCTCCGGCACGGGCTTGACGTCGAAGAGCACGGTCGCGATGTCGACACCCGAGATTCCGTCGACGAGCGCGTGATGCGTCTTCGTGATCAGGGCGAAGCGGTTTCGCTCGAGGCCCTGGACCAGCCAGATCTCCCAGAGCGGCTTCGACCGATCGAGGGCCTGCGAGAAGAGGCGCCCGGCGATGTTGCGGAGCTGCTCCTCGGACCCTGGCGCCGGGAGCGCCGAATGGCGGACGTGATAGGCGAGGTTGAAGCTCGGGTCGTCCACCCAGAACGGCCGCCCGGTCTCGACCGGCGGGAAGGCGAGCTTCTGGCGGAATCGCGGGACCAGGTGGAGACGGCTGTCGACGTGCGCCAGGAAGTCCTCATAGCCCGGCGGAGGGCCTTCGAAGATCAGGATCGCGCCGACGTGCATATGCGCGCTCGACGTCTCGTTCGTCAGGAAAGAAGCGTCGATCGAGCTCAGCCTGTCCATGTGTCCCTGTGCCACCGTCGCAAGCGTAACCCCTCCACCTGGAGGCACGGCCGCTACCCTTCGCCCGCGCGTGCCGTCCACCTCAAAACCCACTGTTTCGGGCCCCACGCGGGTCCTGCTGGCGGCCCCGCGCGGCTACTGCGCCGGCGTCGATCGCGCCGTGGAGACGGTCGAGCACGCGCTGGACCTCTACGGCCAGCCGATCTACGTGCGCAAGGAGATCGTGCACAACAAGCACGTCGTCCATGAGCTCGAGAAGCGGGGGGCGATCTTCGTCGACCAGGAGACCGAGGTCCCCGAGGGCGAGATGGTGGTCTTCTCCGCCCATGGCGTCGCCCCGAGCGTCCACGCCAACGCCGCCAACCGCAATCTCCGGACGATCGACGCCACCTGTCCGCTGGTCACGAAGGTCCACGTCGAGGCGCGCAAGTTCGCCGCGGACGGATACACGATCGTGCTGATCGGCCATCAGGGCCACGAGGAGGTCGAAGGCACGATGGGAGAGGCTCCCCAGCGGACGGTCCTCGTCCAGACGGAGGCCGACGTCGACGAGCTCGAGGTCGACGACCCCGACCGGATCGCCTACATCACGCAGACCACCCTGTCGGTGGACGAGACGAGCTCGATCATCGCCCGCCTCAAGGAGAAGTTCCCCAACGCCACCGGGCCGAAAACCGATGACATCTGTTACGCGACGACGAATCGACAGGCGGCCGTCAAGGAGCTCGCCGGCCACTGCGATCTCGTCCTGGTGATCGGCTCGACGAACTCCTCGAACTCGAATCGCCTCGTCGAGGTGGCCCGCGAGCATGGCTTCGCTTCCCATCTGATCGACAACCATCTGCAGGTGGAGGACGCCTGGCTCGAGGGCGTGGAGACGGTTGGGATCACCTCCGGCGCGAGCGCCCCGAGGAGCTGGTCGAGAAGCTGGTCATGTTCTTCCAGAAGCGGGGTGCGAGCGAGGTGTCCGAGCTTCGCACCGTCAACGAGGACATGCGGTTCATGCTCCCCGGTGAGATCCGCAAGGAGCTCGCCGCGTCCGGCGCCTAGGCAGGCGCGGTGCGGGCCTAACGGCCCGTTCCGCCCGTGAAGTCGCCCGTGCCGCTGCCGGTGGTCGTCGGGTAGGTCGACGTCGAGGTGCCGTAGCTGGAGCTCGAGGACCCCGACGCCGTGTGCTTCCCGCGGAACGCCTCAAGGGCGGGCAAGTCGGTGGGGACCTCGAAGTCGGGGCATTCGCCGCCCTGGGCGGCCTCCATGAAGGAGCGCCAGATCGGCCCGGAGGTGGGGCCTCCGAAGCCCGTCTCATCTCGCGAGAGCGGGTGGCCGGTCCAGACGGCCGTCGAGTACATGGGCGTGTAGCCGACGAACCAGGCATCCGAGGCCCTTAGCTGGTCCCGGGTCTTGCCGGCCTCCGACTGGCAGCCGATGGATGTGTAGCCGGCCCCGGTCCCGCTGGTGATCACGCCCTCCAGCACTTCGGTGACCTCGTAGGCCTCCCCCTCGGTGAGCACCCGCTTGCCCTCGCTCGCGCTGGGCTCGTCGACCTTTCCGCCCGGGAAGATCACCCTGTCGATCGCCGTGGCGTCGTGGTGGATCCGCCGTTGGCGAGGGTGGCGTAGGCGTCGGCCTGCTCGAGCGGGGTGATGCCGACGCTGAGGCCGCCGATGGCATTGGCCGGCGGGGTCGAGCAGGTCGGGCCGACCTTGCAGGGGATCTCGCGTGCGCCCTTGA
>CAWDQZ010000020.1:0-152717 GCA_963804595.1 uncultured Solirubrobacterales bacterium
ATCGATTCCGAGTTCCGCGGCGAGGCGCTCGGCCGCGATCCGGCGTGCCCGCTCGAGGCTCATCGCGGGGTCGCGGATCAGGGCCCGAACGCCCAGGCCGTCGAACAGCGCCATCGCCAGATCGGCGACCCGGTCCGGGTCGACCTCGCTGAACTCGCCGCTCTCCACCCCGCGGCGGATGACCCGCGCAACCCACTCCCGATAGCTCTCGTACATCCGACCCGCGACCGGACGCAGCTCCGGCTCGCGCGCCGCGCGCAGCCAGAGCTCGACCCAGAGGACCCACTCGCGCTCACCCTCCCCCGGGGTGGGCAGGCACTCCTCGATCGCGATCGCGAGTCCCTCGGTCGCCGACGCGGCCGCCGCTGGGCCCGCATCGAACCGCTCATCGGCCGCGAGCTCGAAGGACTGGAGCAGCGCCTGAGCGAGCAGCTCCTCGCGGGTGGAGAAGTAGTGGTGGACGAGGGAGGTGCTGGCCCGCGCCCGGTTCGCCACCCGCGCGATCCTCACCTCGTCGATCCCGTCGGAGGCGATCAGCTCCGTCGCGGCTCGGAGGATCCTCTCCCTGGCGTCGGGCGCGTCCGAGCGGGGGGCGCTCGACTCCTCCATGGATTCAGCCTAGGGCGCGGCTCCGACGCCGGGGCGCTAGGCCGCGACGCGCGCGGCTCAGGCGGCCACGGCCGCCAGACAGGTTTCGGCGGCCCGCCTGCCCGAGCGGATCGCACCCTCCATATGAATGTGGCCGACACCGGCGATGTCGCTGCAGGCCCAGTCGATAGGTCCCACGGGCCGGCGCAGGTCGGCGCCGAAGCGGGTGAGGCCGCCCAGGCCGAAGCTGGTTCCGTACGCGCCCTGAGTCCACTCCTGAGCGGACCAGTCGGTCTCGATGTAACCGACCGGCTCGAGCGCTCGCGAGCCGACGTACTTCGCCATCCCTGACAGCACCTCGCGGCGTCGCTCCTCGTCGCCCAGCCGCCCGGCCCGCTCGGCGTTCTCACCGGCCAGGAAGGTCAGGAGGACGCCGGCGGAGGCGGAGGGCGGCGAGTTGTCGTAGAGCTCGCGCACGAGCTCGTAGGGCGCGAAGCCCTGGCCCGAAAGCCCTTCCTCCCGCCAGAAGGGAGTCTCGTAGACCGCCAGCACCTTGTTGATCGATCCCTGCGACAGCGACTGCGCCATCCGCATGCGCCAGGCCGGCAAGGCCGGCCGGAAGCGGATCGAGGTGGTGAGATTCGGCGGCACGGCGACTATCGCCCGGCGACCCTCGGCGATCAGCCCCTCTGCCTCGACCACGACCGAATCGTCGTCCCAGCGGATCTCACGCACCGGGGCGCTCAGCGACACGCGATCGCCCAACCGCTCGGCGAGCCGCAACGAGATCAACTGCGAGCCGCCGACGACGCGCTTGGCCAGGCACTGTTCAGGCTCGAACAACTCGTAGGTGCCGCCCGCCCCCGCGATCATCCACAGCCCCTGGAGGAGGGAGAAGGTGTGTGCGGGCTTCGCCAGGAAGCCCCCGGCGAGCCACGAGCGCATCAGGTCGCGCGCCAGCTCGTCGGAGATCTCCTCCTGCAGCCAAGACTCGAAGGTGATGCGGTCGAGCCGCTCGGCGTCGGGGTGCTCCCAGGGGGTCTCGGGGTCAATCTCCTTCGCGAGCGAATCGAGCTTGGATTCAGCCGCCTCGAACGCCTTCTCGGAGCTTTCCCCCAGCGGCGCGTCATGCCCGTCGTAGCGGTGGCTCATTCCCTTCTGATCCACGAAAACGTGCTGCCCGGTGCGGAAGGTGTCAAAGAGCTCGATCTCCAGATCTGCCAGCAGCTCGTGCATCGCCGACTGGTAGGGCGCCACCCACTGCCCTCCGAGCTCGTTAGCCTCGCCGCCGATCTCGGTGTTCCAGGTGCGGCCGCCGACGCGATCCCGCGCTTCGAGCACGTGGACCTCGCTGCCCGCGGCGGCCAACTCGGCGGCCGCGGTCAGCCCCGCGATGCCTCCTCCGACAACAATGACCTCGGTCTCGATCCTGCGTGCTGCCGGGCCGACCTCGCCGAGACTCTCCGCGATCCCGCTCACGCCGAGACCGGCTCGCGATCCCGTAGCGCCTCCATGTAGCGCTCGGCGACCATCCGGTCGAAGGCGTGGGTGTCGGTCTCCTCCAGCGAGTAGCGCCCGGCCGTGTAGCCCCTCGAGCCGGCGCCCTTCTGGGCGAGCTCACAGACGTACCAATCCTGGCGGTTGGTCATGTCCCAGAAGCCGATCGCGTCGGAGGGATCGAAGGCCGGAGCCTCCATCGTCGCCGGCTCGAAGAAGAACTCACAGACGACGTCGGTGCGGTCGGCCGCGCGCGGATAGAGGGTGTGCAGCATCACGTAGTCGGGATGGAAGGAGACCAGGGCGTTCGGGAAGAGCGCCACGTAGAGGATCGAGCGGAGCTCCTCCTCCGAGAGCCCCTCGATCGGCGGCCTATCCGTCGCGTGGCCGCCGTCGCTCCCCATCGTGGCCGCACCGTCGCCGGTCAGCGTCATCGAGCCGCCGCACCAGGCACCATCGCCCTCGATCTCCTCGCCGCTCATGTAGTTGCTGAGGGCGTTCAGCTCCGGATGTACCCCCGGGCAGTGCAGGCACTCGTTGTAGTTCTCGACGATGCCCTTCCAGTTCGCGGCGACGACGTAGTCGACCTTGCCGGCGCTGCGGAGCTCGGCATTCCGGTAACGCTCGAGGTGCTCGAGCAGATCGCCGATGTGCTCGGCGGGATCCGGCGCGTCGCCGCTCAGGTCGACCAGCAGCAGGCCGCCGATGTTTGAGAGGCGGACGGGGACCAGGCCATTGCAGGAGGGATCGAAGTTCTCGACGCCGTCCATGTGCGGAGAGGCCCTCAGGGCACCGTCGAGGTCATAGGACCAGGCGTGATAGGGACACCGCAGGCGCCGCTTGACGCTCCCCTCGCCGTCGGTGACCAGGCGGGCTCCGCGGTGACGGCAGACGTTGTGGAAGGCCCGCGGCCGGCCGTCCTCGCCGCCGATCACGACGACGCTGTCGCGGCCGATCTCGCGCATCAGGAAGCGGCCGGGCTCGCTCACCTGCGAGACATGCCCGACGCAGATCCAGCCCGCGCAGAAGATCTGATCGAGCTCCCAGTCCAGCACCGCGGGGTCGGTGAAGGCGGCGGGCGGCAGCATCGTCGCCTGCGCCAGCGGCCGCAGTGTCTCCGAGACCTGAGCGGAGTCGAGCGGCAGGGCGGGCATCATCGCCCGGCATCGTAGGTCGTCTTGACTTTGTAGTCAAGTGCTATTAACGTGCGCTGCAATGCCGGCCACGGCGCCAGTCGGCGATCTCTCGAGCCCGATTCCGGGACTGGATGACCGGGCCCGGGAGATCCAGGCGCGCGCCCGCGCGTTCGTCGAGGAGATCCTGATGCCGCTCGAGGAGGAGGCCGAGGCGCGGGGTGGCCGGCTCCCCGAGGAGAGCATCGCCAGGGTCAAGGCGGAAGCGATCGAGGCCGGCCTGGCCGGCGGCCTGCACTCCCCCGACGCCGGCGGGCAGGGCTGGACGCGGACCGAGTGGGTGCTCGTCGAGGAGCAGTACGGGCGCAGCACGAACGCGATCAACTGGCACGTCCCGAACGCCTACAACGTCTGGGGTCACGCCAGCGAGGCACAGATCGAGCGCTACCTGCGCCCGGCGCTGCGCGGCGAGGCCAAGGACGCCTACGCCGTCACGGAGCGGGGCGCCGGCTCGGACCCCTCGCGGATCGAGGCCACGGCCGAGAGGAGCGACGGCGGCTTCGTGATCAACGCCGAGAAGTGGTTCGTCACCTCCGGCGACATCGCGACGGTGCTCGTGGTGATGGCCAACGTCGTCGACGGCGAGGACCGGCTGCCCACGCTCTTCGTCGTCGACAAGGACCGTCCCGGCGTCGAGATCATCGACGACCCCGACTTCACGCACAGCTATCCGGATCGTCACCCGACGATCCGGTTCACGAACGTCGAGGTGGGACCAGACGACCGCATCGGTGAGATCGGCGCCGGCGACGATCTGCAGCGCTCCTGGTTCAGCGAGGAGCGGCTCGGCATCGCGGCGCGCGGGGTGGGCGCGATGTGGAGGCTGCTCGAGGAGACCGTCGACTGGGCCACCTCCCGCGAGCAGGGCGGCGAGAGAATCTACGACTACCAGGGCGTCTCCTTCCCCCTGGCCGACTCCGCCGCGGACGCCGCCGCCGGCCGCCTGCTCGCGCTTCAGGTCGCGGCGATGATCGACGACGGCGCCGATCCCAAGCTCTCCCATCACAAGGCGTCGATGGCCAAGCTCTTCGTCAGCGAGGCGGCCTGGAGATGTGCCGACCGCTGCGTCCAGGCGTTCGGAGGCCGCGGCTACGTGCGCTCCAATGTCGCCGAGAGGTTTCTCCGCGAGCTCCGCGTCGATCGGATCTGGGAGGGGACGAGCGAGATCCAGCGCTTGATCATCGCCAGGGGCCTCGAGCGGCGGGGAGTGGAGCGCATCCTCCACTAGATGCCCGGGGGCGCCCCCCACCGACCCGATCCGGCTCCGCTGCTGGAGCCGCGCTCGGTGGCCGTCGTCGGTGCGACCGACCGGCCGGGCTCGTACGGCGACACGGTCCTCCGGAACCTCGAGCGGGCGGGGTTCAAAGGTCCCGTCTGGGGAGTCCACCCGACGAGGACGAGCGTGCACGGCCGAGACTGCGTGCCGTCCCCGGTGGAGCTGCCAGAGCCGGTGGACGCGGTCGTCTTCGCCATCCCGGCCGCCAAGGTGCCCGGGTCGCTCGCCGAGGCGGCCGAGCGCGGCTGCCGGGGCGCGATCGTCTTCTCCGCGGGGTTCGGCGAGGCGCCCGGCGGCGGGCCCCTCGAGCGCGAGCTGGCGGACGTCGCGGCCCGGGCCGGGATTCCGCTCTGCGGGCCGAACGGGAATGGGGTGATCTCGGTTGCGGCGCGGGCGCCGCTCTGGGGCGACTCGGTGCCGCAGCTCCGCCCCGGCCCCATCGCGATGATCACGCAGAGCGGGAACCTCGCCGTGAACGCGATCGGCTCCCGCCGCGGCATCGACTTCCACACCCTCGTCTCCGCGGGCAACCAGACCGTGCTCGACGCCGCCGACTGGCTCGGTGCCTTGGCCATCCGGGAGGGCGTCCGGTCGATCGCGGTCTTCCTCGAGGAGGACGGCGACGGTGCGCGGCTGTCCGAGGCGCTGGCGCTCTGCGCGGAGCGCGGCGTCGGCGTGGCGGTGCTGAAGGTGGGCGAGTCACGCGCCGGCGCCGAGGCTGCCGCCGCGCACACCGGTGCGGTCGCCGGCGACCAGCGGGTCTTCCGCGCGCTGGTGGAGGAGGCCGGAGCGGCCTGGGTGCAGGATCCGCACGAGCTCCTCGAGGCCGCGCGGGTGCTCGCCGAGCCACGGGCCCGGCCGGTCCGGCGGGGCTCGTCCGGTCTCGCCGTCCTCACCTGCTCCGGCGGGGACTCCGGCATCGCGGCCGACCTGGCGGAGGAGGGGGGCATCGAGGTGCCGCCGCTGGGCGACGAGACCCGGCGGAAGCTGGCGGAGCTTCTCCCGGAGGCGGCCACCCCGGGTAACCCGCTCGACTACACGTCTCTGATCTGGGGCGAGAGCGAGCTGCTCGCCTCGATCGTCGAGGCGGTGGGCGACGATCCCGCGATCGACCAGCTGCTCCTGCTCTATGACCACCCGGCCGGCCTGCGTCCCGAGCACGAGGAGCAGTGGCGGGCGGTCAGGACAGGGCTCGCCGACGGTGCCGAGCGCTGCGCGGCCGCGGCGCTGATCGCCTCGACGCTCCCGGACCTGCTCGACGATGCCGCCGCGCGGGAGCTCTCCGCCCGCGGAATCCCGGCGGTCGCCGGCCTCGCCTCCGCGCTGGCCTGCGTCCGGGCGCTGCAGAGCCAGCCGGGCGACCCGGTCCGGCTGCGGGAGATCGCAGGCGCCTCATCCCGAGCTCGCGGAGGATCCAACGGAGCAGACGACGGCTGGCTGGGGGAGGCGGCCGCGAAGCGCCTACTCCGCGAGGGAGGCGTTCCCGTCCCCGACGGAGTCGAGCTCGACGGCAGCGACGAGGAGGGTTGCATCGCCGCCGCGAGGGAGCTGGGCTGGCCTGTGGCCCTGAAGCTGTCCGGAACGGGGGTGCGGCACAAGAGCGACTCCGCGGCGCTCGCTCTCGACATCGCCGGCGACGCGGATCTGCGACGTGCCCGCGAGCGCCTGATCTCCCTCCCGGAGGCGGACGGCGCCAGGCTCCTGATCGAGCGGATGGCCGAGCCGGGCGTCGAGCTGCTGGTCTCGGCGCGATCCGACGCGGTGGTGCCGGTGGTCACCGTCGGGCTCGGCGGGATCTGGACCGAGGCTCTGGGCGACGCGGCGGTCATCCCGCTGCCGGCGGACCCCCGGCGCGTCGCGGACGGAATCCGCTCGCTGCGGGGTGCGGATCTGCTCGGCGGTGGCAGGGGCGGGGAGCCCTTCGACGTGGACGCTGCGGCCGAGCTGGCCGCACGGCTGGGGGATCTGCTGCTCGAGCTCAACCTGCGGTTGATAGAGCTCAACCCGGTGGTGGTGCACCGCCGCGGGTGCGTGGCCGTCGACGCCCTCGCACGATGATTGTGAAATTGACTACAAGATCAATGATCTGCTAGGGTGCCGCGATCGAGGCGACGACCAGCACCCCCGTTCCCAGCGCACCGGCGACCCCCGGGCCTCCGCCAGCGAGCTACGACGCGATCGTCGTGGGCGGGGGGCACAACGGTCTCACCACCGCCGCATATCTCGCCCGCGCCGGACTGAACGTAGTCGTCCTGGAGCGGCGTCCGATACTCGGCGGCGCGTGCGTGACCGAGGAGGTCTGGCCGGGAGCCCGGGTCTCGCGGGCCTCCTACGTCGTCTCGATGCTGCAGCCGAAGATCGTCTCCGACCTGCGGCTGCACGACTTCGGCTACCGGGCGGTCCCCCTCGACCCCGCCTACGCGGCGATGACATCCGATGGGCCGATCTTCTTCTTCAACGAACCGGAGCAGACCGCCGCCTCCATCGGAGCTCATTCGCGCAAGGACGGCGAGGTGTATGCGGATTTCGAGGACCTGTTCGAGCGAACGGCGAATTTCCTGCGGCCGATGCTCCTGCGCGAGCCGCCCGCTCTGGGATCCCGGAATCCGCTCGACGTCGCGGCGCTCCTGCGTGAGGCCGGCCGCGCTGTCGGGCTCTCCCAGCGCGACGTGCACGACCTGGTCCGGATCTTCACGATGTCAGTGGGGGACCTGCTCGACGACTGGTTCGAGCACGACGCGGTGAAGGGCTCGATCGCCTCGAGCGGCGTGGTCGGCGTCTGGGCCGGCCCGCGAACGCCCGGGACCGCCTACAACCTCCTCCACCACGCGCTCGGCGAGCTCGATGGCATGCCGGGCGTCTGGGGCCAGGTGATCGGCGGGATGGGCGCGATCAGCCAGGCGATCGCCCGCTCGGCCGAGTCCGCGGGTGCGACGATCCGCACCGACGCCGAAGTGGCCTCCGTCGACATTCGCGACGGGCGGGCCGTGGGCGTCACCCTCGCGAGCGGCGAGGAGATCCGCGCTCCCATCATCGCTTCCGGCGCTCATCCGAAGACGACGATCCTGGACCTCGCGGGGGGCGAGAACTTCCCCCCCGAGATCGCGGAGGACATGCGGCGCTACCGAACCCGCGGCGGCTCGGTGAAGGTGAACATGGTGCTCTCAGAGCCGCCCCGGTACGAGGGCGTGACGGAAGAGCAACACCGGATGCTGCATACGACTGGGGTCAACCTCTCCCCCTCGATCGACTACCTGGAGCGGGCCTGGCAGGACTGCCTGATGGGCCGGCCCGCGGCGGAGCCCTACGTCGAGGCCGAGCTGCCATCCGCGATCGACTCGAGCCTGACCGACGACGGCCGCTGGGTGATGACGATGTTCACGCAGTACGGCCCGCCGGACGAGGAGGCCTGGGAGGGCGACGCCCGCGAGCGCTATGGGGACGCCTGCGTCGAGCACCTGGCCCGTTACGCGCCCAACGTCCCGGACGCGATCCTCGAGCGCGAGGTGCTCGCCCCGCCGGACCTCGAGCGGATCTTCGGGCTCGCAGGGCGGGAACATCTTCCAGGGGGAGCAGGGACTGGATCAGATGGCGTTCATGCGCCCGACTCCTGACCTTCGCACTACGCGACACCGGTGCACGGGCTCTACCTGTGCGGCGCCGGCACGCATCCCGGGGGCGGCGTGATGGCCGCTGCCGGGCACAACGCCGCCCGCCGCATCCTCCGTGACCGGAGGATCGGCGGCCTGCGGGGACGCCTTCGCCGCAAGAGCGCGGCCACCGGCTAGTTCTAGACTGCGCGCATGGCCAGGAGGCGGGACGCGGCGTTCGCCGCATTGCTCGCGGCAGCGATTCTTGCCGTCGGGATGCTCTCGGCGCCCCATAGCGGTGCGGCGGGGGAGCCGGCGTTCAACTGCAAGGGGGTGCATCGCGGCAAAGCGCTGATCAACCCGAACCCCAAGGGACTGGCGCCGGTGGCGATCGGGGACTCGACGATGATCCTGCCGATTCCCAACCTGAACGCGGTGGGCTACTCGGTCAACGCGCGAGGCTGCCGCGGCTTCAAGGAGGCGGTCAACATCGCCCGCAAGCTCAAGGCGAAGCACCGCCTGCCCCACCTCGTCCTGATCAACGCGTACGGCAACGGCGGCGTCAATCTGCGTCTGATCGCGGAGGGGCTCGACGTGCTCGGGAAGAAGCGCGTGCTGGGGTTGATCACCTCGTACAACGCCGACACGGGCGAGCCGCCCGCGCCCGACACCGACGTCGTCTTCAAGGCGGCACGGCGGTACGCACATCAGATCTTCGTCCTCGACTGGGTCAAGTACAGCCTCTCTCACCACGCCGCCGAGCCGACTCCGGGCGCCTGGTTCCTGCCGGACCTCTTCCACCCCAACTTCACCGGCGCCGACGCCTTCGCGCAGTTCCTGGCGGGCGCCCTGCCGATCGCCCGGAACGGCCGCTTTCCGTAGGGCTTCGGAGGCGGCTTCGCCATCAGGTCGCGGCCGCAGGCGGCCACCCCTCACAACCGCTCAGGGCTTCGCCCTTCGCTCCTTATGCGGTGGCCTGGCGGCCGCTAGCGGTATGAGCTTCTTCAGCAGCCGGGCGAACGCCTTCGCGCCACTGAAGGTGAGGTGCAGCCCGTCGGGCTGAAACCAGCTGCGGTGGCCGGCGCTGTAGTGGACCCAGTCGAGCACCTTGATGTGGACCGGGTCGCGCTGTCCCGCGTTGCGGATCACGTCGGCGTCCTTCGACTCCCCGCCGCCGAGCTCCCGCGGCGTCACGAGGCCGAGCTTGCGCTTCGGGCCCATGACCTTCCGGGCCTGCGCGATCTGGCCGGCGGAGATGGAGGCGTCGGCGCCGAGCGCGAGCACCGCCAGGCGTGGCAGCCGGTGATGGTGACGGGCGTCCCGCAGGACGCCGAGGCCCTCGGCGAACTGGCGGCAGCCGCGGGCGTTCACCCTGTAGCCGACCCGCGAGAGAGCCGGCAGGGCGAGCAGCATCGATGAGTCGCCGATCGCCAGCGGCGGGCGAGGCGCGACCTTGTGCTTGGGGCTCGCCGTCTCGACCCCGCCGCAACCCGCCTGGGCGCGGGGCAGTGTCCACGCCATCGGTACCACCGCGGCAAGCGCGAACGCGGCCGCAACCCGTGCAGTGGCGACGCCTCCGTTCATTCGCTCCCATTCTCTAGCATCGCCGCGCCGGGGCGACGAGAAGGAGACGGACGGCAGGTGCTCTTCCCCACAGTCGAATTCGCGATCTTCTTTCCGACCGTCCTGGCGATCTCGTGGGCGCTGATGTCGAGGCAGCCGCTCTGGAAGCCCTTCATCGTCGTCGCGAGCTACGTCTTCTACGCCGCCGCGGATCCCCGCTTCTGCCTGCTCCTGGCGGCGATCACGCTCGTCAGCCAGCTCGCCGCGGTGGCCATGCATCGGACCGAGAACGAGCGGGCCCGCAAGTGGCTCTGCGCCGGTGGGGTCGTCTTCGACCTGGGAATCCTCGCCGTCTTCAAGTACTACGGCTTCTTCGTCACCGACGTCTCGGATGTGCTCGACACGGTCGGGCTGGGAATGCCGCTGCCCCTCGCGACGATCGCGCTGCCCGTGGGAGTGAGCTTCTTCAGCTTCCAGGCCGTCACCTACGTGGTCGACGTCAAGCGCCGCCAGACCGAGCCGGCCAGCCTGCTCGACGCCGCGATCTACCTGAGCTTCTTCCCGCACCTGGTGGCTGGGCCGATCGTGCGGGCCAGCGAGTTCCTCCCGCAGCTGAAGGAGCCGCGCAACCCGAACCGAGTCGCGGTGAGCGCCGGCCTGACCCTGGTCGCGCTCGGCCTGATCAAGAAGGTGCTGATCGCGGACTACCTCGCCCGGGAGCTGGTCGATCCGGTGTTTGCGGTGCCCCAGGCCTACAGCGCGCCGGACGCGATCCTGGCCGCCTACGGCTACGCGGCGCAGATCTTCTGCGACTTCTCGGGCTACACCGACATGGCGATCGGGCTCGCCCTCCTCCTGGGATTCGTCTTCCCGCAGAACTTCAACAGCCCCTACCGGGCGACCGGCTTCCGCGACTTCTGGCGCCGCTGGCACATGACCCTGTCCCGCTTTCTGCGCGACTACCTCTACATCCCGCTGGGGGGAAACCGGAAGGGTCGGTTTCGGACCTACGTCAACCTGATGGCGACGATGACGCTGGGCGGGCTCTGGCACGGGGCAGCGTGGAACTTCGTCGCCTGGGGCGCCTTCCAGGGGACCGGTCTGTCGGCAGAGCACGCCATCAAGGGTCGGCTGGGGCGCATTTTCCCCGGCTGGCTGCGCTGGTTCGTGACCTTCAACCTGATCGTGCTCGGCTGGATCCTCTTCCGGTCGACCGATCTGAGCCTCTTCGGCGACTACATGGCGGCGCTGGTGCGATCCGGCCCGGCGACTCTCTACTCGGTCCCGGTCGTGGGCGCCATCGCCCTGGTGATCGGCCTGCAGCTTCTGCCCGAGCGCCCGATGGAGGGGATCGAGCTGCGCATCGGCCGCCTGCAGCCGCTCCTCCTCGGCGCGGCGCTGGCCCTCGTCGTCCTCGTGGTCGGTGCGACGGTGCCCAGCCAGGGCGTACCCCCGTTCATCTACTTCCGCTTCTGATGACGAGATCGCGACAACACGACGATGCAAAGGCGGGCGACGGTGCGACCCGTCTCGAGTCGGCCCTCGTCCCGGAGGACTTCGAGACGATCGCGGAGATGGAAGCCGAGGCGCGCCCCGGCCGGGAGGGCGAGCCGCACGGCGACGACAGCCTGATGCAGCGCTTCGACCGCTGGGACCTCCGCCGGTTCACGGCCTGGGACGCGGTCAAGGCGGTGACGCTCACGACTCTCCTTCTGCTGGTCTTCGCCGGGGGCTCGGTGAAGAAGGCCGCCGACGAGCTCAAGCCGGGACTCGGCCGGGACATAGTCAAGGCGGTGGGTGGGCCGGCGGGGTGGGTCTCGGACCGGCTGCCCTTCGCCGACACCCGCCGCGATCTCACCTCATGGCTGTCGCCGGACCAGCAGCTCTCCGGGCACGGGCTTCGACGCCGCGGAGCGCATCGCCGGGAGCCGCGGCTCCGGTTGCCCCTCCGCCTCCGAGCACTCCCCAGCCGTTCGATCAAGCCTGCTGGTCACCGGCGACTCGCTCTCGACCCCGCTCGACATCGAGATCGCCCGCAAGCTCGCCGACCAGGGAGCCGGGGTGCAGGTGACTCGCGATCCCCACCTGGCGACCGGGATCTCCAACACGGGTCTCGTCGACTGGGGGCAGCTCTCCTCGACCCAGGCCGCCAACGACAACCCCGACGCCGTCGTGCTCTTCATCGGCGCCAACGAGGGCTATCCGATGCCCGATGCCAGCGGCGCCCAGGTGAGCTGTTGCGGACCCCAGTGGGAGGCGATCTTCCGCTCTCGGGTCGGCCAGATGATGGACAACTACCTGCGCGGTGGCGTGCAGCGCGTCTACTGGCTGACCGTCCCGACGCAGCGCGACCCGGCTCGCAAGCCGATCGCGGACGCGGTCAATGAGGCCGTCGAGCAGGCGGCTGCCGAACGCGGGGCCTCCGTCCGGGTCGTCGACCTGCGACCGACCTTCACCCCCGGCGACTCCTACCGGGACTCGATCGAGATCGACGGCAAGCAGACCATCGTCCGCCAGTCCGACGGCATCCACCTGAACGAGGAGGGCTCGGCCGTGGCGGCCGACCTCGTCCTGCAGGCCGTCGACAGGGACTTCGATTACTACCGCCACCGTGCTGCGTCGTTGTGTGCGTGCGACACGTTTGTGCCGAGCATCACGGTCTCGCGAGCACGCCCCTCATAGGTTTGGGCGCAGACCTACTGAGGGGAGAGCGAAATGGATTCCGGTCTCAATCAGCGCCACGCACAGGACCACTCCGCCGAGCTGAACCGTCGTGCGGAGCTCTACCGCCAGGTGGCCAGGGCTCGCGAGTCGCGGCAGTCCGGGCCGAGGAGCCTTCGGATCCCGCATCCGGGCACAGCGGTGTTCGCACTGCTGAGCCATCCCCGCCACGCTCCGCGTCGAGCGCGCGCCTAGGTGTTCTGGGTGTAGCGGCTCTTCACCCGTCGGGACGGGTTCGAGACCTTGTGGCACTTGGCGGTGGAGTTGTACTGAACGTTCGGCACCCCGGTCCGCTTCCCGTCCTTGCACTTGAAGCCCAGCAGCGTGGCGCCGCAGGTGCCGGCGGCGCCACCGTTCTGGTGACGACACTGGTGGTAGGCCTTGATCACCTTCTCCCCCTTGGTGCAGCTGGTGCCCTGCACCTTCAGCGAGGTGACGTAGGACGCGCCGAGCTGCTGCTGCTTGCCGCTGATGTTGCAAGGGGTGAAGCTGGAGGCGTGGGCGGCGGGTGAGGCGCCGCTCGTCTGAACGAGCAACCCGGTCGCGAACCCCGCCACGACGGCTGTGGAAATCACCCTGCGCAAGCTGAGCGAAGAATAGACTGGCCCCGCCTTGAAACGCGTCCTGGCACTCCTCTTCGCCGTCGCGCTGACCGCAGCCGTCGCCGGGTGCGGAGGCGGCGGCGATGACTCGTCCGGCAGCACGAGCACGAGCGCCGCGAACCTGAGCGGCTGCGACATCAACGGCAAGCAGCAGAACCTCGGCGCCTCCTACGTGACCTCGATCGACGTCTCGGGTGTGAGCTGCGGGCAGGCTGAGAAGGTCGTGACGGCCTACCACCAGTGCCGTCAGGAGAACGGTGGCGCGGGCGGGACCTGCGAGACCGCCGTGATGGGCTTCACCTGCAGCGAGGGGGCGCGCCAATCGGTGCCGGGCGTGCAGTTCAACGCCACCGCCGACTGCCGCAAGGGCGACGCGGAGATCAAGAGCTCCTACACACAGAACTTCTAGCCTGAGGCGAGTCGAGTGAGGATCAAGGTGGGGATCGCGGGACTGACGCTGGCGCTCGCCGCGCTCTGGCCGACGCCGTCCGCGGTGGCGGCGGGCGAACCCGCATTCGGCTGCGGCCATGTCCACACGGCCGAGGCGCAGCGGAATCCGTATGGACCGGATGACGGGCCGCCGCCGATCGCGATCGGGGACTCGACGATGCTGCTCCCGATCCCCGACCTGACCCGGGTCGGCTTCGACGTCAACGCCAAGGGCTGCCGCGGCTTCAAGCAGAGCGTCTGGGTGGCCCGCGACATGCGCAACCGAGGCGTCCTCCCGAAGCTCATCCTCATCAACGCCTACGGGAATGGCGGCGTGAACGACGACCTGATCAAGTTCGCGCTCAAGGTGATCGGGCCGAAGCGAACCCTGGTCCTGGTCACCGCCTACAACGCGGACACCGGCGAGCCCCCCGCACCGGATACGGACGTGCTGGTCAAGGCTGCGAAGGACCACCCCGACCAGATCGAGCTGCTGGACTGGGTCAAGTACAGCCTCCCGCATCACAAGGTCGAGCCGGCGCCCGGCGCCTGGTTCCTCCCCGACCTCTTCCACCCGAACTTCACGGGCGCCCACGCCTACGGGAACTTCCTCGCCCAGGTGCTGCCCGGCGGCGCTCCGAGCGCGAAGAGCGAGTCCGGCGGGGGCGGAACGCCCTGGTGGCCCTTCGCACTCGGCAGCTGCCATCCTTCTGGCGCTTGGGGCGATCTTTCTTCTGCGGAGGCGTGTTCCAACCGACTCATGAGCCGTCCGAAGAACGCTCGCCCATCCTCGCCGTGCTGATTGCCGTCCTCGCCTGCACCGCCGGGTGCCATCGGGCGCGGCGGCGCCGGCCACAACCCGGCCCGACCAAGAAGCTGGAGGACGCCTTCAAGGTCGCGCTCTACGTTCGCTCCGTGAGCCCCGACGGCTGCTATCCGTCGCCTCCGCCCCTGGCCAGGGAGATCGCCGAGCAGGAAGAGTGGGCTCAAGGACGGACGTGGCCCCAACGGGCCCGGCGGGGTCACATCGCCGCAACATCGTCTTCATACTGAGATCCGGCTCGAACTGCAACAAGCTGATGATGGCGCTGCGTCGCCAGCTCGGGGCTCTACGTCCTCAACTCGGCCCAGGGGAACATCCGCGTTCAGGGCACGCGCAGCGGTCCGAGGACCGTACCCGGGCGAGACCGGGCCCGCCGCGCAATCTCGGATGGTCACCAAGACCTTCAGGCTGTCGGCGTCCAACGAGCTGGACGCGCCTCGAGGTCGCTCTGCCCTGGCGGGCAATATCCGATCGGCGGCGGCATGACCGCCTCGCCCGCCCCGGCCGCGGACGGCGAGGGGATCTACCCGCACTCCTACGAGCGCCTGGGGGCACAGCGGGGATTCCACATCAGCGAGGTCCTCTACGACGCGAACTCCGGCTCCACCACCCCGCGCAACATCACGCTGCAGGCCGTCTGCGCCCGCGGCCAGATCCCCGCAGAACCCGACGCCGCACAAGACCGTCTTCATTCGGCCCGGCGAGACGAAGACGGCGACCGCCCGATGCCCGAAGGGCCAGTACCTGATCACGGGCGGCTTCCAGCGCACCAACTTCACGCAGCGACGGCGGCAACTACATCACCGAGTCCCGCGCCGACGGGCCGAGCAGCCTGGCGGGTGACGGGCAGCGCCTTCATCGGGAGCGGCCACGGCGGCGGCGAGCTCACCGCGATCGCCTACTGCGTCCGGCACAAGGGCGCGATCCTCACCGAGATCTCCTCGCTCCGGCGCCCGTCGCAGGCGCCAACGCTGCACGGCCACGACGCCGCCGTGCCCGGCCGGGCACCGCCTGACGACGACGGGCTTCAGCCTGACTCGGCCAACGGCTTCTACGCGGGCAGCTCGCTCAACGCCGACCGACGACCCGACCGCCACCGCCTTCGGCTACTTCGGCCCGGCCCCGCAGCTCACCGCCTACGGGTACTGCCTGCGCGCGGCGGCCTAGGCGTGCTCGCGTCGGGAACTTCCCCCAAATCCCGGAGGAGTTCCCGGATGCCGCTACGCGTGATTGAGCATCACGTGCTTGATGTGCGTGTAGTCCTCGCAGGCGTAGATCGAGAGGTCCTTGCCGTAGCCGGACTGCTTGTAGCCGCCGTGCGGCATCTCCGCCACGATCGGGATGTGGTCGTTGACCCAGACGCAGCCGAACTTGAGCGCCTTCGAGACGCGCATGGCGCGGCCGACGTCCTTGGTCCACACCGATGACGCGAGCCCGTAGCGGACGCCATTGGCCCACTCGATCGCCTTCGCCTCGTCGTCCACTGACTGAACGGTGATCACCGGGCCGAAGATCTCGTCCTGGATCATCCGGTCGTCCTGGTTCGGGCCCGCGACGACCGTCGCCTCCAGGAAGTAGCCGGGCAGGTCCGGCCGGTTCCCTCCGGTGACGATCTCGGCGCCGTTCGCGTCCTTGAGAAAGCTCTCGACGCGGTCACGCTGGCGCTCGGAGTTGACCGGGCCCAGCACGGTGTCGGGATCGAACGTGTCGCCCGTCTTGTAGTCCTTCGCCTGCTCGGCGAGGCCTGAGACGACGTCGTCGTAGACGCCCTTGGTGGCCAGCACGCGCGTCGCCGCAGTGCAGTCCTGACCAGCGTTGAAGTAGCCGGTCCCGGCGATGGTCTCCATCGCCAGCTCCATGTCGGCGTCGTCGAAGACGATCACCGGGGCCTTTCCGCCGAGCTCCAGGTGGACCCTCTTCAGGGTGTCCGCCGCATGCTCGGCGATCCACTTGCCGGTCGCCGGTGACCCCGTCAGCGAGACCATGTCGACCTCGGGGTGCGTGACCAGCGAGGCGCCCGCGGGCTCACCGTGGCCGCCGATGAAATTCATGACACCCGGCGGATAGATCTCGGCCGCGAGCTCGGCGAGGATCTTGAGCGTCGTCACCGGGGTGGTCTCGGCCGGCTTGAGAACGAGGCTGCAGCCGGTGGCGAGCGCGGGGCCGATCTTCCAGACCGCCATCATCAGCGGGTAGTTCCACGGGGTGATCTGCCCCACCACACCGGCCGGCTCGCGGCGGATGTAGGAGGTGTGGTCCTCCATGTACTCCCCGGCAGCGCGACCCTCCATCGTCCGAGCGGCTCCCGCGAAGAAGCGCAGCTGGTCGACCATCGGCCCGATCTCCTCGTCGAACATCGCCTGGCGCGGCTTGCCCGCATCCCTGGTCTCCCAGTCCGTGATCTCGTCGGCGCGCTCCTGGAACGCGTCAGCCAGCTTCAGGAGCAGCTGTTGCCGCTCCGATGGCGTCGTGTACTGCCACGTCTCGAACGCCTGGCGCGCTGCCTTGACGGCGCGGTCGACGTCCTCCTCGCCCGAGATGGGAGCGTGGGCGATCACCTCGCCGGTCGCCGGGTTGACGACGTCCTCGGTCTTGCCCTCGACCGGATCGACGAACTCGCCCCCGATCATGTTCTTCAGGTCGAGGACCTCCGTTGACTCCTGCTTCTGCTGCTCCGCGGTTGCGGACTCCATTACTCCTCCTTGGTCAGACTTTTTGCTTGCTTCCGAGCACGTCCTCTACAGGGGTGTACTCGATGCCGACTGCTTCCGCAACGGCGGGATGGGTGACTGCTCCTGCTGCGACGTTGATCCCCAGTCTCAGGCCCGGGTCGCGGCGGGCCGCCTCGGCGACTCCGTGGTCCGCGAGGGCCAGGACGTAGGGAAGCGTGGCGTTGGTCAGTGCGAAAGTCGAGGTGATCGGAACCGCGCCGGGCATGTTGGCGACGCAGTAGTGCGTGATCCCGTCGACCTCGAAGACCGGATCGCGATGGGTGGTGGGATGCGATGTCTCGAAGCAACCGCCCTGGTCGATCGCGACGTCGACCAGGACCGCGTTCTTCCTCATCAGCTTGAGCTGCTCGCGTCGGACCACGTAGGGCGCCTTGGCCCCATGGACGAGGACGGCGCCGATCACCAGGTCGGCCCGGGGCAGCATCTCCTCGATCGCCAGGGTCGAGGAGAAGACGGTCGAGGCGCGGCCGCCGAAGGCGACATCGAGCTCGCGGAGCTTGTCGATCGAGACGTCGTAGACGAAGACGTCGGCCTCCATGCCGATCGCGATGAACGCCGCATTCATCCCTACGGCGCCGCCGCCGATGACCATCACGTTCGCGGGCGCCACGCCGGGAACGCCGCCGAGCAGGATTCCGCGGCCGCCGAGCGGTTTCTCGAGGAAGAAGGCCCCGGCCTGGGTCGCGATCTTGCCGGCCACCTCGCTCATCGGAGCGAGCAGCGGCAGGCGGCCCTGAGAGTCTTCGACCGTCTCGTAGGCGACGCAGGTGGCGCCGCTGTCCTGCAGTCCCCTCGTCAGCCCCGGAGCCGGGGCCAGGTGGAGATAGGTGAACAGGGTGTGCTCCGGACGCAGCATCTCGACCTCGCCGGGCTGCGGCTCCTTGACACCCAGCACCATCTCTGACTGATCGAAGACCGCGGCGGCGTCCGGGAGGATCTGCGCACCCTGCGCGACGTAGGCGTCGTCGGGGATCGCGCTGCCCTCACCGGCACCCGCTTCGATCAGGACGTCGTGGCCGTGTTCACCGAGTTCCCGCACCCCGGCCGGGGTCAGGGCGACGCGGTATTCGTCATCCTTGATCTCGGTCGGAACTCCGACTTTCATCATCGGACCACCTTGCTCGCCAGCGGGTCGCCCGAGTCGGCGGGCCCGCTCGCGAAGTCGAAACGGATCCCGCGCCCCTCGAGCTCGGCGAACATCTCATCCGGATCGATGCAGCTCTCCGGGGGCAGCGCACCGCGCCGCTCGATCGAGCCCCGTGCGAGGAGCCTGACTGCTGCCGCCGCCGGCGTGGCGGTCGAGACGATGCCGCCGCCGAGGCCCCACGCCTGGTGCGGCGGGGTCACGCTGCGGGCGCGGATGGTGGCGTCATCGCCGGTCATCTCGACGACGTGAATGGAGACGGTGTTTGCTGAGGGGGGCGAAGCAGAGCGCGCGACTTCGGCAATCCGCTCCTCGCTCGCCCCCCGCAGCTCCTTGAGGCTCTCGAGCACCTTGGGTGACAGCGAGAGCGCAAAGGTCACGTTTGGCGCGCCGAAGCTGTCGCCGAACGTGAGCACTTCCGAATGGAGGGTGAAGATGGTCTCCCCCTGGCCGATTGGGTCGCCGAAGTCGACGGCCGGCCCAGGCTGCAGGGGCTCGAGCTCGCGCGGCCTGCCGTCGATCAGCGCCATCGGGGGCATCGTGATCTCGTCGAGCAGGGTGCGGATGGCGTAGGGGAAGCTCAGGCCCTCGGGCGGATCGAGGTCCCGACCCCCCGCCAACACCGAGATCGAAGTCGGAACGCCGGGAAGCTCGCGTGCCGCGCGTGCCGCCAGCAGGTTCGTCTTGCCGGGCGCCGAGCCAATCCCCAGAAGCGCGAGCAGTCCGCGCTGCTCGAAGCTCGGCGAGAGCTCCAGCTGCTCGGCGGTCACGTGGTAGAGCCCGCCGAGGTCCATGTAGTGACAGCCGGCCTCGAGACAGGCCCGCATCGCCGCGAGGTTGATCCGATAGGCCGCCGAGTTGACGAGCACCTCCATCCCCTCGAGTTGCTCGGCGAGGCCGTTCGTGGCGTCGACTTGGCGGGCCTGCGCCTTGCCGCCACCGTGCTCCATCGCGACCTCCTCGGCGCGACGGAGGTCGAGGTCCAGGAGCCGCATCGCGGTGACCTCCTCGGATTCGGCCAGGTCGCGGACGATCGCGGGTGCGATCGTGCCGCCCGCACCGAGGACCGCCACCCTCATGCGATCAGCTCCTTCGCGCGCAGCGCCAGCCAGAGCTCGACCCTGTCGTTGGCCCGGCTCAGGTCTCGTCCCGTGAGCTCCTCGATTCGCTTGATCCGGTAGCGGAGGGTGTGCCGGTGGCAATAGCAGTCGCTCGCCGCCCTCTCCCAGTGCCCGTTCCGGTCGATGTACGCCTCGAGGGAGCGCAGCAGCTCGCCGGCATAGCGCTCGTCGGAGTCCTCGATGGGGCCGAGCACCGACTCGCAGTAGAGGCGAAGCGCCTCCGTGTCCTGCACCGAGAGCAGCAACGTGAACGCCCCGAGGTCGCGATGCGAGGCAACCTCGGGAGCTGCGCCGTTGGCGAAGCCGGTCGCCTCGAGCGCGCAGCGCGCCTCGTGGAAGGAGTGGCGCACCCGCTCCGTGGGGAGAGAGCGGCTGGTGGCGGCGCGGGTGGGTCCGTGGACCGACTCGAGCGCCGAACGTGCCCGGATGGCGAGCTCGAGCGGGTCGCCCTTGCCCCCGTCGACTATCGCGCAGAGCAGCTCGCGGCGTCCAGCCGCGTGCGGCGCCACCACCGCGGGGCGGTTCTGGCTCGAGAGGAACTCGGCGAGAGTCGGCTCCGCGGCCGCGGCATCACCGAGCTGGAAGGCGAGGACCAGCGCCCGCTCCCCGATCCCGAAGGGGACGAGGCGGTCCCGGACGTCGTCGGCGGCGAGACGGCCCGAGAGGGTGGCCGCGAGCACCTCGCCCGAAAGCCGGCGTTCGGTCTCCCTGGCCACCCGCTCCCGCATCAGCTCGAGCGCGACCACGATCGCCGCCTGCTGCACGCAGAGCCGCTCGAAGTCCCCGAGCTCGCCGGAGCGACGCACGACCACCAGCCAGGCCTCCGCCGAGCCGGGGCGCGGGGAGACGGGATGGGCCAGCGACCGGCCTCGCAGATCGGTCTGGCTCGGCACGAACGGAGCCGCGGCGGTGCCGCGGGGCTGCACCTCCTCGCGGATTGCGTCCACCAGGTACTCGGGCAGCTTGCGGCCGCCGCTCGCCAGCACCTCGCCGCGCGCGTCCAGCACCACGGAGCTGCCCCCGACGGCCGCGGCGATCTCGCGCGCGATCTCGTCGAGGCCTCCGCCCTGCAGCACCAGCCGCTCGAGGCGCTCGTTCACGGCAATCCCACGGGAGAGCACGTCGTACTGCTCGTTCACCAGGCGACTGAAGGCCGCCTCGGTGATCGCGATGAATGGGGTCTCGTACGGGACCTCGAAGACGGGGAACTCGCACGACTCAGCCTCCGAGATCAGACACTTGGGGATTCGCTTGTGGTCGAAGCCAGTCCCGAACCCCAGCCCGGCGACGCCGGCGTCCGCCAAGCGGCGGACGAACCTGCGCTGCTTGTCGGCGTTCTCCAGCGGGATCCCGGTGGTGAGCAGCAGCTCGCCGCCGGAGAGCCAGGGCGTCGGATCGAGCAGCTCCGTGATGTGGACCCAGCGGATCTCCCGCTCGCCAGCGGCCGCACTCCCGGCCGCGACCTTCAGGTCGAGCTCGGAGGTGAGGCTCTCGATCGTGAGCATCAGTGCCCTAGGCGTCGGGATGCCTCTTCGAGGGTGGGACGAAGCACGTCCACGATCTCCTCGAACTGCTCCGTATCGGCGATCAGCGGCGGGGAGAACTGGACGACCGGGTCGCCGCGGTCGTCGGCGCGACAGATCAGCCCGCGCCGGTAGAGCTCGCCGGAGAGGAATCCCCGCAGGAGCTCCTCGGACTCCTCGTCCTCCATGTGCTCCTTCGTCTCCTTGTCCTTCACCAATTCGATGGCGTAGAAGTAGCCATCGCCCCGCACGTCCCCCACGATCGGGATGTCGTAGAGGGACTCGAGCGCCGAGCGGAACTCGCCCTCCTTGGCACGAACATGGCCGTTGAGGTCCTCCCGCTCGAAGATGTCGAGGTTCGCCATCGCTGCGGCGGCCGCGACGGGATGCCCGGCGAAGGTCGAGCCATGGGCGAACATCGCCTTGCCCTCGGCGAAGGGCTCGTAGACCCGATCCGAGGCGATCAGCCCGCCCATCGGGATGTTCGCGTTCGTCAACGCCTTCGCCACGGTGATCAGGTCGGGCTGGAAGCCGTATCGCTGGCAGCCGAACCATTGGCCTAGGCGGCCCCAGGCGCAGATCACCTCGTCGGAGACCAGCAGGACGTCGTGCCGGTCACAGATCTCCCTGACGCGCCGGAAGTAGCCCTCCTGGGGCGGAATGCAGCCGCCCGCGTTCTGAAGCGGCTCGAGGATCACGGCGGCCACCGTCTCGGGCCCCTCGAACTCGATCGCCTCTTCGATCTGGTCGGCCGCCCAGAGTGGGTCGCGGTCCTCCGGCCAGCGATAGCTGTTCGTGTTGGGCACGTGGATGCCGCCGGGGACGAGCGGCTCGAAGACGGTGCGCAGCGCGGGGATCCCCGTCGCCGAGAGCGCCCCGAGGGTCGTCCCGTGGTACGCGACATCTCGTGCGATCAGCTTGATCCTTCTGGCCGTTGCCGCGGGCGCGGTGGTAGGCGCTGGAGAGCTTCATCGCGGACTCGACGGCCTCCGAGCCGCTGTTCGTGAAGAAGACGTGATTCAAGTCGCCGGGGGTCAGCGAAGCGATCCGGCTCGCGAGCTCGATCGCCCTGGGGTGGGCGTAGCTCCAGACCGTGATGAAGTCGAGCTCGCGCACCTGCGCCGCCATCGCGTCGCCGAGCTCGGAGCGGCCGTGACCCGCGTTGACGCAGAACAGGGCGGAGAGCCCGTCGAGATAGCGCTTGCCGTGCTCGTCCCAGACATAGCAGCCGTCGCCGCGGACGATGATCGGTACCTCGTGCTCGGGCCCGAACGAGCCCATGCGCGTGAAGTGCATCCACAGATTCCGCTGCGCCTGCTCCTGAAGCGCCGCTCGCGTCAGCCTGAGCCGTGCCCGGGGCGCTGGTCGGTGCTGCCATCCGTCTCCTCCTGTTCTCTCTAGCCTCCCCGTACAACGCTACCCCGCGGTCTTCGGGGCTACAAGCGGAATTGTGTGAAATCAGCCCGCTTGTGCTTATACAACATGTACAAGGCGGGCTTCGACTTTTAGGGCTTTCGCCCCTTGCGACGATTCGTCGCGGTTCTTAGGCTCGGGCCTCCGCGGCGGCCAATCCGGGTCGACGTGGCCAGGCGGGACCTCGACAAGTCACGACTGGATTTGCGGGAAGGAGAGAATTTGGAGAGCGCGGCGGTCCCGATCCCGGTAAGCGACCCGGAGGGGGCGGGGGCGGGTGACAAGGGCCTGAAGACCGGAGCGCTCGGCTGGGTGTCCAACCTGGTGATCGGCGTGGCGTCGACCGCGCCCGGATACAGCCTCGCGGCGACGCTCGGATTCGTAGTCGCGGTCCACGGGATGGGGTTCCACGCGCCGGCCGTGATGATCGTCTCCTTCATCCCGATGCTGCTGATCGCCGCCGCCTACTACTACATGAACAGGGCTGACCCGGACTGCGGCACGAGCTTCACCTGGGTGACCAGGGCGATGGGGCCGCGGCTCGGCTGGCTCACCGGCTGGGCGATCGTCGTCACCGATGTCATCGTCATGGCGGCCCTCGCCTACATCGCGGGTGTCTACACCTTCCTGCTCTTCGGCCTCGATGCGGCCGCAACCAACCTTCTCGACGTCAGCATCGTCGCCGCGATCTGGATCATCGTGATGACCGCCATCTGCTACATCGGCATCGAGCTCTCCGCCCGCACCCAGTACTTCCTGCTCGCCGCCGAGATCGCGGCGCTGGGGCTGTTCTCCGCGGTCGCGCTTGCCAAGGTCTACTTCGGGGACCCGGGCGGCTTCCACGTCCAGGCGGATTGGTTCAACCCCTTCACCCTCCATGGAGGGACCACGGCCTTGGTCGACGGAGTCCTCCTCGGGGTGTTCATCTACTGGGGCTGGGACAGCGGCGTCTGCGTCAACGAGGAATCCAGGGACAGCGCCAACGGGCCAGGGCGGGCCGCGGTCATGAGCACGATCCTGCTCGTCTTGATCTACGTGGTGGTGGCCACAGCGGCCCAGGCCTACGCCGGCACCACCTTCCTGAAGCACCATGGCAATGACGTCCTCAGCGCCCTGGGCGGACCCGTGCTGGGCTCGCCGCTGGACAAGATCCTGATCATCGCCGTGCTCACCTCGGCCTCGGCATCGACGCAGACGACCATCCTGCCGACCGCCAGGACCACCCTGTCGATGGCCCGCTTCGGCTCGATCCCCAAGATCTTCGGACGGATCCACCCGCGCTATCTGACGCCCGACGTCTCGACGCTGGTTATGGGCGCGGTCTCGCTGGTCTGGACGCTCTTGATCATCAACGTCAGCCAGAACGTGCTCAACGACTCGATCACCGGGATCGGCTTCGGGATCGCCTTCTATTACGGCCTGACCGGCTTCGCCTGCGTCGTCTACTACCGCAAGGAGATCTTCAAGAGCTGGAAGAACTTCATCATGGTGGGGGTGGCGCCCTTCCTGGGCGGCGCGATGCTGACCTTCATCTTCGTCAAGGCGTTCTTCGACTACAAGACGACGAGCACCGACGTCAACTACTCGGGTGGCTTCCTGGGAGTGGGAAGTCCGGTCGCGATCGGCGTAGGAAGCCTGCTCCTCGGCGTCGTCGTATTGGTGTTCGCCAACATCGCCTACCCGAAGTTCTTCAAGCGCAAGTGGGAGACGGCCGACCCCGGGATCCTGGAGGGGACCGTCAAGGGCGAGGCGTCCGTGATGTCGGATTGACCGGGGCGGGCTGATGAGCGAAATCGTGATCGGCTACGACGGCTCCGACTCCTCGAGGTCGGCCCTGAACCAGGCCTTCGACTTCGCGAAGGCGCTCGGAGACAGCATCGTGATCGTCTTCGCCTACGCCCCCGGAGGCTACGGCGGTGGCGAGGTGCCCGAGCAGCGGAGGGCCGTCGAGGAGTTCGGTGAGAAGATGGCGAGCGAGGCCGTCGAGGCCGCGAAGGCTGCCAAGCTCGAGTATAAGGTCGAGATGATCAACGAGCACCCCCATGACGCGCTGATTACCGCCGCCAAGAAGCACGATGCGCGAATGATCGTCGTCGGAAGCCACGGTGAGTCCCCGCTCAGGGGGGCGATCATCGGGGCCACCCCGTACAAGCTGGTGCAGCTCTCCGAGACCCCGGTCCTGGTCGTGAGGCCCTGATGGAGGGGGGCGCCGCACAGCACCCTCCATGTGTGGTCCTCAACTCGGTCACCAAGCGCTTCGGCGAGCTGACTGCGGTCGACGCGATCGACTTGGACATCGCGGAGGGTGAGTTCTTCACGATGCTCGGCCCCAGCGGCTGCGGCAAGACGACGACCCTGCGGATGATCGCCGGCTTCGAGGACGTGACCGATGGCCGCCTGGCCATCGACGACGAAGACATGCTGGGGATCCCACCCCACAAGCGCCCGACCAACACCGTCTTCCAGAGCTACGCGCTCTTCCCACACCTCTCCGTCAAGGAGAACGTCGCCTTCGGGCTGCGCCGCAAGGGGGTCGATAAGGGGGAGATCGACCGCCGCGTCCGCGAGGAGCTCGAGCGGGTCGGGCTTGCCGGGGAGGCGAACAGGCGCCCGGCGCAGCTCTCGGGCGGCATGCAGCAGCGCGTCGCGCTCGCCCGAGCCCTGGTCAACCTGCCTCGCGTGCTGCTCCTCGACGAGCCGCTCGGGGCGCTCGACCTCAAGCTGCGCAAGGGCCTCCAGGTCGAGCTGAAGAAGATCCAGCGAGAGGTCGGCATCACCTTCGTCTACGTCACCCATGACCAGGAGGAGGCGCTGACGATGTCCGACCGGATCGCCGTCATGAATCAGGGCAAGATCGAGCAGATCGGCGATCCGGAGGAGGTCTACGACCGCCCGACCACCACCTTCGTCGCCGGCTTCATCGGCGTCTCGAACCTGATGCCCGGGACCGTCAAGAAGACGGGTGATCCCGGCGAGGTCGAACTCGACAGCGGGGTCCAGGTGAACGCCGACGTCGACGGCTTCAACCCCGGCGAGCGCTGCCATGCGGTGGTCAGGCCGGAGAAGCTCACGATCGGCTCGAACGGGGATCAGCCGAGCGTCGAGGGCCTGGTGGAGAGCTCGCTCTACCTTGGTACCGCAACCCAGCTGATCGTCCGGCTGACGGGGGACGTCCGGATGACGGCCCTCGTGCCGAACACCGACGAGGCGGAGCGACAGAGACTTCCCGGCGGAGGGGCGAAGGTGGAGCTTTCTTGGGCCCCCGAGCACATGCACGTGGTGAGGGAATCCACAACGAACGGAGCGGCTCCGCCGGTCGGGACGCCCGAGTCGATTTAGAAATGACAAGGAGGGACTCCAAAGTGAGGATCACGAAGAGGGCGAAGGCCCTGGGACTGGGCGTCGTCGCCCTGGGCGCCGCAGTGGCGCTCGCGGCATGCGGCGGCGGTGGCGGAATCGAAGGCGGTGGCAGCACGGAGAAGGTGCAGACGGTCAAGTACCAACCGCCCCCTTCGGGAGACCTGACGGTTTCCAACTGGCCGCTCTACATCGACAAGAACACGGTGCCCAACTTCGAGAAGGCCACCGGCGTCAAGGTCGACTACATCGAGGACGTCAACGACAACCAAGAGTTCTTCGCCAAGATGCAGCCGCTGCTGTCGCAGGGACAGTCGGGCGGGCGAAGCATCATCGTCGTGACCGACTGGATGGCGCAGAAGATGCACGAGCTCGGCTACGTCCAGAACCTGGACAAGGCGGGGATCCCGAACGTCACCGCCAACCTGCGGGACAACCTGCAGCATCCGGATTTCGACCCGAACCGGGAGTACTCGGTGCCGTGGCAGAGCGGGATGACCGGGCTGATCGTCAACACCCAGCTCGCGCCGAACGTGCACTCGATCAACGACCTGTTCGACCCGCAGTACAAGGGCAAGGTCGAGATGCTCACCGAGCTGCGCGACACGGTGCCGCTGGTGATGAAGGCGGACGGGATCGATCCGAACAAGGCCACCGAGCAGCAATGGCTCGACACGATCGACAAGCTGAAGCAGGCTGTCGCATCAGGCCAGATCCGGCGCTTCACCGGCAACGACTACACCCGCGATATGGCCAACGGCGACGTGGCGGCGATCATCGGCTGGTCGGGTGACGCGGTGCAGCTGCAGGCCGACAACCCGAACATCGAGTTCCGCATGCCGACCGAGGGCTGCATTCTCTGGTCGGACAACATGGAGATCCCGGTCGGGGCGCCCAATCCGACGGCCGCCGAGGCCTTCATGAACTACGTGTACGACCCGAAGAACCAGGCCACGATCGCTGCTTACAACAGCTACGTGACACCGGTCGACGGCGTCCAGGAGGTCTTCAAGACCACCAACCCCGACCTGGTGAACGATCCGCTGATCTTCCCGACGGATCAGTTCACCGCCAAGTGCTCCACTCAGCCCAACCTGACGGGCCAGGAGGAGCAGACCGTGACCAGGGCGTTCGAGGGCGTCCTGAACAGCTAGCCAACTGGGCATGAGAGGCGGCGGAGACGGCTATGCGTAGTCAGCGCGTGGTCGACCTCCGCCGCCGCGTCGTTCCCTACTTCCTGCTGGGGCCGGGGATCCTCTGGCTGATCCTCTTCTTCGTCGTGCCCATGTACTTCATGGCGCGGCTCTCGCTGGATACGGGGATCTTCCCCGAGTTCCGCTTCAACTGGCAGTTCTCGAACTACACGGACGCCCTCAGCGCCTACGACACCCAGTTCTTCCGGGCGTTCCGCTACTCGGCGATCGCCACGGTCCTCGCGATCTTGATCGCCTACCCGCTCGCGTACGCGATCGCGTTCAGGGGCGGGCGCTGGAAGAACGCGATGTTGCTCGCCGTGATCGCGCCGTTCTTCACCACCTACCTGATCCGGACACTCGCCTGGGAGACGATCCTCTCCGACAACGGCTTCGTCGTGAACACGCTGCAGTCCCTCGGCCTCGTCTCTGAGAACGGCCGCGTATTGGCCACCAGCGGCGCCGTGATCGCGGGGCTGACCTACAACTTCCTGCCGTTCATGATCCTGCCGATCTACGCCAGCCTGGAGCGACTCGACACCAGCCTGGTCGAGGCGGCGAAGGATCTCTACTCGTCCTCGCGCCAGGCCTTCCTGCGGGTGACCCTGCCCCTCTCGATGCCGGGGGTGGTGGCGGGAACACTGCTCACCTTCATCCCGGCGACCGGCGACTACATCAACGCCCAGTTCCTGGGCGGCGCCCAAAACTCGATGATCGGCAACGTCATCCAATCGCTCTACCTGAAACAGACCGACTATCCGGCCGCCGCGGCGATCTCGTTCACCTTGATGGCGGTGATGCTGGTGATCGTCTTCATCTACATCCGGATCGCCGGGTCGGAGGCGCTGATGGGCGAGGAAATCGGCGGCGCGGACGTGGTGGAGCGAGAGTGATGGAGGCGCACGCCGCACCGATGCCCAAGCGCCGGGAGTTGTCCATCGCCACCCGAGCCTGGAACTGGCTCAAGCACAACGGGATCGTGATCTACGGCGGCCTGGCGATCGCGTACATGCTCATCCCGATCGCGCTGATCATCGTCTTCTCGTTCAACGACCCGGCGGGCAAGTTCAACTTCACCTGGCAGGGCTTCACGCTCTCGCACTGGGCTCACCCGTTCGAGATCACCGAGCTCACGAACGCACTTACGCTCAGCCTGCGGCTGGCCGCCCTGGCGACGGTGATCTCGACGATCCTGGGGACGATGGTCGCGCTCGCCCTGGTCCGCTACGACTTCTTCGGCCGGCGCGCCGCGAATTACCTGATCGTGATTCCCACGGCCACGCCTGAAGTGGTACTCGGCGCCTCCCTGCTCTCGCTTTTCCTGATCTACGGGCTCCAACTGGGCTTCACGACGCTGCTGCTCGCCCACGTGATGTTCTGCATCAGCTTCGTCGTCATCGTGGTCCGCTCGCGACTGATCGGCTTCGACCGAAGCCTCGAGGAGGCCGCCCAGGACCTGGGGGCGAACGCGTTCACCACGTTCCGCAAGGTGACGCTGCCGCTGATCTGGCCGGGGGTCATCGCGGGCGCCCTGCTGGCCTTCGCGCTCTCGATCGACGACTTCGTGGTCTCCAACTTCACCGCGGGAACAGAGGTGACGTTCCCCCTCTACATCTTCGGGGCCGCCCAGCGCGGCATCCCGGTGCAGGTTTACATCATCGCCACCATGCTCTTCACCATCACCGTGCTCGCCATGATCTTCACGGTGTGGCAGCAGTCGCGCGCGGACCGGCTCGCTTCCGTTCGCCCCGAACAGGAGGTTTGAGTGACCTCCGATCGAGGTATTTTCGCCGGTGTGCGAACGGGGGAGCTCGCGCTCGAGCGGAAGGATCAAGGCTTGGCCGTACTCACGATCACAGGCGAGCATGACCTCAGCACCGCGCCGAACCTGCGCCGGCGTCTCGACGGTCTGATCGACGAGCGGGTCTCGACGGTCGTCGACATGTCCCCCGCCACCTTCATCGACTCGTCCATCCTGAGTGTGATCCTGGACGGACGACGCCGCGCGGCGGAGGGCAGGATCGGCTTCGCCGTGGTCCGTTCGAACGGGTCGAGCGCGGTCGACCGGGTCCTCGAGGTGACCGGACTGCGCAGCGAGCTCCCCGTGCACGCCCGACTGGAGGAGGCCGTCAGTGCGGCCTCGGGCAACTCCGGGAACTCGCCGTGAGCGCCAGGGAGCTCCGGCTGACGCTTCCCGCAACCGCGGAGAACGTGATCGTGGTCAGGCAGGCGGTCGCCGGAGTAGGCGAGGCGCTCGGCCTGTCGCCGCCGAGGGTCGCCGACCTGAAGACCGTGGTCAGCGAGGCGTGCAACAACGTCGTGCTGCACGCCTACGCGGGTGAGCCGGGGCCGCTGGAGGTGACCGCGGTACCTCGTCCCGGCGAGCTCGAGATCCAGGTCGCCGACCGCGGCAAGGGGTTCCAACCCCGCGCCAACGAGGGCGATGAGTCGCTCGGGCTCGGGCTACCGCTGATCGCGGCCCTCTCCGACAGCTTCGAGATCAGCGGTGGCGCCGGTCAGGGCAGCCGCACGACGATTCGCTTCGGCTACGAGCCGCCCGAGCCGAGCAACAACGGGTCCCACACCCAGGTCTCGGAAGGCCTCGAGATGGCGATCACCCCGGGCGAGATGGTCAAGCCGGTGGTGGCGAGAGTGATCGGGGTACTCGCCGCGCGGGCGGAGTTCTCGGTGGATCGACTCGCCGACACCGTGCTGCTCGGCGACGCCGTCTCCTCTTCGGAGGGACAGGACTTCGCGGACGGACTCGTCGGGATCACGATCGAGGACGGCGACGGGACGCTCGACGTCCGCGTGGGCCCACTCGTCGCGGGTGGCGGAGACAGGCTCATGGGTGAGATGGAGCTGCCGGGGACCGGGTCGCTCCGGTCGCTGGCGAGCAGGATGGAGGTCATCACCCGGGAGACCGCCGAAGGCGAGGCGGCGGAGTTCCTCGAGTTCGAGGTGACGAGCTAGCGGCCACCAGGCCGCAGATTCATTCTTCGTCCGGGATTCTCTGACGCAGCTTCTCGACGGTCGCGCGCAGGATGCGCGAGACGTGCATCTGCGAGACGCCCACCCTCTCGGCGATCTCGCTCTGGGTCATGTCCTCCACGAACCGCAGATGGAGCACCATGCGATCGCGGTCTGAGATCTCCTGCAGGACCGGACCGATCGCTTCGCCGTACTCGACGGTGTCGAAGGCGAGGTCGACATCCCCGATCCGGTCCCGCAGCGGCCCCGGCTCATCGCCGTCGCCCGTCGTCGAGGTGGCGTCGAGCGAGACGGCGTGGTGTCCCTGGGAAGCGTGCATCGCCTCCAGAACCTCTTCGTCGGTGGCCTGGACGCGCTCCGCGATCTCATGCACGGTGGGGGAGTGCCCGAGCTTGGCCGGCAGCTCCGCCATCGCACGCTCGACCTTGAGGATGCGCTCTTGGACGTCGCGGGGAACGTGCACGGACCAGCCCCGATCCCGGAAGTGACGCTTCAGCTCACCCAGGATCGTGGGGACCGCGAAGGTCGAGAAGGCGGTTCCGCGTTCGGGATCGAAACGGTCGATCGCCTTGACGAGGCCGACGCTCGCGACCTGGATCAGGTCGTCGAAGGGCTCCGCCCCGCCGGCATAGCGGCCGGCGAGGCGCCTCGCCAGGGGCATGAACCGATCCACCAGCTCCTCGCGAACGACCGGCGAGTGGTCCTTTGCGTAGCGCTCGAGCAGCCGGCGTTCGCCGACGAGCTGCTCCTCAGGGCCAGGAGAGGGCGTCTGATTCATCTGGCTGTCCGCCAAGGCAAGTTCGGTCACTGATCGGCGACCTCGGAATCCGTGGCTGTCTCGCCCCTGTGGAATCCCGAGGTGCGGCCGCCCACCTACCGTAGCTACCCGGCGCGATGGGTGTCGCAAACAGCGGCAGTACCAGAAGGTCAAGCAATCCGCGCGGCGGCGCGGTGCCTCGGCATCGCGGGCCAAGGAGGTGGCCGGGCGGACGGTCAACAAGAACCGAGCCCGCTCTGGCGAGTCCCGCAGCAGCTCGCGCAGCTCGACGCGGGGAGCCTCCCCTCAGCGCCGCGGCGGCCAGAAGTCGGGCACGAATCGCCCGAAGGGGCAGACCAAGGAGCAGCTCTACAACCAGGCCAAGCGCCTCAAGGTCGAGGGCCGCTCGACGATGAACAAGACCCAGCTGCAACGAGCGGTGTCCGCAAAAAGCCGCTGATAGGGGTTTTTCGTTGGTATGCGCGTTTACTCGCGCATGCCGAGGGGTACCCTGTTTCCTGAGTCGAGGCAGCGGGCGGGCGTTCGGAGACCCCCTACTCCGGCGCCCGCCCACATATTCAGATGCCTCGTCTCCGCCGAGTTTCAGCCTCGGCGCAGGCGGGCGGATAGGGCGGCCGGTTTCCTTCTCCCCCTGGCCGTCCTTCCCCGCCTTGCACGAATACGATCGCCTCATGGCCGACCCGGAAACGCGATTGCTGATCGGCGGCGAGCAGGTCGAGGGACAGGGCGGCCGGCTCGAGGTCGAGAACCCGTACTCCGAGGAGACGCTGGCAAACCTCGGCGTCCCCAGCGACGACCAGGTGGACGGCGCGATCGCCGCCGCCCGCGACGCCGCCCGCAACTGGGGGCGCACGCCGGCGGTCGAGCGGGGCGAGATGCTGCATGAGGTCGCGACTCGGCTGCGGTCACGAACCGATCAGCTCGCCGAGGTCATGACGCTCGAGGGCGGCAAGCCGCTCGTCGAGAACTCCGACGAGGTCGGGTGGACGGCGGCCTGCTTCGACTACTACGCCGAGATTGGGCGGGACTCGGCCGGGCGAGTGATTCCGCCGATCGAGTCGAGCCAGCTGAGCCTGGTCGTCAAGGAGCCGCTCGGAGTCGTCGGCTGCATCGTCCCCTGGAACTACCCGCTCCTCCTCCTCGCCTGGAAGCTGGCGCCGGCGCTGGCGGCCGGCAACGCCGTCGTCGGCAAGCCCTCCGAGCTGACGCCGCTCTCCACGCTGATGCTCGCCCCCTGCTTCGAGCACCTGCCCGCGGGCGTCGTCAACCTGATCGCCGGCGGCCCCGAGGTGGGTGCCGCAATCAGCGGCGACGCACGCGTGGACGGTGTCGCCTTCACCGGCTCGGTCGCGACCGGCAAGAAGGTGGCGCAGGCCTGCCTGGACCGGGTGGCCAGGGTCAATCTGGAGATGGGCGGAAAGGACCCCTTCATCGTCTGCTCCGACGTCGCCGACCGGATCGACGTCGCGGCAAAGGGCGGTGCCTGGGCCGCATTCCTCAACTCCGGGCAGGTCTGCACCTCCGCGGAGCGGTTCTACGTGCTGGACGACGTCTACGACGACTACCTGTCGGCGTTCGTCGACTACACGCGGAGCCTGGTCATCGGGGACCCGATGCGGGGCGGCACCGACATCGGCCCGATGGTCTCGGCCAACCAGCGGAGCAAGGTCGCGAGACAGGTCGAGGCGGCCGTCGGCGCGGGCGCCGAGGTCGTGGTCGGCGGCGACTCGGGCGGCCAGGAGCGCGGTCACTTCTTCTCGCCGGCCGTGGTGACAGGCGCGCCGGCGGAGACCGAGCTCCTGCGCGAAGAGACCTTCGGCCCGGTCGCACCGCTCGTTCGGGTGAAGAGCCTCGACGAGGCGATCGAACTGGCCAACTCGACGCCCTACGGCCTCGGGGCCAACATCTACACGGAAGACTTCAAGACCATCCTGCGCTGCATGCGGGAGGTCAAAGCGGGCACGGTCTGGTTCAACGACCCCCTCACCGACAACGACGCGGGGCCGTTCGGCGGCTTCAAGCAGTCCGGGCTCGGACGGGAGCTGGGCCGCGAGGGCCTGGAGGCATTCCAGGAGACCAAGCACGTCCACATCGAGAGCGAGGTGGCCCCGAAGGAGTGGTGGTATCCGTACTCGCGTTACGCCGGAGGCGAGTCCCCCCACGGAGCCTGATGCCGCGACGCCGGCCGGAGAGGACGCGCAAATAGACTCGGCACGGATGCCGGATCAGCAGGACGCCCCGTATCTCGACGCGCTCGTCGCCTACGTCGCCCGCAACCCGGGGCGGTTGCACATCCCGGGGCACAAGGGAACCCGGGCCGACCCCGGCCTGACCGCCGCCCTGGGAGAGGCCGCGATCCTGCACGACGTCCCGCCCAGCATCGAGGGGATCGACGTCGGGCCCGAGCCGACCCCATTCCAGCACGCACAGCACCTCGCTGCCGACGCCTGGGGCGCACAGCGCAGCTGGTTCCTGGTCAACGGCGCATCGGGCGGCAACCACGCGATCTGCATGACGCTCGCCCACGCCAGCGGGAAGCTGAGGACCGGACCGCCCGACCGCGGGCCGGTGGTCGTCCAGCGGAACGTGCATTCCTCGATCATCGACGGCCTGGTTCTCTCCGGCCTGCGGCCGACGTTCGTCTCCCCGGAGATCGATCCCGAGCTCGGCATCGCCCACTGCGTCACTCCCGAGACGCTGGCCGCGGCGCTCGACGCCGAGCCTGACGCGGAGGCGGTGATGCTCGTCTCGCCGACCTACTTCGGTGCAGTGGCGCGCATCCAGGACCTGGCGGAGGTCGCCCACCGGCGGGACATCCCGCTCGTCGTCGACGAGGCCTGGGGCTCACACCTCTACTTCCACGAGGGTCTCCCCTCCGGTGCGCTGCGAGGGGGCGCCGACCTCGTCCTCACGAGCACCCACAAGATCCTCGGGAGCATGACCCAGTCGGCGATCCTGCACCTCGGCCGGGAGGGACGGATCGACGAGGACGTGATCGACCGCTCCGTCACTCTGGTCGAGTCGACCAGCCCGAACTCCCTGCTCACCGCCTCTCTCGATGCCGCGAGGCGCTACGCCGTGACCGAGGGCCACGCCCTGCTCGACGAGACGCTGGCCACCCTGGCCAGCACGCGCGAGGAGGTACGTGAGATCCCGGGACTCGACGTGCTCGACGAGCGCCTCGCGGGCCGCAGCAGCGTGGCGGCCTGGGATCCGCTGCGTCTCGCCGTCGACGTCAGGGGCACGGGAGCCACCGGACACCGCATCGCGCAGCTGATGCGGGAACGTGACGACATCATCCTCGAGCTCTTCTCGGAGAACGTGATCGTGGCGGTGTTCGGCATCGCCGAGGCGCCCACCGCGCCGGCGGATCGGCTCGTCGAGGGCCTGCGGCACGCGGTCGAGCAGATCGCTCCCGCGGACGTCGAGAGACGCCGCACCTTCGCCGAGCCGCCGCCCTGGGGCCCGCTCGAGCTCGCGCCGCGGGACGCCTTCCTCGGGCCGCAGGAGGTCGTGCCGTTTCAGCGCGCGGAGGGCAGGATCGCCGCCGAATCGCTGGCGGCCTATCCACCCGGCGTTCCCAACGTCCTACCCGGCGAGCGGCTCACCCGACCGACGATCGCCTACATCGAGGACTCGCTCGCACACGGCGGGCTCGTCCGCGGTGCGAGCGACCGCACGCTGCAGACGATCAGGGTGGTGAGGGAATGAATGGGACGGATCCCGAGTGGGGCGTGGACTCCGAGTACGGGCGCCTGCACGACGTCCTGCTCTGCGAACCCGAGAACTTCCGCTGGCTCGAGACCAGCGCGATCACCCGCGCCACCCTGGAAGCCGGCTTCGACTTCGACCGCGGGCGCGCCGAGCGGCAGCACGAGGCGCTGGTCCTCGCATACGAGGGGGCTGGGGCCCGCTGCCACTTCCTGGAGCCGGACCCCGCCCTTCCGTATCAGGTGTTCGCGCGGGACTCGAGCGCCATGGGTCCTTACGGAACGGTGATCACTCAGCTCGCGCAGCCCTGGAGACGCGGCGAGTACGCGCCGGCGATCCGGTTCCACCAGGAGGCCGACATCCCGATCCGCGCGATGATCACCGCCGGGTCGCTCGAGGGCGGCGACGTGATGATCGTCGAGCCCGGCGTGGTGCTGATCGGCTCCGGAGAGACCCGGACGCAGGAGGCGGCCGCGAACCAGCTCGCGGCCTGGTACCGCGACGACGGCTGGGAGGCTCGCGTGCAGCCGATTCCCGAGCGCTACGTCCACATCGACGTCCTCGTCGCCGTGCTCGCCTCGAAGCTCGCCGCGGTGTGCGCGGAGGTCCTGCCCTCGGCCGCAGTGGAGTGGCTGCGGGCCAAGGGGTTCGACCTGATCGAGGTGAGCACTGACCAGGCCTTCAATCTCGGGGTCAACGCCATCTCGGTGGGTGACGAGCGGGTGATCTCCGCGACCGGCGCCACGGACCTGAACGCCGCCCTCCGCGCCCATGGCATCGACGTCATCGAGCTGGAGCTCGACATGTTCACCCTGGGCGGTGGCGGCGCCCACTGCCTCGGCCAGGCGCTGCGCCGGGAGAGGGTGGGTGGCTGAGATGAGAGGGTGCAGCGAGGTGAGAAGGTGCAGCGGATGCGAAGCGGACCAGCACCCGATTAGTTCCTGCAAGCAACCCGATTCGTGTTGATCGACGCCGAGCGCGCGATCGCCGACCTGCGCGAGCTCGCACGACGCACAGGCGACGACGGAGGCGCCCAGCGCCTCTGCTGGGGCGAGGTCTGGCGAACCGCGAGGGAGTTCCTCAGGGAGCTGCTCGCAGAGATCGGCCTCGAGCCCGAGATCGATGAGGCGGGCAACGCCTGGGCGTACCTGCCGGGCGAGGCCGAGCCGGCGCTGGCGGTCGGCTCGCATCTGGACTCTGTGCCGAACGGCGGCTGGCTAGATGGAGCGCTCGGCGTGATGGGGGGCATCGGCGTCCTCAGGGCCTGGGCCGGCGCCGGGGAACGGCCGCCGCGAACGCTGGCGCTCGTGGACTGGGCCGACGAGGAGGGTGCACGCTTCGGCCGCAGCCTGTTTGGCAGCTCGGCCGTGGCCGGTACGTTCGACCCGGCAGAGCTCGCGAATGCACGAGACGCCGACGGCCGTCGGGCGCCAGGCGTGCTGGCCGCGAACGGCGTCGAGCTCGAGCGCGTACTCGAATCCCGGTCGAGGCTCGAGCGCCTGGGCGCCTACCTCGAGCTCCACATCGAGCAGGGCCCCGTGCTCGAGGCGGTCGGGGTCAGGGCGGCGGCCGTGACAGGTTGCGTCGGGGTGGAGCGGCTGCGGTTTCGGATCACGGGGCGCGTCTCCCATGCTGGCACGACGCCGATGGACGCCCGCCGCGATGCCGGCCTGGCGGCGGCCGCAGCGGCCCTGGGGGTCGAGGAGATCGCGATCGAAGAGGACGGGGTCGGCACGGTCGGGGAGATGAGCTTCGAGCCGGGGATTCCGACCGCGGTCCCGGGCATGGCCTCGCTGGTCGTGGACCTGCGCAACCGGACGAGGGACGCTCTCGAGCGGATGCTGAGGTCGACCCGAGATCAGACCCAGGCGGCCGCGCGGGAGCGCGGCTGCGAGGTGACGGAGGAGCCCGTCTGGCGGATCGAGCCGATCGAGTTCGACCCCGATCTTGTGGGGCTCGCCCGTGACGCCTGTGAGCGGGTGACGGGCACCGCCTACGAGCTACCCAGCGGCGCCCTCCACGATGCCGCCTCGATGGCGCCCCACATCCCGACCGCGATGGTCTTCTCACCCTCGATCGGGGGGGTCAGCCACGCTCCGGAGGAGGACACCGGCGAGGCGGACCTGGCGGCGGCTATCGAAGCCTTCGCGGCGCTGGTCGAGCTACGGCTACGCCGATAGACGGGTTGCTCTGACGCGCGCCGTGCCCTCAACACAACTGCAAGCCGACTCGCGTGTTGGGGGTGGGAGCGCCGTTAGCGTCATTCGGCGCCACTGGTCCCCATGGCAGGAGCCGTCTCACATACTCAGGGGAGCGCGTCCGCACGCCCCCGCCGGCTGATCGCAATCGCGATCGGCGCGGCCCTGCTCGGGCTTCTGCTGATCGGCGGGAGCTCGGGCGAACCGCCCGCGGCCCGGGCGCAGGTGAGCTGCCCCGGGCTCCCGCGTGGCCTCAGCCCGGCCTCGTCGGGCCCGCAGAGCTTCACGATGATGATCCGGATCAACACGCAGGGAAACGTCGACACCTACACCAAGCCCGACGGAGGGATGGGGGGCCGGGTCCGCCCCCAGGACATCTTCGTCCTCAACACCCGCTTCACGGGGAGCGGCCAGTTCCCGGCGATGACCTCGGAGGTCGCGGCGCAGCTGGCCGCCGAGCTGCGCAGCGCGTTCCCCTGTAACCGGATCATCGCCCTCACCGGGATGAGCTTCGATCCCACCCAGCCGGGTTACGCGTTCTCCGGAATCGCCGATCCGAACGTCTTCGCCCTGCTCACCGACTACGAGCAGATGGACTACAACCAGGGGCGCGCCACTGACCCCGCTCGGCCACCGTGGAAGACCAATTTCCCCAAGGCCTTCCCGCTGCTGCGCGGGTGGAACTTCGGCTTCAAATCTACGGTCGCCACGAACCCGGTCGGCGCGGGCAAGCGCACCGGACTCGCCCCTCAGGACGTCGCGGATTGGAACTACGGGCAGATCGCGCAGAACCTGAACAAGCAGAACGCCCGGCTAGGGGACCCCAAGCTCGGGCCGATGAGCGTTCAAACTCAGGACGCCTGCGCCGACGGCGGCTCAGGGGGCTTCGGCGGGCGTGCCAAGCAGCTCCGGATGCACTACACCTTCAAGTTCGTCACTCGGAAGGTGAAGAAGAGGGTCCACGGCAAGATCAAGAAGGTGAAGCGAACCTTCCGGGAGCCGATCAAGAAGCAGGGCAAGCCGCTGCTCAGCAACACCGCGATGCAGGTCTCCTTCACCGACACCCCGCTGGCCAGCAAGGCCCAGGCGATCCTGAGCACCTCGGCCGCTCAGGCCGCGGCCTGTGTGGCGCCCGCGATGAAGCAGGGCGTCGGAGCGTTCTTCTTCTTCGCCTCCGACGACTCGATGCGGCTGCTCTTCCAACAGCCCCAGATCAACGCGCTGCGCCCCGCGACCGCCGGCTCGGCCGACACCGGCGGCGTCGGCAGCCCGGGCTAGCCGGTTCGGGTTACGACCGTCTTCGCCCGCAGGTCCGAGAGAGCCTCGGCTGCGTCGTCCCAGTCGACCCGGTTGACCGTCACCGGATCGGGATCGAACCTACCCTCGCGGACCAGCTCCAGCACGTCCGGCATCAGGGTTCGCACGTGCGGCCGGCCGGTGACGAAGGTGACGCCCTGGGTGAACATGTCGAGCAGGGGCAGCGGCGTCGGCTCGATGTAGATCCCGATGCTGGTGCAGATGCCGTCGGCGTCGGTGGACTTCAAGGCGCAGGAGATGCCCGCGGGATCCGCGCTCGCGTCGACGGTGATCGGGTAGAAGCCGGCCCGGTCGGGGAACTCCTCGTCCAGCACGTTCGCGCCGAGCTTCTCGGCGAGCTCGCGCTCACGCGGACGGCCGCCGACGACGTCCACCCGCTCGGCGCCGAGCGCCAGCGCGATCGCGACCGAGTAGAGCGCGATCGACCCGGCGCCCATCGCGATCAGGACGGGCGATCCCGGCCGCGCCTGGAGCGGAGGGGCCACACACCGCCAGGCGTCGGGGATGTTGTCGGAGAGGCTCGCCACGGTGGAAGGCTCGACGCCGTCGGGAATCGGCACGAGCATGGCGTCCGCGTATGGGACGTTCACCGCGTCACTCGCAAAGCCCCCGTAGGTCTGCGGCCCGATCGGCAGACCGTAGGTCGAGAGCCTCGGAACGGACTGGCAGTTGCCCGGCTCTCCGGCGCGGCATCGGGCGCACTCCCCGCAGGAGATCTGGAAGGGGACGCTGACCAGGTCGCCGGGCTCGACCGAGGTGACCGAATCACCGATCTCGGTCACCTCAGCGACGCACTCGTGCCCGAACGAGAACGAATCCCCTACCGGGAAACGTCCCTGGACGAAGGCCGTGTCGATGTCACAGGTCGCGAGCGCAACGGGGCGCACAACCGCCTGTCCCTCACCCTCCAGCCTCGCGTCAGGCGCGTCCCGCCACTCCAGCATCCCCTTCTCGACGAAGGTGAGCTGCCTCATGCCGGGACTTGCTCGCCGCCCGAGGCGGCGGGGACCTTCTCCTTCCCGGTGCCCTCCTGGTCGCGCTCCGCCTTGGCCGCCTCGCGGAGCTGCTCGAAGCGGACGATCTGGCCCGCCGCGGCCCAGTTCCCGTCCGGGACCTCCTGGATGAGCACCCAGACGCGCACGCCCGCCTCCGCGCCCCAACCGGCCGCCTCGAGCACGATCTTGGTGGCGTCCTCGGCGATGCCCGCCTTGCGCCGGTCCGAGAGCGCTCCGGAGGGCACGGTGATGTCCAGGATCGCGTGGGGCTCGGCGGCGCCGTCCGGCGTCTGGATGGACTCGGCGGGCAGCTCGTGGAGGTGCGCCCAGGTGATCGAGCGGAAGAACTCCGTGTCGGGCGCTCCCTCCCAGTGGAGCAGCGCGGCTCCCAGCTCGCGCAACAGCTCCGGCTTCTGCTCCTCCGTGAGCACATCGGCGGTGATGGTCAGGTCGAGCCTCGGCATGGCATTCTCCTCGCTGCACCGAGCATGCAAGCCCGGGCTTGGGTTCAGAAAGCGACCGCAGAATATAGGGTTCGGATTCCGAACGCAGTGTCGCTATGCTGCTCGCGCATGCGCGCCGCGGACCTCGCAGAACAGGACTGCTCGATCGCCAGGCCGGCCACGGTGCTCGGCGATCGCTGGACTCTGGTGATCCTGCGCCAGGCCTTCAACGGAATCAAGCGCTTCGAGGACTTCCAGGAGACCCTGGACATCTCCCGCTCCCTGCTCTCCGATCGGCTCAACCGGCTCGTCGAGGCCGGGGTGCTGCGCCGCGAGCCCTACAAGGACTCGGTGCGCACCCGTGACCGCTACCGCCTCACCGAGATGGGGCTGGACCTCTACCCGGTGCTGATGGCCCTGCGGGACTGGGGAGATCGCTGGATGCGCGAGGGCCCTCCCGCCGAGATCCGCCATAGGGGCTGCGGCGGGGAGCCGACCCTCGAGCTGCGCTGCTCGAAATGCGGCGAGGACGTCGGCGCCAGGGACGCTGAGGCGATCCCCGGCCCCGGACTCGTCGTCGCCTAGCGAGATGGCTCAGCCGAGGTGCATGACGTCTCCGCCCATTTCGTCGAGGGTGTTGCCGATGGGCGGGATCGGGTTGTCGCGCAGGATGCACGCCATGTGCAGCAGGTTGTGAGCACACCAGGAGCTCGTGCGCTGTGTGTATGGGTGGTCAGGCCCGCCCGCTTCCAGGTATGACGGTCCCGGCCCGGCTTCCCCCACCCAGTAGGTGTCGGCGTTCGGCGGGATGGTGCAGCCGAGGTGCGTCATGTTGAAGAGCGTGGTATCGGCGCTCGCGTGAGCTCCGTCCTCGTTCCCGGTGACGACAACCCCCGCAACCTTGTTGTAGAGCGGGTACTGGCCGACCTCGTTGCGCTCGTTGTAGGTGCCGTCGAGACGCTCGATCACCATCTGGCAGACCGAGGAGCGCACCCCGAACCAGATCGACATCCCCATCAGCAGGATGTCGGCCGCCTTGATCTTCTCGAGGATCTCGGGCCACTCGTCGCCGTCGCCCTCGTCCGAGGTGACGCCGAATCTGATGTCGTAGTCCACGGGCCGCAGGAGCTGCGTCTCGACGGCGTGCTCGGCGAGGATCCCTAGGACCCGGTTCATCAGCGCCTCGGTGTTCGAGGTCGTCGGCGAGGGCTTCAGCGTGCAGTTGAGACCCAGGGCCTTCAGGCCGGCGCCGGCGTCAGCGCCGAGTGACTCGGCCATTCCCTTCTCCTCTCGTTCGGACGATGCCGGAGCGCCTCGGTCCTCCGAGGCAGCGGAACGTTACGTCGGCGCCCGGGCGTCTCCATGCGTTAACAAGACCGCCGGCGCTCGTCCATAGGGTCGTCGTCGATGCCCGCCTCGCACTGAGGCTCCCGCCAGGCCGAGGGCCGGCGGAAGCCGATCTGTAGCCTCCGCCCGGCAATGGCCAGCTTCGACCAGATCAAGGACCTGCCCCTGAAGGTCGACTCATATGACCTTCAGGGCCTCGAGTTCCACCCTCCCGGCGGCGATTTCGATCGCCTGACGACGGTCATCCACCTGAAGGGCGACGGCCACGAGGGGCTGGGGGAGGACGTGGTCTACGACGCCCTCGACCACGTCGCCTTCCGGGACGCGGGTCCGGTCCTCGATCTGGCCGGCGAGCACACGATCGAGTCGTTCTCGCAGCTGCTCGACGGACTCGAGCTGTTCCCGAGCCCGCCAGAGCGCGACGTTTCCGTCAACTACCGCCGCTGGGCGTTCGAGAGCGCGGCTCTCGACCTGGCCCTACGCCAGGCGGGCAAATCGCTGCACGAGGTGCTCGGGCGCGAGCCGCGGCCGGTCACGTTCGTGGTCTCGATGCGGCTCACGCCTCCCGGCTCCGACGAGGTCTCGACGATCGAGCCCGTCCGCAAGCGCCTGGAGATCTATCCGACGCTCCGCTTCAAGCTCGATCCGACGAACGACTGGAGCGACGAGCTGATCTCTCAGCTCGTCGAGACGGGCGCGGTGGACTCGCTGGATCTGAAGGGCCAGTACAAGGGCACGCCCGTAGACGTGGAGACGGACCCTGAGCTCTACCGGAAGCTGATCGAGGCCTTCCCGACGGCCTGGCTCGAGGACCCGGACGTGGACGACGAGACGAAGCCCCTCCTCGATCGAGTGGCCGACCGCGTCACCTGGGATGCGCCTATCCACTCGGTGGCGGACATACAGGCTCGGCCCTGGATCCCGAGGATGGTCAACATCAAGCCCTCGCGCTTCGGCCCGCTCCACGAGCTCTTCGCCGGCTACGACTTCTGTGACGAGAACGGGATCGGCGCCTACGGCGGCGGGCAGTGGGAGCTCGGTCCCGGCCGCGGGCACATCCAGTACCTCGCTTCGCTGTTCCACCCGGACACGCCCAATGACGTCGCGCCCTCGGGCTACAACACCGCGGGCACCGAGCCGGGGCTGCCGTCCAGTCCCCTCGAGCCGGAGCCCACGCCGACGGGCTTCCGGTGGGGCGAATAGCTCAACCGTCGAGGTGGCCGTAGGTCGCCGGCTCGGAGCGCCATAGGAGGGCGTCAAGCCTGCCGCCTGACTCTGCGGCCGGCCCGCAACCCGTCAGAGATATAGGCTCCGCGCATGGCCGACAAGAATTTCACCGACGCCCTCAACGAGCAGATCTCGAACGAGTTCGCAGCCTCCCAGCAGTACGTGGGCGCCGCGGTCTATTACGACACCGAGACCCTTCCGCGCCTCGCCAGCTTCTTCTACCGCCAGGCGGTCGAGGAACGGAATCACGCGATGATCATGGTCCAGTACCTCCTCGACACCGAGGAGGAGGTGCGCATTCCCGACATCAAATCGCAGCAGACCCACTACGACGACGTCACGGGCCCGGTCAGGATGGCCCTCGAGCAGGAGAAGCGGGTCAGCGAGGAGATCAACGCGCTCTTCAAGCTCGCCCGCGACGCGGGCGACTTCCCGGCGGAGCAATTCCTCACCTGGTTCGTCAAGGAGCAGGTGGAGGAGGTCTCCTCGATGAACGACCTCCTCAATGTCTGCGAGCGGGCGAAGGACAGCCCGCTGCTGATCGAGGACTTTCTCTCGCGAGAGCAGCTCGGCGACGAGGGCGACGATCCGGCCATGCCGCCCCCAGCCGGCGGCGCTCTCTAGAGCCGCCCCGGCCTTACACGTGCCTGGCCGTGGCGTGCCGCCTCGCGCGGATGGCCGGATCGGGTTGCCTCTCCTGGGCGAAGAGGGCGATCAGGATGAGAGGGGCGAACCAGACCGCGTACGGATAGAACCAATGGTTTGCCGTGACCTGGACCGCGATCAGCAGGGCCGCTGCGAGAGCGGCGAGCTGCGCGGTGGTCCGGCTCCTCGGGACGAAGAAGAAGCCCGCGGCCAGCGCTACCGCGAGGATCTTCGCCGCGGTCTGGAGTGGGTGCAGGGAGGGCGCCTGCCCCCAGACGCTGAAGGGAGAGCCGCGTGAGGCCTGGTAGCCGAGTGAGCGGTCGTAGAGCTCGCGGAAGCCCCCATCGGGAAGCAGCGGGATCGTCACGACCGCCGCGGTGACGAGGAAGGCCACCGCGAACAGCAGCAGCTGCCTCGGGCGCCGCTCGCCGCGGCCGGCGGCCAGGAGCGGCACCAGAATCAGCGGTCCGAACTTGGTCAGACCCGCCAGGGCCGACAGCGCCCCGCGCGCGGGCGCGGAGGAGGCCACCAGCAGGCAGCAGACGACGAGGAAGGCCACCAGGGCGTCGTTGAAGCTCGAGCCCAGCGTGTACATCGTGAACGGATACGCCAGCCAGGCATAGGCCAGCGCGACCCCGAGCGTGCTCCCCTCATCTCCAGGCCGGAGCCGCCGGCCCAGGCCGAAGAGGGCGAGGGCGGTGAGCAGCTCGAAGCCGAGCGCCGCCGCGCGGGCGGCGGGCACGTCGTCCCACTGCCCCGACCACGGCAGCACCGCCTCGAACGGCGTGTACGCCAGATAGTTGACCGGGCCGTAGACGTCGCCGCGGATCGGCATTCCCGCTGAAGCCCCCTCGCCGTAGACGTCCTCTCCATGGGTGAGGCGGTCGGCACCGATCACGCCGGCGAGACCGACGTCGATCACCTTGCCCTCGGTCGCCATGTAGGCCGTGTGGAAGGCGACCAGGGCGACGATGCCCGCCACCAGCGCTCCCCGCGGGACGAGCGGGAGGATGCGGTCCCGCCGCTCGAGCGATCGAAATCCCATGATCAGGGCACGCACGAAGAGATAGGCGAGGACGGGATAGACCAGCGCCACCGACGCCTCGATCTTCGCGTGGTTGAAGAAGGCGAGCGAGACGCTGAAGCCCAGCAGCGCGAGCAGGTCGAGGTGCAGGAGCCGCAGCGGCCGGCGAGGGTCGACGAACGGCAGCAGGAAGAGCACGCAGAGAGGCAGCCAGAGCCAGAGGCTCGAGACCTTTCCCGAGACCGCCCCCGCGTACCCGCGGGCGAGCTTGGTGTCGACCTGGGTGCCCGTCCACGTCTCGACGACACAGCTGCCGGTGTCGTCGATCACAACCTGCCCGACATCCTTGCCGCCGGAATCGAAGTAGTCGATCTGCCACTGGCGGATCGACTCAGGGCCGGTGCGGGTGCGCCCCTCGAAGCGGCGGACCGATCCAGCCGGCGCCAGGGCCTGGGTGGCGAGTGCGGTGGCCTGCCCGGCCGTGAGCTCGAAGCCCGCCGGCCTCGCGCTCGGCGGGAGCGGGGCCGACAGCGTCAGGGTCTGGCCGCCGAAGGGGGGCTCATCCGCCGGATCGAATGACGTGTTGCCACATGCCTGTGCGAGAGAGGGAGCGGCCAGAGCCGCGCAGAGCAGGGCGACTCCGGCCAGCGGCAGCAGACGGCGAGAGAGCATTCGCAATGGCTACCTGATCGCGACGTGGAAGGGCACCCGCCGCTGCTCAGCCGCTGGACTGAGCGGCGATGGCCGGCGCGCAGCTGGCGAACTCGCGCCCGCTCGGCATGTTGCGGCGGAGCATCGCGAAGGTGATTCCACCGGCGATCAGCGGCAGCCAGAAGAGGATCACGTGATAGGCGAACACGGCGGCGGCGGTGCCGGCTGCGGGGGTCCCGTAGGCGACCAGCACGCCGATCAGGCCCAGATCGATCCCGCCCACCCCGCCGGGAATGGGAAGCAGGCCGCCCAGCTGCCCGATCAGGTAGCCCATCAGAACGACCGTGATCGGCGGCGACATCCCAAATCCGTGGAAGGTCGCCCAGAGCACGGCGTTGTCGAAGAACCAGTAGCCGAATGCCCCGCCGAGGACGCGGAGGTCTGCCGAGCGGATGATCTTGCGGCCCTCCGCGACGCCGTCGACGACCGCCCGCCTGGTGGCCCTGAGCCAGCGGCGAAGCCGAGGGGCATCCGGCCCCAGGCGGCTCCCTGGCCCCAGCCGCGGCAGCACCGCGACAACTACGATCGAGAGGGTCGCCAGCGCCGCCGGAAGGGCGGTGAGCCAGAGCGACAGGTCGGGCCCGACCAGGCCGACCGCGAGGGCCGCGCCGATGACGGCGACCGCGAGGAAGTTGACCCCGCTCTTGATCAGAAAGAAGGCGACGGAGCGACGGGCGATGCGCTCGCCGCCCATTCCTCCCCGGTGCAGGACCCAGGCTCCGAGAGCCAGGCCACCGGCGCCGCTCGCGGGGACGAGGGAGCCCATCGCCAGCTCGGAGCCCCCGATCTCCCAGCTGCGACGCCAGCCGAGTCCGGTGCAGAAGACCGGCCCGAACATGACCACGTACGAGACGAACGAGAGCCCCTCGAGCGCCGTCGCCAGGGCCAGCCACCCCGGGCTCGCGTCGGCCAGGCGGTCCCGGACCTCGCCGAGGCCGGGTGCAAAGACCACGATGGCAACGAGCACGGTGAGTGCCAAAAGCGCCTGCAGCGCACGACGGCGCAGGCTCTTGGACTGGAACTCGCTCGGGAGCTCCTCCATCCCCGGCACGGCGACGCTCATGTCGTAGTCGACGGACACCCTCCCTAAGCATCGCGGAGTTGGGCCGTCGGCAGCCGCCGGGACGCGCATAACGCTCCCTTAAGCGGCTTCTGGGAGCATCCCTGCATCGAAGTGGTACGGGACATGGGCGCCAGGGAGGGTGCGGACGACCGCATCGCCGACCTGCTCATGGATGCCGCGGCGTTCTTCGAGGCCCATCTCTGGGGGTCATCCGGCGGCAGAGCCGCCCGCGAGTTGCTGGCGAAGGAGGGTCTCCGGGAGGAGACGCTCCGCGCGTTCGGCGTGGGCTTCGCCCCCATTGGCCCGGAGGTGCTGATGGACCGCCTCCACGACCTCGGCTACTCGACCGACGAGATCATGAGGGCGGGGTTGGCCCACCGCTCGGTGAGGGGGCGCGCGCATGCGCAGTTCCGCTCCCGCATCATGTTCCCCGTCAGGGACGTCGACGGGCGAATACTCGGCTTTGCAGGGCTCGGCACCCACGTCGGCCCCTCCTGGGCCCTCTCGATCACCTCTCCCGACGTCGGCCTCTACCGGCGCTCACGGGCCGTCTTCGGGCTCGATCGAGCCGCTCGCGACATCGCCGATTCGGGCAGGACCTTGGTCGAGCGCGATTCGATCGAGGTGCTCAGGGCCCATCAGGAGGGCCGGACGAACACCGTGACGGTGCACTCGCCTCGCGTCACGCGCAACCAAATGCTGGCGATCGCCGATCTCGTCCCGGGAGGCCTCGAGGGTCTCGAAGTCGACCTGGCGCCGGGGATGAGCGCCGACCCGACGGAGGAACCGGCCGTGCTCAACGCCGCCCCTGGGCCCGGCGCTGGGACCGCCTCGGAGGACGAAAAGGCCGTCGACCCGCACCTCGAGGCGAAGAAGGTCTTGATCGTGATCGCGACGGCGCTCGCGGCGGGCAACCTCTGGACGGGCGCGCCCCTGCTCGCAGTCTGGATCGGCTCCCACTCACAGGGCGGGCAGGTGCTCAGCCTGCGCGGCGTCGTGACCGTGCTGGCGGTACTGGGAATCCTGGCGTTTCTGCTCGCCTGGGTCCTGAGCTGGCTCCACGCGAAGTACGACCAGCTGATCGGCAGACCGCCGACGCTCACCCGGACATCGCCATGGCAGCGTCGCATGCGCGGTGAGCTCGACGAGCACCTCCGCGATCGCTACGACCTGAGCGCCCCCGAGAGGGTCCTCGCCGCCTGCGTGATCGTGGGTGTCCTCGGCTTCGAGGTCTGGTTTCTCTTTCTCGCCGGCTCGTCGCTGCCCAACACCTGAGCGCGGAGCGGGGAACCGCTAACGGGAGCGACGGGACTCGAACCCGCGGCCTCCGGCGTGACAGGCCGGCGCTCTAACCAACTGAGCTACGCCCCCGAGGGCGAATGTGCAGGCTAGCCGCTCAGCTCGGTGACGTCTGCCATTCAGTGCCTCGGCTGCTCGGGTCTGAGGATTTCCCCTCTTGCTGGCGCGGGAACCTAGCGAACGGGACCGCCGGATGCGGGCGTGACGAACTAGGCTCGGACGAGATGAGGCTGATCAGCTATCGAAGCGAGGAGGGGGCGCGCGCCGGCGTGCAGACCGACGATGGCGTGATGGACGCCGGAACGCTCCTCGGTGGGCGGCCGGTCGGCGCCCGGCAGCTGATCGAGGAGGAGCGTCTCGGCGAGCTGGCGGAGCTCGCGAACCTCGAGGGGAAGGTCGAGCCCGCCAGCGCCATCGGGCTGCTCCCGCCGGTGCCCGACCCCGACAAGATCATCTGCATCGGGCTCAACTACCGCTCCCATGCCGAGGAGACGGGTATCGACCCTCCTGAGCAACCGACGTTCTTCGCCAAGTTTCGGAATGCGCTCGCGCCCGCCGGGGCGACCACCGCCCTGCCATCCGCGAGCGAGATGGTGGACTACGAGGCCGAGGTGGCCTTCGTGATCGGGCGTCGCTGCAATCAGGTGGACGCCGCGGAGGCCCTCGGTGCCGTCGCCGGATACACGCTCCTCAACGACCTTTCCGCGAGGGACCTCCAGTTCGCGACGCCGCAGTGGATGCCCGGCAAGGTGTTCGACGGCTCGGCTCCGTGCGGGCCCGCCCTCGTCACCCCCGACGAGGCCGGGGCGCCCGACGAGATCTCCTTCGCGCTGGACCTGAACGGGGAGAGGATGCAGGAGGCCTCCACGTCCGACCTGATCTTCTCCGTCGCGGAGCTCGTGGCGAGGCTGTCCCGCTGGATGACGCTCGAGCCTGGCGACATCGTCTCGACCGGCACGCCCGCGGGTGTCGGCAGCACGCGGGACCCGGCGGTCTGGCTGAAGCCGGGGGACGAGATTGTGATCAGCTCGCCAACCCTCGGGGAGCTGCACACGACGATCGGTTGATTACTGACGTTCTTTGATCAGCTGTTCGATCTTCGAGTAGACGTCGGGTGCGTCCTTCTTCAGCCGCTGCACCTCGAAGTGGCCGAGGCTGATCAGCTTCAGCCTCGAGGTGGCGGTGACGGTCGCGCTCCGCATCGCGTCGTCGATCATGCCGGCCTCGCCGAAGACGTCGCCCGGGCCGAGGTCGGCGATGTGCTCGCCGTCCCGAGTCACCTCGGCGGTCCCGTCCTCGATCGCCAGCAGCTCCCGTGAGAAGCCGCCCTCGGTGATGGCCGGCTGACCCTCCGGAACCTCCTTCGACTCGGCGAACGTCGCCACCTTCGCCAGCTCCTCGTCGGAAGCGTCGGCGAACAGCGGTATCCGCTTCAACTGGCTTGCATCCACGCCTCCTCCTTCCCCACTATCGGTCCAAGGGCAACCTATCCGAATCGGCGCCGGATGGAGTCCGCCGTGGTCCATCAGTACCGGACGCAGGACGCGAGCGCCTACCAGCCGGGCGACAGGTTCCAGATCAGGGCGGATCCCGACGACACCAGCAAGGTGATGCCGTACGGGCAGGCATAGCCCTGACGCCCACCTAGCGCGAAAATGGGGGTGCAGGCACGCCCAGGGTGTGCCGATAAGTTGGTCAGGCGCCCCGTATGCCCCTGCCCGCATCCATCACCGACTTCTTCTTCGAGTGGTATCCCGTCTTCGGGGTGTTCTTCTCGGCGGGGATCTTGGCGGTCTTCATCGTGCTCCTGCGCTCCACGATGGGTTCGACCCGTCCGGAGTCGATCAAGGCCAGCTCCACGGGCACCGTCCGCTGGGATGACGTCCAGGGCGTCGACGCCGCCAAGGAGGAGCTGGTGGACGTGGCGGAATGGCTCAAGGACCCGAAGCGGTTCGAGGCGCTCGGGGCACGCGCCCCGCGCGGCGTGCTGCTCTACGGGCCACCCGGGACCGGGAAGACGATGCTGGCGCGCGCGGTCGCCTCTCACGCCGGGGTCGACTTCTTCGCCGCCTCGGGATCCAGCTTCGTCGAGATGTTCGTCGGCCGAGGCGCGGCCCGCATCCGCCGTCTCTTCAAGGAGGCGCGAGGCTCGGGCCGGGCGGTGGTCTTCATCGACGAACTGGACGCGGTCGGCGGCCACCGCGGCTCCGGGGCCGGCGACGGCGGGACCTCCGAGAGGGAACAGGCGCTCAACCAGCTGCTGGTCGAGCTCGACGGCTTCGAGCGCGACCCCGGCACGGTGATCGTGCTGGCGGCGTCGAACCAGATCGACAAGCTCGACAAGGCGCTGCTTCGGCCCGGCCGCTTCGACCGCCAGGTGCTGGTCGCTCCGCCGGATCGCGTGGGCCGCGAGGCGATCCTCCGCTCCCACGCTCGCGACAAGACCCTCTCCGACACGGTCGACCTCACCGACGTCGCCCGGAAGACCACCGGCCTGACAGGCGCGCAGCTCGCCAACGCGCTCAACGAGGCGGCGATCATCGCCGGGCGTGCGGGCCGGATGTCGATCGCCCGCGAGGACCTCGACGAGGCGCTGTTGCGTCAGTCGGTCGGCTCGCAGCAGTCGCGCCGCCTGACCGAGGAGGAGCGCCGGATCGTCGCCTACCACGAGGCCGGACACGCGCTCTGCCGGCGGCTCTGCGGACTCGACCCGCCGGAGATCCTCAGCATCGTGCCGCGCGGCCCCGCCCTGGGCTTCGTCGGGCACTCGCCCCGCGAGGACCGCTACCTGCGCTCGCGCAAGCAGCTGATGGACGAGGTCGTGATCCTGCTCGGCGGGCGGGCCGCGGAGGAGGAGGTCTTCGACGAAGCCTATTCGGGCGCCGCCGACGACCTGTCCCGGGTCCAGAAGATCTGCGTCCAGATGGTCACGGAATTCGGGATGACCCCGTCTCACGGGCCTCCGGACAGCGCTCCCCTGGCCCAGCCGACCGGCGACTACGCCCTCTCGGACCGCACCCGTCGCGACGTGGACGAGAATGCGCAGGAGCTCGCGCACCTCGCGTACGCGCGCGCCCGTCAGCTGATGCGGCTGAACCGCGGCTGCCTCGATGACCTGGCCGGCAACGCCCTCGAAAGTGAGACGCTCACCCGCGAGGACCTCGACGAGATCTTCGATGCCCACGACCTGCGCCGCACGCTCCTACCCAAGGACGAGGAGTCCGGGGACCCGGAGTCCGAGGCGCGCAGGCTGATCGCCCGTGACCGGTCGCGCTCGACCGGAGCGCTGATGCCGCAGCACACCAAGGGCGATCGGGCCGGCGACGCCGACTGACGCCCGGCACGCTCGCCCGCTGCCGCCGACTCAGCGTGCGACAGCGGGCGGCCCGCTCAGCCGGCTCGAGGGAGCGCGGGTGTTGCGATGCTCAGACGGTCCGGGTGCCGCGTCCCATGAAAAAGACCACGAGCGCGACGATCGCCAGCGCGAACAGGACTGGGTGAATGATTGCCCCTCCGGCGATGGCGATGATGAGCAGGACGATCCCTGCGATGAGCCACAACATAGGCCGTTCCCTCCTTCCTTGGACTACTGCTCCAGCACGTATACCCGCCGTCCCGCGGGCAAACCTCGAGCATGAGAAGCAGGGATTAAGAATGGGCGGTGCCGGGTTCGAACCAGCGACCTCCTGCTTGTAAGGCAGGCGCTCTCCCAGCTGAGCTAACCGCCCTGGGCGTCCGATTATGGCGCTTGCCGGGCGTCCGAACGGGCTCCGGCAACCGGCGTCGGTAGGCGTAAGAACCGGCGCTAGCGGCAGGTCTAGGGTTCGATGCGCCGATGTTCGAGGAGGTCTTCTACCTGGCGGCCCGGCACGAGCGCCTCTCGGCCGTGACACGGCTCTACGCCCCGCCGTTTCGGACGCTCGCACAGGTTCACGACAAGGGGACCTTCCAGGAGCTCTGTGGTCGGCTCGAGATCCGGACGCCGAGGACGGTCCTCGCCCACACCCGCGACGAGCTGCAGAAGGCGGTCGAGCAGTTCCCCGAGTACTTCGCGCGTGCCGCTTTCTCCCGAGGCGGCGTTGGGCTGCTCACCAACACCGGGCCGCTCGCCGGCCACCTCTCGCTCGACGACTGTCATCCGAGCGAGGCCAATCCGTGGCTCGTCCAGGAGTTCGTGGGCGGCCCGATGCACTGCACGTACTCAGCGCTGCACGGCGGGAAGGTCGCCTCCCACATGTCGTATCGCGCCCCGCGCCAGTGGGAGCACTCGACCGGCATCCAGTTCCTCTCGGTCGATCCAAGCGACACGCTGCCGACCGTGGAGAAACTGGCGTCCGACCTCGAGTGGGACGGGCAGATGTCGCTCGACTTCATCGAGACGAGCGAGGGGCTGGTGATGATCGAATGCAACCCGCGCCCGACCGACGGGGTGCTGCTGATGACCGCCGAGGAGCTCGAGCGGGGCCTGATTGCGCCACAGGACGAGACGCTGCAGATCCCCGCCGGGCGTCAGGAGGAGCTCGACTTCGCCGTCTTCGCGCAGCTCTTCAAGGAGCCCCTCCGCGACGCGCCGAAGACGATCCACGATCTGGCGGAGATTCAAGGAACCGACCGAGGCTGGCGGGATGCGATGCCGAAGCTCTACTCGTTCCTGGCCCTCTGCCGCTTCGAGAAGCTCAGCCTGCGCGACCGCGAGCAGCTCTTCGTTGCGATGGCCGACGGGATCACCTGGGACGGCCAGCCGATCCCAGGGCTGCCGGCTGACGACGCGGCGTACCTGGCGAAGCTCACTGGCTAGACGGCTTCGCCATCAACGGCGGCCACAAACGTCGCCGCCGGATCAACGCTTGCGAGAATGGCGGCGATGGACCGTTCGATCCTCTGGCGAGCGGCGGCAGCCCAGGTGCTGCTCGTCGCCGCCCTCTCGCTGCTCCTCGCGATCGCTCTGCCGAGGTCCTTCTTCGAGGACTGGGGTTGGATCACGGGCCCGGCCGCGTGGCTCGGGTGCTCGGCGATCACGGCGTGGGCGCTCCACCTGCCAATTCGCGGCGTGATGCTGGGCGCGGTGCTGGCGGGCATCCCGAGCGCGGTGGCGGTGCTGGCCGGCGTCCACTGGCTCGGCGTGGCGATTGCGGTGGCGGCGTTCGCCGCCTGGTGCGCATGGCTCGCGCGACGATCGGGGAGCCTGCGGTGGATCTAGGGATCGAGGGGCGCACGGCGCTGGTGATGGCGGCGAGCCGCGGCATCGGCAGGGGGATCGCGGAGGCGCTCGCGCGTGAGGGGGCCCGGGTGGCCATTTCGAGCCGCTCCGAGGAGGACCTGCGGGCGGCGGCGGGGGGGATCGAGGGAGAGGTGCGGGTCTTCCCGGCCGACACGGAGGACCTCGAGCGGATGCGTGACCTCCCTGGCGAGGTCGCCGGCGCCCTCGGGCCGGTGGAGATGCTGATCACCAATACCGGAGGTCCACCCGTCGGCGGAGCCCTCGACAACTCGCAGGAGGAGTGGGAGACGGCATTCCGCTCGCTGGTGCTCGCCCCAGGGGTACTGATCGGGGAGGTGATCGGCGGGATGCGAGAGCGGGGCTGGGGCCGGATCGTCAACGTCTCCTCCACCTCGATCCGCGAACCGCTGTCGAGCCTGGCCCTGTCGAACGCGAACAGGATGGCGGCGGCCGGCCTGTTCAAGACCCTCGCCGACGAGGTGGCCGAGGAGGGAATCACGGTCAACACCGTCGCGACGGGCATGTTCGCCACCGAGCGGCTCGCCGACCGGCATGGCTCCCTGGAAGGAGCCGAGGAGCTCGCCAGGCAGCAGGTCCCGGCGAAGCGCCTGGGACGGCCGGAGGAGTACGGCGACCTGGTCGCGTTCCTGTGCTCGGAGCAGGCCGCCTATCTGACGGGAACGGTGATCCCGCTCGACGGCGGCCGGCTCCGCTCGGTCTAGCCCCTAGGGCTCGTCGGTCTGCTCGCCCATCGGGTCCTCCCCTGGAGGAACTCCTCGGACTCCTCGACGTCGCTCTCCTCCGACTGCTCCGCCTCGGCGCTCGGCTCACTCGCGTGGGTGTCCGTCTGCATGGCCTCCTCGGCCGGTGTGAAGCCGCTGTGATGCGGCCGATCGTCAGGCCGTCGCGGGCCGCGGCGTGCGACGGAATGCGAGCGCCAGCCAGGCCCCGCCGGCGATCATCATCGCGAGGCTGACCAGCTGCGCCTGGGTGAGGCCGAGCGCGACGTCCGAGTTGCGGCGGATGAACTCCACCAGGAAACGCTCGGTGCCCGCCAAGCAGCAGGTAGAGGGCGAAGAGGCGCCCGTTGGTGAGGCGGTCGCGCAGGCGCCAGAGCAGGAGCGCCACCAGGCCCATAACCAGCGTCTCGTACACCGGGGTCGGGTGGACCGGCGTGTCGATCGGCTTGGTGCCGTCGGGATAGGCCATCGCCCAGGGTCCGTCCCAAGCCTTGCCGTAGTCGCCGTCTCCGGACACCTGGCAGCCACAGCGGCCCAGCGCGTATCCGACGGCGAGTGCCGGGGCACAGATGTCGAGCAGGGTGAGCGTCAGGTACTTGCGCCACCAGGCCCAGAGGAGGACGCCGATCGCGCCGCCGATCGCGCCGCCGTACCAGACCAGCCCCGAGCCGGAGAAGATGTTGCCGAGCAGGTCGCCCTTGACGTCGCTGTAGTTCTCGATGATGAAGTCCAAGCGGGCGCCGACCAGACCGCCGATCAGGGCGGCGAAGCCGATCTCGTAGGCCCAGTCGACCGGCTTGCCGAGCTCCCCGAGCCGCCGCCAGACCACCGCTCCGGCGGCGAGGAACGCGAGCGCGAAGCAGATTCCGAACGTCTGCAGGGTGAGCGGGCCGAGGTGGATCTCCGGGAGCACGCTGGCAGGGTAGTTGAGCGCCCCTCGCGCCAGATCGAATAGGTTCGGCGTGGCATGGCGACCCTGCTGCTGATCCTGCTCGCCCTGTACGGGACCCTGGCAGGGGCGCCGCATCCCCATCGGGCGAAGGAGGCGAGCCGCCCGCCGCCCGCGGCCGCGCCCGAGGCCGAGGGCGAGGCCCCGGCCGGCTCGACAGGCGGTAGCTCCTCGGGACGCGTGCTGGTGGTGGGCGATTCACTCGCAGTGGGAACCGAGGCGCCGCTGGGGCAGCTGCTTCCCGGGTGGCGGATCGTGACGTCCGCCTACACGGACCGGCATACCGCAGATGGGGTTGCCGAGATCGTCTCCAGGGGGCGCCTGCCCGGTGTGATCGTCGTCAGCCTCGGCACGAACGACAACCCGAGCGAGACGGCGAGATTCGCCGGAGAGGTGGAAGCGGTGATGGACGCGGCGGGGCCGTCGCGGTGCATGATCTGGGCGAACATCGCACGCCCGCCGTACGCCGGCGTGAGCTACGCCGGCTACAACCGTGTTCTGACCCGCCTCTCCCTCAGCCGGCCGAACCTGATCGTGGCCGACTGGGCCGGAATCGCGCGATCGCAGCCCGGGGTGCTCGGCTCCGATGGCGTCCACCCCACAGCCAGCGGATACGCGATCCGGGCGCAGGCGATCGCCGGCGCGATCGCGAGCTGCGGCGGTATCAGGGCTTCCGGAGGAACGGCGGCGGGTGCGGTCGGTGACTAGGCGGACCGCGGCCCTGGCTGTGGCTGCCCTCGTGATCTGGTCCATGGCGCCCGCGGCCGGCGGGTCCGCACGGCACGGGCCGGGCAAGCGGCTCTTCGTGGTCGGGGACTCCCTCGCCGTGGGGACGAAGCCCTATCTCCCTCGCTACCTGCACGGCTGGAGGATCCGAAGCTCGGTGTCGATCTCCAAGCACGCCCCGGAGGGGGCGACCGAGCTGGCGCGGAGGGGGCACTCGCTCCCGCCGGTCGTGGTGGCGAGCCTCGGGACCAACGACGATCCGCACGCGACCGGGAGCTTCGAGGCGGCTGTGCGAGGGTCGCTGCGGTCCGCCGGCAGGCGGGGTTGCGTCGTGTGGCCGAACATCGTTCGGCCTGCAGTCGGCGGGGCGACCTACGCCGGCTACAACCGGGTGCTGAATCGAATCGCGAGTCGCAACGACCACCTGCGAGTGGTCGACTGGGCTGCGATCGCAGCCCACAACCGCGCCTGGTTCGGCCCGGATGGCGTCCACCCCAACGCCAGCGGCTACATCGTGCGCGCCCGAGCGATCGCGAGGCAGGTGCGCCGCTGCCGTCGGTCGCTGGCCGAGTAGCCCCGGCGGGAGTCGAACCCGCGCTACGAGGTTGAAAACCTCGCGTGCTAACCGTTACACCACGGGGCCCAGAGCCAGTCTAGGCTGCGCTCGTGGGACGGGTCCCAGACTTCGATCCGGCGACGCCGCGCAATCCGGCTCAGAGGGCGACCCGCTGGCTAGCGAAGACCAAGTTCGGCAGCTGGATGGCCCTGAACGTCGCGAACAAGGTCGACCCGTACCTGATGCGCGCCAGCCGCGGTCTTCTGAAGATGCCGAGCGGTGCACCCACCGCCCTTCTCACCCACACGGGCGCGAAGAGCGGCAGGAGGCGAACCACCCCGCTGCTGTACTTCACCAACGGCGGGAACGTGATCCTGATCGCCTCCCAGACCGGAAAGGCCAGCAATCCGGCGTGGTTCCACAACATCAGTGCGAACCCGGAGGTCGAGCTCTGGTCCGGCGGACGCGGCGGCGTCTATCGCGCGCGAGAGGCCGAGGGAGAGGAGCGCAGCGAGCTGTGGCGGCTGGCGACCCAGCTCTATCCCGGCTTCGACGAGTACCAGCGCAGGGCCGATGCGGCTGACAGACGCATCCCGGTGGTCGTCTGCGAGCCGCTCGACAGCTGAGCCGACTCAGCCGCCCAGCAGCCGCTCGAGGAGCGCCTTCTGCGCATGCAGGCGGTTCTCGGCCTCGTCCCAGACCGCGGAGCGCCCGCCGTAGAGGACCTCGGCGGTGATCTCCTCGCCGGGGTGGGCGGGCAGGCAGTGGAGGGCGATCGCGCGCTCGGAGGCCACGGCCAGCAGCTCCTCGTTCACCTGGAACGGGGCGAGGTCGCGGCGCCGCCTCCCGGCCTCCTCCTCGTCGCCCATGCTCACCCAAACGTCCGTGTAGATCGCGTCGGCTCCCGCCGCCGCGGCGCGCGGGTCATCCGTCAGCTCGGCGAGACCATTCTCGATTCGATAGCCGTCGGGACTCGCGATCACGACCTGCACGCCCACCGTCCGCCCCAGGATCGCCAGGGAACGGGCCACGTTGTTCCCGTCCCCCACGTAGGCGAGCCGAAGCCCCTCGAGCTCGCCGAAGCGCTCCCTCAGCGTGAGCAGGTCGGCGAGTGCCTGGCACGGGTGATGCTCCGGAGTCAGGCCATTGACGACCGGCACGCTCGCGCCCGCCGCCAGCTCCCGCACCCGCCCGTCCGAACCGGACCGGATCACGATTCCGTGCAGGTAGCCGGAGAGGATGCGGCCGGTGTCGGCGATCGACTCCCCGCGCGTCAGCTGGAGCTCGCCGGCGCGCAGCACAATCGGGGTCGCACCGAGCTCCGCCACGCCCACCTCGAATGAGACGCGCGTCCTCGTCGACGGCTTCTCGAAGACCAGCGCCACCGAGCGGCCGGCCAGCGAGTCGCGGCCCTCGCCCTGTTCGCGGCCTCGCTTCAGCTCCTCGGCTCGTTCCAGCACGGCGAGAAGCTCGTCGCGATCGAGCTCCTCCCCGGTGAGGAAGTTGCCGGCTGGGAGCCGGGCAGTCGGCGGAACCATGAAGCGACCGATACTAGGGCCGTGCCGCTCAGCGCGATGACATGGAACGTGTTCCACGGCCGCGACTGGCCGCCGGAGCCTGAGCTGCAGGTCCGTGCCCACAAGGGCAACTTCCGACGCGGCCCGCGGCTCGGGACGAGGTACGAGCAGACGAACTGGGATCTGTTCGACCTCTTCGCTGACTTCGTCCGCGCCATCGACTGGGACGTCGCGATCTTCCAGGAGTTTCCTCCGGCCTGGAAGCGGCGGATGGCCGCCGCCTGCGGTGCCGAGGATCACCGCGCCTTCAGCGGGCGCAACTGGCTCCAGCCCCTCACGTCCGTGATCGGCCGCTGGCGGCCCGACCTGCTCGGCTCCTGGGAGGGCGGCTCGAACACGACGCTCGTCCGTCCCGGTGCCGGCTCGATCGCCGAGCGGCGGCGCGAGGTCCTGACCCGGCGTCCCGAGACCCGCGTCATGGCACTCACCCGGATGGATTCCGGCCTCTGCGTGGCGAACATGCACGTCAGCACCAGTCCGCCCTCGGCCGAGCGCGAGCTGCTGGAGGCGGCCGCCCGCGCCACGGCCTTCGCCGGCTCCGGCCCGCTGCTCTTCGGCGGCGACTTCAACGTTCGTCCGAAGTCGAGCGCCGTCTTCGACCAGCTCGAGAAGCACTTCGGCCTCGCCCCTCGCACCGCTCCGGACCGCCTCAGCCACCTGCTGGTGCGCGGCCTCGAGGTCGTCGAGTACCCGGCCGCGCTGCCTCCCGAGGCCCGCGACGCCGTCGATCCGCAAACTGGCCTGCAGATCCGCCTCTCCGATCACAACCCCGTGATTGGAAAGTTCGCTGGTGTGGGATAGTCCCGACGATGGCAACGGCAGCGAAGGGCCAGAGAAAGCAGCAGGGCAGCCAGTCGGCGGACAGCTCGCGCGCCGAGCAGAGCGTCCAGGCGTTCCGCGACGCGCTCGAGAAGAGCGTCACGATCTCCCGCGACCGCCTCCAGGATGTGATCGACGACGCCGTCCGCCGCGGCCGCATGACCCGCAGCGACGCGGACGAGATCGTCGGCCGCCTGGTCTCGCGGGGACGCGACCAGGCCGATGATCTGATCCGCCAGCTGGAGCGCCTCCTGACTCAGCTTCGCGAGGCGCCCGATCGAGCTCGTCAGGAGGTCGGCGGGCGCGCGCAAAAGGCACGTCAACACGTCGAGACCAGCGCCGAGCGCGCTCGCAAGCGCGCCGTGAAGGAGCTCGACAAGCCGCTCGCCGGAGCCGATCGCGTCCGCCGCGCCGCCCGCGTCCCCGGTTTCCCGATCACGGCCTACGACGATCTCTCGGTCCGGCAGGTGGACCGGCGCCTACAGGAGCTCAGCCGCGCTCAGCTTCGCAAGGTTCGCGACTACGAGCGGAAGAACAAGTCCCGCAAGGGCGTCCTGCAGGCCGTCGACCGCAAGCTCGACCAGAACTGAACTAGAGCGCCTTGCGGCGCTCCTCTATCTCCTTGTCGAGCTCGTCCAGCGCCTCAGTCGAGCTCTGCGCGCGAACGGCCAGCTTCGCCAGCTCCTTGCGCACGTCCTGGGTCGCATTGTCGAGGGTGTCGCGCCAGTTCGAGATCTGATCGGACGCGCGGTTGCTCGCCTCGTCCGAGACGTCCCGCAACCGCGACACGGCATCGTCGATGCGCGTTCGCACGTCGCCGGTCGCCTTCTCGCCGGCCGCCCGCAGCTCGTCGATCGCCTTCTGGACCTGATCTCGGACGCCGCTGCTCTCGCCGCCGCCACCGCTTTCGCCGCCGCCACCGCTTCCGCTTGCCTCCACCGTGACCTCCTGGTCGGGTTATGCGAGGGTGCGCCGCAGGCGCAACCCGTTTCGTGAGCTGCGGGTCAAGCCTATACCGGGCGGGATGGGCGCCAGCCCTTGAGCGGCTGCAACGATAGGCCGAGGATGGGTCCGGAGATCGACACCCAGAAGCGCCCCGCCGAGCGGACGCAGGAGCGTCCGCGTCGCGGCGAGCTCCTCGATCTCGACGTCGAGTCCCTCGCCTACGGCGGCAGGGGCATCGCGCGGCGCAACGGCTACGTCGTCTTCGTGGCCGGGGGCCTCCCGGGCGACCGGGTGCAGGCGGAGGTGACCAAGGCGAAGCGGGGCTACGCCGAGGCCTCGGCTCGCGAGATCGTCCGGCCGTCCCCCGACCGCCTTCCGCCCCGCTGCGACCACGGCGGCGAGCCCTGTCCCGGCGCGCCCTGGCAGTGTCTGCCATACGAGCAGCAGCTCAACCACAAGCAGTCGCAGGTCCGGGACGCGCTTGTACGTCTCGGCGGACTGGAGGACTTCGAGCTCGAGGAGATCGCGCCCGCGGTCGAACAGTGGCGCTACCGGAACAAGCTCGAGTACTCGTTCGGCGAGCGCAACCGCGAGCTCGTCCTCGGCTTTCACGCCCGGGGGCGCTGGGACCTGATCGTCGACGCGGAGGACTGCCAGCTCGCCTCGGAGCGCAACAACGCGCGCCGAAACGAGCTGCGCGACTGGGCCCGGTCGGCGGGGCTGCCCGCCTACGACCGCCGGTCGCGGCAGGGGGTGATGCGCAACCTGGTCATCCGCGAGGGCCGGCGCACGGGACAGCTGCAGAGCCGTCTCGTCACCTCCGCAGTCGAGATCCCGCGTCCGCCCGTCGACCTGCACACGATCGTCGAGGGCTCCGGCGGGGGCACCGACGGGCCGACCGGCGCGCTCGGCGATCAGTATCTCGAGGAGGAGCTCGGCGGCCTGCGCTTTCGGATCTCCCACAACGCCTTCTTCCAGACCAACACCGAGATGGCCGAGCGGCTCTACGGCAGCGCCGCCGAGATGGCCTGCCTGACCGGACGAGAGCGGGTCTTCGACCTGTTCTGCGGGATCGGCACCCTGGGCCTGAGCCTGGCCTCGAGGGCCGGGGAGGTGTGGGGCGTCGAGATCGTGCCGGAGGCGATCGTCGACGCCGAGGAGAACGCCCGGCGCAACCGGATCGAGAACGCGCGATTCCGCTCCGGCGACGCGCGCAAGGAGATCCGCCCGCTGCTGGAGGAGGCCGGCCGCCCCGACGTCGTGGTGGTCGACCCGCCTCGGGCCGGGCTCTCGAAGAAGGTCGTGCGCCGCCTGATCGAGTGCGACGCGCCGCGCATCGTCTACGTCTCCTGCAACCCGACCACCCTTGCACCGAACGCCGCGCAGCTCTCGGAGGCCGGCTATAGGGTGCGGCGGGTGAGGCCGTTCGACATGTTTCCCCAGACCCCGCACATCGAGTGCGTGGCGCTGCTTGAGAAGACCGCGTGACCCGAGGCTTCGGGGTAACTGCCGGGATCGACGAGGAGATCGCGAGCCCCCTCGCCGGCCGCTGCCAGGAGCTCGGCTACAGCTCGATGTGGTCGAACGACCATCCGGGCGCGATGGGGCTCGAGACGCTCGCCGAGTACGCGAAGGGTGCCGACCGGATCGAGCTCGGCGTCGCCGTGATCGCGCTGGACCGTCAGTCGCCGGCCGAGATCGCCTCCGGCATCGACCTGCTCGGCCTGGACCGCGAGAGGCTCTGGCTCGGTTTGGGGGCCGGCTTCACGGAGAAGCCGCTGACCACGATGCGCGAGGCCCTGCCGGGGCTCCGGGAGGCGCTCCCGGGAGTACGTCTCGTGCTCGCGGCGATGGGTCCGAAGATGTCCGCGTTCGGAGGGGCCGAGTGGGACGGAGTGTTCTTCAACTGGATGACGCCGGAGTTCGCCGCCACGGCGCGGCAATGGGTGGAGGGCGGGGCGAGCGAGGCGAGCCGCGAGCCGCCGCCGATCTTCGGCTACGTGAGAACCGCCGTCGGCACCGATGCCGAGGAGAGGCTCGCCAAGGACGAGTCCTTCTACCGCGACATGCACCAGGGCTACCGGCGTCACTTCGACCGCCAGGGGGCGCCCGAGGGCACGGTCGGCGTGGCCGCGGAGAACGCCGGAGAGGCGCAGGAGGAGCTCTCCCGCTACCGCGCGCTCGACACGGTCGTCGTCAGGGCCCTGGCGAGCGCCACCTTCGAGGACATGTCCGCGCTTGCCGAAGCTGCCGCCCCGGGCGTCTAGGCCCAAGCCCGCCGCCTCACGCCATACTCCGCCGCGTGCTCGGGCTGAGGAGAGCGGGGCTGGCGGCTGTGACCCTGTTCGCGACCACGCTCCTCTGCGCGCAGGCCTGGGCGAGTCCGACGACCCCCCTCGGCCACTCGGGCCGCTGGATCACCGACGCGAAGGGCCGCGTCGTGGTCCTGCACGGCGTCAACATGGTCTACAAGCGCCCGCCCTACTACCCCGCGGCGGGCGGCTTCGGCGCCGACGACGCAGCCTTCCTGCAACGCAACGGGTTCAACGTCGTCCGGCTCGGCCTGATCTACGCCGGCGTCGAGCCCAATCCCGGGGCCTACGACGACGGCTACCTGAATCAGATCGCGGCGACCGAATCCACCCTCGCGAAGCACGGCATCTTCAGCCAGCTCGACTTCCACCAGGACATGTACAACGAGCGCTTCCAGGGCGAGGGCTGGCCGGACTGGGCGGTCCAGGACGACGGCCTCCCGAACCAGCCGCAGCTCGGGTTCCCGGGAAACTACTTCGGGATGCCGGCCGTGATCCGGGCCTTCGACCACTTCTGGGCCGACTCACCCGGCCCGGGCGGAATCGGCCTTCAGGAGCGCTACGCGGCCGCCTGGGCCCACGTCGCGTCCCGCTTCGCGTCCGCGAGGCACACGGTCGGGTTCGACCTGCTCAACGAGCCCTGGCCCGGTACCCCCTGGGCGAGCTGCCTGACCCTGAACGGCTGTCCCACGTTCGACCAGGGCGCCATGGGACCGTTCTATGAGCGGGTGCTCGGGCAGATACGGGCCGTCGAGCGCCAGAAGCTGGTCTGGTACGAGCCGAACGTCCTCTTCAACTTCGGCGCCGACACGAACATCCCGTCGCTCGGCGACCGTTCGGCGGGCTTCAGCTTCCACTTCTACTGCACCCCGGGGATCGCGGCGCCCCCCTACAACCTGGCGCCCTGCGACCAGCAGGCCGACCACGTCCTTTCCAACGCCGACAAGCGCGCCTCGGCGACGGGCGACGCGCTGATGCTGAGTGAGTTCGGCGCCACCGACGACCTCGGGACGATCTCGATGAACGTCGCGCAGGCCGACCGACACATGGTCTCCTGGGAGTACTGGCACTACTGCGAGTGCCAGGACCCGACGACCTCCGGCTCAGGCGTCCAGGCCGTGGTGGTCGACCCGAGCCAGCCGCCGACCGCCTCGAATGTGAAGCACGCGAAGCTCGACGTGCTGTCGCAGCCCTACCCGCAACTGGTCGCCGGCACCCCCAAGGGGTGGCAGTTCGATCCGGCGACGCGCGTTCTCCGGCTCACCTACTCGACCAAGGGGCCCGACGGGAAGAGGTTCGCTCGCCGGACCAAGAAGCGTTCGAAGCGCGTCCTCGAGTCGCGCCGGAGCGAGATCTTCCTGGGCCGGGCCCGCTACCCGAAGGGCTATCGCGCCTCGGTGCGAGGCGGCACGATCGTCTCGAAGCCGAAAGCCGGCGTGCTCAAGCTGGTCGCCTGTCCGGGGCGGCGGAACGTCACGCTGAAGGTCGGCCCGCCCGGCTCGGGCGTCCACCGGCATACGAGCTGTAGCAGCCCAACAGGGGCAGCCTAGTACGGGGGCAGCCGGTCGTACCAGTCTCCGAGGACCCGGAAAGCCGACCAGAATCGCTGCTTCGCGTCGTCGGTGTCCAGCGAGTCGTCGATGTCGGGCACGTAGAGGGCGTCGATCGTCGGCGTCAGGCGCTGTACCTCGCCCTCGTGGGCCTCGATGTGCTCGGCTAGGGGCAGCTCGAGGTCGTTCAGGGTGTTCAGAGCCTCCGCCCCCATGACGACGATCATGCGCGGCTGCACGATCGCGATCTCTTCCGCCACCCGCGAGACGCAGGTCTCCGATGCCTCGCTCGGATCGGTCAGCGGACACTTGGCGCAGAGCGTGCCGAAGACCACGATCGGGTCGATCGACAGTCGCTTGAAACTCTTCATCAGGGCGTTTCCGGCGCGGCCGTAGAAGGCGACCCCCTCCTCGATCTCGGAGGGCGTCGCCGAGCCCTTCAGCATCAGGATGTCTGCCTGCGGGTGGCCGGAGCCCTGCACCGGCATCACGTTGCCGCGCGGGCAGTCGGCGCATTCCGAGAGCTCCCGGCCGAGGTCGTTCAGCTCCCGGATCGCGCGCTCGAGGTATTTCTCGCGAATCTCGTCGTCGGTTATGGATGACACGGCGCCTTGCCTCTTCTTCGGCCCCGCCCCGGCCCCTTGCGGGTGCATCAACTCTTGCTCGCGGGGCCGCGCCGATTGCGCGTCCTCCGGCCGCCATCACGCGCCGCCAGGGACTTGCCGCCGCGGCCGCCGCTCGTCTGTAGGAACTTGAGCGCCTGGACGTAGACGAGGTTCTTGTGCCTGCGAACGATGTCGGCCTCCCGCATCGATTCGAGGAACTCCTGAGCGCCCTCGAAGTCCCGCAGCCGGATCTTGACGCTGCCCAGACCCTGCGCGACGTGGCTGTCTGAGCCTGCTCCGGGGACGATCCGATACTTGCGGGCGAACTTGACGGCCTCTTCGTTGAAGGCGGAAAGGGTCACGCGCGGGTTGAAGACCTCGAGCACGTCGATGTCATCGACGATCTCGACCAGGTTCTCGTAGTCCGGGACCGAGTGCAGCCGGTCGAACGGATGGGGGACGTAGACGAGGCCGCCCTGCCGCCTGATCTCCGTGATCGTCTCGGCCATCGACATGCCGCGTTCGATCCGCTCGCTCAGGAAGAGGCCGATCACCTCGCCCTCGTGGGCCGTCTTCACCTCCTCGGCCACGATCACCTTGATGCCGCCGATCCGGGCGGCGATCTCCCGCGCCTCCAGTGCGCCCGAGATCTCGTTGTGGTCTGTGATCGCGATCGCGCCCAGCCCCCGTTCCTTCGCGGTCTCGAGGAGCACCTCCGCGGGGGTCGCGCAGTCGGGCGAGTGGTCGGTGTGCATGTGGAGGTCGCAGTGGATGAATGAGCGGTCACCCAGCCGCTTGCGGATCTCGGCGTTTCCCCCTTCGTCGTGCCGCCTCGAGACCAGCCGGCCGTAGACCGCCTCGACGTCATCGCTGACCACACTCCAGGGCCGTGCCTCGTCGCTGGAGCGGGCGGCATTCCGCAGGCCATCGCGGAGCGCGGGGTCACGGCAGAGCCGCTCCAGCTGGGCCGTCAGGGTGAGGACGTCCCCGAGCGGAAAGAGCAGCCCCCGCTCTCCCTCCCCGACCAGCTCACGGTAGAGCTCGAGGTCGGAGGCGACGGGCACCGCTCCCGCGGCGAACGCCTTGCGCAGGAGCCCGGGGGCGACCCGGACCCCGCCCGAGGTGAGAGAGACGATGTCGGCGCCGGCCAGGAACTCCGCCGGCTCTCCGTCCCGCGGCCGGACGACCCGCAGCCGCTCCCTCAGCCTGCGGCTGACGCGGGCGAGCGGGTCCGTCGGGCCGTCGAACCAGATGACGCCCTCCCAGTCGAGCTCGTCGGGCAGCTTCCGCAGGGCCCGGAGCAGCAGCCGAAGCGCGCCGCGCTCCTCCTCCGCGCAGTAGGCGATCCGCACGCGGCCGGAGGGCGGCGGCGGCAGCCCGGGCTCCTCGACGTCGGCGCCCGGCCGGATCAGCTCGTACTGACCCGGGAAGAAGCGCTGGAGAAGCTGGCCGGTGGCCTCGTTGCTCGCGGTGCGGGCGTCGATTCGCCCGAAGAAGACCTCGACCACCATGCGCGCCACCTGGGTGGACAGGACCCGCTCCACCGGCTCGTGGAAGGTCGCCACGTTGAGGGACATCGAGTGGCGCAGGGCCGCGGAGCCCGTGCTCGGAGCGAACGGCTCATGGACGTGGACGATGTCCAGCGGAACGCTTTCGAGTAGGCGCTCGAGGGCGCCGCTCACGTCGACCGGCAGCGGGGCCGGCCGGCGGCGGGGGCCGCTGGGGAGCGGGATGCTCTGGCCGATCGCGATCACGCGGGGGTTCTCGCCCTGCCAGACCGCGCCGGGATCGTCCTCAGCCTGGCGGATCAGTCGGCGGCTCTCTCGAATCGCCAGCCGCGAGTCCGACGGGGCGATGATCAGGACGCGATGGCCTCGCGACGCCAGCTCGGCCGAGGTCCGGTCCACGAACTCATTGATCTCGTGCCGCCGGCCCCAGGGGTGGGGTGAGACCTGTGCGATGGATAGGGAGCCGGCGCCCACGGGCTCAGCATAAGAAACGGGGGCCGAAGCCCCCGTTCCACAGCCTGCAATCGCCTCTCGCTACTTCGCCTTGGCCTTCGCCTTGCCTGCGCCCTTGCCTGCGGGTACGCCGCGCTCGCGCGCGTACTTGGCGATGAACTCCTCGGTCTGCTCCCGAGCCAGCGAATCCGGGCGCTGGTTGTGCGGCGACTTCATCAGGTAGCTGGAGGGGCCGTCGAGCTGGCCCGTGATGCCATTGTTGAGGGCCAGCTTCACCAGCCGCACCGCATCGATGACGATGCCCGCGGAGTTCGGCGAGTCCCACACCTCGAGCTTGAGCTCGACGTTGAGCGGCACGTCGCCGAAGGCCTTGCCCTCGACGCGAATGTGCGCCCACTTGCGGTCGGTCAGCCACGGCACGTAGTCGGAGGGGCCGATGTAGACGTCCTCCGGCGGGAGCTCGTGGTCCATGATCGAGGTGACCGCGTTGGTCTTCGAGATCTTCTTGGACTCCAGCCGCTCGCGCTCGAGCATGTTGTAGAAGTCCATGTTCCCGCCGACGTTGAGCTGGCTCGTGCGCTCGATGCGCACGCCGCGGTCGGCGAACAGCCTCGCCAGCTGACGGTGGACGATCGTGGCGCCGACCTGGGACTTGATGTCGTCGCCGATGATCGGCAGCTCGGCCTCCTGGAAGCGCCGGTCCCAGTAGTCCTCGCGTGCGATGAATACGGGGAGGCAGTTGACGAAGCCGACACCGGCGGCCAGCGCCTGCTCGACGTACCACTTCGTCGCCTGCTCCGACCCGACCGGCAGGTAGCAGACCAGGACATCGGTCTGCGTGTCCTGGAGGATGCCGACGATGTCCGCGGTCTCCCCGGGGGCCTTGGTGATCTTCTCCTTCAGGTACTTGCCGAGGCCGTCGTGAGTCATGCCGCGATGGACCTTGACTCCGAGCTTCGGCACGTCCGAAAACTTCATCGTGTTGTTCTGGCCGGACCAGATCGCCTCGGAGAGGTCCTTGCCGACCTTGTCCGCGTCGATGTCGAAGGCGGCCGTGAACTCGATGTCACGAACGTGATACCCGCCGAGGTCCACGTGCATCAGGCCCGGGACCTGCTCGGCGGGGTCGGCGTCCTTGTAGTACTCGACGCCCTGCACGAAAGAGCTCGCGCAGTTCCCGACGCCGACGATCGCAACCCGGACCTTGTCGTCCCGGGCGCCGTTGCGGCGGGCGCCGTTGGCTCTTCCATTGACAGTGCTCATCGTGAGAATCCTCCTCGATAAGAAGAATCAGCTTTGAAACCACACTTGCGCGGCTGCGGAGTTACACGTCCTCGGCTGGAACCGCGTCCTGCGAGGGCGCCGGCTGGACCTCGGCACCGCGCCGCTTGAGCTCGTTCCTGACGTGCCAGACGCGCTGAAACACGGTGAAAGCGGTCAGGGCCGCCATCGTGTAGATCGCCGGTGCCAGCAGGTCAGCGTCGAAGATCCCAGCTCCCTTCGCAAAGACGAGGCCGATCGAAAGTATGACTACCCGGACGGGGCGCGTTGCCAACCCCACTTTGCATTCGACACCCAGCGCCTCCGCGCGCGCCCTGGTGTAGGAGACCAGCAGCGAGCCGAGCACGACCACGACGCACATCGCCGCGGCGAACTCGTCGCCCGAGAGGGCGAAGCGGTAGGCGACGGCGGTGAGGACGATGCCCTCCTCGGCCCTGTCGAGGGTGGAGTCGAGAAACGCTCCGAACAGGGTGCCCTTGCCCGATGCTCGCGCGTAGCGCCCATCGAGCGTGTCCATCACCGAGCCGATGATGAACGCGATGCCGCCAAGGAAGTAGAGGCCCTGCCAGATCAGGACGGCCGCCGCCAGGTTGCCGACCAGGCCCACCATGGAGATGGCGTTGGGCGTGAGCCGAGACTCGATCAGCCGGTTCCGCATCGCTGCGGAGAACTCGGCAGCGGTGGTCGGGCCACTGCCGGGCGGGGGCGTCCCGTTGGCGGGCAGGTCTCGCTGGTCGATGCTCATCATTGAACGGGTTGCGCCTCGTTGCTCTGCGACGCACCCACAGATATTGCTATGCCGGCGCCGCCTCGGGCTCTGGCTGCGGTTCGAGGTCGCCGGTCGGTGCGCTGCGGGTCGCCGAACCGAAGGACCAGTCCGAGTTGAGCCGGGCGAGCAGCATAGCGACGCCGACCGCGAGGGCCGCAGTAAGCAGCCCAAATACGGCATCGAGCCAGAAGTGGTTGCCGCTCGCGACCACCACATACGTCATCAGCAGTGGATAGGCGAAGAAGAGCGCCTTGAGCGCGCGCGGCCGAATCAGCAGGCCCAGCGACCAGGCGAGAATCACGGAGAGCCCCACGTGCATCGAGGGGACCGCAGCGAAGGGGTTGAAGAAAGGGTCGCCGGGGTTGGAGAGGAGCGGGTTGTTCCCGGTCACCGAGCTCGAGGGATCGAGGCCGAGCTCCGGCAGGAAGCGCGGTGGCGCGGTCGGGAAGAGCGCATAGCCGATGACCGAGATCGCCATCGCCGCGAAGACCGCGTTGCGGACGAAGCCGTAGCTCCCCCGGTAGCCGAAGTAGAGGATCGCCAGCATCAGGCAGCTGCCCTTGAAATGCAGGTTCGCGTAGCCCCAGCGCGCGAACTCGGCCGGCCAGCCTGCATCGACGGCCCAGTGCTGCACGCTCGGCTCGATCAGCAGACCGAGTGAGCGCTCCGTGCTGACCAGGTCGCGGGCGTGCGAGAAGGAGAGGCCCATGCTGCCGTCCACGGCGCCCCTGGCGTGCCGCCATGCCCAGTAGGCGGCGGCGAGCAGAGCGAGCTGGAGGAGGAGGTCAAGGGGATCGATGGGCAGCAGCGATGAGCCGAGCCCCCGGGTGCGTTCGGCGGCCCGGCGGGCGGTCTCCCTCAACGCCCGCCCCCGTGCGGGGTCGACGGCACGTGGCTTCCCGCTGACCCGTACTGGATCGCCGGCTCCTCATGGCAGCGCGGTCCCGAGCTGATCGCCCTCACCGGCGAAAAGTCGATGCCGACCCGGAAGCGCCCGGGGGTCTCGACGTCGAGCATCGTGTAGCCGCCCGGGGCCTGCTCGACGCAGCCGGTCCCCTGCTCAATCGACCAGTACGGCGTCCAGTGCACCCGGACGAGAACGGTCCCGGGCGCGCTCGTGTCGACCACGAAGCCCTGCGGACGGAGCTTCACCATCTTGCCGCCGATCGCGAGCGGAGACGGATTGCGCACCTTGTAGACGGTCCAGTCCGAGCTCTTGTAGACCTGGTCGAGGTACCGGGGAGGCCCGCGCTTCAGCATCTTCCTCTCCGGCAGGGCGGCATAGTCCAGGGGCGCGTGGGGGACGGCGACGTAGCCCACGCCGAGGTCGTCGAGCCAGCTCCGGTACTGGGGACCGGTCAGCGGGGCAGACTGGTAGAAGAGCGGATTGAGCTTGCGGTCGAGTTGGCGCTCCCAGCCGCGGGCGATGTAGATCCCGTGCGGCACGTAGGCGGACTCCCAGTGGTGCTCCTCCGGCAGAACCTCGACCCGGTAGGCATCGTGGCGGGGCTGCCCTCGCAGGAAATCCACGAGCGGCGCATAGAACCCGGGTTTGACCGAGGGCTGCGCGCTCACCTGTTCGAGGTCCCTGACGACGGGGGACCACTGCCAGTAGATCAGCACCGGGACCAGCAGGACGAGGTAGAAGCGCTGGCGGCGCCAGAGCCCGAAGGCGAGCGCGGGGCCGAGCAACAGTGCGCCCATCCGGGTGGCGTTCCCGCCCATCGGGGACTGGATCAGGAACGCCGCGGTGAGCGCCAGGCCGTAGGCCGCCACCCCGTAGCGGAGGATCCGCTCGTCCCTGGGCAGAGCGAGAAACACCGCGAGCGTCACCAGGATGGCCGGCTGGTAGCTCGAGAACGTGAACGGCTCGGTACCTCCCTCGGGGAAGGCCCACGACATCACCACCGCCATCCCGACCGCGACGACGGCGAGCTCGACGCCCGCGCGGGTGCGCTCCGCGACGGAGTAGGCGATGGCCCCGCAGGCCAAGAAGAGCGCGGCGACGGGGCTCGCCAGCGGGGTGAGAGCGGCAAAGAAGATCGCCAGCAGACGGTGGTCTCGCTGCGCTGCGAAAACCGCGGCCAGGGCCACCGCCACACCGAGAGCGAAAGTCAGCCGGCCCGTGAACAGGCTGATCGAGGTGGCCGTCGCGAACCACGCCACCCCGAGCCGAGCTCGGTCGCCGAAGCGGCGATAGGCCATCGCGGAGAAGAGCAGGGACGCGACGATCGCCGCGATCACACCCACCCAGCGCGGGCCGATCAGCGCGCCGAGCGCCGGCAGCATCAACCCGTACCCGGGCATGTGGTGGCCGCCGAACCAGAAGTTGTCCCAGGCGGCGAGGCCCTGGCTGTCGAAGAACCCCGACCGAAAGACCTGGGCGGCGTGGTCCGCGCTATCCGGTTGGACGATCAGGTACGCGACGCCGAGAGCCGTCGCGACCAGCCCCGGCTCGCCGTAACGACGGAGCGCAGCTCGCGCGCTCAAGTCGTCGCGGGATGGAAGGACCAGACGGCGGGACGGGCGCGGGCCAGGGAGCTGGCCGCGAGCGTGGCGAGCGCTGCGACGAGCAGGCCTGCAGCACCGTCGATCCAGAAGTGGTTGGCGGTCACGACGACCACCCAGAAGACGAGCACCGGGTAGGCGACCCAGATGACCTTGGTGATCCTGTGCCGTGACACGAGCACACCGGTGATGCCGATCATCGTCGAGAAGGCGACGTGCATGGAGGGGATTGCGGCGTAGGGGTTGATGAAGAGCTTCACGAGGCCGGAATCGTGGTTCACCTGGGCGAAGTCGGTGATCGTGTCAACGAAGCCCTCCTGCGGGAAGAGCCGCGGGGGGGCGGTCGGCACCAGGGCGTAGCCGACGATCGCAAGAGCCATGGCGACCATGAACATGTTCCGGACGAAATAGAAGTTCTGATTGCGGAAGACGTAGAGCCAGACGAGGAACGCTGTGGTCACGACGAAGTGGCTGTTCATGTACATGTAGTTGGCGAAGTCGATGACCCAGCCGTGGTTGATGAAGACTGACTGGAGGCTCGGCTCGAAGAAGGTGTGGAGACTCTTCTCGAGCGAGATCACGTTCGCCCCATTGACGAACGCCTGATCGCGCGCGCCATCCGCGATGCCGCGAACGGCCTCGTAACTGAGCTCGGCCAGAACGAAGAGGCCGAGCTGCTTGCCGGCGTCCCCATAGCCATGGGGCAGCCAACTGCCGAGTCTGTTGATCAGGGAGCGCACGACCGGAAGATTCTAATAACCCAGTGATTACACCTTCGTGACCGATGCCACTCTTCTTCCCCGGTTGTTTCGGGTCCGAACGAGCGGACTGGGAGACCCGTGCGAGCGCCTGAATATCCTCGCTCCGTGCCTCTGCCAGCCAAGATAGTCCTCGCCGACGGCGGGACCGTGACCCTTCCCCCCGGAAAGCCGCCGCGAATCCCGAAGCGGGATCCTAGCTGGCGGCGCCCCTCACGGCGTCGGGTGCTCGCCATCCGGGACCGGCTGCGCGAGCTCTACGGGCGGCCGGTGAGCGACCCGCACGGGCACCCGATCGCCGAGCTCGTTCGCGGTGTGCTCTCGCAGAACACCAACGACCACAATCGCGATGTCGCCTACCGCCGGCTCCGGGAACGGTTCCCGACCTGGGAGGACGTCAGGGACGCTCCGACCGAGGAGGTCGAGGAGGCGATCAGGCCGGGCGGGCTCAGCCCCACCAAGGCGCCGCGGATCCAGGAGATCATCGGAGAGCTCGGTGACCCGCCGGACCTGGACTGGCTCGCCGATGCTCCGCGTGACGAGGCACTCGCCTTCCTGACCGGTCTGCCCGGCGTGGGCCGCAAGACCTCTGCCGTGGTCCTGCTCTTCACCTTCGGGCGCCCCGAGATCCCGGTCGACGTCCACGTGAAGCGGGTGGGCGAGCGCCTGGGCCTGTTCAGGCCCGGTGCCTCGTTCGAGGAGGCCCACGACGAGATGCTCGCGATCACCCCGCCCGAGGACGCCTACGAGCTCCACATCAACCTGATCCGCCACGGGCGCGCGGTCTGCCGGCCCCGGCCACGCTGCTGGGAGTGCGGGCTTCGCCGCATGTGTCCCTGGTATCGCCGGCACAAGGGCGAGGTACGGGCCAATATGCTCCCGCGCCAGAGATGAAGCGAAGCACCTTCGTCATCTTCGGCATCGTTGTCCTCCTCTTCGGCGTGGGGATCCCCGCCTGGGCCCTGACGAAGGAGGGCTCCCAGGACTCGGCCGCGGAGAACGTGCCGAGCAGCCTGCAGGAGGGGAAGGACCTCTTCGTCACCAACTGCGGCGCCTGCCACACGCTGGCCGAGGCGGGAACCGACGGCGTCATCGGCCCTAACCTCGACGACCTGCTCGCGCCGCCGAGTGCGAGCGCCCCCGATCCGACGACCATCAAGCCTCGCGTCCTCAGCGCCATCAACAACGGCGTCGGCGGTCGCATGCCGAAGGGCGTCGTTTCCGGCGCGCAGGCCGAGGAGGTCGCCAACTTCGTCGCCCAGGTCGCCGGCCAAGGTCCGTAGTACATACGGCCCTGCCACATCGCCCCGCAACTCCGAGCGAATGCAGGTGATTAGGAGCGGTGAGAGGAATCCGAGGGACGCCGCCTGCCGGTGCCCCTCTTCGAAAGGAGTTCTGTTGAGTAACGCATACGGCTTCTCCAGGGAGAGGCGCATGGGCCTTGGGCTCGTCCTCGGGCTGATCGCGGTCCTCGCCCTGGTACTGCTGCCCGGCGTCGCCGACGCCAAGGGGAAGGGCAAGAAGAAGGGCCATCAGCTGACGGTGATGACCCGCAACCTGTATCTCGGGGCGGATCTGAGCCCGGCGCTCAATGCGACCGACATTCCCGGTGCGGTTGATGCCGCCTACCAGATAGAGCAGCAGGTGCACCGCACCCAATTCCCGACGGTGCGGGCCGCCCTGCTGGCGAACGAGATCAAGAAGCGCAAGCCGGACGTCGTCGGTCTTCAGGAGGCGGCGCTGTGGCGCACCGGTCCGTATGACCTGAGCGCGGTCACCGGCGGCCCGAAGGCCACCCAGGTCGATCCGCAGGGTGGCGACTTCCTCAGCGACCTGCTCGCCAAGCTGAACAAGGGCGGCAAGAAGAAGGGGAAGAAGGGCGCCGCGAGCGCCAAGAAGAAGCCTCCGCTGCGCTATCGGATCGCGGTGGTGAAGACGGAGTTCGATTTCGAGCTGCCCGTCAACCAGGGTTCTGGCGGGCTCAGCGTCTGCCCGGCCCAGTGCCACAACGAGCGCCTGACCATGCGGGACGCGATCCTGGTCAAGAAGGGCGTCAAGATCAGCAACGCGAGCAGTGGCACCTTCAGCACGCTGCTGCGCGTAAATGTTGGTGGTCCGATGGGCCTCCCGGTCGATGTCACCCGCGGTTGGGCTGCTGTGGACGCCAAGGTGAACGGTAAGAAGGTCCACGTTGTTGACAGCCACTTCGAGGCGTTCGACAGTGGTTCCAGCAACCAGACCAACAAGGGCACCACAGTGCCCAAGGGTGGGGTGCGCGAGGCCCAGGCCAAGGAGCTGATCGCTCCGGGCGGCCCGGCCAAGTCGAAGTTCCCGACGCTCCTGATCGGGGACTTCAACTCGGACTCGCCGGTTCACGGCGACCAGGTGGATCCAGGTGACGCCCTGGCCTACCGGGCACTGCTGGCCGGCGGCTGGAGCGAGCGTGCCTTCACGCCGCCGCCGTTCGGTTGCTGCATCCAGGACCCGAACCTGAGCAACCCCAGCAACGCCGGGGTCACCCACCGGGTCGACCACATCATGTCCAACACCAAGAAGGTCAAGTTCAAGAAAGGCGGTCTGACGACCACCTACGCGAACGGCCTCTGGTCATCCGACCACTACGGCGTCTGGAGCGAGCTCCAGATCAAGTAGACGCGCGGTTGCGCCGCAGCGAAGCGAGGCGCAACCCGTCCAGTGGCCGAATCGGAAGCACCGGGGCCCCCGCACCAGCGGGGGCCCTTGTTTTGCCGCTACGCTTTACACCTACGCACACATCTGCCAGACTTTCACTTAGATTTTTTAGGCGGATACACTGAAACCAGCTGTGTAGAACGAAAACCAGACTTTGGAGGACTGAAGTGGCAAAGACAATCGGAATCGACCTTGGCACGACGAACTCGGCCATGGCGGTGATGGAGGGTGACGAACCCACGGTGCTCGAGAACGCCGAGGGCGGTCGCACCACTCCGTCCGTGGTCGCCTTCACCGATTCGGGCGAGCGCCTGGTCGGCACGGTCGCCAAGCGGCAGGCCGTGATGAACCCCGACAAGACGATCTACTCGATCAAGCGCTTCATGGGCCGCAAGGAGGCCGAGGTCCACGAGGAGGAGCGGATCGTTCCCTACAAGGTCGTCGCCGGCCCGAATGGCGACGTCCGCATCGACGTGGACGACCAGCAGTACTCCCCGCCGGAGATCTCGGCGATGATCCTGCAGAAGCTCAAGGCCGATGCAGAGGCCAAGCTCGGTGAGCCGGTCGACTCGGCCGTGATCACCGTCCCGGCGTACTTCAACGACGATCAGCGCCAGGCGACCAAGGACGCGGGCAAGATCGCCGGCCTCGACGTCAAGCGCATCATCAACGAGCCGACTGCCGCGTCGCTCGCCTACGGGCTCGACAAGGAGTCCGACCAGACGATCCTCGTCTTCGACCTCGGTGGCGGAACGTTCGACGTCTCCGTCCTGGAGATCGGCGACGGCGTCTTCGAGGTGAAGTCCACCGCGGGTGACAACCACCTCGGTGGCGACAACTGGGACGCAGCGATCGTCGAGTGGCTGGTCGCCGAGTTCAAGCGCGACCAGGGCGTCGACCTGTCTGAGGACAAGAACTCCCTGCAGCGCCTCTACGAGGCCGCCGAGAAGGCGAAGATCGAGCTCTCCACCACCCAGGAGACGCAGATCAACCTGCCCTTCATCACGGCCACCGACGCCGGCCCGAAGCACCTCGACATCAAGCTGACCCGGGCGAAGCTCTCCGAGCTCACCTCGGATCTGCTCGAGCGCGTGGTCGGGCCCGTCAAGCAGGCGTTGGCCGACGCCGACACCGACATCGACCACGTCGTTCTGGTGGGCGGCATGACCCGCATGCCGGCCGTCCAGGAGAAGGTCAAGGAGCTGACCGGCAAGGACCCACACAAGGGCGTCAACCCCGACGAGGTCGTCGCGATCGGCGCCGCCATCCAGGCGGGCGTGCTGGCCGGCGACGTCAAGGACGTGCTGCTGCTGGACGTCACCCCGCTCACCTTCGGCATCGAGACCAAGGGCGGCGTGATGACGAAGCTGATCGAGCGCAACACGACGATCCCGACGAAGAAGTCGGAGATCTTCTCGACGGCGGAGGACAACCAGCCCTCGGTCGAGGTCCACGTGCTCCAGGGTGAGCGCGAGATGGCTTCCGGCAACAAGAGCCTGGGCAAGTTCCAGCTCACCGGGATCCCGCCGGCGCCGCGAGGCATGCCGCAGATCGAGGTGACGTTCGACATCGACGCGAACGGAATCCTCAACGTCTCGGCGAAGGATCTCGGCACCGGCAAGGAGCAGACGATCGAGATCAAGGGCGGCTCCGGGCTCGACGAGTCCGAGGTCGAGCAGATGATCAAGGACGCTGAGGCGCACGCCGACGAGGACCGTCGCCAGCGCGAGCTGGCCGAGGCCCGCAACCTCGCCGAGAACGCCGCCTACCAGGCGGAGAAGCAGCTCGGCGAGCTGGGCGACAAGGTCGACCAGACCTCCCGCGAGCAGATCGAGGCGGCGATCAAGGACGTGCGCGACTCGCTCACGTCTGAGGACGCGGCGGAGATCCGGTCCAAGTCCGACGTTCTGCAGACGGCCTTCCAGCAGGTTTCCGAGCAGATCTACTCGCAGGCCGCGCAGGAGCAGTCGGCCTCCACCGACGGCTCCGGCCAGAACGGCGGTGGCGAGGAGGAGGTCGTGGACGCCGAGGTCGTTGACGACGAGAAGACCTCGTAAGGAGGCCGCATGACGGACGAACAGCGTGATGCGAGGGCGCGCGAAGATGCGAGGGCGCGCGACAGCGCGACCCGTGATCTGGGGCCTGATCTCGGGATCGAAGAGATGGTTGAGGCTGAGCTGGTCGAGGACGAGCAGTCCTCGGCCGGCCCTGACTCTCCGGAGAGTCCGGAGAACGGCGCGGCCGATCGTGTCGAGCGCGATCTCGATGACCTGGCTGCCGCTGAGCGCGAGCGCGACGAGTATCTCGAACTGGCCAAGCGCACCAAGGCGGACTTCGAGAACTACCGCAAGCGGGTCGCCCGGGAGACCACCGACGCCGTCGCCCGCGGCAAGGCCGATCTGGCCCGCCAGCTGCTGCCCGCGCTCGACAACTTCGAGCGGGCCCTCGCGACTGGGTCTGATCCCTCCGCCCACGGCGCCCTCGTGGAAGGCGTCGCGATGGTCCGCGACGAGCTCCACAGCCGGCTCGAGTCCGCCGGGGTCGAGTCGTTCGATCCCACGGGTGAGAAGTTCGACCCGCAATTGCACGAGGCGCTGTCGACCATGCCCAGCGGGGGCGCGGAGTCGGGCGTCGTGCTCGAGACCGTGGAGAAGGGTTACCGGTTGAACGGCCAGGTGCTGCGCGCCGCGAAGGTTGTGGTGAGTCAGTAATGGCCGAGCCGCGCGATTTCTACGAGGTCCTGGGCGTCGGCAAGTCGGCGTCCCAGGACGAGATCAAGAAGGCCTACCGCGAGCTGGCCCGCAAGTGGCATCCCGACCGCAACCAGGATGACAAGCAGGCCGAGGAGCGCTTCAAGGAGATCCAGCAGGCCTACGACACCCTGTCGGACTCCGAGAAGCGCGAGCAGTACAACTCCCGCGGCCGATTCGCCGGCTTCGGCGCCGGTGGCTTTCCCGGTGCCGGGTCCGGCTTCCCGGGCGGCGGCGTGGCTTCGGACCTCGGCGACATCTTCTCCTCGTTCTTCCGCGGGCGCGGTCAGCAGGGCCCGCGGGATCAGCGGGGTCGTGACCTCGAGACGGAGGTCCGCCTCAGCTTCGACCAGGCGATGCACGGAACCCAGATCGCAGTCTCGGTGCCGACGACCGGGGAGTGCCCCACCTGCCACGGGAATGGCGCGAAGCCGGGGACCTCTCCGCGCACCTGCCCACGCTGCGAGGGGACGGGGATCGACGCCCAGAGCCAGGGCCTCTTCTCGATCTCCCAGCCCTGCCCCGAGTGCGGCGGCCAAGGCTCGATCATCGACGACCCCTGCCCGACCTGCCACGGAAGCGGGATCATCGAGGAGACCAAGCGCTACCGGGTGAACATCCCGGCCGGCGTCCACGACGGCAGCCGGGTCAGGCTCGCCGGTAAGGGAGAGGCCGGGTACCGAGGTGGTCCGCGCGGGGACCTCTACGTCACGACGCGGGTCGCTCCTTCGCCGGTGTTCAAGCAGCGGCCCGATGGGAACCTCGAGGTGGACCTGCCCGTCACGGTCGCGGAGGCGATCCAGGGCGGCAACATCGAGGTGCCGACACTGAACGGCTCGAAGACGATCAAAATCGCCCCGGGAACTCAGCACGGCACCGTTCAGCGCCTCCGCGGCGAGGGCCCGCCCAAGCCCACATCAACGGCGGCCACAAAGACCGCCGCCGGATCAAGCCGCGGCGACATCTACTACCGGATTCGCGTCGACGTCCCGGAGGACCTGACTGACGAGGAGCGCGAGGCGGTCGACCGGCTCTCCGAGTCGCTGAACGGCCGCAATCCCCGCGAGTCGCTGCTCGGCCAGGCCGGATCATCCGGCACGGGAGGGAGAGTTGAGGACTGATGGCTGACGGATCCCGCCGCAGACGTGTGGACCAGGGTGAGCGGATCGACCAGGAGCGCGGTGTGTTCATGATCTCCGTCGCTGCCGAGCTGGCCGAGATGCACCCGCAGACCCTGCGCATGTACGAGGCGCGTGGCCTGATCAGCCCGAAGCGGTCGCCCAAGAACACCAGGCTCTACTCGCAGGCTGACGTCGAGCGCCTGCGCCGCATCCAACAGATGACGAGCGAGGAGGGGCTCAACCTCGCCGGCGTGGAGACCGTCCTCGAGCTCGAGCACCGGCTCGAGCGGATGCGCACGGAGATGGCGGGGATGCGGAAGCGAGCGACCGAGATGGAGTCGAAGATGGCCCAGGAGCTCGAGCGGCTGCGGAAGTCGCTCGGCGGCGAGCTCGTTCCCTACGGCGCCTACGAGCCCGAGAAGATGCGGCCGGGCAACGGCCGCATCCGGATTCCCATTCGCCGGCCCGCGGACTAGGGAGCCGTCCAGCCGCCTCGGAAGGGCGGTGGCGAGGAGAGCAGGCGCTCCGCGATCCCCTGGATAGTCGCGAAGCTCGACCCGCCCGGCGGCTCGTTCGTCAGCACCGCGAGCGCGACCCGCTCCCCCCGCCGGTGGTCCAGCAACCCCGCCTGGTGCGTGACCGGCCCGCTGTTCTCCTTCGCTCCCGGCGGCCGCCAGCCGCCCTTGAACCAGACGGTCCAGCCTTTCCCGACCGCCTGCGGAATCCCCCAGCGCTCCAGCGACGTGATCCGCGCGAGGAGACGCATCCCGTAGCGGCGGTGGGGGCGGGGCAGGTTCTGCTCGAGGCGATAGAAGAAGCGCGCGATGTCGGCGGCCGTGATCTGATCCCCGCCCCAGTAGCCCGGAACGGCCTCGAAGCTCCCCATGCCGGCCCGCTCCGCGACCTCTTCCAGACCCTCGTCTCCGACCCGTGCGTAGATCGCGTCCGCGGCACTGTTGTCCGAGTAGGTGATCATCGGCTCGAGCAGCGACCTCGTCTCGGCGTCCAGCGGCCGTCCCTCGCGCACGAGCCGCCGCAGCTCGGCCGCCATCAGGAGGGCCTTGCTGACGCTCGCCGAGCTGAACTGGCGGTCGTAGTCGTAGCCGCGCAACCCCAGGGAGCGGTCGATGACGGCGAAGGACACGTCTCCCCGGGACGCGGCGAAGCGCTGCGCGCGCCGCAGCGCGCCCGGCGGTGGATAGACGGCTCGCGGCCAGAGCTTGTGTCGCCGAGAGCGGTCGTCATCCCCGCCGCCATGCGCGATCGCCGCTCCGCCCAAGCCGAGCAGCGAGAGAGCGGCGACAGCGATCAGCGCGCCTCGCACGCCCCGGGTCCGCCACCCGCTTCCCACAGCTGAAGCCTAGACGCGACTCAGACCGTGCCGGGGCTGGCTGGACGAGCCAGCTCAGGGTCCAGACCGGCGTCGGCGAGCGCTTCGGCCTGATCCAGATAGACCCGCCAGTAGCTGATCTTCCCGTCTCGGAAGGTGATCATGTGGGCGTCGCGGGTCTCCACTTCGAGGTCGTTTCGCTCGCCCTTCCGGTGGGTGTGGATGAGAGCGACGACGCGGTCGCCCGCCGGCAGCAACCGGAAGCCTCGGATCTCGACGTCATCGAAGCCGCTCGTCAGCATCTCGATGACGCGGCTGACGGCCCGGCGCCCGCGGTACGTGCCCGGCGGAAGATCGGGGTCATAGACCTCGGCGTCATCCGTGTAGTACGGCAGGACTCCATCCGCGCCATCGCGGTTGAAGGCTTCGATCACACGTTGGAAGATCTCGACGTTGGTCTCTGGCGCCATCCTCGACCAGCCCAAGTTGATCCTATGCGTGACCACCCGCGCCGTCTACCCCAAGATTTGCCGGATCTCCGCGTCCTGCGACCGATTCGCTCGCTGGCTTAGATCTAAGCCCGATTCACATAGATTTCTTTACTTTCCCGACTGAAGCCGCTACGATCTGCAGTGATGCAGCCCGACCGATTCACAGTCAAATCCCAGGAGGCGGTGGCCGCCGCGCAGCGGCTCGCCTCGGAGAACTCGAATCCCGAGGTCGCCCCGCCCCACCTCCTCCTCGCGCTGCTCGAGCAGGACGAGGGCGTGGTCGTCCCCGTGCTGCAGCGACTCGGCGTCGACGCGGAGGACACACGCCGCCGGGCTCGCGAGGCGATCGACGGGCTCCCGCAGCTGAGCGGAAACACGGTCCCGGACGTCCGCCCGTCGAGCGAGTTCGTCTGGGTGCTGCAGCAGGCCGAGAAGGAGTCCACCGGCTTCGGCGACGAATACATCTCGACCGAGCACATCCTGCTCGCCCTGGCGGAGTCTCGCTCCGGCGTATCGGAGCTGCTGCCGCCACGCAAGGATCTCGTGCAGGCGATCTCAGAGGTCCGCGGTCCACACCGCGTCACCTCGCAGAACCCCGAGGACACCTTCGGCGCGCTCGAGAAGTACGGGCGCGACCTCACCGCGGAGGCCGAGAGCGGCAAGCTCGATCCGGTCATCGGGCGCGATGAGGAGATCCGCCGGGTCATCCAGGTTCTCTCCCGCCGCACCAAGAACAATCCGGTGCTGATCGGCGATCCCGGCGTCGGCAAGACGGCGATCGTCGAGGGGCTTGCCCAGCGGATCGTCTCGGGCGACATCCCCGAGTCGCTGCGGGACCGGCGCGTGATCGCCCTCGACATCGGTGCACTGCTCGCCGGCTCCAAGTACCGCGGCGAGTTCGAGGAGCGGCTCAAGGCCGTGATCAAGGAGATCCAGGCCGCCGAGGGCCAGATCGTCCTCTTCATCGACGAGCTTCACACCATCGTGGGCGCCGGTGCCGCCGAGGGCGCCGTCGACGCCTCCAATCTCTTGAAGCCGATGCTCGCGCGCGGTGAGCTGCGCGCCGTCGGCGCCACCACCCTCGACGAGTACCGCAAACACATCGAGAAGGACGCCGCGCTCGAGCGGCGCTTCCAGCCCGTCTTCGTCGGCGAGCCCGACGCCGGCGACACCATCGCGATCCTGCGCGGACTCAAGGAGCGCTACGAGGTGCATCACGGAGTCCGCATCACCGACGCGGCGATCGTCGCAGCCGCGACGCTCTCCGACCGCTACATCGCGGACCGCTTCCTGCCCGACAAGGCGATCGACCTGATCGACGAGGCCGCCTCGCGGCTGAAGATCGAGATCGACTCGATGCCCACCGAGATCGATGAGGTCGAGCGTCGGATCCAGCAGCTCGAGATCGAGCGCGAGGCGCTCAAGAAGGAGAAGGACGAGACCTCCAGGGACCGGCGTGAGGCGATCGAGGCCGAACTCGCCGACCTGCGGGAGCGCTCCTCGGAGATGAAGGCGCGCTGGCAGAACGAGAAGGGCGCGATCGACGAGATCAAGTCCGCCAAGGCCGAGCTCGAGGAGGTCCAGCGTGAGGCCGAGCGGGCCGAGCGCGGCGCCGACCTGGAGCGCGCCGCCGAGCTGCGCTACGGCCGCATTCCGGAGCTCGAGAAGAAGGTCACCGACGGCGAGGGGAAGCTCGCGGAGCTCCATCGAGACGGCGGCTCGATGCTGACCGAGGAGGTCACCGAGGAGGACGTCGCGGAGGTCGTCGCCAAGTGGACCGGGATCCCGGTCTCCCGTCTGATGGAGGGCGAGGTCGAGAAGCTGATCCAGATGGAGGAGCGACTGCACGAGCGGGTGATCGGCCAGGACGAGGCTGTCGAGGCCGTCTCGGGTGCCCTGCGCCGTTCGCGCGCGGGTCTCTCGGATCCGGACAGGCCGATCGGGAGCTTCCTGTTCCTCGGCCCGACCGGCGTCGGCAAGACCGAGCTGGCCCGGGCGCTCGCCGAGTTCATGTTCGACTCCGAGCAGGCGTTGGTACGCATCGACATGTCCGAGTACATGGAGAAGCACGCGGTCGCCCGCCTGATCGGCGCCCCGCCGGGCTACGTCGGCTACGAGGAAGGCGGCCAGCTCACCGAGGCAGTGCGTCGCCGGCCCTACTCGGTGATCCTCCTGGACGAGATCGAGAAGGCCCATCCGGACGTCTTCAACGTCTTGCTCCAGATCATGGACGACGGCCGGCTCACCGACGGCCAGGGCCGCACCGTGGACTTCAAGAACACCGTTCTGATCATGACCTCCAACGTCGGCAGCCAGTTCATCGCCGCCGAGGCCGTCGAGGAGAAGGCGCGAGAGCAGGTCACCGAGGCTCTGACGCAGACCTTCCCGCCGGAGTTCCTCAACCGGATCGACGACGTCGTCATCTTCCACCGCCTCACCAAGGCCGACCTCGGCGAGATCGTCGACATCCAGGTCGCCCAGCTGTCCGCCCGCGTGAGCGAGCGCGGAATAGAGATCGAGCTCACCGACAAGGCCAGGGAGCTGATCGGCAACCTCGGCTTCGACCCGACCTACGGCGCCCGCCCACTGAAGCGGGTGATCCAGAAGCAGCTCGTCGACAAGCTGGCGCTGCGCCTGCTGGAGGGCGAGTTCGCCGAGGGTGACAGCGTCCAGGTGGACGCGGCCGACGGCGAGCTCACCTTCGCGAAGGCTGCGCCTGCGAAGCGGGCGGAACCGGCCGAGGCCGCCGCCTAGGCACCCGCCCCCGCACGAATCGACCCAGTTCTCAGTATCGGGCTGAGGGCGCGTCGAGACGACTAATTACGCATGAATCTTCGTGTCTCGGCCGACCAAGCCGGGTGGTCGATCCGTGAGGCTGCCTGGGGACTCGAGGAGCGGGTGCTGTGGCGCGGAAGCGACGCAGCGCGCTCCGCGATCGAGCGTGCCGGCCAGACCACCGAGCCTCTGCAGAGGCTGATCCAGACCAGGCTCACCTGGCCGCTCGCCGACGCCTACCGCGCCCGTGGCCGCAAGACCCGCGCTGCGGTGGCCGCCTCCACGGTTGCCCTTGCGGTGGCAGCCGGGACGGCCGGAGCGATCGTTGCGCCGGACCAGATCTCTTCCTCGGATGAGTCCGCCGCGGCTCGCCTGGCGCCGCTCGCGGCCACCCCTGCCGCCTCGGACGCGCTGGTGCTCCAGGGAGTCACCCCGCAGTTCCAGCCCGGCGACGCCGCGCCGGCCACGCCCCCGCCCGCCGTGAAGCCCACGGAGAAGCCCGCTCAGGTCGCCTGGGACTTCTCGCAGGCGTTCGTCGCCTACGAGGTCGGCCGCTCCGACGAGGAGGTTCAGTCCGCCTTCGCCTCGACCGCCACCAAGCAGCTCGGCAAGGCGCTGAAGGCCGATCCTCCCCGCCTGCCCGCCAGCGGCAAGGTGCCCAAGGCCCGGGTCCTCAACGTCGTGCTTGGCGCCGCGAACAAGTCTCAGGTGACCGCCAGCGTGTCCCTCTTCCGCCTGCGTGCGGTCAGCGAGCTGCGGCTCACACTCACCCGCACCGACAACAGCTGGCGAGTCGCCCAGGTCCTCGGCTGATGAAACGGGTCAGGACAGTCATAGTGGCGACGGTCGTCGGTGCCGCGCTCGCCGCGCCGACCGCGTTCGCTCAGGTCACCCCGACGGAGACTCAGCCGACCACGACCACCGCGCCGCCGGAGCCGCCTGCCCCGCCCCCGACGCTGCCCGAGGTGCCGGTCGGACAGCTGGCCCCGAAGATCCCCGCCAAGCCGCAGCCCAAACCCAAACCGTCTCCCAAGCCACCGTCGCCGAAGAAGGGCCCGAACCCGGCGAAGCCGAATCCGGAGGGCAGCGAGAAGGGCGCCGCCGAGACCGGCGGCACCGCGATGCCTCCCCCCACGACTCCGCTGCCCACCGCCTGCGGCCCGATCGCGGTGCCGGCCTTCCTCCCCCGATCTACCAGGCGGCGGCGCAGGCATACGACCTGGGCCCCGCCGGCCCCTCGATCCTCGCTGCGATCAACGAGATCGAGAGCGGCTTCGGGCAGAACATGGGCCCCTCCTCGGCCGGGGCGGTGGGCTGGATGCAGTTCATGCCCTCGACCTGGGAGATGTACGGCGTCGATGGCAACAGCGACGGAGTCAAGGACCCCAACGAGCCGCACGACGCGATCTTCGCCGCCGCTCGCTACCTGCGCGCCGCCGGCATGCCGGAGGACCCCGAGGGCGCGGTCTTCGCCTACAACCACGCCGACTGGTACGTCGCCGAGGTGATGGCGCGGGCAGCCTGCTTCAGCGGTATCGGCAATGGCGCCATCGGCGGCCTCTCGTTGATCCCGAAGCGCCAGGAGATGGTCTGCGCGCCCGCTGACGACTCGCGCGTGCAGATTCCGCGTGAGTACATGACGGCCTTCGAGGACGCTGCGGGCCGGTACGAGCTCGGACCGAGCGGCGTCTGGGCGCTGGCGGCCGTCGCGAGGGTCGAGTCGAACTTCGGCAAGGGAATGTCCCCCAGCGACCTCGACACCCGAGGGCCCCTCGGGATCACGGATGACAACTGGGACCGCTATGCGGTCGACGGCGACGGCGACGGCAAGGTCAAGCACTCGAGCCCCGCCGACTCCGCCGCCACGCTCGCCCGGATGATCTGGTCGGCCGGAGAGCTCAGGGCCGGCCTCTTCCTCAACAACCACGCGGAGTGGTACGTGGAGGCCGTGCTTCAGGACGCGGAGGCGATGAAGGGCAACTGCCAGGCGAAGACGGTGGCCTACTCGGTCGCGCTGCCCGGCCCGACGAACGCACCGATCAACTGGCAGAACGTCGAGCTCTCCAACCAACTCGAGATGGTCGACATCCAGTCAGGCGCGATCGACCCGCGGATCATCAATCTGATCGGCGCGATCAGCCAGCAGCACACGATCACGATCTCGGCGCTGCGCTCCGACCACTCGAAGTACGCCTCGAGCGGGAACGTGTCGAACCACTACTACGGCCGGGCGATGGACATCGCCGCGATCGACGGCGTTTCCTGCACGAACGTCTCGCCGGACGGGCCGTGCGGCACGCTCGCCCGCCAGCTCGGCGCCCTGCCTCCCGGGCAGGAGCCCACCGAGCTCATCTACTGCTGGGATCCGGACGGCCCGGCGAATCCCAACGGTTTCGCCCAGGCCGACCACTGCAACCACATCCACGTGGGATTCGACGCATAGGCTTCGGCCTATGCCGTTGTTCGAAGCCGAGCGGGCGGGGCGAGTTCTCGTCGTCCGCATCGATCACCCGCCGCACAACTTCATGACCGCCGAGATGGTCCGGGAGCTTGAGCAGCTCTTCGACTCGCTCAACGGCGACCGCTCGATCGGCGCCGTGGTGATCACCGGCAAGCCGGAGGGCCTCTACATCACCCACTACGACGTGGGTGAGATCCTCGCCAGCGTGGAGCGGGCGGGGATCGCGGCGCCGCCCTGGCTCACCTCGATCGTGCTGCGCATCGCGGGCGCCGCGCGGAGGGTTCCGGTGCTGCGCGACCTGGCCGAGCGCACGCCGCTGGCGGCGGTGTTCGAGCTCTACCGGGTTCACGACCTGTTCCTCTCGATGAACCGGTCGGACAAGGTCTTCATCGCGGCAATCAACGGGCCTGCGACCGGCGGCGGCTGCGAGACCTCGATCGCCTGCGACGTGCGGATCATGGCCGACACCGACATCGCGATCGGGCTTCCCGAGATGACGCTCGACTTCAACCCCGGTGCGGGCGGCACGCAGCGGCTCCCCCGTCTGGTCGGGGTTGGTCGTGGGATGGCGATGATGCTCGAGGGCAGGACGCTCAGCCCCCGCGAGGCACTCGACTACGGGCTGGTGCAGGCGGTCGTGCCGCCGGAACGGGTCGAAGAGGCCGCTGTCCGAATGGGTGAGAGGCTCGCTCGGCGCTCTCCCGAGGCGATCCGCTCGCTGAAGCGAGCGGTCTACGAGGGCGGCTCGCTGCCGCTGCACCGCGGCCTGGGGGAGGAGCGCAAGTGGTTCATGGTCTCCTCCGCGACGAAGTCCTCGAAGGAGAAGATGGCCGCGATGACCCGCCAGGTCGAGGCCGACGGCCGCTCGCCCTGGGCCACGGCAGAGTCACTCGAGCCCTGGCAGGACGGAACCGCCCTCGGCGGGGAGGTCGAGTCCGGCGAAGTTGATTGACCGAGCCGGCGCGGGGGTTCAGCTGTCGCCGACGCCGCCAGGCCTGACGGCGACCCCTCGGATCACCGGCCGGACCAGCGGCGGCGCCTTGGGGAGCTTGTCGCGCTCCAGGCTGTCGATGAAGAAGCCGGCGCCGGCGAGAAGCTGGTCGGTGGCCCGGTTGGGATGGCAGCCGCCGGAGACCCAGCCCCAGGGCCTCTCCAACCAGTCCTGCCAGCGCGCGAGGCCGCGCCTCGCGCTGCGCACATGCTCGAGATAGAGGAAGCGGCCGCCCTCGACCAGGACCCGCCGGACCTCGGCCAGTGCGCGAGCCGGGTTCTCGACCGTGCAGAGGACCAGGGTCCCAACGACCACGTCCAAGCTGCCGTCGTCGAATGGAAGCTCCTCGGCCGGCGCCTCGACCACCGACGGTTTGCCGGCCGCGGTTCCGTCCCGCTGCAGCCGCTCGCGGAGGATCGTGGCCATGTTCGGGTCGGGCTCGGCGAGGACGAGCTCCGTGACCGCATCCGTGTAGTACTCGAGATTGTGTCCGGTACCCGCGCCGAGCTCGAGTACTCGGCCGGCGGCCGAGCTGAGCAGGCTGCGGCGCATCTCACCGAGGCCGGCCCGCTCGGTCCGGGCGGTGAGGCGATCGTAGTAGCGGGCAAAGAGGGGATGATCGGGCACGATCACATGATCTCCGCTCGCCCGGATTGCACGCGGCGCGCGAAACTGAAAGAACACCGTGCTACCCACCAGGAGAGGAGAAGACATGCCGACGTTCGTGATGCTCACCAACCTGACCTCCGAGGGCGTGCAGACGCTGAAGAACAATCCGACCCGCATCCAGGAGGTCAACAAGGAGGTCGAGCAGCTCGGGGTCACGGTCAAGGAGCAGTGGGCGACCCTGGGCCCCTACGACTTCATCACCATCGTCGAGGCGCCCGACGCGGAGACGATGGCCAAGGTCTCCGTCGAGCTCGGCTCGCGAGGAACGATGAGCAGCCAGACGCTGGCCGCCATTCCGGCGGAGGAGTTCGCGAAGGCGCTTTGATCAACAGGATCCCCCCGGCATGAAGGTCCTCGTCGTCGGCGGCGGGGGGCGCGAGCACGCGATCATCCGCGCGCTCTCCCGCTCGCCCAGCGAGCCGGAGCTGTTCTGCGCGCCGGGCAATCCGGGCATCGCCGATCGGGCCGAGATCATCAGCGTCGGAGCCGAGGACGTCGACGGCCTGGTCGACGCCGCTCGTCGGGTCGGCATCGACCTGGCGCTGATCGGCCCGGAGGCGCCGCTCGTCGACGGACTCGTCGATGCGCTCGAGGACACCGGCATCGCGGCCTTCGGCCCGACCGGAGCCGCCGCCCAGATCGAGGGGTCGAAGCTATTCGCCAAGAACCTGATGAAGGAGGCGGGGGTGCCCACCCCCGGGCACACCGTGGCGAGCTCCAGGGACGAGGCGCTCGCGCAGCTGGCGCGCTCCTCCTATCCCTCCGTGCTCAAGGCCGACGGCCTCGCTGCCGGGAAGGGCGTGATCATCGCCGCGACCGAGACGGAGGCCCGCGATGCGGTGGAGGTGTTCTTCACCGAGCGGCGCTTCGGCGAGACCCAGGTCGTGATCGAGGAGTTCCTGGAGGGTGAGGAGCTCTCCCTGCTCGCGCTGTGCGACGGGGTGAATGTGGTGCCGCTGGCGCCGGCGCAGGACTACAAGCGGATCCGTGACGGCGACGAGGGACCGAACACCGGCGGCATGGGGAGCTACTCGCCGGTGCCCGGGATCGACTCGACCGAGGCGGACCGGATCGCCGATCTCGTCCACCGTCCGGTCGTCGACACGATCAGGCGCCGCGGCATCCCGTACCACGGGGTCCTCTACGCCGGCCTGATGCTGACCGAGTCCGGGCCGAAGGTCCTGGAGTTCAACTGCCGCTTCGGCGACCCGGAGACGCAGGCCGTGCTGCCGCGGCTGAGCTCCGACCTGATCGCCCTATGCCTTGCTACCCGCACCGAGGGCGGGCTCTCCGGTCTGGAGGCGAACTTCGCGGACGACTGGGCCGTGACCGTCGTGCTGGCCTCCGCCGGCTACCCGGAGTCCTCCTCGAATGGGGACGTGATCAGCGGCCTGGAGGAGGTCGCCGCGATGGAAGGTGTCGAGATCACCCACGCCGGCACGGCTCAACGGGACGGCCAGATCGTCACCGCGGGCGGCCGGGTCCTCAACCTCACCGGGCTGGGTGCGACGGCGGCGGACGCCCGTCGCCGGGCATACGATGCGGCCGAGCTGATCCGCTTCGACGGGAAGCAGATGCGAACCGACATCGCGGCGCGGGCGGTCGGTGGGGAAGCGGCAGCCGCATAAGGGAGAGACCTGAACACCATGAAGAACGATTGGAGGACCTGATGCCCGAGGGCGAAGCCGTCGAGACCATGCCCGAGGTCGAGCGGGCGTTCGAGGAGATCGAGGTCGACGCGCCGCTGGTGGGAATCATCATGGGCTCGAAGAACGACAAGCCCAAGCTGCAGCCCGCCGGCGAAGCCCTCCAGGACCAGGGCATCCGCTACGAGGTCCGCGTCCTGAGCGCGCACCGGACTCCCGACGAGACCCGCGACTATTGCGTCAACGCCCGGATGCGCGGCCTCAAGGTGATCATCGCCGGGGCGGGCATGTCCGCCGCCCTGCCGGGATTCGCCGCCGCCCACACGGATCTGCCGGTGATCGGCGTCCCGATCTCGGGCAAGAACCTCGGCGGGCTCGACGCCCTGCTCTCCGCGGTGCAGATGCCGCCGGGCGTGCCGGTCGGATGCGTCGCCATCGACGGAGCGAAGAACGCCGGCATCCTGGCCGCGAGGATCATCAACGCCTGATGCGACCGTGCCGGGTCGCGATCGACGTTGGTCAGAATTAGAACGTGATCCCCCGCTACACCCGCGAGGAGATCGGCGCCGTCTGGACCCAGCAGCGCCGGATGGAGAGCTGGCTGCAGGTCGAGCTCGCGGCCACCGACGCCTGGGCCGCCGAGGGCGTGATCCCGGAGGAAGCCGCCAGAGCCTGCCGCGAGCGTGCCTCGTTCACGGTCGAGGCGGTCGAGGAGCGGGAGCGCACCACCGGTCACGACGTCGCGGCCTTCGTGGACGTCGTCTCCGCGTCGATCGGGGACGAGGGCCGCTGGCTGCACTACGGCCTGACCTCGTCCGATGTCCTCGACACGGCTCTCGCGCTCCAGCTGAGGGAGTCCGGCGAGATCCTCGTGCGTGGCGCCAGGGCGTATCGCGATGCGCTCGTCGGCCGTGCCCGCGAGTTCGCCGAGACGCTCTGCGTCGGCCGAACCCATGGGGTCCACGCCGAGCCGACCACCTTCGGGCTCCGCCTCGCGAGCTTCGCCTTCGAGGCGGACCGGAACGTGGAGAGGCTCGAGGACGCCTTCGAGCAGGTCGCCGTCGGCAAGCTCTCTGGAGCGGTGGGGACGTACGCCTCCGTACCACCTTCGGTCGAGGCGCGGGTGATGGAGTCGCTCGGCCTCCGGGCGGAGGACGTCTCCACCCAGGTGGTGCCCCGCGACCGCCACGCCGTCGTCCTCGCCAGGGTCGCGATCGCCGGCGCGGGGCTCGAGCGCTTCGCGACGGAGATCCGGAATCTGCAACGCACCGAGGTCCGCGAGGTCGAGGAGCCGTTCGGCGCCGGCCAGAAGGGCTCCTCGGCGATGCCGCACAAGCGGAACCCGATCCTCGCCGAGCGGCTCTGCGGCCTGGCGCGGGTGCTCCGCGGCTACTCGCAGGTGGGCATCGAGAACATCGCCCTCTGGCACGAGCGGGACATCTCGCATTCCGGCGCGGAGCGGGTGGTGCTTCCGGACGCGACCATCGGGCTGGACTACATGCAGCACATCGCGACCCGGATCGTGCAGGGGATGACCGTCCACACCGAGCGGATGCGCGAGAACATCGAGCTCACCCACGGCGCCCTCTTCAGCCAGCGGGCGCTGACCGCACTGGTCGAGTCGGGGATGAGCCGCGACGACGCGTACCGGGTGGTCCAGGAGGCCGCACAGCGGGCCTGGGACGAGGGGATCGGCTTCCGCGAGCTGATCGCGGAGCGAGCGCCGCAGCTCGATCTCGACGCCGTGTTCGACTACGACGCCTACCTCGAGCACGTGCCCGACGTGATGGCGCGCCTGGATAGGCTTGCGCCGTGATCCTCTACACGTGCGGGCAGAAGAAGGCGCTGGCCTCGGTCGGGCATCCGTGTGGCAGGGCTGCCAGGGCCCTCGACGAGGCCGGCTACGAGTATGAGATCCGCGCCCTGCCCGGCTATCGCCTCGCGCCCTGGACCTGGGGTGAGCGCAGGAGTGGCCGCAGCGAGGTGGAGAAGCTCACCGGCCAGATCAATCTGCCGGTCCTGATCCTTGACGAGGGCAAGACCGTGGTCGGCTCGGGCAAGATCGCCGACTGGGCGAACGCCCATCCCGCCTTTCAGCAGGAGGTCGGAGGAGGATGACGACCTCGCTCTCCGATCTGAAGCTCCACGGCTCCGGCAAGGTCCGCGAGATCTATGAGGACGGCGACGAGCTGATCATGGTCGCCTCCGATCGGATCTCGGTCTACGACGTGATCCTGCCGACCGAGATCCCCGACAAGGGCAAGGTCCTGACCCAGATGTCGCTCTTCTGGTTCGAGCTGACCGGAGAGATCGTCCCGAACCACTTCATCTCCGAGGACGTTCCAGACGAGGCCGCAGGCCGAGGGATGCGGGTACGGAGGCTCGATATGTACCCGATCGAGTGCGTCGTCCGCGGTTATCTCTCCGGCTCGGGCTGGAAGGAGTACCAGCAGACCGGCGGGGTCTGCGGGATTCAGCTGCCCGGCGGGCTGAGGGAGTCCGAGAAGCTGCGTGAACCGATCTTCACACCAGCGACCAAGGCCGAGCTCGGGGAGCACGACGAGAACATCGACTTCGACCGCGCGGTGGAGATCACCGGCGATCGGCACCTGATGGAGGAGCTGCGCCGGATATCGATCGAGATCTATGAGCGCGCGGCCGACCACGCCGCGGAGCGCGGAATCATCGTCGCCGACACGAAGTTCGAGTTCGGCAGCTCGGCCGGTGCCGAGATCGTGCTGGCGGACGAGGTGCTGACGCCGGACTCCTCGCGCTTCTGGCCCCAGGACGGCTACGAGCCCGGCCGCTCGCAGGCATCCTTCGACAAGCAGTACGTGCGCGACTACGCCGACTCGGTCGGCTGGGACCACAGCCCGCCTGGCCCGGAGCTTCCGGACGAGGTGGTCCAGAACACGCGGGCCAAGTACGTCGAGGCGTACGAGCAGATAACGGACCACAAACTCGGTTGATCGCTTCGCCACAAGGTCGCGGCCACGGGCAGGCGCCCCACACAAGTCGCTCCGCGCTTCGCCCTTCGCTCCGAGATTGAGCGCCTTGGTGGCCGCTAGGCTGGATTGGTGAAGGCGAGGGTTCTGATCAGGCCCAAGGAGGGAATCCTGGATCCCCAGGGGAAGGCCGTCGAGCGAGCGCTGCCGGCGCTCGGTTTCGAGGGGATCCATGACGTCAGGGTCGGCCGGCTGGTCGAGCTGGAGGTCGATGATCCGGGCAAGCTCGACTCGCTCAGCGAGAAGCTGCTCGCCAACCCGCTGATCGAGGACTACGAGATCGTTCTGAACGGAGACGGTGAATGAGCCTCGCAACCCCAAGGCCGCGCCCGGACGCGGAGCGGAGGACGCGGCCGTGATAGGGGTCATCCAATTCCCCGGCTCTTGCGACGAGCGGGATGCGCTCGAGGCCGTTCGGCGCGTGGGTGAGGGCCGTCTCGTCTGGCACGAGGAGACCGATCTCTCCGGCCTCGACGGCGTCGTGATTCCTGGCGGCTTCTCCTACGGCGACTACCTGCGGGCGGGAGCGATAGCACGCTTCTCGCCGGCAATGGAGGCGGTAGCGCGGTTCGCGGGAGAGGGCGGACCAGTGCTCGGCATCTGCAACGGCTTCCAGGTCCTCTGCGAGGCCGGCCTGCTCCCCGGCGCTCTGCTTCCGAACGAGGGTCTGCGGTTCATCTGCAGACAGGTGGGGCTCGTTGCCGCCGACTTCGAGGGCCCGTTCGGCGCCGGGCTCGCGGCGGGCGACCGGCTCTCGATCCCGATAAAGCACATGAGCGGCCGCTACTTCGCCGCGGACGCCGAACTGGATCGCCTCGAGGTCGAGCGGCGAGTCGCGTTCCGGTATGCGTCCGGCCAGAACCCGAACGGGAGCGTCCGTGACATCGCCGGGGTGCTCAACGAGGGCCGGAACGTGCTGGGTCTGATGCCGCATCCCGAGCACGCCGTCGATCCTCTGACCGGATCCGATGACGGACTCGCCCTGTTCCGGGCCCTGGTCAGCTTGCCGCAGACCGCCGCCGCGTGACGTCCACCGCCGAGCTGCCCACCGTCGAGCAGGCCGTCGAGCTCGGTCTAACCGAGGCCGAGTACGGGCGGATCGTCGAGCTGATCGGTCGGCCGCCGAACCAGGTGGAGCTGGCGATGTTCTCGCTGCTCTGGTCCGAGCATTGCGCCTACAAGCACTCCCGCAAGCTTCTCGGCCGCCTGCCGACCGAGGGGGAGCGCGTCGTGATGGGACCTGGCGAGAACGCCGGGGCCGTCGACGTGGGGAACGGCCACTCCGTCGCCTTCAAGGTCGAGTCGCACAATCACCCGAGCGCCGTCGAGCCGTTTCAGGGGGCCGCGACCGGGGTCGGCGGGATCCTGCGCGACGTCTTCGCGATCGGCGCCCGGCCGATCGCGGTGCTCGACTCGCTCCGCTTCGGCGAGCTCACCTCCGATCGGTCCCGCTACCTCTTCGAGGGCGCGGTCGCCGGGATCGGGCATTACGGGAACTCGATCGGGGTGCCGAACGTCGGCGGCGAGGTCTACTTCGAACCCGCGTACGAGCACAACTGCCTGGTCAACGCAATGTGCGTGGGTCTCGCGCGGACGGACGAGCTGATCCGGTCGGCCGCCGCCGGCCCGGGCAATCTGCTGGTGATCATGGGCGCGTCCACCGGACGGGACGGGATCGGAGGGGCGTCCGTGCTGGCTTCGGCGGAGCTCGAGGCGGGCGATGACTCGAAGAGGCCCAGCGTCCAGATCGGCGACCCCTTCGAGGAGTCCAAGCTTCTCGAGTGCTGCCTGGAACTGCTCGGGCGCGACCTGTTCGTCTCGCTGCAGGACCTCGGCGCGGCGGGGCTGACGTCCTCGGCCGGAGAGATGGCCTCCAAGGGCGGAGTGGGGATCGACATCGACGTCCGGCGTGTGCCGCTGCGCGAAGACGACATGGAGCCGTTCGAGATCATGGTCTCGGAGTCGCAGGAGCGCATGCTGGCGGTGGTCGAGCCCGCAAAGCTCGACGAGGTGGTGGCGACCTGCGAGCGCTGGCAGACGGGCGCCGCCGCCATCGGCGAAATCACGGAAAGCGGCCGCCTCCGTGTACTCGATGACGGTGTGGAGGTCGGGGATGTCCCGGTCACCGCGCTCGTCGACGAGTGCCCGCTCTATGACCTCGAGCCCGAGGAGCCAGGCGGGTGGATGTATGGAAACGAGGTGACCCTCGAGGAGGACGGCGCCTCCGCGATCCTCAGTGCCCTGCTCGGCTGCTCGAACGTCGCCTCGAAGAGTTGGGCCTTCGAGCAGTACGACTCGGTGGTCGGCTCGCGGACCGCGCGGCGGCCGGAGGACGCCGACGCGGCTGTGCTGATCCTGCCGGAGTCCGATCGCGCGATCGCGGTGGCGATCGACGGGAACGGACGGCGGGTCGCCTGCGACCCGTATGCCGGTGCCGTCGAGGCCGTGATGGAGTGCGCGCAGAACCTCGCCTGCGTGGGCGCCGAGCCGCTCGGCCTGACCAACTGCCTCAACTTCGGCAACCCGGAGAAGCCCAACGTCGCGTGGCAGCTCGATCGCGCGGTTCTGGGCCTGGCGGATGCCTGCCTGGGCCTGCGGATCCCCGTCGTCGGGGGCAACGTCTCGCTCTACAACGAGACCGAGCACGGCCCGATCTACCCGACACCCGTGGTCGGCATGGTGGGCGAGCTGCCCGATCCGGCGCGCGCCCCCGGGATCGCGCCGCGGGACGGCGATCGACTGGTCCTGGTGGGCCCGTTCGCCCCCTCCCTCGCGGGCTCGGAGCTCGCCAAGCAGCGCGGCGAGCTGGACGCAGGGCTGCCGCAGGTGGAGATCGGCGCGATCGCCGCTTCACTCCGCTTCGTCCGCCAGGGGGTGCGGGACGGCATCGCGACCGCGGCGCACGACGTCAGCGACGGTGGCCTCGCCTGCGCACTCGCGGAGATGGCGATCGCGGCCGGATCGGGGATCGATGCAGACCTCGACCCGCTGGTCGAGCTGCGCGGCGGGTCGGGCGAGAGCTGCCTGTTCGGGGAGGGCCCCGGCGGGATCGTGCTCGCCGTCTCGGCCGACGGTCTCCGGCGGCTTCTCGAGGCGGCCGAGGACGCCGGCGTGGAGGCTCTCGAGATCGGCTCCGTCCACGGGGACAGGTTGGCCTTCTCGGCCGCCGAGCGCGACGTTTCGCTGACCCTGGCCGACGCTGAGCGCGCCTGGCGTTCGCTTCCCGAGAGCCTCTGAGCAGGGAAATCCCCGGTTGCAGCCCCGATTCGGGGGTAGGATCAAAACGTGTTCGGGCGACGCCTCTCGCACGCCGGTCACTCGCACCACTCGGATCACCCACTGAGGAGAAGGGTGGTCCTGACGCTCCTTGCCGCTGCGCTGCTGGCGGCTGTGGCGCTGCTGATCGCGCCGCCGCATGCGCATGGCAACTTCGTCTACTGGGCGAACAACCAGTGCGTCCGGCTCATCGGCCGCGCGAAGATCAACGGAGCCGGGGCCGAACAACAACTTCATCCCGGGTCAAGGCAGACGCGCTGCGGTCGCCGTCGACTCGAGGTTCGTCTACTGGACCAACAACCGACCCCACGAGCATCGGCCGAGCGAACCTCGACGGCACCGGCGTCGAATCCCAGCTTCATCACGACCGGTGTCACCGACCCGACCGGGATCGCAGTGACCCTCATTCGGGATCTACTGGGTGAACACGACGGTGGGCCGACACGATCGGTCGCGCCAACATCGACGGCAGCGAATCCGCAGGCCAACTTCATCACGGCCCGGTGGAAGCGTCACCTGCGGGCTGGCCGCCGACTCGAGCTTCCTCTACTGGGTCAACACGGCGGGGCCCGCATCGGCCGGCGCCCTCGACGGGCGCGGGACCGGCGGACCCGAACTTTCACCACCGCGAGCCGCATACGTCGATGGGCTGGCGGTCGACCCGACTTCCTCTACTGGGGACGCCGACATCCGGCACGACCGTGAGTCGGCCGCGCGGCCGGTCGGCGGGCGGCACCCCGACCGGCCCTTCATTCCCGCCCAACCCCATCAACGGCAAGGTCCGTGCGGGCGTGGCGGTCAACTCCCAGTTCGTCTTCTGGGGCAGATCCGCTGGACGATGAGCCGCGATCGGTCGCGCCAACATCAACGGCGCCGCGCCGAACCCGACCTTCCCGAGCCCAGCACCGACCGCTGCCTGCTGGCCGCTGCGCCCTCCAACAAGATCACCGTCAACTCGGTCAAGAAGAACAAGAAGAAGGGCACGGCGTCGATCAACGCCAAGGTGCCGGGACCGGGCCAGGCCACGCTCAACCAGACGAGCACGCCGCCCGACGTCAACGCGGTCGCGGCAGGCGTCAAGCAGGTCGGGCTGACGATCACCCAGGCCTCCTCCTTCAAGCTCGCGGTGAAGCCGACCGGCAAGACCGCGAAGAAGCTCAACAAGACGATCAAGAAGCAGCTGAAGAAGAAGAACAAGGCGAAGGCCAAGGTGAACGTGACGGTGTTCATCCACTTCGTGCCGGCCGGCGTCGCGGGGGTCCCCAACACGCAGCAGGTCACGGTCACGCTGGTGAAGCAGAAGACCAAGAAGAAGTAGTAGCCCCGGTTTGAATCGAAGCGCATCCGGACGACGTCTGCCGCAGGGCGGGATGGCCGCCTCATTCCTCGCGGCGCTGGTGCTGTTGATTGCGGCCCCGCAGGCACGCGCGAACTTCGTCTACTGGACGAGCGGCGCGCCGAACTCGACGATTGCGCGGGCGAAGCTCAACGGCACGGCGCTGAACCCGGCGTTCATCGCCGGACTCAACAGCCCGCATGGCGTCGCGACCGACTCGAAGTTCATCTACTGGACACAGGGCGACTCCACGACCGGCTCAATCGGTAGAGCCGACCTTGACGGGACGGACGCCAATCCGGACTTCATCCCGCATTCGGCCGGGGTGAGCGATCCCTCGGGGATCGCGTTGACTCCCGACGCGATCTACTGGCAGAACGGCGGCGGGAGCATCGGCCGGGCGAACATCGACGGCTCGGCGCCGAATCCCGTGTTCATCGCCACCACCAACAGCACCTGCGGGCTGGCCGCCGACTCCAACTTCCTCTACTTCCTGAACAACGGCGGCACCCAGATCGGTCGCGCGACGCTCGACGGAGCGACGGTCGCCCCCGACTTCGCCCCGATCCCCGAGGCCTTCTGCGGCCTCTCGGTCGATTACAACTACCTCTACTGGGGATCCGACAGCGGCAACACGGTCGGGGTGGTGCCGGTCGTCGGCGGACCCGCTCAGGCGGACTACATCGATGCGGGGACGACGGGTGGAGGACCGAGCGGTGTCGCGGTCAACTCGCAATTCATCTTCTGGGGGAATTACGACACGGGCGCGATCGCACGCGCCAACCTCAACGGCGCGTCACCGAAGCTCGCGTTGATTCCCGCTGCGGGGGTCGCCGGACCCGCGGACGCGTCGCAGCTCACAGCCGCACCCGCCAACAAGATCACGGTGAACTCGGTGACGAACATCAGGAAGAAGGGAACCGCGATCATCCAGGCCAGGGTGCCGGGTCCCGGGCTCGTGACGCTCGATGAGACGAACTCGGCTGCCGACGTCGGCGCGTCCGCAGCGGGGGTCGAGCAGGTGAGCATGAGCCTGCCGCGGGCCGAGGTCTTCGAGCTGACCGTGAAGCCGGTGGGGAAGACGGCGAGGATGCTCAAGAAGCGGGTCCTGAAGAAGGGCAAGGGCCGGGTCGCGGTCGGTGTCTTCATCCGCTTCGTGCCGGCGACAGTCGCGGGGGTCCCGAACACCGAACCCGTCACGGTCACGCTGATCAAGAAGGGTCGGCGGCAGAAGCCGAGGAGGTAGGCCCCGCCCGGGTGCTCTCCGGCCCTGCAAATCGCCGCATTTTGGGGGAGTGCACGCTGCCGGGCGCGCCGTGCCCGCTGCTACCCTCCGTTTGCGGGCTGCAGTCCTGCCCGGCCATTCGATCTCCAGAGGTTGAGACACCTCCACAGACGTGACCGACGCGCGATTTGACGTTCCCGATCGCGATGGCCCGCGCGATGAATGCGGGGTCTTCGGCGTGTACGCACCCGGCCGCGACGTGGCCCGCCTCGCCTACTTCGGGCTCTACGCGCTTCAGCATCGCGGCCAGGAGTCGGCGGGGATCGCAACCTGCGAGGGCGGTCACATCACGACCCTGCGGGAACTCGGGTTGGTCTCACAGGTCTTCGACGAGGACAAGTTGCGCGCTCTCGCAGGCGACATGGCCATCGGGCACGTGCGCTACTCGACCACGGGCGGGGGCGCGTGGGAGAACGCGCAGCCGGTATGGCGCGACGACGGCCGGGAGCTGGCCCTCGCGCACAACGGCAACCTGACCAACGCGGTCGAGCTCTACAACGAGCTGACCGAGGCGGGGGTTCACCTGCGCGGCACCTCCGACTCCGAGATCATGGCCGCGCTCCTCTCCCGGACCGCCGGGGAGGGGGATGCGTGGATCGAGGACGCTGTGGCCGAGGTCATGCCGCGCCTCGAAGGTGCCTATTCGACGGTGGTGATGACCAAGCACGCCGTGGTCGCGTTTCGCGATCCCCACGGGGTGCGGCCGCTGGCCCTGGGCAAGATCAAGGCCGGCGACGGCTTCGACGAGTCCTTCGTGGTCGCGTCCGAGAGCTGCGCCTTCGACATCATCGGCGCGCAGATGATCCGCGAGGTGCAGCCCGGTGAGCTGGTCTCGCTGACAGCGCGCGGGCTGGAGATGAAGCCGGTGATCCAGGGGGAGAGGCCGGCGCAGTGCGTGTTCGAGCACATCTACTTCTCCCGGCCCGACTCGCGGCTCGAGAACCGGGTTCTGCAGGAGGTCCGCGGGCGGATGGGCGAGCTGCTCGCCGAGGAGGCGCCGGTGGACGCCGATCTTGTGATCTCGGTCCCGGATTCCGGGAACCCGATGGCGAACGGCTTCGCCCGGGCGACGGGCCTGCCGAAGGACGACGGGCTGATCAAGAACCGCTACGTCGCGCGCACCTTCATCCAGCCGGGCCAGGAGCTGCGGAAGCACGGGCTGCGAATGAAGTTCAACCCGCTTCCCGAGATCGTCGCCGGCAAACGGGTGGTGGTCGTCGACGACTCCATCGTGCGGGGGAACACCACACGCCAGATCGTCGCCATGCTGAAGGAGGCCGGGGCGACCGAGGTCCACCTGCGGATCTCGGCGCCGCCGATCCGGCATCCATGCCATTACGGGATCGACATGTCGACCCGCGAGGAGATGATCGCCCACGACCGCACGGTCGAGGAGATCGCCGAGGAGCTGGGGGCTGACTCGCTCGCCTACCTCTCGATGGACGCGGTCTACGAGGCGATCGGCACGCCTCGGGAGAAGCACTGCGACGCCTGCTTCACGGGCGAGTACCCACTCGGGGATCCCGAGAGCGCGAACGGCAAGTTCGCACTCGAGGAGATCGCGGTCGTTCCGGCTTCGCGATAACGGGCACGCCGGGCGATCCGAAAGGATGCGGTCGTGAGTCAGTTCCGCATCGTCGTGCTCGCGTCGGGCGGCGGCACGAACCTCCAGGCGATTCTTGACCAGTTGCACACCGGCGAGGAGGGGATCGAGGTCGTCGGCGTGGGGTCGGACAAGCCTGGTGCCAGGGCGCTCGAGCGGGCCCGACGGGCCGGCGTGGAAACGGCACTCTTTCCGACCGACGAGTACGGAGACCGCGCGGCCCGAGACCAGGCGCTCGGCGACTGGATCGAGGGGCTCGAGGTCGATCTGGTCGTCCTGGCCGGCTACATGCAGCTGCTCTCGAGCGAGTTCGTGACGCGGTTTCGGAACCGGGTGATCAACGTGCACCCGGCGCTGCTGCCGTCCTTCCCGGGCATCGATGCGCTGCAGCAGGCGATCGACCACGGCTCGAAGATCACGGGGGTGACGGTTCACTTCGTCGACGAGGGGGTGGACTCGGGGCCGATCATCATGCAGCGGCCGGTGCCGATCCCGCCGAGCCGCGACTGGGACGAGGCGGAGAGGGCGATTCACGCCACCGAGCACGCGCTGCTGCCGGAGACGATCCGGCTGATCGCAGCCGGACGGGTCCGGATCGACGAGACCAACCCCCGCCTCGTTCACATCGATCCGGAGTCTTAGACTCGCGGATCCGTGTCGACGCCCTCGCCAGAGATCGCTCCGGAGCCGGCGGGCGAGTCGCTGCCGGTTCGGAGGGCGCTGATCTCGGTCGCCGACAAGACGGGCGTGGCCGAGTTCGCCGCTGGGCTGGCGAAGCAGGGAGTCGAGGTGATCTCCACCGGCGGAACGCTGTCGGCGCTGCGCGAGGCGGGGATCGACGCAAAGCCAGTCGAGGAGTTGACCGGATTCCCGGAGATCCTGGACGGCCGGGTGAAGACGCTTCATCCGCACCTGCACGCGGCCCTGCTAGCCGTGCGAGACAACCCGGAGCACGCCGAGGTGCTGAGGGAGCACGAGATCGAGCCGATCGACCTGGTCTGCGTGAACCTCTACCCGTTCGAGCGCACGGTTGCCCGGTTGGACGTGCCGGAGGAGGAGGCGATCGAGAACATCGACGTCGGTGGGCCGACGATGATCCGGGCCGCCGCGAAGAACCACCGCTTCGTGGCCGTGGTGGTCCGGCCGGAGAGCTACGACGCGGTGCTGGACGAGCTCGAGGAGACAGGCGAGCTCTCAGCCGCAACCAGGCACTGGCTGGCCAACGAGGCATTCGCCTACACGGCGCGCTACGACGCGGCGATCAGCCGCTGGTTCGCACGCCGCTACGAGCAGTTGCCGAGCTACTGGGTCACGGCATGGGAGAAGGAGCTCGACCTCTCCTACGGGGAGAACCCGCACCAGCGGGCGGCGCTCTACGTCGAGCCGCGGGCTCGGTCCCACGTGCTCTCGCGGGTGGCCAAGATGCACGGCAAGTCCCTCTCGTTCAACAACGTGCTCGACCTCAACTCGGCGCGGACGCTGCTCGGGGATCTCGAGGGGCCGGGCTGCGTGATCGTCAAGCACAACAACCCGTGCGGGGTGGCGGAGGCGGCCGTCGATGCGAGGGGGAGCGACAGCGCGACCCGTTTGATGAGGGCCTACGCGGCCGCGTTCGCCTGTGATCCGATGTCGGCGTTCGGCGGGGTGATCGCCCTCAACCGGCCGGTGGACAGGCAGCTGGCGGAGCGGCTGAACGAGCAGTTCATCGAGGTGCTGATCGCGCCCGGATACGAGGAGGGCGCGCTCGACGTGCTGCAGCAGAAGGAGAGCATCCGGATCCTGGAGGACACCGAGCGGCGCGCGCACCAGATCGAGCCGGACATCAAGCGGGTCCGGGGCGGGATCCTCGTACAGGACCCCGATGGGACGCCGGAGCCGCGAGAGCTGATGGAGGTGGTCACCAAGGTCGAGCCGACCGAGGAGCAGTGGGAGGACCTGCTGTTCGCCTGGCGGGTGGTGCGCCACGTCAAGTCGAACGCGATCGTGCTGGCGCGCGACCGGGCCACTCTCGGGATCGGCGCCGGGCAGATGAGCCGGGTCGATTCGGTTCGGCTTGCGATCGAGAAGGCGAAGGACGCGCGGGGGCCGGATGCCGAGCCGCTGCTCGCCGGCTCGGTGGTCGCGTCGGATGCCTTCTTCCCATTCGCCGACGGGCCGCGGGCCGCGATCGACATCGGCGCGACGGCCGTGATCCAGCCGGGCGGCTCCAAGCGCGACGCCGAGGTGATCGAGGCGTGCGACGCCACGGGGGTGGCGATGGTCTTCACGAAGCGTCGTCATTTCCGCCACTAGCCGGGAGCCGGGCTTCCGCAGCACTTCGTGAGGGGCGTCACCCCGGTGACCAGCCGCACACACGGCGGGGCCCCGCAGTGATCTGATCCTCCCCAATGGAGGCGAGGTACCGACACTCACAGGCCGCCCCTCAGGGGCGTTGTACCGCGGCTACGGGAGAAGGCCCCACGAGGGGACATGGGGAGGAGAGCCGGAAGACGGTGCCGTCTTGGGGGCGGCGCTCTAGGGCGGGTCTTCCGGCCCACCCCAACTGATTCGGTCGGTCAGCCGGGCACAGCGGCCCGGCGGGCCTCGCCGTGGTCCCGATGCGCCTCGACGTGAGCGGCGCGGCCGTCACGGACCGTCCAGATGTGACCGAACTCCCCCGCGAGGGGCATCCCGGTAGCGCGGGCACGGGCGGCGATCCGGCCCAGCACAAGCACCCGGTCGTCCCCGATCTCCTCGACCTCGTCGGCGTCGTAGCGGAACTCGGAGAAGTCCTGCTCGCCCGCCTCGACGAACATCTCCAGGCCCTGCACACCGGAGAGGACGCGCTCGCCGAGCTCGGATGAGAGCTGGGAGTCGAAGTCTTCCGTCACCAGGGAACCGAGCTCCCCGAAGCCTTCGCGCCGGCTGCGGACGGTCGCCCAGTCGAAGCCGTAGATGCGCCGGATCAGCTCGGCCCTGTATCCCACAGTGCGCCCCCCGGGACTCGAACCCGGACCGCCGGCTTAAAAGGCCGGAACTCTGACCAGTTGAGTTAGGGGCGCCAGGCAAGTCTAGGCGTCGCCCCAACGGTGGCTAGAGTCCCGATTCAGATGAGGATCTCGGCCAAGGTCGACTACGCGGTACGTGCCGCGGTCGAGCTCGCCGCCGCCGGTGGGGAGCCGATCAAGGGCGAAGCGATCGCCGACGCCCAGGAGATCCCGCTCAAGTTTCTCGAGAACATCCTCGGCGAGCTCAAGCACACCGGCATCGTCGCCAGCCGGCGCGGCGCCCAGGGCGGCTATTGGCTGGCCAAGCCGGCAGAGGAGGTCAGCCTCGCGGACATCGTCCGCGCGGTCGAAGGTCCGCTGGCGAGCGTCCGGGGCCAGGGCCCAGAGACCCTCGACTACAAGGGCGAGGCGGTGCCGCTGCAGAAGGTCTGGATCGCCGTCCGCGCCAACCTCCGCGCGGTTCTGGAGGACACCACCCTCGCCGACGTGGTCGGCGGAGAGCTGCCCGGGAGGGTGCGTGAGCTGAGCGAGCCGGCGGAAGCCTGGAGCACGCGTTAGCGGTCGTCCTCCGCGACGCGAACGGTGGAGGCTCGCCGACTCGCTCAGCTCATCGCAACGCCTGCCCTAGGCGACCTCCGGTTCCGGGGCCGGACTGCCCGAGCCGTCCGAGCTGAAGACCTTCGTGGACCGCGGCCGGACGAAGACGATCTGGCCCTCGTTGAGCTCGAGCTGGTCGAGCTCATCGCGGGTGAGCTGCACCGAGAACTGCTCGCCGTCGGTGAGAGTCAGCTCGATCCTCACCTCGAAGCCGAGGTGAACGATCCGATCGACCATCGCCTCGATCGTCCTGCCATTCGGCTCATGACGGATCTCCACATCATGGGGCCGGACCCACGCGTTGCCCAGCCGGTGCGCCGGCCCGATGAAGCTCATCACGAACTCCGAGGCGGGGTCCTCGTAGAGGTCGCGCGGACCACCGGACTGCTCGACCTTGCCGTCGTTCATGACGATGATCTGCTCAGCCACGTCCATCGCCTCCTCCTGATCGTGGGTGACGAAGATCGTCGTCACGTGCACGTCATCGTGTAGGCGTCTCAGCCAGGTGCGCAGCTCCTGCCGCACCTTGGCGTCCAGCGCTCCGAACGGCTCGTCGAGCAGCAGCACCCGTGGCTCCACGGCGAGCGCCCTGGCGAGCGCCATCCGCTGGCGCTGTCCACCCGAGAGCTGGTTCGGGAACCGGTTCTCGAAGCCGCGCAGGTGGACGAGCTCGATCAGCTGCTTGACCCGCTCGCGGATCGTCCCGCTGCCCTCGCCCCGGATCTTGAGGCCGAAGGCGATGTTGTCGAACACGGTCATGTGCTTGAAGGCGGCGTAGTGCTGAAAGACGAAGCCGACGTTCCGATCCTGCACCGGGGTCTGGGTGTTGTCCTCGCCCGAGATCAGCACCTGACCGGAGTCGGGCTCCTCGAGCCCGGCGATCACGCGCAGCAGCGTCGACTTGCCGGAGCCGCTCGGGCCGAGCAGAGCCGTCAGGCCGCCATCGGGAACGTCGATGGAGACATCGTCCAGCGCGACGAAATCGCCGAATCGCTTGGTCACACCGTTCACGGAGATGGCCATCTCAGGCCTCCTTTTCAATGGGCTGTGGGACGAACACGCCCGGGCCGGGCAGCTCCCGGTCGTCACCCTCCTCGGCCCCGGCACTCCTTGCCGATCGCCGCTGCAGGAGGTTCATGCTCAAGAGCACGGCAATCGCGAGAAGCGCGAGGACCAGCGCGGCCGCATACGAGCCGGCCAGGTTGAAGTTGTCGAACTGGTCCTTGACGTAGAGCGGCAGAGTTTGCGTCCCGCCGCTCCCCGAAACGTTTCCGGCGACCACACTGACCGCCCCGAACTCTCCCAGTGCCCGGGCCGTTGCAAGGACGACGCCGTAGGTAACGCCCCACCTGATCGCGGGCAGGGTGACCCGCCAGAAGGTCTGCCACGGCGTCGCCCCCAGGGTCTCGGCCGCCTCCTCCTGGTCGGTGCCGATCTCCTGAAGGACCGGCATCACCTCCCGCACCACGAAGGGCAGCGAGACGAAGATCGTCGCCAGGATCATCCCGGGGAGGGAGAAGATGATCTGGACGCCGTTGCCCATCAGCCACTCCCCGAACCAGCTGTTGCGGGGCGCGTAGACGAGGAACAGGGCCAGGCCGATGACCACCGGCGAGATCGCAAAGGGCACGTCGATCGCAGCGTTGAGCAGTGCCTTACCGCGAAAGTTCTGACGGACCAGAACGAGCGCCGTGATCACGCCGAATGCCGTGTTCAAGGGCACCGCAATCCCGACGCAGACGATCGTCAGCCAGAACGCGTGCAGGCCATCAGGGCTGGTGATCGCGTCGATTGGCTGGCTCAGCCCGTGCTCGAAGGTCCGGTAGAAGATCATGCCCACGGGTGCCAGGAGCAGGGCGGAGAGGTACAGCAGGACGATCGAGCGGAGCCCGAGCCGAGAAAGGCGGCTACGCGCGCTCATGCCTGGACCTCCAGCTGGCGAACAGGTTGAGGGCGAAGAGCAGGCCCACGGAGATCGCGAGCAACAGCACGGAGACCGCTGCGGCTCCCGACAGGTCGTTGGTCTGAACCCGCCCGAAGATGTACACCGACGCGGCCTCCGTCTTGAAGGGGATATTCCCCGTGAGGAGAACGAGCGAGCCGAACTCGCCGAGCGCCCGGGCGAAGGCGAGTGCGATGCCGGCGATGATCGCCGGAGCCAGGTTGGGAAGGATGATGCTCCGGAAGATCCGGTGGTTGGGCGCGCCCAGCGAGGCAGCGGCCTCCTCCATCTCCCGATCGACCTCGATCAGCACCGGTTGCACGGAGCGGACGACGAAGGGAAGCGTGACGAAGAGGAGGGCCATCACGACGGCCGCCCTGGTGTACGCGACATGCACCCCGATCGGCGAATTGGGCCCGTAGAGGGCGATCAGCGTCAGCCCAGCGACGATCGTGGGCAGCGCGAACGGCAGATCGATGACCGAGTTGAGCAACCGCTTTCCCCGGAACTCGTCGCGGACGAGGACCCAGGCGATCAGAGTTCCCATCACGGCATTGACCGCGACCACGATCAGCGAGGAGATCAGGGTGAGCTTGATCGCCGCGACGGCCTCCTTGTCGGAGATCGCGTCCCAGAAGTGACCGAGCCCTTCGTCGAACGCCCGGCTGAACACCGCCGCCAGAGGGAGCAGCACGATGAGGCTGATCCACAGCGTGGCGGTGCCGCGCGCAAGCGCCGCACCGCCGAGGGGGATCCGGAGACCCGCCCTCGGCGGCCTGGCTACAGCGGTGTCGGCTGACGCCATCAGCGGCTCGCTCCCAGCGGCTAGCTGGTCGGGTTGCCGAGGTCCTTCTCGGCCTGGATCACCCAGCCGTTGTCGCCGAAGAACGGGTCCGCGACCTTGCTCCAGCCGCCGAACTTGGCGATGGTGAAGAGGCCTGACGGGACCGGGAACTTGCTGGCGTTCTTATCCGCGACGGACTTGACAACCGGGCGATAGCCCGCGTCGGCGAAGTCCTGCTGCGCCGGCTCCGTGTAGAGGAAGTCCAGGAACTTCTGGGCCTCAGGCGGCGCATCCTTCGTGACAGCGATCGGGTTCTCGATCAGGATCGTGTTGTCGGGTGTGACGTACTCGAGGTCGATGCCCTCCTGCTTGGCCTGGATCGCCTCGTTCTCGTAGCCGACCAGCACGTCCCCCTTGCCGCTGGAGAACGTCTGCAGCGAGTCACGCGCACTCGAGTCCTGAACGGACGTATTGGCCAGGACCTGCTTGACGAAGTCCTGCGCCTGGGCGTCGGACTTGCCCTCTGCGATCTGCGACCCGTAGATGGCCATGATGTTCCAGCGCGCTCCGCCGGAGGTGGCCGGGTTCGGGTCGATCACGTCGACGTCGTCCCGGGCGAGGTCGTCGAAGGACTGGATGTTCTTCGGGTTGCCAGGCCGGACCATCAGGGTCACGACCGAGTTGGTGACGATGCCCTTGTACTGATTCTGGTTCCAGTTCGAGTCGACGATCCCGGCGTCGACCAGCCGCGTCATGTCGGGCTCGAGGGAGAACTCGACGACGTCGGCCGGCTGCCCGGATTCGACCGCGCGGCTCTGATCACCGGAAGCTCCAAAGGAATTGGAGAACTCCACGCCATCGCCTTGGGTCGTGTCCTTGAATCCAGGCTCGAGCTTGTCCTCGTAGGCCTGCTGAGGAGTCGAGTAGGCGACCAGATTGATCGTCCCTGCTCCGCTCGCCGAGCCGCCGCACGCAGCGATCCCGATCGCCGCGCACAGAGCCGCCAGGGCGAGTCCGATAGATGCGACCGCCCGCCTCGGGCGGCGCCTGTTCTGTGCCTGAGTCATAGAGGCGTTGTGACCTTTCTTCATTGGGTTCCTTGACAAGACGGCGGCACGGTAGCAGATTCTCGACTTTCTGGATCAAAAACCTCTTAATTCCCTACCTGTTTGGGGGAAATGCCAGAAAGCCGCTGGGAAAGGACGCTTTAGGGGATTAGGGACCCGTCCAGCGGGAAGGACTCAGCCGCATGAGGAAGGGGCGCCTGTGATGAGGGCGATGTTCTGGACCTGGATCCTGTTGATCACGGCGGGCCTCGTCTTCTACACCGTGATCGGGCTCGGGCATCACTGAGGACCCGATGCGCCGCTTTGTCCGCGATCACTCCCTCTCGCTCTTCTTCCTCGTGATCTTCCTGGCCTCCCTGGTCGGCCTGGCGATCGCCGGACACGCACTCCACAACGACGACGCGGTCGCCCACCACAGCTCGACGATGTCGTTCTGGCGGTACCTCCGCTCCTCGGACTTCGGCAACGCCGTAATGGAGAACTGGCAGTCGGAGTACCTGCAGTTCATGCTCTTCATGCTCGCCACGATCTGGCTGGTCGAGCGCGGCTCACCCGAGTCGAAGCCCCCGGGCCAGGAGGGATTGGAGAGCGATCGGAAGCAGAAGGTCGGCGGTCACGCGCAGGAGGACTCGCCCGAGTGGGCCAAGCCGCGGGGCATCAGGACGTTCCTCTACTCCAACTCGCTGCTGATCGTGATGTCGATCATCTTCTTCGGGTCCTGGTTCGCCCAGTCCGTGACCGGCTGGACCACCTACAACGCCGACCAGGTGGGCCACCAGCAGGCAACCGTCACCTGGCTCGGCTACGTCGGGTCCGCAGACTTCTGGGAGGCGACGCTGGAGAACTGGCAGTCCGAGTTTCTCGCGGTCGGCTCCTTCGTGGCGATCACGGTCTTCCTGCGCCAGCGCGGCTCCTCGCAGTCGAAGCCGGTCGGAAGCCCCCACGACGCCACCGGCGTCGAGAGTTGAGACGAGCGGGATCGGCGGCTAGTCGGCCTTGCCGCCGCGCCGCTTGATCGCTGCTCGCAGCTGGTCCTTGCCCATTTTCGAGCGGCCCCGGATGTCCAGGCGGGCGGCCTCGCGGTTGAGCTGATCGCGGGTCTTCGCCTGGCCCTTGCGGACCTTGTTCGCCTCCTTGCCGAGCGCGGTCCTCGTCCGCTTCGGCAGGTTCTTCAGAGTCTGCTTCTTGCGGGCCCCGGCCTGCGCCTTCCTGACGTTGCGCTTGGCAGCGCCTTGCTGCTTCTGAGTCGCCATCAGCGACGCCTCCTCTTCTTGCCTTCGACAGCGCCAACCAGCTGGCGCTTGTTCATCTTCGACCGTCCCTCGATGCCGAGGTGCTTGGCCTCCTCGTAGAGCTGGTCGTAGGTCCGACCGCCGGGCCCGTGACCCGAGCGCAGTCCGCCTCGCCGATACGAAGAGATGTCCTCGCGCGAGGTCCGGGACGCCTGGCGGGTCTCGCCGGCGCGCGCTCGCTCCTTGTTGACGGTCCGCGCGGCGATCTCCTCGGCTCGCGCCTCAGAGCGACCCTCCTGCTGCTCGCTCCGCTTGACCTGCTCGTACATCCGCTCCCATTTGCTGCCCTTCTTGACGCCTCTCGGTGGCATCGCTACCTCCTTCCGCTGTCCTTCACCGCATCGGTTACCCGAGCGCGAGCAGGGCGAACCATCGCCGCTGGTGCGGTTGGTGGCTAGAAGAGCTTGGTCTGCAGGATCTCGGGTCCCGCGGCCTCTTCTGCCCGGCTCTTGCGGCGCGCTTCGAGCCGGGCGCGGCGGCTGTAGCGCGGGTCGTGGGAGAGGTTCGGGGCGCGGACCAGGTTGCCGATTCGCTTCCGCTCGACGTTTGGCGCGTACGCGCGACCGTCGTAGAGCCTGTCGTAGCGAGGAACCAGATCGGGGCGCGCGGCGGAGAGCCAGGACATGAAGACCTCCTTCACCCCCGGCCGCAGGTGCAGCGCGATGCCGTTCACAAAGGTCGCCCCCGACTCCTCCGCGATCGAGACGATCTCGTCCACCAGCTCCGGCGAGTCGTTGATCCCCGGCATCAGCGGCGCGATCAGGACGCCGGACGGAATCCCAGCCTCGTTGAACTTCGCCACCGCCTCCAGGCGCTTGCGTGGGTGAGGAGTGTGGGGCTCGGTCTCGCGCCAGATCTTCTCGTCGAGCGTCGGCACCGAGAAGTTCACCGCTGACATCCGTGACCTCGGCGAGCTCGAGGAGTAGATCCAGGTCTCGGAGCACGAGCGGTGACTTGGTCAGGATCGAGGTCGGGGTCTCGGTCTCGAGCAGCGCCTTGATCATGGGAGGCATCAGCTCGTACTTCCCCTCCGCCCATTGATACGGGTCGGTGTTCGTCCCGAAGGCGATGAGCTCCCGCTTCCAGCTCGGGCGGCCGAGCTCTGCGCGCAGCAGCTCCGGCACGTTCACCTTGACGACGATCTCGCGCTCGAAATCGCGGCCGGCGTTCAGGTCCAGATACGTGTGGGTGTTGCGGGCGAAGCAGTTGTGACTCACCACTCCGTTGGCGATGAAGTCACCCGTCCCGGTCGTGATGTCGAAGAGATGCATCGGCCTTGCCGATCGGTTCGATGGCCTCGACTCCGAGCTTGTGCGTTGCGACTTGAGCGCGGCGCCCTCGATCGACCGCTTGCGAGTGATCGCTGGATCGATCGAGCTGGAAGAACCGCATGCCTGCTTGAGGACCGCCGGCTGACGAATGTGGGTGAGTCCGTTGGACTGGCCGGTCGAGTCGATCGACGTAGTGGAATCCGAGCCTTCGGAGGCAGTAAGTGATCCAATCAACGATCACCGGGTCGGTATTAGCGATGCGGAGAATTCCTGCGCTGCGGCTTCCCTCGGCATCGAAGATGCCGGCCAGGAAGCCCTTGCACCACAATCGGAGCGAGGGCCGTCGTCGGCCAGGCGGTCGCCTGCCGCTATGGCTGCGACCTGGTCGCGGGCTCTGGTCCGGATGGCCGCGGATTTCTCGCTGATTGCGGCTCGCTGGCGGCGTGCGCAAAAGAAACTCAGTCGCGACATCCAAGTCGAGTAGGGAGATACTCCGGGCGCGACGGAGGGCCTCGAGGTCTGTCATGGCCAAGACGGAAGCGAGTGGATGCTTCTGCCGTCGCTCCGTTAGGCGCGGGAATATTCGTAGTGACGCGAGGTGACCATCGCCCGGATCAACCCGCACAGGTAGCCACGGCGGTAGCTCGGGTGCATCGGCATCCGGGCCGTCGCGCCAACTGGCCGAAACCGATGAGCTTGTTGTTGGTCGTGAGATGTGGCACGTTGCTGCTGGACCCGCGAAGGTGATCGGTGACGTACTTCCACTTGCCTCGCTCGCGTCAGAAAGCGGTGGTCTCCGCTGGCGATGAGTTCGGTGCCGTCCGCCAGAACAACCCGGTACGCCGGCTTGATCGACGACCAGTGGGCCAGACTTCGGTGGTCACGTAGCGCCGATAGTTCCCCGTCAAAGACGGTGCCATAGATGGAATCGCCCACCTGAATATCCGCGAGGGGCTTATGCCTGCCATCGGCGAGGAGGACGGCGTCCCGGGCGAAGCAGTAGGCACACGCATGGGCGCAGCCTCGAAAGGCGTTGACAGTCCAGTTGAACGGGAGGAAGTCGCCGGGCACCTTGTTGAGGGCCGACTTGGCCCGGACCTCGTGGAAGTTGATGCCGAGCGCCTCCGGAGCATCGAATGTCCTGACCCTTTCGACGTCGAGGCCCGGAAGGCTCCGTCCCTTCTCTCTATCGACCTTCTGTGAATCCCAACGCATCGCTTTCCAGTCTTGCAACTCTCGATAACTCGACCGAACGTATGTTCGCATACGCGGCGGCGCCTGACTGCCGCGATTGAACGTTGGGTAAGACCCCGTTGTGAGGCAGCTCCCACTCACCGGCGAGGAGACCAGCGGCGCGGAGGCCCTGATCCCCGAACGCCCATCGCTCAAATCGCTGCGGGAGGCCGCCGCACGCTGCACGGCCTGCGACCTCCACAAGACCGCCACGCAGACGGTCTTCGGGGAGGGCCTAAAGCGCGCTCGGCTCATGCTGATCGGCGAGCAGCCCGGCGATCGCGAGGACATCGAGGGTCACCCCTTCGTCGGCCCGGCCGGCAGGGTGCTCGACCAGGCGCTGGAGCGGGCCAAGATCGAGCGCGGTGACGCCTACGTGACCAACGTCGTCAAGCACTTCAAGTGGAAGCCCCAGGGGAAGCGCCGGATCCATCAGACGCCGCGAGCGGAGGAGATCAGGGCGTGTGCTCCTTGGCTCGAGGCGGAGCTCGAGGTCGTCGAACCCGAGCTCCTGGTCTGCCTCGGGGCGACTGCCGTCAAGGCGGTGATCGGACCAAAGGCGCGGGTGATGAAGAACCACGGCGAGTTCCTCGAGTCGAGGCTCGGCCGCACGGCCGTCCCGACCCTGCACCCTTCAGCAATTCTGCGGGCGGATCCGAAAGATCGGGACGACGCGATGGCGATGCTCGTCGGGGACCTGGAGCGGGTGCGCGACCGCCTCCACTCCTGACCGAGCGCAGCAGGTCAGAATCCGGGAGCCGTGCCGACCGACCGCACCGAACTCCACCCCGCCGAGCACCGCGCCTACCGAGAGCTCTATGCGGCGTGCCGTCAGCTGATCACGAGGTGGCGAAGAATCGCATCGGCGCTGGAGGGGACCGCGATCGGCGAACGACTCAAGGAAGGCGCCGCCGCGACTTCCGTCCTGCTCAGCGAACTCGAACCTCGCACGGCGACCTACGGCCTCTACGGCAGCCCCCTGGCGCAGGGGATGGGCGCGAGGTTCGCGGATCTGCGCACCGCCGTCGCCGACCGCGGCGGCGACACCGGGCTGGTCGTCCGTTCGGCCGTCCTCGACATGGAGCACGTGACGACGCTGCTGCGCCACCTCGCCGAGCTCGCCCGCGCCCGCGGGGATCGCAACATCGCCGGGTTCTGCGAGGAGTGGGCCGACCGCCTGGAGTCGAATCTCGACGCGGTCCGCGAGGCCGCGGTGGAGCTCGGCGCCGACCCGGACCGGACCTCGGCGCCGCTCGATGACTCGGTCGCAAACCGGGCCGCACACGGTGTCGGCTGGGTCTTCGGGTCGATCGGCGAGGCAGTCGACAAGGTCATCAGCAGGCGCCGCGGCTAGCGTCCGACCGGTCTAGGAGAGCTCCGGCCGGCCCTCGAGCGGCGTGGACGCCTCGGCGTGGAGGCGCCTCGGAATACGGCCGGCATGTCGCGCTGCCCAGCCCGCCTCCACCGCCGCGCGCATCGCCGTGGCCATGCCGGCCGGATCCTCGGCGCGCGAGACCGAACTGGCGAGCAGGACTGCATCGCAGCCCAGCTCCAGCGCCAGCGCCGCGTCGGATGCGGTCCCGATCCCGGCGTCGAGGATGACCGGCACTCCGGAGCGCTCGGAGATGATCTGGATGTTGTACGGATTCCGGATCCCCATCCCCGACCCGATCGGGGAGCCGAGCGGCATCACGGCCGCGCAGCCGGCCTCCTCCAGACGACGGGCGAGGATCGGGTCATCGTTGGCGTAGGGCAGGACCGTGAAGCCGTCGTCGACAAGCGTCTCCGCGGCCTCCAAAAGCTGCACCGCGTCCGGCAGGAGGGTCCGGTCGTCTCCGACAACCTCGAGCTTGACCCAGTCCGTCTCGAAGGCCTCCCGGGCGAGCTTCGCCGTGCGGACCGCGTCCCGGGCCGTGTAGCAGCCGGCCGTGTTCGGCAGCGCGAAGAGACCGAGGCGCCGGATCACCTCCAGGACCGATCCCTCCGCCTCCGGGTCCACCCGGCGCAGCGCCACAGTGACGATCTCGGTGCCGGAGGCGATCAGCGCCTCCTCCATCTGCTCCTGGGAGCGAAAGCCGCCGGTTCCCACGATCAGGCGCGAGCCCCAGTTGCGATCGCCGAGCTCGAAGGCTGCGTCGGCCCCGCCCTGAATCGCCGCGAGCACCTCGACCTTCTGTCCCGGGCGCAGGTGGGTGTGACCCCACTCGCTGCGCGGAACGACCTCACCATCGAGCGCGACCGCCACACCGCGCAGGTCTCCGTCGGCGCCCGACGCCTGGACAGCGTCGGTGATCGCGGCGCCCTCCGGCAGGGAAACGACTTCTCCGTTCAGCTCTACGTTCACGCGACCTCCACCGGGCTGTCAGCGGCACTGCGTGAGAACCGCAGCGGTGAGAACGGCTTCAGGTCGACCGGCGCCGGCTCGCCGGAGAGCAGAGAGGTGATGGCGTCCGCGGTGACCGGCGCCTGCAAGACCCCGTTGCGGAAGTGGCCCGTCGCGATCAGCAGCCCCTCTGCTCCGGCCGGACCCGATCAGGGGAGCGTTGTCCGGGGAGCCCGGCCGCAGGCCGGCGGTCGCCTCCATCAACTCGAGCTCGGCGATCTCGGGGATGAGGCGGTAGGCCTCACGCAGGAGCTCGTGGACGCCGCCCGCGGTGACGGTGGTGTCGAAGCCACGCTCCTCGACGGTCGCTCCGACGATCAGGCGGCCGTCGCCCCTCGGAACCATGTAGACCCGCTCCCCGGCCACGATCCGCTCGCAGACCGGCTCCTCGGCCGAGCCGCGCAGAGTCAGGATCTCGCCCTTCACCGGACGAACCGGAGCGGCGGCGGGGAGCCAGCGAGCCTGTCCCGACCAGCTCCCGGCGGCCAGTACCACGGCCTTCCCCTCGAATGCACGGCCGTTCCGCGTCTCGATGCGCCAGGCTCCCTCCTGGCGCTCCGCTCCCACGACCTCCGCCCCCGTCTTGACGTCGACCCCGTTTGCGTCGAGCGCGGCCAACAGTGCCGCGACCACCTTCCTCGGGTCGACAATGGCCTCACCCGGAACATGCGCGCCGCCGCGAACCACGCTGGTCAGTCCAGGCTCGAGCCTCCGGCACCCGCCGCCGCCGAGCCAATCGGATTCGAGACCGAGGCTTCGGTGCAGCTCATAGCGGCGGCGGAGCTCCTCGGCCTCGTCCCGATCGAGTGCCACGTGGAGCGCTCCGCATTGCGCGAACCCGACCTCGAGCTCCGCCTCCTGCTCGAGTTGCCCGGCGAACTTCGGCCACCGGCGCAGCGACTCGAAATTGAGCTGGAGGAGGTTCTCCTCCCCCCACGACGCCTCCCCCACCGGGGCGAGCATCCCCGCGGCGACGCCAGTGGCTCCCGCGGCCGGCCTGTCCCGCTCGAGGACACACACCGTGGCTCCGGCCTGCGCCGCACGCCAGGCACAGGCGAGCCCGATCACCCCGCCTCCGACGAGGATCAGATCGTGTCCGCTTTTCCTCTGGCTCGTCATCGCCGCTCTACGGCGGCCGATGCGCTCCAACCTCCCTGCGCCGGCATTACCCGGATCAGGTTCAGACGGTCGGCGGCGCTTCAGCCGCCCTCTCAGCCCGTGGTGGGCTCCCGTTGCCCTTTCCATCCTACCGCCGCAATGGGTGATCTAGGCTGCGAGGCGAAGTGAGCGAAGCCGCCGACACGCCCGATCTAGCGCCGCCGGAGTCGATCGGCGAGCTGCGCCGTCAACGACTGCGGTGGGCGCGGCTCTACTTCGTCTGCGAGGCCCGGCCGCACGGACGGAGCCCGGAGGCCCTTCTGAACGCCGTGATGGCAGCGGGCGCCGGGCTGATCGAGCTGCGCGACCGCGAACAGCCCAAATCGGTGCTCGATCGCTCGGGACAGACGTTCCGCCGCCTCGCGAACACCTACAGCGCGCTCTTCATCGTCAACGACGACCCCTACCTCGCCGTCGAGCTGGGCGCCGACGGCGTGCACGTCGGGCAGGACGACATGGACCCGGCCGAGGCCAGGCGGGTCGTGGGCCCCAACGCCATAGTCGGCCTCTCCACCCACTCGCGCGAGCAGATCGAGGCCGCGGCCGGCCAGCCCGTCGACTACATCAGCGTCGGGCCGGTCTGGGAGACACCGACGAAGGAGGGGCGCCCGGCCACCGGGCTCGAGCTGATCGAGGCTGCAGCCGAGATGGCGCCGCTGCCCTGGTTCGCGATCGGCGGGATCGACCCGGGCAACGTCGGCCGCGTCGTCGAGGCCGGCGCCAAGCGCATCTGCGTGGTCCGCGCGATTCGCGACGCCCAGGATCCGCGTGCTGCGGCCACCGCCCTCTTCGACGCGGTCGATCCCGCGGCGCGGGCCGAGCTGGGCGAGTGACGGGCGCGCGCGATCGCAAGCGGGCCGAGCGGCAGAAGCGCAAGCGCCGCTCGACGGAGCGGACCGGGACCACTGAGCGACCCCCGAGTGCGGAGCTGGGCCAGGCCAACGGAGAGCCGCAAAGCTCCGAGACCTTTCAGGAGCGTCTTGCCCGCCGGGCCGAGGAGCGGAACGCTGAGGCGCGCGCGAAGCTCGAACCACTCGAGTCCGGCGAGCGTCCGCGAGCGGTCACCGTGGGGGCCATCGTTTCGGGAATCCTCGCGCTGATCATCAGCGTTTCCGCGGTTCTCGCCATTGCCGGCGTCGACGCGGGCGGCAGGGACATCAAGCCACTCCCCCTGATCGTCTTCTCGGCGGTCCTCTGGGCCATGGCGATCGGCATGTGGCGGGCTCGCTACTGGGCGGTTTTGGGATTCCAGACCCTGCTCCTGCTCGTCCTGCTCGCAAGCGCCTTCGGCCTGGTCGTCGTCAACTCCGTGCTGCAGGCGGTGGGGACGACCCTGCTGCTGGCCGGTTCGGGCGTCCTCTTCTATTTCATGATCCGCGCGATGGCCCGCATCCAGATGCCCAAGGCGCCAGGAGCGGACTAGAAGCCTTCTATAGAGTCGAGATCGATGGCCGAATACGACGTGATCGTGATCGGAGGTGGTCCGGGGGGCTACGTGGCCGCTATCCGCGCCGGCCAGCTCGGGCAGAAGACGGCAGTGGTGGAGCGCGACAAGGCAGGCGGCCGCTGCCTCAACTACGCCTGCATTCCGGCGAAGACAGTGCTGCACACGGCCGAGATCTTCTCCGCCGTGACACAGGACGGGGCGGACCTCGGCATCAAGGCCGACAAGGCGGAGATCGACTGGAACGCTCTCCAAGAGCGCCGCAGCAAGGTCTCGAAGACGCTCGAGGACGGCGTCCAGTTCCTCTGGAACAAGAACAAGGCCGAGTTCCTCCACGGCGAGGCGTCACTGGCCGGCGGAGGCAAGGTGAAGGTCGGCGACGACGAGCACCAGGCCAAGGCGATCGTCCTCGCCACCGGGTCAGTCGCGCTGCCGATCCCCGGGATTGACTTCTCGGACCGCGTCATCGACACCTGGGGCGCCTACTCCCTCGATTCGATGCCCAAGTCCCTCGTGATCGCCGGTGCCGGAGCCTCCGGCTCCGAGATCGCCTCCGCCTACTCACGCCTCGGAGTCGAGGTGACCCTGATCGAGATGCTGGACCAGATCCTCCCCCTCGAGGACAAGGACATGGCCCGGGTCGTCGAGCGCCAGTTCAAGAAAGACGGCATGGAGGTGCTGACCGGCACCAAGGTCGAGGAGGTGAGCGAGGAGAAGGGGGGCATCACCGTCAAGGCCGGGGACCGAGAGGTCACGGCCGACTACCTCGTGATCGCCGGCGGCCGGAAGCCCGACACCGATCCACTCAAGCTCGACGCGGCCGGCGTCAAGACCACCGACCAGGGTCAGATCGAGATCGACGACTATCAGCGCACCTCAGCCGACGGGGTCTTCGCGATCGGCGACCTCGTCCGGGGCCCCGCGCTCGCTCACAAAGCCGAGGAGGAGGGCGTGGTCGCCGTCGAGACCGCCGCGGGCCACGAGACCGAGGCGGTCAACATCGACCTCGTCCCGGGCGCGACCTTCACCCACCCCCAGGTCGCGAGCGTGGGCCTGACGGAGGAGCAGGCGAAGGAGACGGGCCGGCAGATCAAGGTCGGCAAGTTCAAGCTCGGCGGCGCCGGCGCTTCGGTGGTCTACGACGACCGCGCCGGCCTGGTGAAGATCGTCGGCGACCCGGAGTACGGCGAGATCCTCGGCGCCCACATCGTCGGCAACATCGCCTGCGACATGATCAGCGAGATCGTCAACGTGATGGCGCTCGAGGGCGGCTATCCAGAGCTCGAGCGGATCATCCATCCCCATCCGACGATGTCGGAGGCGGTTCTCGACGGAGCCCGAGCCGTCGACGGCTGGGCGATTCACGCCTAGCCGGCAATGAAGACCAACCGCCTGGAGGCCTTCAGCGATGGGGTCTTCGCGGTCGCGATCACCCTGCTGGTGCTCGAGATCGCTATTCCGGGGGGCGAGAACCTCTGGCATGACCTCGGCGAGGAGTGGCCGTCGTTCGCGGCCTTCTTCGTCAGCTTCTGGGTGATCGGGATCATCTGGGTGAACCACCACGGTGTGATCGATCACCTCCAGCGCACCGACCGTGGGGTCCTCTACCTCAACCTGCTCGTGCTGATGACCGTGGTCTTCATCCCGTTCTCCACGGCGCTGCTCGCGGAGCATCTGAAGTCGGGCGCCGACGAGGAGGTCGCAGCGTTCGTCTACAGCCTCGCGTTCTTCGGGATGGGGGCGGCGTTCGGCGTGCTCTGGACGTACATCATCAGGCACCGGGACCGGCTCGGTGTCGAGCTCAGCGATGAGGAGGTCCGCCGCACCTCCCTCACCTTCATGATCGGAAACCCCTTCTACGCCGTCGCGCTCGGAGTTGCGTTCATCAGCCCGGCCCTCGTGCTGATCATCAATGGAGCCCTCGCGCTGTACTACATGATCGTGGGCATGCGGAGCCCTGAACTCGGATGACCGACAAACGCGCCACCTTCTACTACGACTTCAGCTCGCCGTACTCGTACCTGGCTGCGGAGCGGGTAAGCGGGCTGTTCGCCCAGGCGGGGGTCGAGCAGCCGGAGTGGCAGCCGATCTCCTTCGCCCACATCCTGAAGACGACGGGGCGCAGGCCCTGGTCCTTCGAGGAGGACCGGACGATCGACTTCGCGGAGATCCAGAGGCGGGCCGACGAGCGGGGCCTGCCGGAGGTCGTCTACCCGCGGGGCTGGCCGATCGACAACTACAGCCTCCACCCCACCCGGGCGGCGATCTACGCGAAGGAATCGGGGCGCGTCGTCTCCTTCACCCTCGCCTGCTTCCGCCAGGTGTTCGCCGGGGGCAGGGACATGAGCGACGTGGACAACGTGCTGATCGCTGCCGCGGCCTGCGAGCTCCACCCCAACGCGGTGCTGAAGGGCATCGAGACCCGGTCTGTCAAGGACAAGCTGCGCGAGGCGACCGACGAGGCCCTCGCGCTCGGGGTGGGCGGCATCCCAACCGTCGCGGTGGGCGACGAGCTCTTCTGGGGCGACGACCGCCTAGAGGAGGCGGCGAAGGCCGCCTCCGGAGATTCATGAGGGGCGGCGAAGGCCGCCTCCGGAGATTCATGAGTTCCATCGAAGCCGCCGCCTGATTCTCGGACCCGCTTTCGCGGCGGGAGTAGGCTGAGCTCGTGGCTCAGAGCAAGACCACCGCGCCTCGCTCCGGCACCGATTCGACCGACGGCGCGCCGTCGGCGGGGGATCTGAAGCTCCCCGACGAGGAGACCTGCCGGGAGCTGCTCCGCCTGATGGTGCTGATCCGCCGCTTCGAGGAGGAGGCGGGCCGCCAGTACCAGCGCGCCAAGGCCGGCGGCTTCCTGCACCTGGCGATCGGCGAGGAAGCGACGATCGTGGGCACGACCTCGGTGATGCGTCCCGAGGACTACCTGATCGGCACCTACCGCACCCACGGGCACGCGATCGCCCGGGGGATCGACCCGAAGAAGGTGATGGCCGAGCTCTTCGGCCGCGTCGACGGCACCTCGGGGGGCCGCGGCGGCTCGATGCACATCTTCGATCTCGAGCACCGCTTCATGGGCGGCTACGGAATCGTCGGCGGCAACCTGCCGCTGGCGGCGGGGCTGGCGCTCTCCTCCGACTACCGGGGCAGTGACGAGGTGACGGTCTGCATGTTCGGCGACGGGGCCTCCAACACCGGCAACTTCGGCGAGACGATGAACCTGGCGGCGCTCTGGAGCCTGCCGGTCGTCTTCCTCGTCGAGAACAACCTCTACGGCATGGGGACCGCGCTCGAAAGGCACTCCGCGGTCCCCGACCTCTCCCACAAGGCGGAGGGGATGGGCATCTCCGGCGTGCGGGTGGACGGCATGGACGTGCTTGCGGTCAGGGAGGTCGTCTCCGAGCACATCCGGCTGGCCCGCGAGGAGCGCAAACCGACCCTGGTCGAGGCATTCACCTACCGCTATCGCGGCCACTCCGCGGCGGACCCGGAGGTCTACCGGGAGAAGGAAGAGGTCGAGGAGTGGCAGCGCAAGGACCCGATCGAGAACTTCGCACGCCGCCTGATCGACGACAAGGTGCTCTCCGAGGATGAGGTTCAGGACATTCGCGACGCGGCGGACACGACGGTCACCGAGGCTGTCGAGTTCGCCGACAACTCACCCGAGCCGCCCCTGGACTCGCTCTATGACGACCTCTACGTGCTCGGCGACCAGGTGCCCGGCTGGTATGGCGTCGACGAGCGCTCGCCCGACTCACACGCTGCGGAGGAGGAGCGGACGGCGACCGAGCGTGCCCGCCTGCTCGCCGAACGCGGTGCGGAGTACGCCGAGGACGAGGAGCTGCGGGAGGCCGAGGGGGATCAGCCGGACACCCCGCCCGAGGACGTGCACTGATGGCGACGATGCGGATGCGCGAGGCGCTGCGTGACGCGATGGCGGAGGAGATGCGCCGCGACGAGGACGTCTTCGTGATGGGCGAGGACGTCGCGGTCTTCCAGGGGTCCTTCAAGGTCACCGAGGGACTGCTCGACGAGTTCGGGGAGAGACGGGTCCGGGACACGCCGATCTCCGAGAACTCGATCGTCGGTATGGGCGTCGGTGCCGCGATGGGTGGCCTGCGGCCGATCGTCGAGATCATGACGGTGAACTTCGCCCTGTTGGCGATGGACCAGATCGTCAACCACGCCGCCGCCATCCCATACATGTTCGGCGGCCAGGTCCGGGTGCCGATGGTGATCCGGATGCCGGGCGGCGGAGGGCATCAGCTTGGCCCGACCCACTCGCACAGCTTCGAGGCGATGTTCCTCCAGATTCCCGGTCTGCTGGTCGCCTGCCCCTCCACCCCGGCAGACGCCAAGGGCCTGCTGAAGGCCGCCATCCGCGACGACAACCCGGTGATCTTCATCGAGCACGAAACGCTCTACGGAATCCGCGGCGAGGTGCCGGAGAATGGCGACGGCGTCGTCAACTTCGGTGAGGCGGCAGTTCGGCGAGAGGGCTCGGACGTCACGATCGTCGGCATCCTGCGGATGGCCGAGGTCGCCATGCAGGCCGCCCGCACGCTCTCCGAGGAGCACGGCGTGGAAGCCGAGGTGATCGACCCGCGGACCCTGCGGCCGCTCGACCTCGACACGATCGTCCGGTCCGTGCAGAAGACCAACCGGGCGGTGATCGTCGAGGAGGGCTGGCCGCATGGAGGGGTCGGGGCCAACCTGGCCGCCCTGATCCAGGGACAGGCGTTCGATCACCTCGACGCCCCCGTCGAGCGAGTGACCGGCGCGGACGTCCACATGCCCTACTCGAAGCGAATGGAGCAGGCTGCGATCCCGCACGCCGAGAACGTGGTCAGCGCCGCCCTCCAGACGCTGGAGGGCTCCCGCTGATGGCGGAGATCGTCATGCCCAGACTCTCGGACTCGATGGAGGAGGGCACCGTCCTGCGCTGGCTGAAGGGCGTAGGCGACCGGGTGGCAGTCGGGGACGAGCTGGTCGAGATCGAGACCGACAAGGCGAACATGGTCTACGAGTCGGATCTCGACGGGACCATCGTCGAGGTGATGGCTCAGGAGGGAGACACGCTGCCGGTCGGGGATCCGATCGCCAGGGTCGGGGACGCGAGCGAGGTTCAGTCCGGGGGTAATGGGGGCGCTCCGGAGGAAGAGCCCGCCGCCGCCCGTGAGTCGGCCTCAGCCCCGGAACCGCCGGCGCCCGCCGTGACCGCGGCTCCACCGGCTCCTTCCCCTGCGGGTATGGGCGGCGACGGCCGCGTCAAAGCCTCGCCCATCGCCAGGCGGATCGCCGCGGATCGGGGGCTCGACCTGCAGGGCTTGAGCGGTTCAGGGCCAGGCGGACGGATCGTCAAGGCCGACGTCGAGCGGGCGCTCGCCTCGGGTGTGGCAGAGATGGCGCCGCAACCCCCGACGGAGGCTCCTGTCGCGCCAGCGGCGCCGGCCGCTCCGACTCCGGGCGTGGCCGAGAAGCCCGAGACCGCCAAGGGCCAGGTGGAGGTGGTCGAGCTCACGAAGCTCCAGCAGACCGTCGCCCGCCGCATGGCCGAGTCCAAGGCGACCGCACCCCACTTCTACCTACAGGCGGAGATCGACATGACCGCCGCGGTGGAGGGCAGAGCGAAGCTCAAGTCCTCCGCCAGGGAGGGCGAGGTCGTCCCCACCTTCAACGACATGGTCGTCAAGGCCTGCGCCCTCGCCCTGCGGGAGCACCCAAGGGCCAACGGCGCCTACCGCGACGGCAAGATCGAGCTCTATTCCCGCGTCAACGTAGGGGTAGCGGTCGCGGCCCAGGATGCGCTGGTCGTGCCGACGGTCTTCGACGCGGACCAGAAGGGCCTGCGCCGCATCGCGACCGAGACCAGGGCCCTGGCCGCTCGGGTCCGTGACGCGTCGATCACGCCCCCCGAGCTCTCCGGCGGGACCTTCACGGTGTCCAACCTGGGCATGTACGGGATCTCCAACTTCGGCGCCGTGATCAACACGCCGCAGGCCGGCATCCTGGCCGTCGGCGAGGTGAAGGCGAAACCGACGGTCACCGACTCCGGCGCCATCGAGCCGCGCCGGCTGATGGGCGTGACGCTCGCCTGCGACCACCGCATTCTCTACGGCGCCGACGGCGCCGAGTTCCTGGCGCGCGTCAGGGAGCTGCTCGAGGAGCCACTCGGGCTCGCGCTCTAGGCAGCCGGAATCCCGTCGATCAGGAACAGCCGCGCCGGCTCGTCGCCGTCGTTCCGACCGCGGTGCCGCGGTGACGGCGGCAGGACGAAGGAAGCGCCGGTGGCGACCGCGAGAGGATCGCTGTCGTCGTCGAAGCTGTAGGTGATCGACCCGCTGATGACGTAGCCCGAATGGGGAACGTCGCACCATCCCTCCCGGCCGGACCCCGGCGAGTACTCGACGAGGGCCCAGCGGGTGCCGTCGACCTCCACCTCGCGGTCTGACACACCGGGGTCGTGTGTGACGGGATCGGCGCTCCAGAAGTCGATCGCCCGGGGACCGGTCACTGGGTCAGGCGGCCTTGCCGCCCTCGACCCACTGGGCCAACAGCTCGACCCGGTCCTCCGGCCAAGCTCCGTCGCACGGCATGTTCCCGGCCCTCACCTGGGCCAGGATCTTGTCGGCGTTCCGAACGACGTCGTCGTAGTTCCAGAGGTCGAACTTGCTGCTCATCGACTCACGGTCCCGCTCGCGAAAGAGCGGCTTGATGTCCGTCTCGAAGCTCGGCGTCTCACCGACGGTTGAGGATTCCATCTGAACATCTTCCCGCTTCACGGGAGCGCTGCAAGTCCGGTGCTGTTTTCTCGCGGGGGTCGGGGGTATGATCCGAACATCACATAGGGAGGAGAGGTGATCCCTCTCCGCCCGTTGTCCGTGAAGGCGGCCCCCCGGTTGATCCCGGAGCCGCCACAGACAGCTCGCCGGAGGCGATCCCAAGGGCGGGCAAGACGAAAGGCGGACCGATATGAAGCTCGAAGCCGCGAGCGCGAGTCGCTTGCCCGGGCGCGTGGGTACGGATGCCCTGACGCGCGCTGACCGAGCCCTACTCCTCCGCTACATGCTGCTCATGCGGCACTCCGAGGAGCGCGGGCTGACCCTCTACAAGCAGGGCAAGGTGCCCGGCTCCTTCTACGACGGACGAGGCCAGGAGGCGACCTGCGTCGGCGCCGCCTTCACCCTGGGGCCCCGGGATCGGATGTGCATTCTGCATCGCGACCTCGGGGCTCATTTCGTTCGGGGGGTCACTCCGGATCGCTACCTCGCCAACTACATGGGCCGGCAGGACGGGGTCACCGGCGGCAAGGACGGGAACATGCACTTCGGGGACCGCGAGCTCGGCTGCGTCGGGATGGTGAGCATGCTCCCGGACATGGCCCAGGTGGCCACCGGCATGGCGCTCTCCTTCAAGATGCGTTCCGAGCCGAGGGTGGCGATGACCTTCTTCGGCGAGGGCTCGACCGCCAACGGCCAGTGGCACGAGGCGATGAACTTCGCCGGCATCCACCACCTGCCGGTGGTCTTCGTGCTCGAGAACAACCAGTTCGCCTACTCGACCCCGACCGCCCTCGAGTTCGCCGTCGACCCGGTCCAGCGGGCGAAGAGCTACGGGTTCCCGGGCGTGAGCGTCGACGGCAACGACGTCGAGGCGGTCTTCGAGGTGGCCAGGGTCGCCACCGAGCGGGCCCGCGACGGCGACGGTCCGACCCTGATCGAGTGCCACACGATGCGCATGCACGGCCACGGCGCTCACGACGACATGGGCTACGTGCCGGACGGGCTGCTCGAGGAGTGGTCGCACCGCGACCCGATCGAGCTCTACGCCCGGCGTCTCATTGACGAGAACGGCTTCGAGCCGACCGAGGTGGACGAGATCCGCGAGTCGGTGGCCGCCTACGTCGACGAGTGCGCGGAGAGGGCCGTGGGATCGCCGATGCCCGATCCGGCAGTCGCCACCGACGGAGTGTTCGCCGAGAGCTGGGAGCCGCTCGGCGACGGCGAGGCACCCTGGTCGCGCTGGAGTGCGACCGAGGACCAGGGGGAAGCGAATGGAAACGGCCGCCGCGGCACCAACGGCCACCACGGTGCATTGCTCGAGCACGGGAGGGCGGCCTGATGGCGGAGATGACCTACCTGCAGGCGATCAGCGACGGCCTGCGCGAGGAGATGCGGCGCGACGAGGCGGTCTTCTGTCTCGGCGAGGACATCGGCGCCTTCGGCGGCGCGTTCAAGGTCACGGACGGCTTCATCGAGGAGTTCGGGGCGGACCGCGTCCTCGACACGCCGCTCGCCGAGAACATGATCGTCGGCGCGGCCATCGGTGCGGCCATCGAGGGCATGAGGCCGGTGGCGGAGATGCAGTTCGCCGACTTCATCTCCTGCGGCTTCGACCAGCTCGTGAACGTCGCCGGCAAGCTGCACTACCGCCAGGGAGTGTCCGTCCCGATGGTCGTGCGGCTCCCCTCCGGCGGCGGGTTCTCGGGCGGTCCCTTCCATTCGCAGAACCCGGAGGCCTGGTTCATGCAGTCGCCGGGCCTCAAGGTCGTGGCCCCGGCCACGGCGGCGGATGCGAAGGGGCTGCTGGTCAGCGCGATCCGCGACCCGAACCCCGTCTGCTACCTCGAGCACAAGGGGCTCTACAGGCATGTGAAGGGCGAGGTGCCGGAGGGAGAGCACGCGGTTCCCCTCGGTCAGGCCCGGGTTGCGAGGGTGGGCGGCGAGTTGAGCGTGATCGCCTACGGCTCCTCGGTTCCCCTCGCGCTGCAGGCGGCCGACGAGCTCGATGAGGACATCGAGGTCATCGACCTGCGGACGCTCAACCCGCTCGACGCCGAGGCGATCCTGGCGAGCGTCGAGAAGACCGGCAAGGTTCTGATCGCGCACGAGGCGACCCGCTCCTGTGGCGTCGGCGCCGAGGTCGCGAGCCTGGTCTCCGAGCGGGCCTTCGAGTCCCTCGATGCGCCGGTCCGCAGGCTGACGGCGCCGGACGTCCCGATCCCCTTCAGTCCACCGCTCGAGCAGTCCGTCCTCCCGCAGCTCGACGACATGAAGGAGGCGTGCCGTGAGCTCCTCGCCTACTGAAAACCCGCATAAGACCGCCTCACCCGTCGAGATCGTGATGCCCCAGATGGGCGTCTCGGTAGCCGAAGGCACGATCGTCGAGTGGTCGAAGCGGCCCGGCGACTGGGTTGAGCGCGACGAGACCGTCTGTCTGGTGACCACCGACAAGGTCGACGTCGAGATCCCCTCCCCCTCAGCCGGGCGGCTCGCGAAGATCCTGGTGGAGCCGGGTGACACCGTCGACGTGGGCACCCCGCTCGCGGAGCTGGACGGGGGCGCGCGACCGGGCGAGGCCCATCCGGAGGAAGATCAGCACGAGCAACCGCCCCCAGCGCCGAAGCAGGAGGAGGGAGAGACCGATCGGTCGGGGTTCCATTCCCCGATCGTCCGCCGGATGGCGGACGAGCACGGCATCGACCTCTCGAGGGTCGAGGGCACCGGGATCGGCGGGAGGATCCGCAAGCGCGACCTCGTGGCGCTGATCGAGTCGGGTTCGGCGCCACAGCCGGCCGAGCCGGAGCAGGGGGGACAGGGGGAACGCCCGCTCCATATCGAGTCGCCCTACCGGCCGGAGGAGCCCGTTCCGCCGGGCGATGGCAATGGTGCGGCCCCCGCAGAGGATGTCCTTCCCGGAGAGCACCGCGAGCCGATGACGCCGATGCGCAGGCGAATCGCCGAGCACATGCTCGAGAGCCGGCGCACCTCGGCGCATTGCACGACGATCGTCGAGGTGGACCTCAACCGGGTCGTGCGAACGCGTCGCGAGCTCAAGGAGGGGATGAAGCGCCGCGGTGTGCCGCTCACCTACCTCGCCTTCGTGGCGAGCGCGACCGTGGCCGAGCTCGATCGCCACCCGATCCTGAACGCGTCGATCGACGGAGACGAGCTCGTCTACCACGACGACGTCAACCTCGGCATCGCCGTGGCGCTGGAGTCCGGGTTGATCGTGCCGGTGATCCGGCACGCTCAGCGGCTCAGCCTCGAGGGTCTGGCGAGCGAGATAGGGCAACTGGCGCAGCGAGCCAGGACGGGGGAGCTCGACCCGGACGACGTTGCGGGCGGCACATTCACGATCACGAATCCCGGTCAATTCGGGGCCGTTCTGGCGACACCGATCATCAACCAGCCCCAGGTGGCGATTCTCGACTTGGAGGCCGTGGTCAAGCGGCCGGTCGTCATCGATGACGAGTCCGAGGCGATCGCCGTCCGGCCGATGACGAATCTCTGCATGTCCTGGGACCACCGGGCGCTCGACGGAGCGGAGGCCGCGCGCTTCCTCTCCGACGTCAAGGCCCGGCTCGAGGGGTGGGAGCAATGAGCCTGCTGGCCCACGAGGAGGTCGCCGTCCGGCGCGGGCGGCGCAGCGGGATCTACATCGTGGTCTCTATCCATTCGACCGCGCTCGGCCCCGCTCTGGGCGGTCTGCGCATGTGGCGCTACGCCGCCCTGGGCGACGCGATCGCCGACGGCCTCCGCCTCTCTGAGGCGATGACCTACAAGGCCGCCGCGGCCGGGCTCGACCTCGGCGGCGGCAAGGCAGTCATCTGCCTCCCGCCGGATCACGAGCTGCAGCCCGATGACCGCCGCGAACTGATGCTCGACGTCGGCGACATCGTCGACTCGCTCGACGGCCGCTACGTGACGGCCGAGGACGTCGGCACGGGCACGAACGACATGGCGGTCATCAGGGAGCGGACCGAGCACGTCGTGGGCCTTCCCATCGACTCCGGCGGGTCCGGGGATCCGAGTCCGATCACGGCACGCGGCGTCGAGTCCGCGATCCGTGCGAGCTGTGCGCATCGCTACGGGAGCGGCGATCTTCTCGGCCGTCGCGTGTCCGTGGTTGGACTGGGCCACGTCGGGTCGCATCTGGCCGAGCGGCTGTCGGCTGACGGCGCCGAGCTGGCCGTCACCGACATCGACCCGGGCAGGCGCGCGCTGGCCGAGCGACTCGACGCCCGCTGGCTGGATCCGGCGGAGGCGATGACGGCGGAGTGCGAGGTGCTCGCGCCCTGTGCCCTCGGGGGGACGATCGACGGCGACGTCGCCGAGCGATTGCGCTGCGAGATCGTCTGCGGCGCGGCCAACAACGTGCTCGCCGAGCGGTCCCTGGCGGAGCGCCTGGCGGAGCGGCGGATCCTCTATGCGCCGGACTTCATCGCCAACGCCGGGGGCCTGATCAACGTCTACGGAGAGCTGCACTCGCTCGACAGGGAGCGGCTCGACACTCTGGTGGACGGGATCGGAGCGGCGCTGGCACGAGTCTTCGGTGCCGCCGCGGAGCGATCTGTGACCCCACTCGACGCGGCCAGAGCGCTCGCCGAGGAGCGGCTCGATGGGGCCCGCAACGCGTCGATCGGCGTACCGGCCTCTGCGGTCTAGGCTCGCGCGGGATGGACCATGCGCAGCTGAGCGACTGGCTCGTCGGATACGAGCGAGCCTGGCGATCGCCTGGCACCGAGGCGCTCGCGGACCTATTCACGGAGGACGCGATCTATTCGACGGGGCCCTACGAGAACCCCCACCGCGGCCTAGGCGCCATCGCTCGGATGTGGGAGGGGGAGCGGCTCGCGCCGGACGAGGAGTTCGAGATGTCGAGCGAGATCGTCGCCGTGGAGGGCGACAGCGGGGTCGTGAGGATCGAGGTGAGCTACGGGCCGCCAAGGGCCCGCGAGTACCGCGACCTCTGGATCGTGCGGCTGGACCAATCAGGGCACTGTTTTCAGTTCGAGGAGTGGCCGTTCTGGCCGCCGAGCCAGCCGGGCGCCCCGGCGGCCGGAGGAGACTGATGCGCGAGACTGTGGACATGGACCAGGTTCTGGTGATGCGCTGCGGACAGGTCCCCTACGAGGAGGCCAGGAGCGCGCAGAAGCGGATCGAGGCGGCGCGGCTGGCGGGCGACGTCCCCGACGTGCTGCTGCTGCTCGAACACCCCCCGGTCTACACGAAGGGGCGTCGCGCTGAGGCGGGCGAGCTCGGCATGGGCGAGGACTGGTATCGCATGCAGGGGATCGAAGTCTGTGAAACGGATCGGGGAGGGCGCGTCACCTACCACGGCCCCGGCCAGCTGGTCGGCTACCCGATCGTCTCCCTGAAGCCGTACGGCGACAACGTGCACGAGTACGTCTGCGGCCTGGAGCGGTTGATGGTCGAGTCCCTTGGGGCTTTCGGGGTCGAGGCCGAGACGATCGACGACCTGACCGGAGTCTGGGTCGGCGGACGGCCGCCGGAGGGCCGCAAGATCGGCTCGATCGGCGTGCACGTCAACCGCGGGGTCACCACGCATGGCTTCGCGGTCAACGTCAACAACGACCTGCAGCCCTTCGAGTGGATCGTCCCCTGCGGCATCGAGGGCGTGCGGATGACCTCGCTGACCCGCGAATTGGCCGCGGAGCAGGACATGAGCGGCTACATGGACACCGTGAGCGAGCTCTTCGGCCGGATCTTCGATCGCGAGCCGGTCGAGGCCGAGGGCACGTTGGCGGAGCTGGCGGGCGCCGCGGCACAGGTACGGTAGAAAGATGGCTTCCGAGGGCGAAACGATCGAGCGACTACATGTCACCCGCTCCCGGGCCAACCCCGGCGGGAAGGCGCAGGACGAGGAGGGCAAGGTCGCGTTCCGCTCCCGCAAGCCTCCCTGGCTCAAGGTCCCAGCCCCCGGTGGGCCGACCTACCGCCGGCTGAAGAAGGCCATCGAGGGCGACAACCTCCACACCGTCTGCCAAGAGGCGAACTGCCCGAACGTCGGTGAGTGCTGGGAGCGCGGGACGGCGACCTTCATGATCCTCGGCGACGTCTGCACGCGCCGCTGCGGCTTCTGCAATGTCCAGACCGGCAAGCCGACGTGGCACGATCCGCTCGAGCCGCTCCGGGTGGCCAACCAGGTGAAGCGGATGGGCCTCCGGCACGCGGTGATCACCTCCGTCGATCGCGACGATCTGCCGGACTACGGGGCGAGCGCCTTCGTCGGCGTGATCCGCTCCATCCGGCGGATGGCGCCAGGTTGCAGGGTCGAGGTCCTCACTCCCGACTTCCGGGGGCAGGAGATGCCGCTCGCCAAGGTCATCGCCGAGCGCCCGGACGTCTTCAATCACAACGTCGAAACTGTCCCGCGCCTGTACCCCATCGCCAGGCGCGGCTCGGACTTCACGCGCTCGGCGCGGGTCCTGCGGATGGCCAAGGAGATGGCCGGCGACGAGGTCGTGACGAAGTCCGGCCTGATGGTCGGGCTGGGCGAGGAGTTCGACGAGATGGTCGAGACCTTCGGGATCCTGCGGGATCACGGCGTCCAGGTCCTGACGGTCGGCCAGTACCTGCGGCCGACCGAAAAGCACCTGCCGGTCGACCGCTACTGGCACCCGGACGAGTTCGCGGGGCTGGAGAAGGCCGCCTACGAGATCGGGTTCGAGTCGGTCGCGTCGGGACCGCTGGTGCGGAGCTCATATCACGCGGACGAGCAGCTCCCGGCGACGTCGGCGATTTAACCCGGCGCAGCTTTCCCTGCAGGGGCGTGTTTCGGAGGTTCGTAGCCTCGCACCATGCGTTTCCGCCGACGCAGAACCCTCGTTGCCATCGCCGCCGTGTCCGTTGCGGCCGGCCTCGCAGCCGGTCCGCTGAGCGGCGGCGCGGTCTCCCAGACCACGGGTGACACGCCGAGCGCCGGGAACCCCCTTGCGGGCGACGGCATGTGGATCTGGTACCTGAGCCACTCCTCGCATGGCAAGCTCGGCGCGATCGCCAAGAAGGCTCGCGCGAATGGCATCGAGACCGTTCTGATCAAGTCCGGTGACGGAACCAGCTACTGGAGCCAGTTCTCACGGTCCGTGGTGAGCCGCCTCCATGCCCGTGGGCTCCGCGTCTGCGCCTGGCAGTTCATCTACGGCCGCAGGCCGGGAAAGGAGGCGAAGGTGGGGGCGGCGGCGGTCGCCAACGGCGCTGACTGCCTCGTGCTCGACGTCGAGGGCCAATACGAGGGGAAGTACCCCCAGGCGTCGTACTTCATCTCCAGCCTCCGCTCGCGGATCGGCCCCGACTATCCGCTCGGCCTCGCGAGCTTCCCCTACGTCGACTACCACCCCGCGCTGCCCTTCTCGGTCTTCCTCGGTCCCGGCGGGGCTCAGTACAACGTTCCCCAGCTCTACTGGAAGGACATCGGCACGACGGTGGATACCGGCTACACCCACACCTGGGTCTGGAACCGGATCTATCAGCGGCCGATCCTGCCGTTGGGGCAGGTGTACAACAAGCCGAAGGCCGGACAGATCAAGCGGTTCAGGGCGCTGGCGATGTCTCACGGGTTCCAGGGGGTGAGCTGGTGGTCTTGGCAGTCGGCTGGCAAGCGGCAGTGGCAGGCGGTTCGCACACCAGTTGGGCCCGCCAGCGCCGCGCCGTATCCCAGCTATCCCTTCCTTCGCCTCGGCTCCAAGGGCGATTTCGTGGCGTGGGCTCAGCAGCTGCTCGCGGGCGCCGGCATGCCCGTGCCCATCACCGGCTACTACCAGGCCTCGACCCAGTCGGCCGTGTACTCATTCCAGGCGACCAGGGGCCTGCCCCAGACCGGAAATCTCGACGTTCCCACCTGGAGCGTGCTGATCCAGAGCAAGGCGGTGCCGGTCACCTGGACCAAGAGCGGCGCCCTGGCGTCGAGCTCCGGGGGCCGCCTGACGTTGCCCGCGCCACGCTCGGCAAAGCTGCCATCTGTGCGGAACGAGATTCCGCCGCCCGCCAAGCGCGCCCGCTAGCCGCTCGGTCTTCTCGGGGCCGCAATTAGTGTTCGCGACCCCGTGATTCCGCTCAAGGACAACAACCCTACATCGCGCTTCCCGGTCGTGACCGTGGCGCTGATCGTGGTCTGTGTCGCTGTCTTCATCTGGCAGCTCAACTTCCCGACCGACGAGAAGCTGGACCAGGTCGGGTTCGGGCACATCGATCAGAGCTCGCTCGACTACGGCGCGATCCCGTACCGGATCACGCACGCGGACGACCGGGACTGCGCGATCGGAGCGGTGGCGGGCTCACAGGGGCAGTTCGAGGCGGGCGTCGTCTGTCCCGGTACGAAGGACTACGACCAGGCAGTCGCGATCGGCCAGCAGAACCCCGATGCCCAGCCGATCCCCATCAATCAGGCAGCCTGGTGGGTGACCCTCTTCACCTCGATGTTCATGCACGGGGGCTTCCTGCACATCGCTGGGAACATGCTCTTCCTCTGGGTCTTCGGGAACAACATCGAGGACCGGCTGGGGCGCGTGAGGTTCCTGATCTTCTACCTGCTCGCGGGGCTGATCGCCGTCTACACGCAGGCGGTCATCGACAGCTCCTCGACTGCGCCCACCATCGGCGCCAGCGGCGCGATCGCGGGCGTTCTCGGCGCCTATGCGCTCCTCTATCCCCGGGCCCGGGTCCTGACCCTGATCTTCATCATCTTCTTCGTCACGCTGGTCGAGATCCCGGCCCTGGTCCTGCTCGCTATCTGGTTCATCCTCCAGTTCATCCCAGCATTGGGGCAGGTCGCGGTCGAGACGGGCGGAGGCCAGGGGGTCGCCTACTTCGCCCACGTAGGCGGCTTCGTCTTCGGACTGGCCGTCGCGGCGGTCATCCTTTCGGTCTCGGGACGGAGGGACCGTGAAGAACAGCCGCGATTACCCGTCTACTGAGGCAAATTGGATCCTGATCTTCGGAACGCCCTGCTCCTGCTCGGCCTGATCTTCTGCGCCTTCTTCGCCGTGATCACGCTCTACGTGATCGTCGACACGGGGCTGCGTCTGCGGACATACGGCGACATCGGCGCGATCATCCTCTATGGCATCTCGCTGCTGATCATCGGCCTGATCGCGGCCGGCCTGATCGGGGCTCTTCGAAACCCGCCCGATGATTAAGCGGGTGGCGGCAATCGGAGCACTGCTGCTCGCGTTCGCCGCCGCGGTCGTCGCCATCGCGATCTGGCCGGAGAGCGCCGGCAACGGCGACACCCAGTCCAGGGGTTCCCATCGAGCGCTGGCCGGAGCTGGAGGAGCCGGCGCCAACGGGATCACGGGCGACTCGAGAGCGCCCTCCAATCAGTCGATCGGAACGTTCGCGGCGAAGCTGCCGACGGCCGAGCGCCCCGGTGATGCCCGCTTCGCCCTCCTGCCGGCCTCGCGGCCCCTCCCGGTCCACTACCGGTTCAAGCATCCGCCGGTTGCGGGAATCCTCTTCGACGTGAAGAGCGGACAGGTCCTCTGGCAGCGGAATCCGGGCCTGAAGCGCCCGATCGCGAGCCTGACGAAGATGATGACCGCGCTGATGGTCGCGCGGGAGGATTCGCCGGACGAGCGGGTCAGGGTGAGCCGAAACGCGGCCCACACCCAGGGCTCCGCCACGGGACTCTTGCCCCAGGGCCGGAAGGTGCCGCTCGAGGCGCTGCTCAAGGCCCTGATACTGATCTCGGCCAACGACGCGGCCGTGGCGCTCGCCGAGCACGACGGCGGGAGCGTTCCCCACTTCATCAAGGAGATGAACGCGACAGGCACAGGCGATGGGGTTGACGTGCACCCACTTCACCACCCCCAACGGGCTCCGCGACCGGGGCAACCACTCCTGCCCGCGCGACCTGGCCGCGCTCGCCCGCGCCGACCTCGCCAACAAGCGGCTCTCGGAAATCGTTCAGACGCGCTGGGCGAAGCCACGGTTCCCGATCAAGGGCAAGCACCTCTACCTCACCAACAATCACTACTTCCTCCAGCACGGGATCGGCGTTCCGGGGGCGCGGGTCACGGGGGTGAAGACCGGCTTCACCGATGCGGCGGGCAGCTGCTACGTGACGACGGCGCGCCTCGGCAGCCACCATCTCGGGCTTGTGCTCCTGCACTCTCCCAGTCCGCTGACCCAGGTGCCCGCGCTGCTGCGGGAGGGCTTCGTCGAGGTCGGGGCCATCGCGCCCACGGTGCCCGCGCAGCCTGTTGTCCCCCCGCCCGCTGGGTAGACGACCCAGGTGCGGGCGCGCTTACCAAGCACCCCGACCCTGATTGGCCTCGGCCTCTTGGCGGCGATCATGGGGTTCGCCGCGGCCGACCTGGTGCACACGGAGTCGAGGCTTCCGGACGCGGGCGGCAGCTGCCTGGAGAGCGACACGAGCTGCCGCAACGGCGAGCTGAGCGAGCAACTAGCGCGGGACCGGGCGGCCGAGCCACTCCAGGACCAATACGACACTCGCGCCTGGGTCTACGCCTTCGGGGTCCTGGCGATCGCGGCGCTCCTGGTCGCCTACAGGCTGCGCACGACCTCGCGCCGGGACTGGCTGCGCATCTTCACCAACCTCGGGGTGGCCGGCGTGTGGCTGGGGATCGGTGCCGTCGTCCTGTTGCTGGCCACTGACGGGAGCTCGGTTGCACCCCCGCCTGCACCGCTGCTGATGATCCCGGTGCTCCTGCTGGTCGCCGCGGCGGCCGGCACGTTGATGGGGCGCGCCGAGGGCTGGGCGGAGCAGGGTCAGGGTGACGGCGTCAGGGAGATGTTCATGCAGGCCGGCAAGCTGGCGATTCACATCGGGACGGCCGGCCAGATTCGCCGGAACAAGATGGAGGAGCTGGCCGGGTGGCTCTCGCTTGCGGCGCTGTCGCTTACCGCCCTGACCTGTCTCTTCGCGCTCGTCTTCGTGTTCGCTCAGCCGGGGTGTGATGCCAGTGCAAGCCCCCCCGATTGGACGAACCCGGTCGACTCGGTCGCGGCGGTGACGGCCATCGGGGCGATGGCGGCCGCGGTGGGGGCACTCGTGCTGAGGAGATGGGTGGTCGCGCTGATCGGCCTGGTCATCTGCCCGGTCGCGGTGCTGTTCGTGCTGGCCAGCACCTGCGCCTTCTATTGAAAAGGCACACGGTGGTCGGCGATCGCGCCCGGAGATGGAGCCAGCCGGATTCGAACCGGCGACCTTCTGGTTGCAAACCAGACGCTCTCCCAACTGAGCTATGGCCCCGTGGGAGGCCGATTGTAGGCACGGGCAGGCGCGTCCGCTGGCCGTCGGCCTGTGAGAGACTGGCCTCGCTGGACACAACCAATCGGGTCGCGCCGGGCGGCGCGCCCTCTCATCCCAGGAGGGGTGATGGCCACCAGGGCCAAGCCGGATCAATCCGCCAAGCGCCAGCCCGAGCTCGGGCAGCGGGCGGAGATCTCGAACCTCGACACGGTCCGGTACTACTTCGACGGGGCCGCCGACCGTCTGGGGCTCCCCGATGACATCCGCCCCGTCTTCTGGACGCCGTATCGCGAGGTCACCGTCCAGATCCCGGTCAAGCTCTCCGACGGAAAGGTCCACACCTTCTCCGGCTACCGGATCCAGCACAACGGCGCGCGAGGCCCCTACAAGGGCGGCATCCGGTACCACCCCGAGGTCAACATCGACGAGGTCCGGGCCCTCGCTTCCCTGATGACCTGGAAGACCGCCGTCGCGAACATCCCCTTCGGCGGCGCCAAGGGCGGCATCAACTGCCCGGCGGATCGGCTGCAGCGGGACGAGCTCCAGAAGATCACGCGCTCGTTCATGGACAAGATCGAGAAGGTCCTCGGTCCGACCAGGGACATCCCGGCCCCGGACGTCAACACCAACGCGCAGGTCATGGCCTGGCTGATGGACGAGTACGGCAAGCTCCACGGCCACACGCCCGCGATCTGTACGGGCAAGCCGATCGCACTCGAGGGCTCATACGGGCGCGAGCAGGCGACGGGACGCGGCTGCGTCTACATGTTCCGCGAGGCCGCCCCCCAGTTGGGCCTGACGCCCGCCGAGAGCACCTTCGTCGTGCAGGGTTACGGCAACGTCGGATCCTGGGCCGCCCGCATCCTCCAGCAGCTCGGATCGAAGATGGTCGGCGCCTCCGACGCCACCGGCGCGATTCGCAGCGACGCCGGCATCGACGCGGACGATCTCGCCAGGCACCTCCGAGACGGAGGCAAGCTCACGGAGTTTCCGGGCGCTGAGGCGATCAGCCCGGACGACCTGCTCGCGATCGAATGCGACGTGCTGATCCCGGCGGCGCTCGGCGGCATGATCCACGAGGGCAACGCGGACCGGATCAACACGCGGATGATCATCGAGGGCGCCAACAGCCCCACCACCCCGGCCGCCGACGAGATCCTCGAGGAGAAGGGAGTCCATCTCGTCCCCGACGTGATGGCGAACGCCGGCGGCGTCGTCTGCTCCTACTTCGAATGGGTCCAGAACCTCCAGCACTTCCGCTGGTCGGAGCGCGAGGTCAACGACAAGCTCGGCGGCATCATGCGTCGCGCCTACCGGGATGTCAGCGCTCGGGCCAGGGAGGAGCGCATCTCGCTGCGCGAGGCGGCCTATCTGGTCGGAATCGAGCGGGTGGTCGAGGCCTCCAGGACGCGCGGCTACGTCTGAGATGCTTCGCCGTCAGGCGGGCGGGCTACCAGCAGGGACGCAACGATCCGACACGGCCGCCGTCGCCCGCCCTAATCGTCGAAGTCGAAGTCCTTCGGCGGGCCCTTCTCGAACCAGAGGTCGTCGTCCTCCCCCTCTTCCTCCTCCAGCTCGAACGACCGCTCCTCCGTGTCAGAGGCCTCTCGCGGGCGGGGCTCCTCGTCCTCGACCGCGGGCCTGACCTCGGTGCCGGGCTCCTCGGCGTAGGGCTCCTCCTCGTCGAGGTACGGCGCCTCCTCCTGCGCCGGGCCGAGCGCCTCGAAGTCGTCATCGATCGAGGGCGGTGCCGACTCCGGCTGGACCGACTCCTCGTCCGTCTCGAAGTCGTAGAGCTGCGGACCGTCCGAGCCTGCGGATGCGTCATCGGCCGGAAGCGGTTCCTCGTCGGAGATCGGCTCCTCGTCTGGCAGGTCCATCGGCGGAGGCTCGTAGGAGGTGTCCGGACGCCCCGGCTGCGGCTCCTCGCCCGGCAGTGAGGGCAGATCGCCGGTGTCACCCGGAGGGGGGTGCTCCTGGGTGGGCACGTCGACGCGTCCCCGGGCCCGGCCCGGCGGCTCGGTGCCCGGCTCCGGCGGGGGCGGCGGGGGATCCGGAACGTCGGTCTCGGGCTCAGGCGGCGCCTGCGCGTCGGGCTGCGGCTCCAGGGGCCGCGCCTCGGAGGTCGGCTCGGCCTCGGCAACCGGCGGCTCCGCGGCCTCGGGCAGCGGCGCCGCGCTGTCCTCGGGGAACGGCTCCTCCTCCGCGATCAGCTCCTCGAGCGACTCGGACGGGGCCGGCGCCTCCGGCTCGGCGTCCAGCCGCTCCTGGCCCGGGATCTCGTCCTGGCCGGGCAGCTCCACCTGCCCCGGGATCTGGCTCGGCGGCTCCAGGTCCAGCGATTGATCGGAGGTCTCGGGCTCGGTGGGGCGAAGCGCCGCAGGATCGGACGGCGGCTCGGTGCTGTCCAGGATGTCGGGGCCCGCGGAGGCAAGGTTCTCCGGCTCAGCGGGCGGCTCCGTAGGCCGCAGGGCCTCGGCCTCCACCAAACGCGTCGGCTCCTCGTTCCCGGCGTCGACCTCGACCGCCCCCACCTCCGTGTAGATCTCGCCGCCGACGAAGGCGTCCGGCTGGTCGGCCGAGCCGAACGCCTCGTCCTCGATCTCGCGGAGCTCCGTTTCGCGGGCTCCGTGCTTGCGCTTTAGATCGAGGTGTTCGCGGATGGCGTCGTCGAGAATGCCCATGATGCACGGGTTTCGCCCGGCCTCGAAGGGTCACAGCTTAGGCGCTGCGGCAGTCATGTGATAGCTGGACACCCCGTAAGACCCTGCATCCGACCGACCATTTTCCGGCGGTTGTCAGGCGCGGGTCCCCCGTTTCTAGATCTCAGTCGCCGGGCGCCCCTCCGGGCGGCGTGGCAAGCGCCCGCCGTGCACGGAGCGTCTGCTCGCCGGCGCGGTGCGGATCTGGTTCTTGCCGGCTCCCTTCGCACGCAGCAGGGCACGATCGGCGCCGTCGACGAGCGATTCCAGATCGTCCGCGGAGTCCGGGATGGTCGCGACCCCGACGCTGATCGTGACGCCCATCGTTCCGCCGTCACGCACCGGCACCTCGGTATCGCGGACCCGCTCACGCAGGCGCTCGGCCAGGATCGTTGCGCCCTCGCTCTCGGTCTCGACCAGGATCAGCGCGAGCTCATCCCCGCCGTAGCGCGCCGCGACGTCGATATCGCGGGTGGCGTCCTTGACCAGGTCGGCGACGTTCTCGAGCACGAGATCGCCCTGAAGGTGGCCGAGCCGGTCGTTGATCCGCTTGAAGTCGTCGACATCAAGGATGATCAGCGAGATCTCGTGCCCGAACCGGATTGCGCGGGAGACCTCGCGGTCGAGAGTCTCGGCCATTTGGCGGCGGTTCCACAACCCGGTCAGCGGGTCCGTCATGGCCTCCTGCGCGATCCGCTCGTGCCGCCGGGTCAACGTGCGCGCCAGTCCCCAGGCCAGGATTGCGGCAGCGACCAGGAACCAGATCATCACCGCCAGCGTCCCCTTGCCCACGCCGAGCACACCTCCGCCCTTCGGCGGGCCGAGCAGCAGCAGGTCCTCCTGATCGGCGGGGTTGAGGGTGACCATGTGCCCCCGGTACTCCTTGCCGCCGACGTTGAGGTCGGCCGTCTGGTCCGGCTGCAGCGTCTTCGAGGGCGGCTGCACGGTCGAGCCCAGCGGCTGCCCGCTGCGGCTGACCACGACGTCCGTGTCCGTCAGCGACTTGACCTCGTTCGCGTAGCCGCTCGCGGTCGTATCCGAGACGAGAAGGCTGCCCACCGGCTGGCCGCCCTCAGTGAGGCCGACACGGGCAAAGGCGACGGAGTCGGGTGGCCCCGCCGCCGCGATCTGGTTGCCGGCATCGTCGTAGAGCAGGACGCGCTCGGCCGCCGACTGCCCGATGGCCCGCTGAGTGAAGAGCTGCTCGTCGGCGCGGTCCTGCGTCCGCAGGGCGGCTGCGAGATCCGGGGACTTGGCCAGGTCCTGCGCGGTGGAGGCCGCCTCGGCGGTGCGCGTCCGGTAGATGGCGGTCGCGGTTCGCAGCCCGCCGGCGAGCCGCGCGTCCGCCTTGCCCCGCTGCGAATCCTCGCTGACGAACAGCAGAATTGCGATCAGTGCCAGCGTAGGCACGACCGCGATCAGAACCAAGAAGAGCGCCAGGCGCCGTCCGAAGCTCACCCTCGCGACAGCGTATCCTTGACCCCACTGCCGGTTGTCACCAGATGCACGTCACCGGTTGTACAGATTTCCCCTTCACGCGGGGCTATAGCTCAGTTGGGAGAGCGCCTGGATCGCACCCAGGAGGTCGCCGGTTCGAGTCCGGCTAGCTCCATATCAGGAACCCCTGCTAGCCCTGGGGTTTCTGCGTTTCGGGCCATCAGCCCGGCGGCGCCGAGCTACTGCGGAGGAGCGAGACCGACGACCAGTGTGCTCGTGATGTCCGTGTCCACGTCCACGAAGCGCTGGGTGCACGTAAACGGCGTCAGCGCCGACTTCTGTCCGTAGGTCTTCGAGAAGTCGACGGATTCGCCTTCGAAGGTGCCGTGGACGTCGAGCGAGAACGAAATGAGGTGCTCACCGTTAGCCGTGTAGCCCGAAGCGGCCTTGTCACCGCGCGGTCCGACCAGCTCGACTGGCCCGAGGCCGTCGCAGGTCCAAGTCCCGAACGAGACCAATCCCTGGCCCGGCGGTGGTCCCGCCGCCGCAGCCGGAGTCGCAGCCGCCGCCAATAGGGCGACGGCGCACAAGAACGAGGCCCCTCGCGCGATCGTACGCTGCATGTTTGCCTCCTTGCCTCGTGTTGACGTAGTCGTGGTCTATTCGATGGATCGGCGCGTGTCAACGCCAGAATGCGGTACGACGAACGGCACTACGCAGGGGTCCACGAGCAGCCCGCTACCCGGTCGGGACCGCTGCTTTGGACGAGAAGCAGCGGTTTGCATGGAAAGCGGCACTCCGTCAGGAGATACTGGCCTCCAATGTCGGAGGAGAACGTCCAGGTCGTGCGGAGAATCGTGGAGGCCCATCAGCGCGGAGACTTCGCAACTGTGTTCGCCGCATATGACCCGGCGATCGAGTGGCGTACCGGGGACTCGGACCAGGCGAGACGTCGCACGGCGTGGACGGGGACTCCGGAGCTCCTGATCATCGATGCTGGTCGTCCAGCGATCGGCTGGATCAGCTGTGGAGATCCGGATGGCAAGGTCATCCGCGTGCAGTTCTTTGCCAATCGCGACGACGCCCTCGACGCCGCCGGGCGGTCGGAGTAGGTGCTTTGACGAGGAGCGGCGGCGTACTACGAGCACTAACCCGAGGGCAGCGTTCGATTCCCCTCACGGGAGGTGCTGGATGAGTGATCGGAGCCCGCGGGTTCAGATAGGTGGCGCGATCGTTCTTGGCATAGCTGTCGGGGCAGCCCTGGTTCTGTTCCTGTCTGATGGCTCCGGAACAGGTGACACCGGCCGGAATCGGCCGCTGTCAGTGAACGAGGTACGTCGCTCGGAGCAACCGCCTCCGCACCAGTTGCTAGCCGAGTTCGCTGCAAATCCTCGGCTGCACGCGGCGTACGTGACCGAGCGACTGAAACGCGACGGTGTGCCTCCACGGGGCCTCCATCCTGCTGAGGTCAATTGCGTACCGATCGGCCCACCGCTGTTCAGGTGCCGCGCCGCGCTCACAGAAGCGCCGAGTCCAGAGACCAACCTGTACCTGCTCGCCTACTACGAACCGTCGAGTGACGAGAACTCGATCTGGTTCGTTGAGAACGGGTCGGGAGCACCGAACTTTCTGTGCGATGGGTCTGCGACTGGTGAGCTCAGCCTGGACCGGGAACAGTGCGTTGAGTTGATCATGCGATATGGATTCAGATCCCGGCCTCACGCACGTCGATAATCAGGGACAGCTACCACGGACATCGCCTATTCCTCAAGCCCGGCGGCTTCGAGGGCCTCGGCTTTCGATTGGAAAAGCTTGATTCGCTGCACCTTGCCGGCCTTGATCGTCCACAGCTGAACGCCGGTGGCTTCCACGTCTACGCCGCTGCCCCGACCGCGCATCCGGACGTGGTTCACGACAACCACCCGCGTGTCGTCCACGTCGGTGATCTCCTCGGGTGTCCACTGAACGGCGTCCCACGCGTCGAGGAAGGAGCTCCAGAGCTTCAGCGCCCCCTGGCGTCCTCGGTAGATGCCTTTCAACGGACCGATCGAGTTCGACCAGTCCATCACGAAGTCGTCGTGGACTCCGTCCAGTGCCTGCTCGATCTCCCTCGCGTTGAACAAGTCGGTCGTCCGGCGCACCAGCTCGACGTTCTCTTGCGACATCGCCTACTCCGAAAGCCCTGCGGCCTTGAGTGCCTCGCCTCGCTCGCGAAAGCCCCCAGTCAGCCGCACCACCTTTCCCTCCCGGAACTCCCAGACCTGGAACACCAACATGTTTGCCTCGACTCCGTCACGGCCGACTCCTTTAAGCCGGCTGGATACGACGACTCGGTCGTCGCCGTCGATGATCTCCTCCGCATTGACCTCCAGCTCATCCCACATTTCATCCACTCGTTCGAAGAAGAGCCGGATGCCATCGGTGCCGCGGTAGAGGTCTGGGTTGAAGATATTTCGCGACAGATCAAGAACGAAGGCGGGGTGGGTCAGGTCAGACACATCCGACAGGTCGCGGCTCTTCCAGATCTCGAAGCTGCGCCGGACGATCTCGACGTTCTCCTCCGACATCGCCCGCCCAGTATCTCGCGACGGAGTGTCGCTTTCCATGCAAAGCGAACCGCCGCTTCTCGTCCAAAGCACCCACCGCTGCGAACGTCCCGGGTTATTCCCTATACGGGCGATTGCCGGACGTTCGCGATGCCGGCCGGCACCGAACGTCCGTGGGTGACCCCCATATGGAGGATTCCGGGACGTTCGCGCGACGGGTGGGGCGGGGAGCGCCAGGAAAGCGCTGCTTTCCATGCAAAGCAGCACCCTGACCCACCACTGGGAGGCGGGCAGCCGGGGACGCCGGGCTTGGCCCTGGCGTGGTAACAGCCGTGGTAACAAAGTGAGCGAAACTGAGATCACCTTGCATCCCCTGACCACCTCCGACCGTGCCCGAGGGACACCGGCGAGCAACCTGGCTCCGAGATCGCACCCAGGAGGTCGCCGGTTCGAGTCCGGCTAGCTCCATTGCCCATCGAGATCGATACACCCTCCGGTCCGGCGCGCGCTCACCTGACCTCGGCCGGAGGGGCCGACGGCGCGGTCGTTCTGGGCCACGGAGCGGGCGGCGGCGTGGAGGCGCGCGATCTGGTGGCGGCGAGGGACGCGGCAGTCGCGGCCGGCTTCAGCGTGGCGCTCGTCGAGCAGCCTTACCGCGTGGCGGGCAGGCGCTCGCCCGCGCCGGCGAAGAGACTCGACGAGGCGTGGGTAGCGGTCATCGAGCACCTGCGCGACCGCGAGCTCGGGGGCCTGCCCCTGGTCGTCGGCGGTCGCTCGCTCGGGGCGCGCGTGGCCTGCCGAACGCTCGATCGGACGCAAGCCCGGGCGGTCCTATGCCTCGCCTTCCCGCTGCTGCCACCCCGACGCGGAGAGCGGCCGCCGCAGAGCCGTCTGCCGGAGCTCGAGGCGGTCGACGTCCCCGTCCTCGTCGTGCAGGGCGAGAGCGACCGCTTCGGGATGCCGCCCGAGGGGCCCAAACGGAAGGTCGTCAAGGTCCGGGGCGATCACGGTTTGAAGGCTGACACCGAGGCGGTCGGCGGGGCCGTGGCCGGCTGGCTCGGCACGCTCCCTATGTCCCGTTGATCAGCTGGACCAGGCTGCCTCGACCGATAGTCCCGAAGAGGAAGCCGGGCTCACCCACGGGGCGGAGCTCCACCTGGACGACCTGGACGCCGTCGTAGGAGCTGCGTTCGACTTGCACGTCCTTGACGAGGCGGGACATCGACTCGCGGCTGCGGGGATCGCGGGCGCCCGGAGCCAGCGACGCCCTCAGACCGGCCTCGGCCCGGCGCGCCCTCTCCGCCGTGCCACCGAGCACGCAGAGGACCTCGCGATCGCGATCGAGGCCGACCGCGACGAGCTCGATGCCGGTCTCGACCGAGAGCAGCAGCTTGTCCGGGATCATCCGGGCCGCGACGACATCGCCGAGGCAGTCGGCCGCCGCGCGGTAGATCGGCTGATCTATGAGTCGCCCGTTGCGGCCGAGAAGCGAGGCACGGGAGTTCTCGGAGATCGCGAGGACGGCGAAATCGGGACCGAACGCGTCGCGCGCGCCGAGGCCGAGCACCCCCGAGCTGAGCAGCGGATCGGGAACCTGCGCATAGCCGCCCACGTCCACGAGAACGGCACCGTTTCCCGGCTTGCCGTGGCCGACGCGGGCGAGCGCGGACTGCAGCCCGGTGGCGCCGACTCCATCCATGCGCAGCCCGAAGGCGTATGAGCCTCCGACCGAGACGAGCCTGCGGGCAGCGAGCGGATCGAGACCGAAACGGCGGCGCAGCGCCGGAGCCGCCTCGACCACGCTCTGCGCGTTCGGGCCGAGCGCGCGCGCCATCAACTCCGGGTCGAGTCCGGCCAGCCTGGCCAGTCGTGGCTCGGTCCAACCGATCCCGAGCGATCCGTGCTCGCCGCCACCGCCGATCTGGGCCAGGGTGTCGGCCAGAGGGCCGGAGGGCGGCTGCCCGTCGGACCCGCCGCAGGCGACCGGGGCGAGGCAGAGGACCGCCAGCACGATTCCGAGGCCGACCCGCACGGCTAGCGAGCGTAGGCGAGCTCCCACATCCGCAGATAGGCCTCGGCCGAGCGGAAGAGGGAGCGCAGGGCCGGGGTGCCGCCGTGCTGCTGCATGTCGGCGAGCAGGTCCGGGATCAGGCCGTAGTGCGCCACGCCGTCGGTGTTGAGATCGAAGGTCCGGCTGCCGGTCCGCTCACGCTGGAACACGACCTTGCCGTGGAACGAGCGGAAGGGGTAGGCCAGCGGCGTCTGAGCCGCGTCCTGTCGCGGACCCGGAAGGTCCGAGAAGCCGCCGGTGTCGGTGCCCAGGCCGACGCCGAAGTAGCGTCGTTTCGCCCGGTCCTGCTTCAGGGCCTCGATCTTCGCCGCGAGGTTCGGTGCCGTGTCGGGGGTGGCGGAGGCCATGCCGCCCAGTCGATAGAGGAGCCTGAGCTGCCCGGCGGTCCACGCGCCGCCCGTGCCCGTATGACCCGACACGAGCGGATAGCGGCGTCGCTTGGCGATCCGGAGCACGGCCTCGCGGGCCCACTCCCCCATGTGGTCCATCTCGATCAGCATGTGGTTGGCCATCAGCCGCTTGATCAGGTACTTCCCGAGCGGCGTCAACCCGTTCGCGTTGCACTGGGTCCCGGGCGGATAGGTCGGCATCCCGGCCTGCGCCAGCGGCGCCGCGGCGGGGAAGAAGGAGGCGAGCACGTTCAGCTCGAGCGGGCTGAGCGTGCTGAGCTCCTCGCCCTGCCCGGGCTCCGGGCACGGGCCCGTGCGGAAATAGTGCCCGGTCTGGAACGCCTCGAGGATGTTGATGAAGGTCCCCTTGGCTCCCCCTTCGAGCGCCGACCCGCCGAAGGCGTTGTCCGTCCAGTGCATGGGGAACACGCTGCGCACACCGAGCCGGCGGGCGCTGCGAATGCCGCGGTCGACGTCCCGCCGCGTGCACTCGGGCTGGCCCATCTGCTCGCTGCAGTCGAAGAGGTTGGAGGACTCGATCCCGATCAAAACGGCCAGGCGGCCCTTCTCGATCGCCGTCCGCGCCTGGCGTGGGTTGTAGACGAGCCGGAACCAGCCCTTGCCCTTGCCGCCGGCCTGGGCGTCGACGTAGCCCTGCAGGGCACGAAGCGTCTGGATCTGCTGGCGCACCGCCTCGGTCTCGTCGCAGGAATGGACCTTTACCGGCTCGATCTCGCAGATCGGCTGGTCCTCGACCGTCTGGGCGACCACGAGCCGCTCGCCCGCCATCCAGGCCCGCTTCAGCCAAACGTAGTAGGTCTGCTGGTGGGTGATGGTGTCGTGGACCGGCCAGCCGGCGAAGGTCGGCCAGCCGTGCGTGTCGTGCGTGCCGAAGGGGAGGCCGGTGCGGAGCAGATTGCCGGTGACGTCGTCGCTCCCGTCGGGTCCATGCACCTCGGCGTCATGACCGAGCGCCTCGGTGATTCCGTACGGATCGAACGGCTCGCCATAGATGACCGCGCCGCCCGCGCGCTGGTTCGCCGTGATGTGCAGGTGCATGTCGGCGAAGCCCACAACGTTCCCCTTGCGATCGGTCCCGCGGAACGGCCTGCCGGTCGCGCCCACATCGGCCTCGGGGAAAGGGTCGCAGCCTCGCGTACGGCTGAGGACGAACGGCGCGACGGCCCCGCGTCCATGGGCTCGGGGAGACAGGAGGGCCAGGTCTCCGGAGCGGGCGATGCCCAAGTGACGACCAGCGGAAGCCGAGAAGAGCGTCACCCTCCCCTTCGAGAGGAACGCGACGGACCACCGGGTCGCCGGGCCCGGAGTCTCGGCGCGTCCGACCGAGCCGCTCGCGGTTACGCCAAGCAACCTGCCACCCGGATCCTGAGGCAGGAAGCTCCCGAGCGTCACCGGCTTCCAGAAGAACGACGCGGCGCTCGACTTGCTGCGCTGGTCGGCTCGATAGCCGTCCCCACTGATGCCGACGAACCTCCCCGTAGAGGAGGAGCGGAGGGCGAAGCAGGCGTTGGCCAGATGAGCCGGCTTGATCTCGCTCCCTGTGGGCACCGCGGGCGCGCTCGCCACGAGGGCGAGCGACGCGATCAGCGCGCCGAGGGCCAGACATCCGGTCACGCGTCGGTGCATCAGCAACGAACTAAATCACTCTCCGTTGAGCGGCCCTGCCTCGGTCAGGCGTGCAGCTCGGCCAGCGAGTCGGCCTCCTCGCGCAGCTCGCGCTTGGCGGCCGCGTCGAGCTTGCCGAACGGCGTCGTCCTGACCTTTCCCTTCTCATAGTTCCACGTGCCGGCCACCCGCCCGTCGACCATGAAGGTCGGCACAGACTGGGGAGTCCTGGCGTTGAAGACCTTGGGCCGGTGCTCCTCGGCCAGGATGCCCGTCCGGCGGGCGTGGACGAGGAGGCTCGCGTCCCAGGTCGGCAGGAAGCGCACCGGGGCCGGAGTCTCGGGGTCCGGCAGCGGCGCTCGCGGCAGGTCCACCAGCGGGGCGCCGTCCTCGGCCTGGAACTGCCGCAGTTTGACCCTGTCGAGCACCGGAGCCACCCGTTTCGGCGGCAGGCCGGCCCAGTTGGCGATCTCGTCGAGCGACGAGGGCCCGAAGCCGCCCAGATAGCGCTTGACGAGCAGCTCGATGCCGTCCTCCTCGTCCAACTTGGGGGGCGGCGGGCCGAGCCAATGCTCCGCCGCGGCGTAGAGGTCCGCCCGACGCCGATCCCAGGTTCCGGAGGGAGGCGCCCTGACCAGGTCGATCCACATGTTCACTCCGTTGGTGATCACGCTGTCCGAGCCGAGCAGCTCGTGGATCTCCTTGCGGCTCATCATCCCGTCGCCGAGGCGCGCACTCAGCCTCCGGGCGGCGGAGGACGCCTGCTTGGCGCTGTAGCCCCGCTTCGCCCGGCCGTCGACCCACGCCTCGCGGCGTGATCTCCTGATTCCGATCGCGATCGGCCAGTAGTCCGCCCTCGAGACCAGATGGATGGTCGCGCGCATCAGCGTGCCCTGGGCGACGCCCCCGCGCTCCAGAGCCCGATCGAGCTGCGCCCGCTCAAAAGTCTCCATCCTGCTCCAGAGCCCGATGTACATCGAGGGCGCGTACTGAGCCTGCAGCGTGCCCATCCGCTCCAGGACCTTCGGGATAGGTGCGCTGCTCCGCTCGAGCAGCAGCTGCCGCGCCAACAGGGCGCGATTCAACTCATTCTCGCCCAGTGTCCGCTCTCGGCTCACACCCGCAGGCTATTGAGGCGGGAATGGCGATTGAGCTCGTACGTCTCCGATGGGTGGTTTGCAGGCATTTCGACCGTCCGGTGAAAACGGACAGCCCGTTTTCCGACAGCCGTCCAAAGATCGGCCGCGAGGGCGCTCATACGGTGGCAGCCGACGCAAACCGCGACCGCCGCAGGCTGCCTCGGCGGGCATGGAAAGGAAGGGAAATGAGTCGAAAGTTCCTCTGGGCCCTGGCCCTTGCAGGGGTATTGGTGCTCGCGCTGCCCACCGCGGCGTTCGCCCAGGACCCCACGCTCAACGACACGATCTCATCGCTGAACACGCTGTGGGTCGTCGTCGCCGGCGTCCTGGTGATGTTCATGCAGGCTGGGTTCGCTCTGCTCGAAATCGGGTTCTCCCGCATGAAGAACGCAGGGGCCGGGGTCGCCAAGATCCTGGTCAACTACTCGATCGCCTCCATCGCCTACTGGGCGGTCGGATTCGCGCTCGCCTTCGGCGGCGCCGGCGCGATCGCCGGCACGCACGGGTTCTTCCTCAACGTGAGCGGAGATCCCGCGCAGGCGGCGTCGCAGATTCCCCTGCTGGGCGTCGTCAACATCAGCCCGGCGGCACTGCTGTTCTTCCAGTTCGTCTTCTGCGCCGTCTCCCTGGCGATCATCTGGGGCACGACGCTGGAGCGGATCAAGTTCGCCGCCTACGTGATCTACGCGATCATCTTCAGCGCGCTGATCTATCCGATCATCAGCCACTGGATCTTCGGCGGTGGCTGGCTGCAGGCCAATCTCGGCATGCAGGACTTCGCCGGATCGACGGTCGTCCATCTGATCGGCGCGACCGGTGCCCTCGCCGCCCTGTTGCTGCTCGGTGCGCGTCGCGGGAAGTACGGACCTGACGGCAAGCCGCGGGCGATCCCGGGGCACTCGATGCCGCTCGTGGGGCTCGGCATACTGATCCTGTGGCTCGGCTGGTTCGGCTTCAATCCCGGTTCGACGCTGGCCGCGCTGGGCAATCGGTTCGCGGAGGTCGCGCTGGTCACCAACCTGGCGGCTGCCGCGGGCGTGATCACCGCGGTGAGCACGATGTACCTGATGCGGAAGACCATCGACATCGGCATGGCCGGCAACGGCGCGATCGCGGGACTCGTCGCGATCACCGCCCCCTCCGGCTATGTCGAGTTCTGGGCCGCACCGATCATCGGTGCGATCGCGGGAGTCGTCGTAGTGTTCGGCGTCCTGACCATCGACAAGTACCTCGACGATCCGGTCGGCGCGCTCTCCGCGCACGGCCTCGCCGGCATCGTGGGCACGCTGTGCTGCGGGATCTTCACCTCCCCGCGGCTCGCGGAGCTCAACGGCGTCGGGGATCCGGGGCTCTGGTACAGCGGCAGCTTCCACCAGCTGGGCGTTCAGGCCCTCGGAATCGCCGTTGCGTTCGTCTCGGTGTTCGTGGTGTCCTACATCGTGTTCTTCGCGATCAAGCACACGATCGGTCTCCGCGTGACGCCAGAGGAAGAGGACGCCGGGCTGGACCTCTCCGAGCACGGCATGTACGGCTACCCCGAGCAGTTCATCCCACAGCCCGAGTACCCGGGTGCGGCGAGCGGGCCCCTGCCCGTTGGCCAGCCGGCTCTCGGTACCACGGCGATGACCGCGGACGCCAACGCCAAGTGAGGAGGTGAACATGAAGAAGATCGAGGCATTCATCCGTCACGAGGCGTTCGAGCCGATCCGGACCGAGCTGCTCGACAAGGGATTCCCCTCCCTGTCGATCGGCGAGGTGAAGGGGTCCGGGCGCCAGAAGGGCGTCGTCGAGACCTATCGCGGCTCGAGTCTGACCGTCAACGTGCGACCGAAGCTCAAGGTGGAGGTCGTGGTCGAGGACAAGGACAAGGGCCTCGTCGTCGAGACGATCCTGAGGCACGCCCGGACGGGCGACGTCGGGGACGGGAAGATCTTCGTCCTGCCGGTTGAGGAGGCGATTCGCATCCGCACCGGCGAGGAGGGCGAAGCGGTGCTGCAGGCGCACCAGGAAGAGGAAATTCCCGCCTAGACGCAAACGCCGTTCAGAGCATCCGGGGCCGGGCCGTGAGCCCGGCCCCGGTGCGTTCCGAGGTCGAAACGGCGTGAACGCCCGCTGGCTCGGCCGGATTCAGCGGTCAATACCCTTGCCTGGATGAGAATCGACGAAATCCTCGCCTCCTCACGGCCGGTCTTCTCGGTCGAGTTCTTCCCTCCCAAGACAGAGGAGGGGCGCGAGATGCTGTTCGAGACCGTCGACGTGCTTCGCAAGCTCGGGCCGAGCTTCTTCTCGGTCACCTACGGAGCCGGCGGCGCGACGCGCGAGGGGACCGTGGAGATCACCCGCGAGATCCGCGACCAACACGGAGTCGAGGCGATGGCGCACCTGAGCTGCGTGGGCGAGACCAGGGAGAACCTGCGCGAGATCGTCGATGAGATCGCCGCTGCCGGAATCGAGAACATCCTGGCGTTGCGCGGCGACCCGCCTCGCGGTCAGAGCGACTTCGACCAGCCCGACGGTGGGCTCGCCAGCGCCGCCGACCTCACGGCCCTGATCAGCGAGAGGCATTCGGGGATCGCGATTGGAGGTGCCTGCTTCCCCGAGGTCCACCCAGAGGCCGCCAGCATGGACGCCGACATCGCCTACCTGAAGACCAAGGTCGACAACGGTGCGAGCTTCCTGATCACGCAGCTCTTCTACGACAACCGGTCCTACTTCGACTTCGTTCCCGCGGCGCGGGCGGCCGGCATCGAGGTGCCGATCATCCCGGGGATCATGCCGATGACCCGCTACCAGCAGATCGCGCGAATCGCCGACCTCTGCCAGGCGAGGATTCCCGACCCCCTCTCGGAGGCCATGGAGGCGGCAGACGGCAACGAACAGGCGGAGTTCGGGATCGGAGTCGCCTACGCCGCGCAGCAGTGCGCGGAGCTTCTGCGCGCCGGGGCGCCCGGAATCCACTTCTACGCGCTCAACCGCTGGCCGGCAACGCGGGCGATCCTCGCGGCGCTCCAGGCGGCAAAGCCGTGGAACACGGGACCTTTCGAGGAACCGGCGACGGTTCGAACGACCTGAGGCACGCCTAGACTCGTTGATCAGATGGCCGAGTTCGACCACAACGGCTTCCGCATCTCCTACGACGAGTACGGCGACGGCGAGCGGCCGCTGGTCCTGATCCACGGCCTGCTGATGAACCGCCGGATGTTCGACCGGCTCGGTCCCGCCATGGCGGAGCGCGGCAACCGCGTCATCACGATCGATCTGCTCGGCCACGGGCGCTCGGACCGGCCGGCGGACATGTCGCAGTACTCCATGACCTTCTTCGCGCGGCAGGTCGAGGGCCTACTCGACCATCTCGATCTCAGCGACGCCGTGATCGGCGGCACCTCGCTGGGCGCCAACGTCTCGCTCGAGCTCGCCTACCTGGAGCCGAAGCGGGTGAAGGCGATGATGGTCGAGATGCCGGTCCTGGACGACGCGCTACTGGCCGCCGCGGTGATCTTCACCCCGATGATGGTCACGCTGCGGTTCGGCGAGCCGGTCCTGAAGCTGGTCGCAGCCAGCGCCAGGAGGATCCCGCGGAGCAACCCCCTGCTCGACATCGGGCTCGACTGGATCAGGCAGGATCCCGCCCCCTCCGAGGCGATCCTCGAGGGCCTCTTCCTGGGCTCCTCGGCGCCCCACCGTCAGTTCCGCGTCCAGATGGAGCAGCCGGCGCTGGTCATCGGTCATCACGCCGACCCTCTTCACCCCTTCTCGGACGCCGGCATGCTGGCCGAGGAGATGCCCAACGCCAGGCTGATCGAGGCAAACTCGATCTTCGAATGGCGGATCAGCCCGAAGCGGCTCGATGGGGAGCTCGCCCGATTCCTGGACGACGTCTGGCAGGAGCAGCCGACGACCGATTCCTCGGGCACGGGCGCGGCCGCACCGTCCTCTTCGGCGGCCCCGCGTACCGCCGCCGGACATAGCGAAGCTTGAATCTCAACCGCTAGCCTCTTCGCTCCCTGATGGCCAGTCGCAAGGAAGAGAAGGAACGTCTGCGCGCCCAGCGGCTCGCCGCCGAGCGTGCCGCCGCCTCGTCCGGCCGGTGGCGCCTGATCCTCGGCTACGCCGCCGCCGGCGTGCTCGCCCTGGCGGTGATCGCCGGGCTCGTGGTCGTGATCACGAGCGGAGGGAACAGCAGCGCCGAGACGAACACGTGTGTGAACGCCCACATCAAGAACTCGGGCGGGACCTTCCGGGGCCTCGAGCCCGACTGCCGCGAGGGCACCCCGCCGCCCACGATCCAGTTCGCCGACCTCCAGATCTCGGCCCAGAAGGCCGGCTGCGAGCTCCGGCTGAACCTGGCGGACGAGGGCAACACCCACGTGCCCAACTCGACTCCGGTCACGTACAGGACCGTGCCTCCGACCTCTGGCAACCACAACCCGGTCCCGATCGACGACGGCGCGTACACCACGCCGATCACGAACGACACGAGCAAGCCGACCAACATTCGCAACGAGGTACACGCGATGGAGCACGGGCGGATCGAGATCCACTACAAGCCGAGCCTCCCCGAGGCCCAGCAGCTCGCGCTCAAGGGCGTCTTCGACGCTGACCCGAACGGGATGCTGCTCTATCGCGACCCGGACATGCCGTACGACGTCGCGGTCACCGCCTGGACCAACATGGCCGTCTGCCCGAACTACAACGAGACCGTCCTGGACGTGATCCGGAACTTCCGCGACACCTATCGCGGCAACGGGCCCGAGCAGGCCATCCCGATCGACCTGCCATAGCCTCGCATCCCGGGCATCCGCGATCAGGTCGCTCGATAGGCGGGGAAGAAGTCCTCGGGCGCCTCGCCGGTAGCCGCCGAGAGCTCCCCATATGCGGCCGGGTCGCAGATCACCTCGTGGGTGTGCCAGGCCGCTTCGGCGCCGGCGAAGCCTCTCTTGAAGTCGTCGAGCGAGTCCCCAGGCGTCACGCCGCCTCCGAGGTTGACCGGCAGGCCGAGCTTCTGCCCGTGTCCGATCATCGCCCAGAAGAGGTTCTTCATCGGCGAGTCGGCGAGTGCCTCATCCGCAGTGCCGCCCAGGTAGTAGTGCAGGTAGCCGTCGCTCGCGCCCGCGATTGCGCTGGCCAGCGGCTCGCCCTCTCGCTCGGCGAGGATCAGCCAGCTCCGCTCGCTGAGCAGCAGCCGCGCGAAGTAGCTGGTCGGGTAGAGGTAGCGCTGCGCGGCGCCCGTGCGGGTCATCGTCTCCGCGTAGGCACGGTCGAAGTCGCGGAGCTGACCCATCTCGACCTCGCGACCGGGGACCAGCCGCATCGCCCAACCGCGTCTCTCGTTGCGGCGGATCTGCTCGCGCAGGCGCTTGCGGACACCGCTCTCGCCGTCTGCGAGGTGGACGTGCGACCGCACCGTCCCGCCCGCGAAGCACGGCCGATCGCCGATGCGGTCCCGGACGAAGATGCTGACCAGGCCCGTGGCCGACCAGTCGATCGAGGCCGGATCCGGCGGATCGTCGGGCGAGCGGTCCGCGCCGGGGTAGCCGTACGGCGAGATCGCGTCGAGCGCCTCGGTTCCCTCGATCTGGCGGACGATCAGCGGCAGACGCAACTCACGATCCCCCTCGACCACCAGCGTGTGGGTGGCGGCCTCTGCCTCGAGGAAGGTAGGGGAGCGGAAGAACTGCTCGGCGTCGGACGCCGCCGCCCCCTCGTCCTCGATCAGGCGCGCCTTCACCCGGTCACTCCTCGGGCGGCTCGGGCAGATCCTCCAGGAAGCCGCCCCAGACCTCCACGTCGATCAGCTCGTCACCATGGCGGACGTGTCTACGCATGACCCCCTCCTGCTTCCAGCCGTTGTAGATCACGGCCTTCTTCGCGGCCTCGTTTGCCGCCGGGATCCGGCCGTAGACCTTGTGGGCTCCGAACTCCTCGAAGGCCTTCAGGTTGGTGAGCCGCTCCGCCTCGCGGCCCACCCCCCTGCCGCGCACCCGGTCGTCGCCCATGATCGCGCCCAGCTCCGGAGCGGTCTGGCGGCGGAGCCCGTAGAGGGCGGTGAAGCCGACGGCGCCGTCGATCCCCTCGACCTCGACCGCCCATTTGCGGTCCTCTGACGCAGGATCCCGCGACTGCTCGATCGCCCGTTCCACCCAGCGCCTCGCATCATCCTCCGTGAACCCGCTCTCCCGATGCTCGAGCAGGTTCGCGGTGGCGGCGGGCGAGTTGAACCAGCGATGGACGGCTGCGGCGTCCTCCGGCCGGAAGTCCCGCAGCGAGATCCCGCGCGCCATCAGCGCTGCCTGGTCCGCTCGCGTTCGGCCGCCTGGCGCAACGGGGAATCGGGGGGCGAGCCAGCGTAGGGATCAGGCGCGACGTTCCCCGGGCCGCCCAGCAGGGCGGCGGGTGTCCTCGCCAGGATCCTCAGATCCAGCCAGAGCGAGCGGTGCTCGACATACCAGACGTCGAGCTCGATGCGCTCCTCCCACGGGATCCCCGCTCGGCCGTGGATCTGCGCCCAGCCGGTCACCCCCGGCCGCAGGTCGAGGCGGCGGAGCTGGCGCGGCGTGTACAGCTCGACCTGGGCGGGGAGGGTCGCACGCGGCCCCACGATCCGCATCTCGCCGCGCAGCACGTTGATCAGGTTGGGGAGCTCGTCGAGCGAGTAGCGACGCAGAAAGTTGCCGACTCGCGTGACGCGCGGATCATCGGCGGTGACCGCAGTGCCGACGCCCACCGGATCCGCTCCCTGGTGCATGGTGCGGAGCTTGAAGAGCTCGAAGATCCGGCCGTCCCGGCCGACGCGCCGCTGGCGGTAGAAGACCGGCCCGCGGGACTCCAGCTTGATCGCGGCCGCGGCCGCGAGCAGAACCGGTGAGACCAGGACGAGCCCGAGCGCGGCGATCGCCAGGTCGGCCGCCCTGGGTAGTCCCTTGCGTGGCCGGACTGGCGGCTCCGGGACGTTCAGGCGCTGCTGGGCGGCGCTCGGCACGGCGCCGTCGGTCTCGGTCACCGCGTTCCCTCCACCTTCTCCCATCCGATCGGCACGGCACCGGCGCGGATCCGGTCCCAGAGTCCGACTGCGATCGACGCGGTCACGGTCACGTAGTAGTAGGCGATCCGGAAGGGCAGGAGGGGGAGGAATCGCCCGAGGGCCGCGGCGGCGAGCAGGCCGAGCTGCAGCGCCATCGTCACGACGTAGACCCAGCCGTGGGAGAGGAGGGGGATGTTGACCGCCAGCGCGATCAGATGGAGCCAGGGGGTGAGGTAGCGCAGCAGCCGGTGGGAGTAGATCTCGAGCGCGTAGGCCGGCCCGTACCCGCGTGGGTCGAGCATGCCCCACTTGAGCATCACGTCCCAGAGCCCCCACATCATGCGCCGCTTGCGGCGGAACTCGCCCTCGACCGTCGGGGCCATCTTCTCCTCGGCGACTGCCGCCGGCTCGTAGACCGCGCGCCAGCCGCGCTTCGTGAGCTCGAAGGGGAACCCGATGTCCTGCCCGCGGCTCGGGTCGAGCTCGATGTAGGCCTCGCGGCGGACGGCGTAGATCCCTCCATTTCCGGCGGTGATCCCCGCCAGCCGGGTCTCCAGCGACCGCACCGACATCTCGTAGCGCCAGTAGAGGCCCTCCTGGTTGCCGCCCTCGCCGCCCTCGAACCGAACCTGTCCGCAGGCATAGCCAACGCGCCCGTCCGCGAACCGGTCGACCAGGAGGCGCAGCGCATCCGGCCGCCAGTGGCTGTTGGCGTCCGAGAACGCGAGCATCTCCCCCGTCGCGTCCTGAACGGCTTGGTTGAGCGCGGCGACCTTGCCGCCCCGCGGCAGGTCGAGCACCTGATCGGCGCCCGCCGAGCGGGCCAGCTCCACGGTCCGGTCCGACGAGCCGTCCGAGGCCACGATCACCTCGAGCAGCTCCGCCGGGTAGTCAAGAGCGCGCGCGTTGGCGATCTTCCGCTCGATGACCTCCTCCTCGTCGCGCGCCGGGATGATCAGGCTGACGCGGGGGATGACGTCATTCGGCTTCGCCATCTCGCGCGTCGCGCTATCGCGCGCCCCCGCATCAGGCTCGCCGAACAACGCAACCAGGACGCGCAGCAGAAGCGGATAGCCCAGATGGGCGTAGACGATCAGGCCGACGGCCACCCAGAAGACGATTTCGAGCACCACAGCGGGGGATTATCGGCTGAGCGCGGTCATCCCCGCGGTCCGAGCAGATCGCGGTACAGCGCCATCGTCTGCTCCCCGATCCGCTCCCACGAGTAGGTCGTTGCGGCCGCCGCCGTCGCCGCGTCGGCGAGCTCATCCCGCGCGGCGCGATCGGCGAGCAGATCGTTGAGCGTCGCAGCGAGGGCGTCTGGGTCTCCGGGAGGGACGAGCCGCGCCGCTCCCCGCTCGGCGATCTCCGGGAATCCGCCGACGGCGCTGAGCACCAGCGGCCGGCCGAACGCTAGCCCGGTGTAGAGAACGCCCGACTGCTCGATGTTCCGGTAGGGCAGCACGACCACGTCCGCCCGCCGCATGAACGCCGGGATCTCGGGGTCGGTCACGAAGCGGTCCACGAACCGCACGGTCCCGGACGCCCGGCGCGCCAGCTCGCGCAGCTCCTCCATCGGCATCCGGGGCATCCCGACCACCCAGAGCTCCGCCCCCTCGACCCCCTGGAAGGCCTCCAGCAGGACGTCGGTCCCCTTGTACGGGCGGACCAGCCCGAAGGCCAGGATCACCGGCCCGGTGACCTCGCGCAGCTCGGCCGGCAGCGGCACCTCTTTCTCCTGGCGCGTCAGATAGTCGAAGGCCCCGTGCGGGATCACGCGGAGCCTCTCGGGCGGCACCCCGAAGTCCGCCTCCAGCCGGCGGGCCCCGTGCTCGCTGTGCACCACCACGGCATCCATCTCCGCCAGCAGGCGCCTCAGCGTCCGTGCGATGCGGGTGCCGGTCCCGGGCAGCCGCCAGTGCATCGTGTAGACGCGGGGGCGCTTCGACGGCAGTAGGTGGCGGTCCAACGCGGGAATCGGAAGCCACATGTAATGGACGAGGTCGGCGCCCTCCGCCGCGCGGCGGTGGCGGAGCATGTCCGGGACGTGCTCGGCCGCGCGAAGCAAGCGGCGACGCCGGGGCCCAACGTCGTCTCGCGAGGAGCGCCGGTAGAAGAACTCGTTCACGGCATAGCCATCGCCGATCGGCACCGGGCCGTAGGAGAAGTGCGAGGTGACGAGCTCGACGTCGGCGCCCTGACGGGTGAGCGCCCGGGCGAGGGCGTGGCCGTACGGGGGCGTGTAGGCAGCCGGATCGACGATCTGGACGCGCATGGGCGAGCATTCTCGCCGTGCTGCTCTCCTACTGCGTGGTCAACACGAACGGACGTGAGTTCCTGCTCGCCTGCCTCGAGGCGATCGAGCGCGCCATGCCACCCGATCTCGACCACGAGG
>CAWDQZ010000021.1:0-51398 GCA_963804595.1 uncultured Solirubrobacterales bacterium
CTGAGGAGGTTGGTTGCGCGAAGGGCAGCGCCCATAGCCGGCGTGGCCGGCGAGCGCCGACTGCTTGACGGTCTCGCACGACTGGCCGCACGGCACGGGCGTCGAGTCGAGCAGGCGCAGGTTGCCGCAGAGGCTCGGCGAGACGAAGGCCGGATAGTTGATGCAGCGCCCGATCTGAGGCGCCAGGTCGCGCAGCCGACGGTTGTAGTTGGACTGGTCGATCAGCGTCGGAACAGGTGCCCGAGCCGGTGGCGTGCGAGGGCCCGGAACTGCCGATCGTTGGGCAGCGCCCCAGAAAGACTTGGGCGACGGCGGGCCTAGTGACCGCTAGATCGGATTGGGCACGTCGATGAACTCGTGCTCGATCGAGAAGCGCTCGGCGACGAGCTCGCCGAGCCTGCGGATGCCGAAGATCTCGGTCGCGTAGTGACCGCCGGCCAGGAAGTGGATGCCGTACTCGCGCGCCTCAGCCATCACGGGCTCGCTCGGCTCTCCGGTGACGAGCGCGTCGAGACCGAGGGGCCCCGCCTCGTGCACCGCGAAGCCCCCCGCGCCGGTCACGATCCCGATGGTCGAGATCCGGTCGGGGCCGGCGTCGAAGACCAGGGGTTCACGGCCGACCGCAGCCGACAGCCTGCGACGCAGCTCATCGAGGCCGATCGGCTCGCTCGCTCGCCCGATGAGACCGACCGCCGACCCCTTCGCCCGTCCGAAGGGACGCTCGTCCGCGTCGAGGTCGAGCGCGTCGCGGAGCAGCGCGTTGTTGCCGATCTCGGGGTGAGCATCCAGAGGGAGGTGGTACGCCGCGAGCGAGGTGTCCGAGCAGAGCAGCGCCCGCAGGCGGGCGGCCATCGGCACGGAAAGGGGTGAGAGCTCGTCCCCCCAGAGAAGACCATGGTGGGTGAGAACCAGCTGGGCGCCCGCGTCGATGGCCCGCTGAATCGTCTCGAGGTTCGCGCTGACTCCCGTGGCGACCTTGCCGACCTCGGCCCTGCCCGGGACCTGGAGGCCGTTGGGCCCGTAATCGTCGAACGACCCGCTGTCGAGCAGGTCGTCGGAGAAGCTCAGGATCTCGTCCCGGTCGGCCACTGCCCCAGCCTATTCCCCGGATCCCGGCGCTTGACCGGACCCATCTACCATGCCCAGCCCCGTGAACAGCGATCAACCGCGCAGGCGCCCACGCCTCATCGGGCTGCTCGTGCTGGCGGTCTGCGTCGGCCTGCTGGGCTTCGCGATCGTCAGCCTCTCCGTCGGCAGCGGGGGCGAGAAGGGCGAGGTGAGGATCACGGGCGCCGAGGAGATTCAGAGCCTGGTCGGGGGGATCCCGCAGGACGGTGCCCGCCTCGGATCGTCGGACGCGCCGGTAACGGTCCAGGTGTTCAACGACCTGTCGTGTGATCAGTGCTCCGATTGGAACAGGGACGTGATCGTGCCGCTGATCCAGGGACCGGTTCGAAGCGGCGACGTCCAGCTCGTCTACCACAACTTCCCGATGAGCGAATCCGGGTTCTTCCTCGGGGCCTATGGGGCGGTTGCCGCCGCCAAGCAGGATTACGAGTGGCAGTTCATTCAGCTGTTCTTCTACAACCAGGACGAGGCGGAGAAGCGCGGGGCCGACCAGGACTTCCTTGACGCCATCGCTCGGGGCGTCGGGGTCGTGAACTTCAACGTCGAGCAGTGGCAGCAAGACATGAAGGACTCCGACATCCAGGACACGCTCGATGCCGACGAGCAGCTGTCCGCAGAGCGACGGCTCCCGGTGGAGCCGGCAGTCGTGGTCGGAGGGCCGAACGGGACCGAGCAGCTGATCGAGTCTCCCTCCCTCGCGGATGTGCAGGCCGCGATCGCCAAGGTGGGCTGAGCGCGCCGGGCGCTGGCCGACCGCTCGTGCGGCTTCGCGCTCGACTCGCCTGAGGACCGCGGGTATTCTTCCTGCAGGTACCGGAATGAGAGCGAGCAATCAGAGGAGGGTGAGCTCGGCCTCTTCAGTGCGCCTGGAACCGGGAAGGCACCGGTCCCCGGACCATGGTGTCTGCGTCGTGGAGCTCGCTTCGATGATCGGCGGCGAGCCGTTCTCCGATCGCCCTGATTGCGTCTGCCAGGTGATCGGCTCCTTCCTACGGAGCTGGAACGACGCCGTTGGGTACGCCGATCGTCAGCGTCTCGAGCCGTACGCCTCCCTCGTCGTCGGTACCGGTGGCCACCGCAGGATCAGCCGGAACCGGCGGGATATCTGTCTGAGCTATGGAGGCGCGAATCTCGATCGGGGCCCTCTCCGGCGGGTCGCCAGCCGGCTACGCATGCGGGTGCGGATCGCCTGGACGGTCGGGTTCTTCCCGTCGATCTGGCTGAAGGAGGGCGCCGGCGCCTACGCCGCCCGCGCCTGCTTCGCGCGAGGTGGAAGCCGTGAGGCCTTCGCCCTCCTCGACCGCCTGGTTGCAGTCGGCACGCCGCCTGCCGACGAGCCATCGAACGGGAACGGGAACGGCGACGGTAACGGCCACGCGGGCGACGAACTCGGGATCAGGGCGGCGATCGCCGCGCGCGAGCGGGCTAGAACCCGCGCCGCTCGCGAATCCGGTTCAACGAGCGACGAAGCTGAGGATCGCCACCGCGATCAGCGAGCTGTGCAGCCAGCCGTACGTTCCTGATCGTGAACAGCGCGGCGAGCGCGCACACGACAGCCGCGAGAGCCGCCGTCTGCCCGGGTGAGACCTTCGCCACGACGACGAAGAACGCGTACAGCACGATGCCGCCCAGCGCGATCAGCCAGAACGACAATCGCAGGCGACGGATCACTCCCATGAGACGCGAACCAGCGTACTCCAGGCGGTACGCCCGGACTCGCTAGAGCGTGCTGCCGGTGTGAAGCGGGTCGTTCGGTGAGGTCTGCGAGGGATCGTTGACAACGGCTCCCGGGGGGACGGGGACGGGGCCCTCGAGCAGAGGGTCCTCCGTCTCCTCCATCCAGGAGCCGAGGTGTCCCCGAAGCTGCTCGAGGACGCGGGCATGTGACGGGTCCTCGGCCAGGTTGCGCATCTCGTTCGGGTCGAGCGTCAGGTCGTAGAGCTGTTCCGTGCCCACGACCTGATCCGCCCAGCCGGCCGCGACCAGCGTTTCCTTGCTGGCGCTGTCGTCGCAGTTGGCGAGGACCGGATGCTGGTTGTCGTCGAAGCGGCGGATGTACTTCCAGCGCTCCGTCCGCACGGCGCGAGTCGGCTCGTAGGCCGCGTGGAAGGTGACCTCGGTGAAGATCTCGTCGTGCACCCGTGCGACCTCGTCGTGGACCAGTGGCAGCAGGGAGGAGCCCTGCAGAAAGGCCGGCTTCTCCGCGCCGGCGATCTCGCACAGGGTCGGGTAGATATCGAGGTGGCTCACCATCGCGTCGTACACCTTGCCGCCGGCGAACCCCCCGGGACCCCGCATCAGGAGCATCACGCCCGTGCCGCGGTCGTACAGAGTCGCCTTTGCGCCTGGGAAGGCGAGCCCGTGGTCCGTCGTGCAGACGATCAGCGTGCGCTCGGTCAGGCCGAAGTCGTGGAGGGCGTTGAGCACGGCGCCGATTCCCTGGTCCAACGAGCGGGCGCTCGCCTTGAACGCCGCCATGTCCCGGCGGGTGGCGGCGGTGTCGGGAAGGTTGGCGGGCGGGAGCGAGTAGAGGGTGTCTCGCACCGAGGTGGGGGCCCGGAACTGGCGGTGCGTCTCGAAGAAGCCGACCGAGAGGAAGAAGGGCTCGGATGCCGTCTGCAGCGCCTCGACCGTGATCGGCGCCACGTCCTGGGCGTGGTGGCTGTCCACCTCGATCACCTCGTCGTAGCCGATCACCGCCGGGTCCTCCGAGATGTGCTGTTCACCGATCAGGACGGAGCGGTACCCCACGTCGCGCAGAGGGTGGATCAGGTGCTCGCCGTAGTCGTTCAGCGACCAACCCCGATGCGCCAGGCCGAGCATGCCGTTGTTGTGGCAGTACTGGCCGGTCAGCAGCGACGCCCGGCTCCCGGAGCAGGTGGGCGCCGCGCAGAACGCCTTCCGGAAGAGGACCCCCTGGTCGGCCAGCAGCTGGATGTTGGGAGTCGGCACCTGGTAGCCGTACGGCTGGACATATCGCCCGGTGTCGTGCGAATGGACGTAGAGGATGTTGGGTGGACCCGAATCGGCCATTTCTGTACCTTACTGGTCTAGAAACTCAAGTAGGGTTTTTTCAGACGATGCGACTCGACGGTATAGACCACATCACCGGAATCACCTCCGACGGGCAGCGGTGCCTGGATTTCTACGCCGGGATCCTCGGGCTCGCCTTCCTCGGCCGCGACCCCGACTTCGAAGCGCCCGACTCCCACCTGATTCGCCTCGGTCATCGGCGGGACCGGCCCCATGGAGTCCTGACCTTCATCGAGGCGCCCGGGATCCGTCGAGGCATCGCGGGCAATGGAATGACGCACCTGCTGCGCTGGACGGTACCGCTGCCCGCCGCGCTCGAGTACTGGGCGAGGCGGCTCTCGGAGGCCGGTATCGACGTCCGGCCCCTGGAGGGAGAGGGCGGAAGCAGCCTCCGCTTCGCGGATCCGGAGGGGCTCGAGCACGAGCTCGAGGTGGAGAACGTGCGCGAGACCGCCGCTCTCGCGCCGGGCACGAGCGCGATCCCGCAAGAGCACGCGATCGTGCGGCTCGCGGGAGTTCGGGCATACGGGCGGCAGAGGGTGCCGAGCGCCGACGTCCTCGCCGGCAGGCTCGCGTTCCGCGCCGCAGGCCCCGACAGCTACGCGGTCGGAACCGGCACGCGGCGATCGGAGTTCTCCTTCGACCCGCCGCCTGTCGGACGAGGCCGGCTGGGCGCCGGCACGGTCCACCACATCGCCTGGGCCACTGACGGGTTTCTTCCTGCATGGCGACAACGCGTCATCGGGATGGGCTGTGCGGCGACCCCGGTTATCGACCGCGGCCACTGCCGCTCCATCTACTTCCGCGAGCCCTCCGGCCTCCTCTTCGAGATCACGACGCCGCGCGATGCGGAGGGCGAGCGGAAGGCAGAGTCGGCCCCCCGGCTGCGCCGGATCTCGCCCAAGGTCGATCCCAGGCTCCGCGTTCCCTCCCTCGCTTAGGGTCGATTGGACCCTCTAACCTGGCCCCAGACGGGGGAGGGTCCGAATCACGTGGAGGCCTATGGACTGGCGCGTGAACACAGCCAACCGACGCCATGCTCGGTGGCTGAACGCCGCCGCGGTCGCGCTTGCGGTGATCGTGGGCCTCTGCGCGGCGCAGCCCGCCGGCGCTGCGGTGACGCTCGGGCAGCTCGCGCCGACGTCGCCCACGCCTCAGTGCACCTCCACGGCGGACTACCTGCAGCCCAGCGTCACCGGAGGGAACCTCTACATCGCCAGACAGGCGGGGACGATCACCTCCTGGTCGACGCGGTCGTCCGGCGCGGGCGCGTCTTACGTCTTCAAGGTCTTTCGCAGGACGAGCGACCCGGACATCTTCGAGGTGATCGCACATGCTCCGCGGCACGAGCTCACTGCGGGCGTCAACACGGTGCCTGTCGAGATCTCGGTTCGATCCGGCGACATGATCGGCCTGAACGAAAGCGGCGGCCTCAACTCCTGCTCCTTCTCCCAGTTCGGCGACGGGCTCCTCACCCGAGGCGGCAGCCTCTCCGATGGCTCGTCCGGGCAGTTCGGGCAGCAGAACGACGTGCGACTCAACCTCTCGGCCGTGCTCGTGCCCTCGAACGACTTCGGCATCAACTCGATCACCCGCGACCGCAAGCACGGCACCGCCACCGTGCTGCTGAACGTCTCCAATCCCGGCCTGCTGACGATCTCCGGAAAATCACTGAAGAAACGACCCACCAAGAACATCGCCGTTGCCGGAACGGCCCAGTTCAACGTCGCCGCGGTCGGGAGGCAGAAGCGCAAGCTGGAGAGGACGGGGAAGGTCACCCTGACTCCGACACTGACCTTCTCACCGGCGGGCGGCGATCCGGCCAGCGAGCCGTTCTCGGTCAGGCTCCTCCAGAGACGGAGGAGCCTGCCAGCCGTCCAGACTCCATGAGGCGCCGTGAGCCGCTCTAGACTCGCCCCCGCATGAATCGGCGCGCAGTCTTGGCGGGACTCCTCGCTGTCGCGCTGGCGGCTCTCATCGTGGTGCTGGTGACGTCCAGCGGCGGCGGTGGCGGAGAGGAGGCCGAGCTGGTCAAGGGCACCCCCTTCACCGGTGACTCCGGCATCACGCACAGCGTCGCCTCGATCAGCGCCCGGCAGGGCTACCTGGACGGGCACCCGGAGATCGAGGCTCGGAGGGACCGGGAGCTCGCCGCGGAGGAGGCCTCGCGCGAGGCCGCGAATGAGGAGGCCGCGCGCCAGGAGGGCGAGGCCTCAGGCGAGCAACCGGCGACGGGCGAGGAAGGTGGGGCGGAGGCGGAGAGGGCCCGCGCAATCGGAGAGCACGGCTCCGAGGAGGCCCAGATCCGCGAGAAGCCGGAGCCACCCGGTGAGGAGCAGGTGCCGCCGAAGCAGGAGGCCGCGGGATCCCGCCTGCAGCGCGTCGGCAGCGCGGCGCTCGGGCCGCGGCAGGCGGTCGACCCCTCGACCAGCTTCCTCGGGGTCCAGAGCAATGAATCGGGCTTCATCCCTCCGGATTCCACGGGAGGCGTGGGCCCCAGTCAGGTGCTCGTCTTCGTCAACGGCCGCATCAAGGTGTTCGACAAGCAGGGGAACCTCGGTGGCCTCAACGTCAGCGACTCCACGTTCTGGGCGCCCGTGCGCAACGGCAGCGAACCGACCGACCCCGCGGTGGAGTACGACCGTCTCTCCCAGCGCTGGATCGTCTCCGGGATCAACACCGAGAACTCGAACAACAGGATCATGCTGGCCGTCAGCGACGGGCCGACGATCACCAGCACGAGCGATTTCACCTTCTTCGCGTTCAACCAGGCCGCTCCGCCGCCGTCGGCGAGCCCGCGCTTCGCCGACTATCCGCAGCTAGGGGTCGACGAGAACGCGATCTACATCGGCGTCAACGAGTTCGCCGCCCCTCCCACAACCGGATTCGCCGGGACCACCGTCTATGTGATCAGGAAGTCGTCGGTGATGGGGGCCGGCCCGATCGTGGTCACCGCGTTCCGCAATCTGATCTCCGGCGGACAGGGTCCGGCCTCCCCGCAGCCGGCGACGGACATGGTTCCGGGCATCGACACCGGCTATGTGGTCGGCCCCGATGCGTCGTTGTTCAGCCGCCTCGACATCCGTGAGATCCATGACCCGGGTGGGAATCCGACGATGTCGGCGCACACGGTGACCGTCCCCACGACGTTCACGCCCACTCCGTTCCCGGTGCCGGCCCAGGGGACGATCGGAGGGCTGGACGCTCTGGATGACCGCATGTTCGAGGCCAGGATCGGCCTGGACCCGACCGGGACGCCGACGCTGTGGACTGCCCACAACATCCTGGTCAACTCCTCCGGGGCGGCGAGCCCGAGCGGCGATCGGTCCGCGGCGCGCTGGTATCAGCTCGGGAATCTCAACGCCACGCCATCCCTCGTCCAGTCGGGCACGCTCTTCGATCCCGCGGCCAGCAATCCGAGGTGGTTCTGGATGCCCTCGATCGCGATGAACGGCCAGGGGCACGCCTCCCTCAACGGGAGCACTGCCGGACCCACCAATCAGGCGGGGATCGCCTCCTCGGGGCGCTTGTTCAGCGACCCGGCCGGGCAGACGGATGCGTTCCAGCTCACCCAGGCACCCGGCGGGGTCTACAACCTCGGCTCCGGCACGCCTCGTCGCTGGGGCGACTTCTCGCAGACCGTCGTCGACCCGAGCGACGACATGACCTTCTGGACCTTCCAGGAGTACGCGAACGCGAACAACTCCTGGGCGGTCCGGGTGATCAAGCTGCTCGCCCCGCCGCCGGCCACGCCCGATACCGCGACGCCGAGCACGATCCCGCTGGGTCAGTGCTCCACGGCCGTGGACGTCGAGGGGACCTCGACCGACGGGTCCGGATTCTTCGACCCCGGTCTCGATCCCGGTGGTCCCGGATATCCGAGCCACATCAGCGCCTCGGCCACGTGGAGGAGTGGCGGTGAACGCCGTGACCTACACCGATCCCACCCACGTGAGCTTGGACCTGGACACGCGGTCGGCGACGAGTGGCCCCGTGGACGTGACGATCACCAACCCGGACGGTCAGTCCGTGATGGCGACGGGCCTGATCACCGTCGACACGGCTGGAAGCGGGCCCACGATCCCCTGCCTCAACGGGACGACCCCGGACTCGCCCGCGAATGAGAACAACCCGAAGATCTTCGGCACAGCCGATGCCGGCTCAACGGTGACGCTCTACACGGACGCCGACTGCACGAGCCAGGTTGGGCAGGGCACGGACAGTGACTTCGCGGCTCCGGGGATCTCGGTCGACCCGGTGCCCGACAACTCGAGCACCACCTACTACGCGACCGCGACCCACGGCTCCAACAACGTCTCCGACTGCTCCTCGACACTGTCAACGGCCGCAGCGTCCGAGACCTACGTGGAGGACTCCGTCCCGCCGGTCGCGAGCGTCACCGGTGGTCCCAGCGGTCTGACGAACGACCGAGCCCCCACCTTCTCCTTCACCGCCACGGATGCGGTTGGCCCGGTCAGCTTCGAGTGCTCGATCGACATGGGCACGGCGAACTACGGCACCTGCTCAGGGCCCGGCGACACGAATACGCAATCGAGCCCGCTCTCCGACGGCTCCTACACCTTCCGCGTGCGGGCGACCGACGCCGCCGGGAATACCTCCACCGAGGCGACCCGGAGCTTCCAGGTCGATGCCACGCCTCCCTCTGTCAGCGTCGACAGCGGGCCGAGCGGGGCCACCACCGAGCAGTCGCCGACGTTCACCTTCAGCGGCACCGACTCGGTCGGGACCGGTCACGTTCCAGTGCTCGATCGACACGGGCACGGCCGGCTTCCGAGCCTGCTCCGGTCCCGGCAACAGCGACACGCCGGCGAGCCCGCTGGCCGACGGCTTCTACACCTTCCGGGTCCTGGGTAGGGATGCGGCCACGAACTCCTCCGTCGCAACCCGCTCGTTCTCGATCCAGACGCCCCAGACGCCGCCGGAGACCACGATCACCAAGGGCCCGAAGAAGACCCGCAAGAAGCGACCGAAGTTCAAGTTCACCTCCAACGAGGCCGGAGCCACGTTCCAGTGCAAGCTCGACAAGGGCCGGTTCTCGCCCTGTCTGTCTCCCTTCAAGACGCCGAAGCTGCGGCCCGGCAAGCACAAGCTGCAGGTCAGGGGCATCGGATCCGGAGGAACGGACCCCACTCCGGCGGTCAGGAAGTTCCGGGTCCTGCCGCCGAGCTGAGGGCCGAGGAAATCGGGGCGCCCGGATTTGAACCGGGGACCTCACCGACCCGAACGGTGCGCGCTACCAGGCTGCGCCACGCCCCGAGGCGCTGAAGGATAGAGCGGACGCGCCGGGCGGAGAGCGCGCGCCAGCGGGTAGCGTTGCCGTGTGGCGGACAACGCCCAGCTGATTCGCGATCTCTACGCCGCGCTGGACAGACACGACGGCGAGGCGATGGCGCGAATGTACGACCCGGACGGCCACTTCAGCGATCCGGCCTTCGGTGAGCTGAGTGGAGCCGAGGCGGGTGACATGTGGCGAATGCTGACCGGTCGCGCCGAGGATCTCAGCGTCGAGCTCGCCGAGCATTCGGCGGACGGGGACACGGGCACGGCGCGCTGGATCGCCCGCTACACGTTCACGCGCACGGACAGGCCGGTGGTCAACGACGTGCGCGCCGTCTTCGCCTTCCGGGATGGGCGCATCGTGGAGCACCGGGACTCGTTCCCCTTCTGGGCCTGGGCTCGCCAGGCACTCGGGCCGTCCGGGCTGCTGCTCGGGCTGCCACCGCTGAACCGGCTGGTCCGGCGCCAGGCGCGAGCCGAGCTGTCGAAGTTCCGCGGCCAGGGCTGACACGCGTGGCCGCCCGGGGGGAATCGACGCCCTCCGACCGCTTCCGCGTGCTCTCGATCGACGGCGGCGGCATCCGCGGCCTGATCGCGGCGCGGGTCCTCGCGCGGCTGGAGGAGCTGGTCAGCGCGGAAGCCGGGGCGCAGCGGCGACTCGCCGACTGCTTCCACATGTTCGCCGGAACCTCGACGGGCGGGTTGCTCGCTCTGGGACTGACGGTGCCTGATCCGGCCGACCCGACAAAGCCCCGCCTGAGTGGCTCGGACCTCGTCGAGCTCTACCTGACCGAGGGCCCGCGGATCTTCGGCGACACGCTGCACAAGCTGCTCAGTCTCGGCGGCTGGATCGCTCCGAAGCACTCCGAGGCACGCCTCGAGCGGGCACTCCGCGAGCGGTTCGGCGAGGCGAGGCTCCGGGACGCGCTGCGGGAGCTGATCGTCACCTCATACGACATGAGCGAGCCGGGACCCCACTTCTTCAAGCGCTGGCGCGCCAGGGAGTCTGGCGACCGCGACGTCGCCATGGTGGACGTCGGGCTGTCGACGTCCGCGGCGCCGACCTACTTCCCGTCCCACGGACTCGGCGCCCGCGCGCTCGTCGACGGGGGCGTCTTCGCCGCCAACCCCTCCGTCGCGGCGGTGGTCGAGGCGCTCAAGCGGCGCGATGAGGAGCCGCACGATCTCGTGGCCGGCGATCTGATGCTCGTCTCGCTGGGAACGGGCCAGCACGAGACCGGCCACCCTCAGTCACAGGTGCGCCGTTGGGGCCGGTATCGGCTGGATCCTGCCTCGGCGCCAGGATCCGGCTCTGATCGCGGCGTTCCTCGACGGCCAATCAGATGCGGCCGACCACTGGGCCGAGATCCTGCTCAACCACGAGCCCGGCCGTGCGGCCTTCGACCCGGCGTCACGAGGGGCCGGACCTCGCTACTTCCGCTTCCAGACCAAGCTCGAGGTGAGCACGCCGCTGGACGACGCCTCGCCGCGTGCCCTGAGGCAGCTGAACCAAGCCGCCGATCGGCTGATCAGCGAGCAGGACGCCCGCCTGCGAGAGGTGGCGCGCAGGCTCGCGAGGGGCTCGCCCCTGCCGGCCTAGCTCTTCTCCGGCTCCGGCTGCGGCTCGGGCTTCGGCCCCTGCTCGGGCTTCCCCGTCCCGCTCGGCATCAAATAGCGGACGAGGACCATGGAGAGGAGAAGACCGACTCCCCCGATCCAGAGAATCGGGTCCTGGGCCGAGAACCCTTCCAGCTTGCTCCCCAGGTACGTGAAGTAGGCCGTGATCGGGGCGTAGCCGACCGCGGTGGTCCAGGTGAAGCGGACCAGGGGGACGCGCGCGGCGCCGCAGACGAAGCCCATCAGGCTGAACGGCACGATCGGGATCAGCCGGCCGCCGATCAGGGCGATGGCCCCACCGCGGTGGATCAGGTCCTCGGCCCGCCGGAAGCGCTCCTCGCCCGCCACCCGGTAGAGGAGGGGTCGGGCGAAGTGGCGTCCGACGGCGTAGGAGGCGAGGCCGGACACGATCCAGCAGCCCATCACCAGCGGGAACCCGACGCCGAAGCCGAACACGTAGCCCGCAGCCGCGTCGAGGATCTCGGCCGGATACCAGACCACCACGTGCACCATCGCCAGCCAGAAGACGAGCAACGGACCGGAGACGCTGCCGGCGAGGTCCTCACGCACCTGCGCGGTGTTGCCGTGGATCGCGTCGCCGACGGCGTCGCGCAGCGACGGAACCGCGAAGGCCACCGCCACGCCGACCAGGATGCCCGCGACGGTCACGGCGACGCCGGTCCACGTTCCTCCGCCGGGCGGGCCGCTGTGCACGATCGTTAGATTAGAAGTCCGAGCATTCCCCACGACGAAGGAGGTCAGATGGCTTTCGAGGTCCCGGACCTTCCCTACGACTACAACGCGCTCGAGCCGCACATCGACGAGCAGACGATGCGCGTCCATCACGACAAGCACCACCAGGCCTATGTGGACAAGGCCAACGCCGCCCTCGAGGGCACCGAGTGGGCGGACAAGGACGTCAACGAGGTCCTTCAGAACCTCGACAAGCTTGGCGACAAGGAGACAGCCGTCCGCAACAACGCCGGCGGGCACTCCAACCACAGCTTCTTCTGGGAGATCATGAGCCCCGACGGTGGAGGCGAGCCCGAGGGCGATCTGGCCGCCGCCATCAACGACAAGTTCGGCTCCTTCTCCGACTTCCAGGAGGAGTTCAAGAACGCCGGCGTCAACCAGTTCGGTTCAGGCTGGGCGTGGCTGATCCACGACGGCTCCGGCCTGGCGGTCGTCTCGAGCCCGAACCAGAACAGCCCGGTGTCCGACGGCAATACGCCGATCCTCGGCGTCGATGTCTGGGAGCACGCGTATTACCTGAAGTACCAGAACAAGCGCCCGGACTACATCGACGCCTGGTGGAACGTCGTCAACTGGGCGAAGGCCGCGGAGCACTTCGGTTCGGTTAACGGGTAAGGGACCCAGCGCCGGGCGCGCGGGTCCTGTCGCCGCAGGCGAGGCCGCGGCGACGGCCCGGCTTCGCCATCAAACGGGTTGCTCCGCGGCTCCGCCTCGGAGCACCCTCGCATCTACCTACGGCGCCACCCGCGCGATGGGCGCCGCTTCCTCCTCCTTAGCCGGCACCTGCGACATCGCGTGCTCGGCCATGGCCGTGATCGTCAGGCTGGGGTTCACCCCGGGATTCGCGGGGATGGCGGATCCGTCGCAGACCATCAGGTTCTCGTAGCCGAAGACGCGGTTGCGTTCGTCGACGACGCCGTGCTCGGGGTCGGACCCGATCGCGGCGCCGCCGAGGATGTGCGCCGTCGTCGGGATGTTGAAGATCGCCTCGTTGATGCCGCTCTGGGCGACTCCGCCGGTCCGCTCAGCCATCCAGCGCGCGATGTGGTCAGCGGCCGGGATGAAGGTCGGGTTCGGCTTCTCGGGATCCTGCTCGGTTTGGAGCTTCACCCCTCGGCCCAGCAGCCGCCGCTTCGGGCGCAGCCGGATTGCGTTGTCGAGCGTCTGCATGACGAGCAGGATCATCGTCCGGCGCGACCAGCGGAACGGCCAGAGCAGGCGAAGGAACCGAAGCGGATGCCGGAGGATCTGACCGAGCCAGAGCAGCGGCCGGGTGAGCTTCGACCCCTGTCCGGTGAGCAGAGTGAAGAGGTAGCTCATCGAGTCCGCGCGACGGCCGTAGGTCACCACCTCGATGTGCGTGTCCGGATCCGGGTAGATGCTCGAGCTGATCGCGACCGACTTGGCGAAGTCGCGCTCGTCGCTCGGCGCCGTGACGGCGTTGATGGACTCACTGTTGGTGCGAACCAGCTCGCCGAGTCGTCGTGAGACGCGCGGCAGCGAGCCGCGGTGGCGGCAGTTGGCGAGCAGCTCGTTGGTGCCCAGGGCGCCGGCCGCCAGCACGACCCCCCGAGCGGTGAGCGTTGAGCGCTGCTTTCGGATCCAGGAGCCGGAGCGCTCGCTCGCCACCTCGTAGCCATCGGAGCCGTCCGCTGCGCCGCCGGAGACCGGTGTCACGTCCGTCACCTCCCGCTCGGCGAGGATCTCCACTCCGAGCTGCTCCGCGAACCAGAGGTAGTTCTTCACCAGCGTGTTCTTGGCGTTGTAGCGGCAGCCGACCATGCAGCTCCCGCAGCCGATGCAGCCCGAGCGAGCCGGTCCCTCACCGCCGAAGTACGGGTCGGGCACCTCCTTGCCCGGCTCGCCGAAGAACGCCCCGACCCTGGTGTGCTTGTAGGTCTCGCCGACCCCGATCTCCTCGCCGTACTGCTTGAGCAGGAGATCCGCCGGCCCCTCCAGGGGATAGTCGGCGACGCCGAGCATCTGCTCGGCGGTCTCGTAGTGGGGCTCGAGCGCCGACTCCCAGTCGCCGAGCGACCTCCACTGCGGGTCGCGGAAGAAGGCGGGCCTGGCGCGGTAGAGGGTGTTGGCGTAGCCGAGGCTGCCACCACCGACCCCGGATCCGGACACGATGAAGACGTCCTTGAAGACCGTCATCCGGAAGATCCCGCGCAGCCCGATCTTCGGCATCCAGTAATAGCGGCGGAGGTTCCAGGTGGACTCGGCGAAGTCCTCGTCGCGGTAGCGGCGACCGGATTCCAGGATCGCGACCCGGTAGCCCTTCTCCGCCAGGCGCAGGGCGGACACCGATCCGCCGAAACCGGAGCCGATCACGACCCAGTCGTAGTCGATGCGCGACCCCGCTTCGTTCACGCGCCCAGCGTAGTCCAGGCGACCCACGCTTAACGTCAACTCAACGGGGGACTCGGCACAAACGGCTCTGGAGCAGGCATTCCGGGCGCGGGGAGGCGACGGTTCCCCTTTGACACCTGCAAAGCGCCGATGGAAGAATCGCTGGAGCGTGCGTGCCTGGGCGGGGTACCCCGGCGCGTCACGAGCGGATTGACGGGCTACGGGTAGGTAGAGGAGCCAGTGCCAACGACAAGCGTTGTCGGACGCATCGCCGCGGTGCTCGCGCTGGTCATCGCTGCGATCGTGGTGGTGCTGCTCGTGCTCGGGGGCGGCTCCGGCTACACGGTCACCGCCCAGTTCGTGAACGCCTCCCAGCTGGTCACGGGCAACAACGTGAACGTCGCCGGCGTGCCCGTCGGCTCGATCAAGGGGATCTCCCTCTCGGACGACGGCCAGGCGCTGGTCGAGATGGAGATCTCGGACTCCGCCTACACGCCGCTGCCCGACGGCACTCACGCCACGATCCGCTCGGCCTCGCTGTCGGGGATCGCCAACCGCTACGTCGACCTCGCCCTTCCCAGCACTCCGGACGGGAAGACGATCTCCTCGGGCGGCACGATCAGCCAGGCCGACACCACCTCGGAGGTCGATCTCGACCAGCTCTTCAACACCCTCGACAAGCCCACGGTCGACCACCTGAAGCAGGTCATCCACGGCTTCGCCACGGCCTATCAGGGAGTCGGCTCCAAGGCCAACCGAGGCTTCTACTACCTCAACCCGTTCCTCTCCACCTCGCGGCGTGTCTTCGGCGAGCTCAACTCGGACCAGGCCAACCTGGAAGGCCTGGTCGTGGACGCCGCCGGGCTCACCTCGACGCTCGACGCGAAGTCGCCGGAGATCTCGTCGCTGGTCAACAACCTGAACGGGATGCTGGGCACGATCGGCCAGCAGCAGCAGTCCCTTGCCTCGGCTGTCGGCCAGCTGCCCGACTTCATGCGGCAGTTCAACACAACCGCCGTCAACCTCCGCGCCGCCCTCGACGACGTCCAGCCGCTGATCGACGCCACCCGCCCGGTTGCCCCGAAGCTGCAGCCGTTCGCCAAGCGTCTCCGCGGGTTCGCCCGTGACTCGGTTCCCACCGTCAAGGGCCTCAGCGGCATCATCAAGGCGCCCGGCGCGGCCAACGACCTGATCGAGTTGACCCGCCTGCAGGACCCGCTCGCCCAGATCGGCGTCGGGCCGGTGGACCGGAACGGGGCCTCCCGGCCGGGCGCGCTGCCCGCCTCGGCCGACTCGCTGAAGAACTCCCTCGACCAGATCTCGACGCTGCGCGCCTACGGGCCCGAGCTCACCGGCTGGTTCGACGACTTCGGGCACTCGGGCTTCCCCGACGCCTTCGGCGGGATCGGCCGCATCTCGACCACGCTCAACACGTTCAGCGCCGGCCCTCCCTCGGCGGGAATCCCGTGCAACGACATCCTCGGGATCCTCGGCGGCACGTGTCAGGCCCTCAGCGGCGGCGACCTGGCGAACGGACTGGGCATCAAGTACCTGCAGCGCTGCCCCGGCTCCAATGAGCGTGGGCTGAACGAGGAGCAGCTCACTCAGGGCGGCACCGTCGACTGCAATCCGAGCCAGACCCCACTGGGCCCATGAAGCGCCTGCTCGTGACACTGGGCCTGATCGCGGCGACGGCCGTCACGCTGGTGACGGTCGCGGGCGCCTCCGACAGCCGCACCTACCAGGTCGAGCTCTTCAACGCGTTCGGGCTGGTCAACGGCTCCGAGCTCCGGGTCGCGGGGGCTAAGGCGGGCACCATCACCGGTCTCGACATCACGCCCCAGAAGACGGCGATGGTGACGGTGGAGGAGGACCCGAGCTTCCCCGAGTTCAAGGCCGACGCGAGCTGCTCGTCCGAGCCCCAGTCGCTGATCGCCGAGTACTTCCTCGACTGCCAGCCGGGGGCCTCGACTCAGCCGCTCCAGGGACCGATCCCGGCGGCTCGCAACAAGACGACGGTTCAGCCGGACCTCGCCCAGAACACCCTGCGGGAGCCGTTCCGCGATCGCCTGCAGCTCCTGATCAACGAGTTCGGAACCGCGCTCGACAGCAACGCCGAGAACCTGAATGCCGCCATTCGCGCCGGCGCCCCCGCGCTCCAGCAGCTCAAGCAGGTCCTGAACATCCTCGGCAACCAGAACACCACGATCGCCGAGCTCAACTCGAATGCGGATGCGATCTTCGCCCAGCTCGCCAATCGGCGCGAGGACGTCGTCCACTTCATCGACAACGCGGGCCGGACGGCAGCCATCTCGGCCGAGCGCTCGAACGACCTGACCCAGAACTTCCACCTGCTGGACGACTTCCTCAGCCAGCTGCAGCCGACGATGTTCCAGCTCGGACGCCTCGCGGATGCGCAGACCCCGCTCCTGACCGATCTACATGCGGCGGCGCCTGGGCTCAACAAGCTGGCGAAGAACCTGCCGCCCTTCAACAACGGGGCCCAGCAGTCGCTCACCTCCCTGGGCGGCGCGGCACGGGTCGGCAAGGTCGCCCTGGCGAACGCGCAGGACGAGATCGCGGCTCTCGACCAGTCGAGCACGAAGGCCTATCCCGCCGCGAACGAGGTCGCGAAGTTCCTGGAGAGCATCGACAATCCCGCCAACGCGGTCGAGGAGGATTCCTGCACCCGGTTCGACCTCCGCCAGCAGCCGGGTGAGGCCGATCGCCGCGTCCAGGCGCTCGACCAGAAGATGGGGGTGGCGCTGCACGGCGACCAGACCGCCCAGTGCAAGTGGGCCAACGGCCAGCAGCCCGGCCCCGATCCGAACGGCGGCAATCCCGGCTACTCCGGGATGGAGGGCCTCCTCAACTACGCCTACGTACAGACGAACTCGCTGAACCTGTTCGACGAGCTCGGGCACGCGCTCGGCATCACGCTGGTGAGCGCACCGGGCGCCAACAACCCCTGCGGCTACCAGACGGGGCCCCGGGTGCCGGACCTCCAGGGCAGCAGCGGAAACACCAATCTCACCAGCGACCCCAAGGACTTCGCCGAGTGCGCCGGGATCCTGGGTGACCGCCAGCCGGGGATCAACTACGGCAACAACCCCTCGGGCCTGTTCGGCAACCTGTCCCGCTACGACCCGAGCGTCTGCCCGCAGGGCTCACTCGCGCCGTCGATCTGCAACCCCGCCGATGCACCGCACTCGAGCGCCTCCCTGCACTCCGCGACGACGGCGCCGGCGCCGCCTCAGCAGCAACAGCAGCCGGCCCCACAGGGCGGCCAGAGGGACCTCAACAAGATCCTGCCGCCGGGTGTCGACCCGAACAAGCTCCCCGACAAGGCCAAGCAGCAGCTGAAGGACCTGCTCCCGCAGCTGCCGCAGCTCCCGCAGCTGCCGCAGCTGCCGCAGGGTCTGAACCCGAACGCGGCGCCGCCCAGCGGCTCGGCCACCGACCTCCTCAACTTTCTCCTCGGCCAATGAACGGACGCGGAAGAGTCGGATTGCTGGCGGCGTCGCCCACGATGGTCGGGGCGATCACGACCCTGATCATCCTCGTGGCCGTCTTCCTGGCCTACAACGCCAACAACGGCCTGCCCTTCGTCCCCACCTACAAGGTCTCGGCCGAGATCTGCGATGCCGCCAGGCTCGGTCCTAACAACGAGGTCCGCATCGGCGGCAACCGGGTCGGCGCCGTGGAATCGATCGACACCGTCGCGGCCCCGCCGAACAGCGGCTGTGTGGCGGCGGACGGCTCCAGTGCCTCGACGGTCGCCAAGCTCAACCTGAAGCTGGACAAGAGCGCCGATCCGATTCCCGCGGACTCGACGGTCCGGGTCCGATACCGGTCGTCGTTCGGCCTCAAGTACCTCGAGATCAGCCGTGGCACCAGCGCCAGCGGCGTTCCGGCCGGCGGGACGATCCCGATCTCCCAGTCACAGCAGCAGGTCGAGTTCGACGACGTCTACAACACCTTCGACACCGCGACGCGGGAGAATAGCCGCCGGGTCCTGCAGGGATTCGGCGACGCCTTCGCCGCCCGCGGAGCGTCGCTGAACGAGGCAATCGGCGCCCTCAACCCGCTGTTCGCGAACCTGCGGCCCGTCTCGAAGGCGCTGGCGGATCCCACCACCCAGCTGGCCCGCTTCTTCCCGGAGCTCGCCGACGCCGCGCGCATCGTCGCCCCGGTGGCCGTCGACAACGCCGAACAGTTCACCAACGGCGCCATCGCCTTCGGGGCGATCTCCTCCGACCCGGAGGCGCTCCGGGACACGATCTCGGGTGGACCGCCCGCACTGGAGGCTGGGCTGCGATCGCTGCCGGTCCAGCAGCCGTTCCTGGCTGAGTTCGCGGACTTCTCGCACCTGCTTCAGCCCGGCGTTCGAGACCTGCGCGCTGCCCTGCCCGTGCTGAACGAGGCAGTCTCGCTCGGCAAGAAGGTGCTGCCCCGGAGCGTGCCGATGAACCGCGACCTCCAGGGGGTGATGGAGGAGCTCAACAACCTCGTCGCCGATCCGTCCACGCTGACCAGCCTCAACAGGGTCGGCGACACCTTCAACCTCGCCCAGGACGCCGGGGCGAAGATCGGGCCCTACCAGGAGGTCTGCAACTACTGGAACTACTGGGTGACCTACCTGACGTCGCACTTCGAGCTGCCCACGCCGTTCGGGTACGCGGAGCGCGTCGTCCCCCCGTCGATCGCCGGCACGACGAGCCCCAGCGCTCTGCCGCGAAACCCGATGGACAACTACTCGGGCGGACAGGGCGACGGCCGCTTCTCGAGCAACTTCCTCGCCGGCGCGAACGCGGGCAAGTTCTCGCCCCTGAACGGCCCGCCGAACGGCGGCATGTTCCCGGGCTACCAGAACAACGCCATCCCCGTCCTGCACGGCAACCCTTATGGCCCGGCGGTCAGCGATGGGCAGCCCAACTGCCAGGCCGGCCAGACGGGCTACGCGCTCGGTGAGGCGCTGATCCCCGGCCAGGCGAAGGACAACCCGACGTTCGGCGTCCAGAACGTCGCCAAGGCCGCGGGCATGCCGCCGCTCGGCAAGACCGATCTCTTCCTCGAGCAGGACGGGACCCGAATCTTCGGACCGGGAGCCGGTTGATGAACCCGAATCACAGCCGACGGATCTCGAACGTTCAGATCGGCCTGATCGCGATCGTGCTGACGATCTTCGCCTTCTACCTGGCTTTTACGAAGTCGCTTCCGTTCATCAGCGGCGGCGGCTACGAGCTCAAGGCGGTCTTCGCCGACGCGCAGAACGTACGGGCGAAGAGCCCGGTGCGGATCTCCGGCGTGAACGTCGGCGAGGTGACCGGCGTCCAGCACGTCGTCGACTCGAACGGCCAGGGCGAGAACGCCGCGGTGGTCACGATGGACATCAAGGACGGCGCCCTCCCGATCCGACAGGACGCGACGCTGCAACTGCGGCCGCGCCTCTTCCTCGAGGGCAACCTGTTCGTCGACCTGCACCCTGGCAGCCCGGGGGCGCCCGAGCTGCACAGCGGCTCGGTCGTCCCGGAGAACCAGACTTCACAGTCCGTCCAATTCGACCAGGTCCTCACCTCGCTGGACGCGCCGGTGCGCCAGGACCTCCAGATCTTCCTGAAGGAGTTCGGCGGGGCCCTCGACAAGTACGGCGGAGCCCAGGGCTTCCGGGAGTCGTTCAAGACCTCTCCGGCGGCCTACCAGTACACCTCTCAGGTGAACCAGGCGCTGCTCGGAACCCAGCCTGGTGACCTCGCCGGCTTCGTCTCCAACCTCGACGTCGTCGCCCGCGAGCTCAACGCGAACAGCTCCGACCTGCAGGGCCTGATCGGGAACCTGAACGCGGTGAGCGGCGCCTTCGCCGCCAATCAGGCCTCACTGCGGGAGGCGATCATCGAGCTCCCGCAGACGCTCGCGGTGGGCCGGCCGGCGCTCTTCAAGCTCAACCGCGACTTCCCGCCTCTGCGGGCCTTCGCGCGGGAGGCCCTGCCCGGCGTCAGGTCCGCGAACAAGGCGCTCGATTACGCGAACCCATGGATCGGGCAGCTGCGCCAGGTCGTCTCCAAGCCCGAGCTCCGGGGACTCGTCAACGACCTGCGGCCGACCATCCCGCATCTCGCCTCACTGAGCAGCACGTCGCTGCCCTTCCTCGAGCAGGCGAGGGCTCTGTCCTCCTGCTTCAACAACGTCGTCATCCCGTGGAGCGACACGCCTATCCCGAACAACGACAGCGACCCGCCCGCGGCCAAGGTCTACCAGGAGACGGCCTACGGCTTCAGCGGCGTCGCGGGCGAGAGCCGGTCCGGGGACGCGAACGGCCAGGAGTTCCGCGTTCTCGGCGGCGGCGGCACGAACACGATCGCCCCCTTCTCGACCCCCGACCTCCCGGGCCAGCTGACCGGCGTCTCACCGTTCAGCTTCCTCGGATCCGAGCCTGCAAAGCAGTCGTCGGCCAAGACGCCGTTCCGCCCCGACGTTCCGTGTGAGACCCAGGATCCGCCCGACCTGCACAGCAACCTCGGCCCCGCCCCGGCCACCAACGAGAGCGGCAGGAGCGCGACCGTCGCGCCGCCCGACCAGCAGGCGCTGATCAATCGCTACACGTCGATCCTCTCCCAGTTCGCCGAGGTCAGGAAGCTGAAGGCCCTCGGGTCGCTTCCAGCGGCCAAGCAGCTGATGTCGACCGCACTGCAGCAGTACGACGCCTGGAGCAAGGACTGGACCGCGTTCCAGCAGGCGAACGGGATCCATCCGAGCGCTCCCGCCCCGTCCACGAAGAAGGGCGGTCGGTGATGCGCAAGGCGATCCGAGACCATCTGCGCGATTTCATCGCCATCCTCGGCCTGCTGTTCGTCGGGCTGTTCGCCACCTACGTCATCGTCCAGAACCAGCGCCTGCGGATCCCGTTGCTCGAGGCCAAGCCGTTCGAGCTCAAGGCGGAGATGTCCACCGCACAGGCCGTCACGCCGGGTCAGGGCCAGACGGTCCGCGTGGCCGGCGTCCGCGTCGGCGACATCTCCTCCGTGGACTACGAGAACGGGCACGCCATGGTGACGATGGCGATCGATCGCAAGTACCTGCCCGTCTACAAGGACGCCACGGTCCTGCTGCGCCCGAAGACGGGCCTCAAGGACATGTTCCTCGAGCTCGATCCGGGGACCAACTACGACCCGAACTCGAACGATGACGAGTTCCAGAACGGCGACACCATCTCGGTCGCGAACACGGCGCCCGACACGAACGTCGATCAGATCCTGGCGGCGCTCGACGGCGACACCAGGGCGTACCTGCGATTGCTCCTCGTCGGCGGGGGCCAGGGACTGAGCGGGCGCGGCAAGGACCTCGGCAAGCTGCTCGGCAGCCTCGGGCCGATCAACCGGGGCCTGGCGCGGATCAACACCGAGGTCGCCAAGCGCAAGGAGAATCTCGCCCGCCTGGTCCACAACATGAACCTCCTGTTCGGCACGGTCGGCCAGGATGGCCAGGGCATCGAGCAGCTGGTTTCGGCGTCGAACCAGGCACTCGGTGCGATCGCGAGCCAGTCACCGGACGTCGAGCGCACGGTCTCGTTGCTGGGCCCGACTCTGCGGACGACCCGCGTGGCGCTGACCAAGACCGACCAACTGGCCACGGTGCTGGGCCCGGCGATCACCAGCCTGCGCCCCTTCGCTCGCAAGCTGAAGCCGATCAACGACTCGCTCGCCGATCTCGCTCAGACGACGTACTCACCGGTCAGGAACGACATCCGGCCGTTCGTGCGGAGCGCCCGCCAGCCGGTCCGGAACCTGAGGCCCGCGGCGAAGAACCTGGTCGCGGCCACCCCCCGGCTGACGGACGTCGGCGAGAAGCTCAACAAGCTCTTCAACATGGCCGCCTACAACCCGAATGGGGCCGAGGCGGCCGGGACGCCCGGCCGCGACGAGGGATACCTGTACTGGCTCGGCTGGCTTGGCCACGTGGGCAACAGCACGTTCTCATCGCAGGACGCCCACGGCGTCTACCGGCACGTCTACTTGGTGGCGACCTGCAACACGGTGAAGTCGATCCTGGCCTCGAGCCCGCTCGCCCCCGCGGTCACGGGATTCGGACAGCTGCTGGGGACGGTGTGTCCGCCATGACCCGGATGAGCGGAGAGGACGTCTGATGCAGAAGTCGGCACCCTCCATAGGGCGCATCCTGGTGGCGGTCGGATTCACCCTGTCCTGCTTCGCGCTGCTGCTCTTCCTCTGGGTGACCTTCGGCGGCCCGGTGCCCTTCAAGCCCGAGAGCTATCGGTTCACCGCCGACTTCCCCGAGGCGATCACGCTCTCCAAGGAAGCGGACGTTCGCATCGGCGGCGTCTCGGTGGGCAAGGTCAAGGACATCGGCCTGGCGCCGGACAGCGAGTGTCAGACGGACCCCTCGACCTGCAACACGACGCGGGCCACCATCGAGATCGATCCGCAGTACGCCCCGATCTCCTCGGACGCGCGGGCGATCCTTCGCTCTAAGACGCTGCTCGGCGAGACCTACGTGGAGCTCACCAGCGGCAGCCAGGTGCAGCCGGACCAGGCAGGCGGGGACGTCCAAGCCCAGGCGAACTCGATCGACATCGGCCAGATCTCGGGGGGCGATGCACCGCAGCCGATCCCCGAAGGCGGCCATCTCGCCCAGACGCAGGTCCAGAATCAGACCCAGATCGACGAGATCTTCCAGGGATTCGACCAGCAGGCCCGTGAGGCGTTCCAGTCGTGGATGCAGAACTCCGCCATTGCCGTCAACGGACGGGGACTCGACCTGAACGACGCGTTTGGGAACCTCGGGCCGTTCGCCTCGGACGCCAGCAACGTGCTCGGCACACTGCGCCAGCAGGAGCAGTCCCTGCGCACACTCGTCCACGACACGGGTGACGTCTTCGCGGCTCTGACCGAGCACGACCAGGCGCTCGGCGGTGCGATCGTCGGAGCGAACCGGACGTTCGGTGCGCTCGCATCGCAGAGCCAGGCCCTGTCCGACACCTTCAAGATCTTCCCGACATTCGAGAACGAGGCTCGGCTGACGCTCGATCGCCTGAAGCCGTTTGCCGAGGACGCTCGGCCGGTATTCCATGATCTGAGGCCGGTCGCGCGGGACCTCAGCCCCACCCTCCACGACGTACGCAGGCTCGCCCCGTACGCCCGGAAGCTCTTCAAGAACTATGACCCGCTGATCAAGGCATCGCACACGGGCCTCCCCTCGCTGCAGGGCTTCGTCCGGGAGCTGCGCCCGGTGATGGACGGCCTCGATCCGTTCCTCGCCAACTTCAATCCACTGCTGCGCTGGCTCGACTATCAGGCCCCGGTCGTGGGCGACTTCCTCTCCAATCCATCGTCCTCGACCGCGGACTTCCTGCCCTTCCAGTCCGGGCAGAACGCGCCGCTCCACCTCTCCCGGCAGATGACGATCTTCACGCCCGAGTCGCTATCGATCTACCCGAGCCGCCTGCCCGCGAACCGCGGAAACGGCTACCTGCAGCCCTTCGCGATCGGCAGCTTCTACCCGACCACCCAGGCCGAGATCTTCCCGAGCCACGACTGCAACAACACCTTCGGCGGCCAGCAGGTGACGCACGACCCACCCTCGAGCCCGCCCGAGGAGGAGAGCGGACAGTTCCCCTTCTCGTCGCTGGAGACCCCGACCGTGCCGCAGATGGTCGGCTCGAACTTCCCGGGCTTCCCGATCAACCCGCCGGGGCCCTCCGCCTACGCGGCCTGCACGATCGCCCCGAACTTCCCGTCGATCTTCGGGGGCGGCAAGGTGCCCGTCGTCACCCGCGACCCGTAGCTGCCACCGGGCCTCAATAGGATTGGCCTCCCAGAGAAGGGAGGTGAGCATTTGGCCTACTTCAAGGACGCCCAGGAGCTCTACGGCACCATTGGCAAACTGTTCGTCGAGCTCGCGGCGGACGAGGAGCTCGCGCCCAAGTTTCGCCAGGCGAACACGATCGTCCAGTACCAGCATCGCGAGCCGGACTCGACGATCACCGTCCGGCTGAAGCAGGACGAGCCGACCGACGTCGAGTTCGGCGATACCGAGATGGAGCCAGAGGTCGTGATGAGCATGGAGGCCGACACGGCGCACCTTTTCTGGCTCGGGCGTGTGAACGTGACGACCGCCCTGGCCCGCGGTCAGATCAAGGCGAGCGGGCCGGTCGCGAAGATTCTCAAGCTCGTGCCCCTCACCAAGCCGGCCTTTCCGCGCTACAAGGCCCTGCTCGAGGCCCAGGGTCGCGACGATCTGGTCAGGATCGATTGAGCGCGAAAGAGGAGGCGCAGGGATGGACCGCGATCGTCTCCGGTTTGGCGTCGGAGCGTGGGCTTCGCTACGAGCCGATCGGCGGCATCAACCCGGTCGGGGCACCCGTCGCACTCTGTCCCGGCGGCACCAATCGGATCACCGGCGAGCTCAGCGACGACTTCTTCGGCTCCTCGTGCGACGCCGACGAGCACGAGGAGGGTGGCTTCATGAACAAGGCGGTAGTCCCCGGCGCCGTGTTGGTGAAGTCGCACATGCCGGATCTGGCGACGGTGGTGCCCGTCTTCGACGTCGAGTCGCTCGAGCGCACCGCGGGGGACACCGTCGACCGCTTCTCGCGCCGCCGGGTGGAGTTCGAGAGCATCGACTTCAACAAGCGGTTCATCGCCACCGTTCCGCAGGACCATGACCCGGTGGCGCTGCGCGAGCTGTTCAGCCCGGCGTTCATCGACTGGATCACGCGGATCCCGGCCGAAGTGGACTTCGGGATCACGGACCAGCAGCTCTTCTTCCACTGGCGCCTGCGTGAGCGCTCGAGGGAGGAGCTGAAGGAGGCGCTCAAGTCCGGCGGCGGCATCTTCGAGCGGCTCCATCGGGAAATGGAGGAGAACAACCTCGACATCTACAAGCCCGGCCCCTGGAACGCCGGCCTCGAGCCGTTCCCGCCGAGAATCGGAACCTAGGCCCGCTCCCTGAGGCGTTTGCGATAGGTCCGGTAGAACCGCGGGCCCTTCTTGACGAAGTCGCGAAAGCGGCCCATCCCCTTGGGAATCTCGAATCCGCCGACGATCCTTCGCGGCACCAGCATCAGGCCGTCGGCTGAGCGGACCAGGTTGCCTCGGACCTGCATGTTGCGCTGCCAGGTGAAGTCGGGTGCGTGGGCGTGGACGGTGAGGCAGGCCCGGCCCTCGATCAGCGGAACCCCGGCGGCCTCGGCCCCGATCCGGATCTCGCGGCGCGACTGATCGGCCGTGTAGGGGACGCGGACGGAGATCGGGAAGCCGTCGGGCCCGAGCCAGCTGAGCACGCCGGTCTCGTGCTCGTTCAGGGACTCCATCCGCTGGTCCCAGGCCGGCGTGCCGCCGGCGGGCGTCCCGTGCTCCTCGGTCGGCTCCTCGCTGTGGCCCGAGCGCACCTCCTCGAGATGGGCGTCGTGGACGGTTGGCGGTTCGGTCAGGTCGCCATCCGGCCAGACGAAGACCCGCTCGGGACGGACCTTGATGTACATCCGCGCGTAGTAGAAGTTGAACGTCGGTCTCAGCGGCTTCGGCGGGTGCATCTTCTTGGTTTCGGGCAGCTTCTCTCCCGACTCGCGGACGTAGCGAGCGGCGTTCGCCTTCAGGTCCTCGTCGTCGACGGTTGCGGTGCCTTGGACCATCACCGCGATGCCGCTCTCGACGCCCGAGCCGGTGGGGTCCGAGAAGAGCAGCGACACGCTCGGATGCGCCCGCGCGTCGTCCGCCTTCTTCGGGTAGCCGAGGCCCGTCGTCACGTCGATCGTCGCGCCGCCCTGCTCGTAGTACGGCGTGACCGGCCAGGTGATCGGCTGCTTGTTAGAGGCGACGGTCGTGAACTCGCAGGTGACGAAGCGCCGGAAGGCGTCGCGAACATCCTCTGGCAGCGTGCTCGTCATCGGGACTGATTCTAAGGAGGCCGGGTCGGCTCAAGTGCCGCTAGGGAAGATCGTCCGGTAGGACGATGCGCCGCTGATCGCCGTCTCCGACCACCTTCGGCTCGACGGGCTTGACCTCGCGCCGCCGGGCCGCTTCGAGCGCCTCGGCCGCGTTCGGGTACCCCACAAGTGACTCGAGATGCTTGATGGTCGGGAAGACCAGAGGGAGATCTCCCGCGAGATGGCTGTCCAGTGCCACCTGCGGCTCGAACCAGCCGGCGTCGACGGTCTCCGAGCCATCCGGGCGAGGGGGAGAGTGTGCGGGCGCCAGCGCCAGATAGAAGCGTGTGTCGAACCGGATCGGGACGACCCTGGGGGTGATCCAGCGCGAGTAGGCCACCAGCTCGTCCGCGGGGACCTCGATGGCGGCTTCCTCCGCCAGCTCCCTGACGGCGGCGGCGCGAGGGGCCTCCTCGCCGTCGCCGTCGGCGGCGTCCACCGAGCCGCCCGGGAAGACCCAGACGCCGGGCATGAAGCGCGCCGCCGGATTGCGGCGCACGAGGAGGACCTGCAGGCTCCGCTCGGCGTGCTTCCCGCCCCGGCGCAGCAGGATCACGGTCGCCGCCGGGCGGGGGGTGGCCGGCGGGTCGCCCTCGTCTCGCAGCGGGACGCCGCCGGCTTCAGGCAGCTCGCTCACGGCTGTGGACTCCGATCCTCCACCTCATCGCACCGTACTCGTTACATTGCCGCCCGATGGAAGCCGAGACCACGACGAAGCAGCTCTACATCTGCACGTCCTGCGGATTCATCTACGACCCGGACGAGGGCGATCCCGACGGCGGCGTGCCCCCGGGGACGGCTTTCGAGGACATCCCCGACGACTGGTTCTGCCCCGTCTGCGGCGCCCGCAAGGCCGACTTCGAGCCTTACGAGGAATAGGCGAGGGTGCGTCGCAGCGAAGCGAGGCGCGACCCGTTTTATGCAGCTTCGAGGAGGGCCGCATCGAGGCGGCCCCTCGCCCCCGAATCGAGCTCGGCGACCGGGTAGGCCGCACGGATCGATTGCCCGACGACCTCCACCAGCCGCCTCAGGTCCCGCTTGGAGATCGAGAGCGGCGGCATCAAGACGATCACGTCGCCGAGCGGCCGGACGATGACGCCCCGGCGGCGCGCCTCGAGCACCACCTGATGACCCAGCCGCAGCTCCGGATCATGCTCGCCGAGGTCGATGCCGACCATGAGGCCGCACTGGCGGACGTCCTTGACCTCGGGCATCCGCTCGACCTGAGCAAGCCAGCCGGAGAGCAACCTGATCTTCGGCTGCAAGCGAACCAGGGTGCGCTCGCGCTCGAAGACGTCGAGGGAGGCGATCGCCGCCGCGCAGGCGAGGGGATTGCCGGTGTAGGTATGGCCATGGAAGAAGGTCTTGAAGTCGGAATGAGCGCCGAGGAAGGCCTCGTAGATCCGCTCGGTCGCGAGGGTGGCGGCGAGCGGCATGTACCCCCCGGTAAGCCCCTTGGCGACGCAGAGCAGGTCCGGGGAGACGCCCTCCTGCTCGCAGGCGAACATCGTCCCGGTCCGCCCGAAGCCCGTGGCGACCTCGTCGCAGATCAGCAGCGTCCCGTGCCGGTCGCAGAGGCGCCGGACAGCGCGCAGGTACCCCGGCGGGTGGGTGAGCATCCCGGCTGCGCCCTGGACGAGCGGCTCGAGCACGACGGCCGCGACCTCCTCCTCGCGCAGGGCGAGCAGGCGAGCGATGTCGTCGACGTCACCGGGCTTCGCGCGATGCGCTTCGAAGAGGAGCGGCTCGAAGGTCGAGTGGAAGAGCGACATGCCGCCGACGGAGACCGAGCCGATGGTGTCCCCGTGGTAGGCCTCCTCGAGGCAGATGAACGAGGTCTTCCTGACGTGCTGGCCCCCACGGTCCCGCCAGTACTGGAACGCCATCTTGAGCGCGACCTCGACCGCCGTGGAGCCCGAGTCGGAATAGAACACACGGCTCAGGCCGGCGGGCGCGATCTCGATCAAGCGGGCCGCGAGCTCGGAGGCCCCTGGGTGTGAGAGGCCGAGCATCGTGGAGTGCGCGACGCGATCGAGCTGCTCGCGAACGGCCGCGTCGATCTCCGGGTGCCGGTGGCCATGGACGTTGCACCACAGCGAGGAGACCCCGTCCAGGTAGCGGTCCCCCTCCGTGTCGATCAGGTCCGTCCCCTCGGCTGCCGCGATCATCAGCGGCTCCTCCGCCACCCAGTCGCGCTGTTGCGTGAAGGGGTGCCAGAGGTGATCGTGATCGAGGCGGGCGGCCTTCTCCATTCGCCACGGGCCAACATAAGATCGCCGCCGGATGGACTCGCGGCGAGTCGCCTCCAGGCGCTCGCGCTCGTGTGACGCACCTCACACAAGCTTTCAGTTCTGAAATGGTTGCAAGCATGTAACCTTTTCGTATATGGAAGCAGCAGCCCGCAACAGGACAGGCAGCCCCGGGGGGGCGACCGTCGAGCTCTCGCTCAAGCTCGGCGCCTTCTTCCTGAGCTGCATGAGCGGCGGCAGCGGCGACGTCTTCAGGGTGCTCGACGAGAGCGGCCTCACCTTCAGCCAGATGAAGGTCCTGGTCGAGCTCGACTCGCCCGATGAGGACGCGTGGACCGTCACCGCCCTATCCGAGGAGCTCGGGATCTCTCCGGCCTCGGCCAGCCGCGCAGCGGATGGCCTGGTCCGCAAGAAGCTCGCGACGCGGGTCGAGGATCCCGACGACCGGCGGGTTCGCCGCCTGACATTGACGTCGCGCGGACGCGAGCTCGCCGACACGATCATCTCCGCTCGCCTCGCCGGGCTCGAGGACTTCACGGCCTCGCTCGGCAGCGACGAGCGACGAAAGCTTGAGGCGGCTCTCGATGCGCTCCTGGAGCGCCCCGAGATCGCCGAGATCTACCGCACCTACGAGAGGAAGACACGCCGATGACGCGCTACCGACACCTGGTCACAGACGACAACCGCAAGTGGTGGACGCTCGGAGCCATGTGCTTCGCGCTGTTCATGGTCATGCTCGACAACACCGTCGTCAACGTGGCACTGCCGTCGATTCAGCGCGAGATCGGTGCCCAGCTCTCGGCGCTGGAGTGGGTGATCAACGGCTACACCCTGACCTTTGCGGTGCTGATCGCCACCGGCGGGCGCCTCGGCGACATCTTCGGCCGCCGGCTGATGTTCCTCACCGGCGTGATCATCTTCGCGGTCACCTCGGCGACGGCCGGCCTCGCCCAGGACCCGGCGATGCTGATCGGGAGCCGCGCGGTCCAGGGCATCGGCGCCGCCCTGATGATGCCCGCGACCCTCTCGATCATCACCCACGCCTTCCCCGCCGCCGAGCGAGGCAAGGCGATCGGCACCTGGGCGGGAGTATCCGCCCTGGCCCTGTCGATCGGCCCGGTGATCGGCGGTTTCCTGACGGAGTACGTGAGCTGGCGGGCGATCTTCTTCATCAACCTGCCGGTGGCCGTCGGCGCCGTGGTCGCCACCATCTTCGCCGTCACCGAGTCTCGTGACGAGACCGTCGACCGCCGCGTGGACTACCCGGGCGTGATCGCGCTGACCGCGGCCCTGACTGCGATCATCCTCGGCCTGATCGAGGGCAACAGCTGGGGCTGGGGCTCCCCCCAGATCCTCGCCCTCCTGATCGGCGGCGCCATCGGGCTCGCGATCTTCGTCGCGATCGAGCTGCGGGTTGCTGCGCCGATGGTCGAGTTCGCCCTCTTTCGGACCACCCAGTTCATCGGTACCAACCTGATCGCATTCATCATCACCTTCGCCATGATGGGCACCTTCTTCTTCATGGCGCTCTACATGCAGGACATCCTCGGCTACAGCGCGCTGGAGGCCGGGGTGAGGTTCCTGCCGACGACGATGGTGATCGCGGTCATCGCGCCGATCTCCGGGCGGCTCGCGGATCGCCTCGGTCCCGCGACTCCGATGAGCGCGGGTCTGGCCGTCCTCGCCGTCTCGATGTTCATGTTCGCGGGTATCGACACGAGCACGACCTACGGCGGGCTGCTGATCCCGTTCATCCTGATGGGGTTCGGGATCGCCCTGGTCATGTCCCCGATGTCCACCGCCGCGATGAACGCGGTCAGTGTCCAGAAGTCGGGGGTCGCCTCGGGCGTTCTGCAGATGTCCCGCATGGTCGGGGCGTCCGTGGGCGTCGCCGCGACCGGAGCGATCTTCCAGTCACAGCTCGGCAGCGGTTTCAACCCCGCGGCATTGGCGACGGCGCCGGAGCAGGCGCGGGCGACCTTCGTCGACGCCCTCAGCAGCGCGATGCTGCTGGCGGCGATCGTGGTGGTCGCGGGACTGGTCGTCTCCCTGACGCTGGTCCGGCACGCTCGGGCGAAGCGGGTTGACTCACTCGGCGCCGCCGAGGAGGCCGCCCCCGCGGTCCCGATGGTGGCGGCGACCGAGGAGCTCACCGAGGGACGTGCCGCCTAGGCGGCTCTCAGCCTGCGCTCGGGCTCGCTGAGTCCGAGCGCAGGCCAGCGCTCGGGCGAGGTCAGGTCGAGGTGGAAGAGCATCTCCACCGGGACCGAGCCGAGCTCGGCGATCGTGTCGCGGTTGGAGACCTCCAGCAGTGATGGCGCCTCGGGCCAGGGGTTGAGCACGACCCTCCCCACCTGGAGGCCCGCGTCCCGCACCGCCTCGATCGTGAGCAGGGTGTGGTTGATCGTTCCCAGCCCCGGCGGGGCCACGATGGTCACCGGCATGCCCAGGTCCTGAGCCAGGTCGCGCACCAGGTAATCCGCGGTCAACGGCACCAGGAAGCCTCCGACGCCCTCGCAGACCAGGAGGTCGGCGCCCTCGGTGGCTTCCAGCGCCGCCCCGCGCAGCCGATCCGGATCCATGGGCTCGCTCGCGAGCTCGGCGCCGAGGTGGGGGGAGACCGGGGGGCCGTACCGATAGGGCGCGATCTCATCGTCTCCCTGGGAGGATCCGGCCGCAAGCCGCAAGAGCGCGTGGTCGGGCAACTCGGTCGCGCACTCCCACACCTCGGGCCGGAGCGGGTAGTCGTCCAACCCGCTGACGGCCGGCTTGAAGACCGCCACGCGGGCTCCACGGGCTTGTGCCGTCCGCGCGATTGCGGCGGCGACCACGGTCTTGCCGACCTCGGTACCGGTCCCGGTGATGAACTCACCGCGCATCTCAGGCGGCCTCGCGCAGCTGCGTCGCAGCCACTTCGCCACGGGCGCCGGACGGGAGGCCGAGATCGCGCGCAGCCGCGCCGATCAGCCGGGCGGCATGACGGAGGTCGGCGATCCGATGCGTCGCCATGGTCGTCAGGCGGAGACGGCAGGTGCCGGCAGGGACGGTTGGAGGCCTGATGGCCTGTGCGAAGACGCCCTCGGCCAACAGGCGCTCGCAGAGCGCCATCGCATCGCCCGCCTCGCCGACCACCAGGGGCACGATCTGGGTGTCCGAGCCGATCGGCTGGAGGCCCTCCGCGCGCAGCCCCGCGCGCAGCGCGGCCGCGTTCGATTCCAGGCGCTCCACGAGCCTCGGCTGCCCGGCGAGCAGCTCGAGCGCCGCCTGGGCCGCCGCGACGGCGGGGGGAGGAGGCGCCGTGGAGAAGATGAACGGCCGCGCGGAGTTGATCAGGAAGTCGACCATCTCCGTGGACCCGCAGACGTAGGCGCCGTAGCCGCCGAGTGCCTTGCCGAGCGTGCCCACGATCACGTCGACCTCCCCGGTGAGCCCGGCTGCGGCGACGGAGCCCCGTCCGCCTGGACCAAGGCATCCGGTCGCGTGCGCCTCGTCGACGAGGAGGCGGCAGCGATGGCGCTGGGCCAGATCGGCGAGCTCCGGGAGCGGCGCGATGTCCCCGTCCATCGAGAAGACGCCGTCGGTGACGATCAGCGCACCGCGTCCCGAGGACTTCCGGAGGCCCCACTCGAGGTGCTCGGTGTCGCGGTGGCGGTAGACGAAGGTCTCCGCGCCAGCCAGGCGGCAGCCGTCGATGATGCTCGCGTGGTTGAGCTCGTCAGAGAAGACGATCTCGCCGCGCCCGGCGAGCGCCGCGATCGTCCCGGTATTGGCCAGGTAGCCCGAGCCGAAGAGGAGGGCGGCCTCGGTTTGTTTGAACTCGGCGAGGCCGGCCTCGAGGTCGGTATGGATCGACATCGAGCCCGAGATCAGCCGCGACGCGCCGGAGCTCGTCCCGAGGCTGAGTGCAGCATCCGCCGACGCACGGCGCAATCGCGGGTGGTCCGCCAGCCCGAGATAGTTGTTCGAGCAGAGGAGCAATACCGGCCGGCCGTCGAGAACGACCTGAGGCCCCTGTGGGCCCTCGATCACGCGCAGCCGCCGGTGCAGCCCGCTCGATTCGAGCTCGGCGAGCCGCTCCTTGAACTCGAGCACTAGTCGCCCCAGCCCGCCGGCTGAGGCTCCTTGTCTGAGTCTGAGGGGCGCTCCGGATAGGCGGGCGGCTTGCCCCTTTTCTTGACCACCCGCAGCTGGGTGGACGGGTCCCAGAAGTTGGCGTCGGCCTGCCTGTCGATCAGGTCGTCGATCGGCGTCGGGGGCGTCTCTCCCCCCAGCCATCCCGAGCGATTGTCGGGTCGGGGGTTGGCGCCGTTGTCCGACTGGCGGGCCACGTTCAGGCCGAGCTCCTCGAACATCGCCCGGTCCTCGGCAGGCTCGACGCCGAGAGTGGTGAGGAAGTTGCCCATCATCACCCCGTTCAGGCCGGCCTTGACCGCCAGCGGCTGGAGCTCCTGAAGGTTCTCCACCCGGCCACCGCAGAGGCGGAAGAGGGCGTCGGGAAGGATCAGCCGGAAGATCGCCACCCACTTGACGACCTCCCACGGATCCATCAGCTCGCGCTGGCCGAACTTGGTCCCGGTTCGCGGATTGAGCAGGTTGATCGGAACGGAGTCCGGATCGATCTCGGCCAGCTCGAAGGCCATCTCGACACGCTGCCGAGGCGACTCGCCGAGGTTGAGGATGCCGCCGACACAGGTCTCGAGCCCCGCCTGCTTGACCGCATCGATCGTGCGCAGCCGCCCCTCGTAGCGGACCGTGGTCGACACCTCGGGGTAGTAGGAGCGGGCGGATTCGACGTTGTGATGGACCCGCTGGATGCCGGCGTCCTTGAGCTGGCGCGCGCGGTCCGCCGACATGTGGCCGATCGAGGCGCAGCGCTTCAGGTTCGTCTGCTCGGAGACCAGCCGTGCCCCCTCGAGGATCCTGGCGAAGTCGCGCTTGGAGAGGCCCTGGCCCTGGGTGACCATGCAGAAGCGGTGCGCGCCCGCCGCCTCCGCCGCCCTGGCGTGCTCGAGGATCTGCTCCGGCTCCATCATCGCGTGCATCGGCGTGTCCGCCTCCGCGTAGCGAGACTGCGCGCAGAAGCCGCAGTCCTCCGCGCAGCCGCCCGACTTGGCGTTGACCAGCGAGCACATGTCGGTCGAGTCGCCGAAGCGGTCCTGCCGGACCTCCCAGGCGCGCTCGACCAGGGCACCGATCTCATCGTGGTCGGTCAGGGCGCCGAGCTCGAGCGCCTCTTCGAAGCTGATCAGAGGCGGCACTCCCCGAAAGTTATGAGCGCGGCCGGACGTCTAGTCCCAGGAAAAGTCCTGAACGACCTCCGCGTCGCCGTCGGCCCTGGGGCTGAACACGAGCAGCACGAGGTCGTCGTTCCCAGCCTCGAACGCGCGGATCACACTCGGGGCGATCCGAATCGCGTCGAGGGGGCCGACTTCCTTCAGTTCCTCGTTGAGCTTCACCCGGCCGCTCCCGGAGATCACCACATAGATCTCCTCCATCTCACCGTGCCTGTGGGCGAATGGCTGACGCTGGCCGGCCTTGATCACCTGGTAGGAGATGCCGCTCGTCTCGGATCCCAGATCCTGATGCGCGAAGCGGGCCTCCAGAGAGTCCGAGAGCCCGGCCTCTGCGGCCACATCCTTGGGCTCACGGAGGTTCTTGATCGTGTAGTCCATGTCCGGGAACCTACCCGGCGAGGCAGGGACTACTCACAGCGAACGCGCCTCGGCGCTGAGCACTCGGGACGCCGCTTCCACTACGGTGCGCTCGAGGGCCAGGGATGAGCAGAAGCCGAGTCTTCGGATCCGCCACTGCGGGAACGAGCTTGCTCGTCATCGCGGCGATCGCCTGCGCGTTCCCTTCCACCTCCCTGCCGGTCGCACGCGCGGCCGCGCCGGGTGCCGACGAGGCGAGGTCGCTCGGGAAGCAGGCCTACGACTACGGCCTGCCGCTGCTCGAGTTTCTCCGGGTGAGGCGGGAGCAGACCAGCGTCCGCTGTCCGGACGGGCGCGGCAACGCCCCCGTCAACTCCTTTTCGAACGCCCGCCGCTTCGCGACGCCGGCGGACCGCACGGTCGTCGCCCCCAACACCGACACGCTCTACTCACTCGCCCACCTCGACCTGGCGCGTGGCCCGATCGTCTTGCGCCATCCGGACATGGGCAAGCGCTACTACAGCTTCGAGCTCGTCGATCCGTACACCAACGTGATCTCGATCCCGGGGGCGCGAGAGGACGGCGGGCGCGCGGGAAGCTTCGTGATCAGCTGGAAGCGCCACGGTCCAAAGGGCGATCTGCCCCACGGTGCGAGGCTGATCGAATCGACGTATCGGCGCGTCTGGGTGATCGGGCGAACGCTCGTCACCGGCGCGGCCGACCAGCGCAAGGCGCGAAAGCTGATGCGGCAGTACGTGCTGAAGCGCCTCGACGGCAGGAAGCGCACGTTCCCGAAGGGCTGCACTCCGGGCACGCCGGCCAAGTACCCGACCCCTACGGACGGGCCGGGGTTCATCGTCGCGCTCAATCGCGCCCTGAAGAAGAATCCGCCGCCGAAGCGAGATGCGCCTCTGCTCGCGCAGCTGGCGCCGCTCGGGGTGGGGCCCGGGTTGACGCCGGAGAGCGCGAACCTTGCCCCCGACGTGCTCTCGGCGCTCTATGACGGCATCGCCCAGGAGGCTGCCTCCCTGCCCACCGTGACCCGCCTCAGCATCCTGAATCAGGCCCGGCACACCTCCGGCTGGTATCTGCCGGCGCCGAACATCGGCCGCTACGGGACGGACTACCTGTTCCGAGCCCAGGTCGCGGTATTCGGCCTCGGAGCCAACACCCCGAACGAGGCGATCTATCCCACCGGCGTCACCGACGGCGCCGGCGCTCTCTACGACGGCGCCCATCGGTACCGCCTCACCTTCCCGCCCGGCCAAGAACCCCCGGCCAAGTACTTCTGGTCGGTGACCATGTACGACACCGCCGGTTACCTCGTCGACAACCCGATCGGGCGCTACTCCGTTGGCCCCAGTCATCCACCGCTCATCAAGCAACCCGACGGCTCGATCGTGATTGCGATCCAGCACGATGCGCCGGTCGAAGCCGACGTCAACTGGCTGCCGGCCCCCACCGGCTCATTCAGGCTCAATCTCAGGCTTTACGGGCCCAGTGTGGCCGCCCGCACGGGGACATGGCGGCCCCCGGGGGTCGTCCCCATCGGCTAGGCGGCTTCGCGCATCGCCTCGACCTCGCGGGCCTCGGCGAGGCGATTCAGCCCCTTCTCCTCGAGCTTCTTCACCTCGCTGGGCTTGAGCTCGAGCCGGCGACCGGTCTCGCGGAGCGGCGTGGGCTCGTCGCCGTTGATCCCGTAGCGCAGCTGGATCACCTTGCGCTCGTCCTCGGGAAGGTCATCCACGGCGCGCCGCAGCGCCTGATCGCGGAAGCTCAGGGCGACCTCCTCGGAGGGCCCCACGCGCTCGTCCTGGACGAACTCGCCCATCGCCGATCCGTCCTCTTCGCCCACCGGGCGGTCGAGGCTCGTGACGACTCGGGTGAGGTCGCGAATCTCCTCGACCTGAGCAGGCTCGAGCTCGGCCTCCTTGGCGATCTCCTCCGTCGTCGGGTCGCGCCCGAGCTTCGTCGCCAGCTGGCGCTCGATCCGCGCCACCTTGCGTTCGCGCTGGGCGACCTGATTCGGGACGCGGATGGTGCGCTCCTTCGACTCGAGGGCGCGCTGGATCGCCTGGCGGATCCAGAAGGTCGCGTAGGTCGAGAACTTGTAGCCCTTTCGCCAATCGAACTTCTCCGAGGCGCGGATCAGGCCCAGGATCCCCTCCTGGATCAGGTCCAGGAGGTTGAGGTCCTGCCGCATGTAGCGGCGCGCGTTGGAGACGACCAGCCTGAGGTTCGAGTTGATCAGCCGTTCCTTGGCCTCGAGGTCGCCGCGCTCGATCCGCTGGGCGAGATCGATCTCCTCCTCCTTGGTGAGCAGCGGGTAGCGGCGCATCTCGTTGAAGAAGAGCTGCAATGCGTCGGTGGTCTGCTCGGCGAGCTCGCCGTTCTTGTAACCGGCGGGCTCGTCGGCCTCGCGGCCGCAGTCGTCCTCCACGGGAAGACCCGCGGCCTCGATCCGCTCCTGGACCTGGTCGGCCTCTTCCTCTGTGAGATTCATCTCCTGCACCAACGAATCGACCTCCGAGAGATCGACGCAGCCCACCGCGCGACCGGCCTCGATCAGGCCCTGGACACGCTCCTCGACGACTGGCTCGAGCTCGACTGCTGTCGCTTCAATTTCCTCAGGCATGGTTGTCCTCCATACAGAGTGACAAAACCGGTCTCGCTACTGTGTTCCGGGTGCGCAGACTCGCATCTGTAGTCGCCGGTCGCCGCGGCAAGTGGCTCGTGCTGGCGGTCTGGCTGATCGCCGCTTTCGCGCTCTTCCCGGTCGGATCCAAGCTCTCCGACGTCACCACCGACGACACCGAATCCTTCCTGCCCGCCAGCGCGGAGTCCACCGAGGTGGTCAGGAAGCAGAACAGCGACTTTCAGCAGGGCGAGACCGACACGGCGATCGTGGTCTATAAGCGCGCCGGCGGGCTGACGGCCGCCGACAAGCAGAAGATCCTGGCCGACCAGCAGGCGATCAACGAGGCCGGCAGCGCGAAGATCAACGTCGTCGGCGCGCAACAGATTCCGTTCACCCCCGGAGCCGCACCGGGTCTCGTCTCCAAGAACGGTGACGTCGCCACCGCGATCTACACGACGCCCACCGACTTCGAGAAGGAGGCGGACTGGGGGAAGGCGATCCGGGACATCACCCACAGCGACACCCGTGGCATGCAGGTCTTCGTCACCGGCGGTGTGGGCTTCGCCACCGACGCTCACGACGTCTTCAGCAACATCGACACCAAGCTCCTGTTTGCGACCGTCCTGCTGGTCCTCGTGCTCCTGGGAGCGATCTACCGGTCGGTCCTGGTGGCGCTCAGCCCACTGATCGTCGTCTTCTTCGCCTACACGATCACCCAGGCGCTCGTCTACGCGCTGGCGAAGTCGGGCGCGACGGTCTCCTCCAACAGCACGAGCATCCTGATCGTCCTCATGTTCGGGGTGGGGACCGACTACTGCCTCTTACTCGTCTCCCGCTATCGCGAGGAACTGCGGCGGATCGAGGACAAGCACGAGGCCATGGGACGCGCGTTGCGGCGCGCGGGGCCCGCGATCTTCGCCAGCGGCATGACGGTGTCGCTGGCGATGCTGACCCTGGCGCTCGCCGACAACAAGAACACGAGCTCCCTCGGCCCCGTGGCGGCGATCGCGGTCTTCACGGCGATGATCGCCGGCCTGACCCTGCTCCCGACGCTGCTGACGATCTTCGGTCGCAGAGGGTTCTGGCCCCGCCGCGCCATCGTGGCCTACGACCCCGAGCATCCCTCTGTGGGCGGTCAGGGCCCGTGGCGCCGGTTCGGCGATTGGGTGTTGAAGCGGCCGGTGGCTGCGCTGATCACTACGGTCGCTCTCTTCATCGCGGGAGCGTTCGGCCTGCTGGCCTACAAGGTCGACTACTCGACGACCAGCTTCTTCAAGCACTCGGTGGAGGCCGTCGAGGGGTTCGACGTCCTGCGAGTCCTCGTTCCCGGCTGGCACCCTGGCGCCGACCACTGTCCTGGTGGAAAGCGGTGGCGGACCCGTCACGGCCGGCGACATCTCCGAGGTCGAGAACCGTCTGCGCGGGGTCACGGGCGTGGCCACCGCGACCGACACGGGCGTGCGATCGACCAACGGTCAGATCGGGGAGGTGGACGCGATCTTGAGCGCGGACCCGCTCGACAAGTCCGGGCTGGACGTCGTGCCGAGGATGCGTGATGCCGTAGCGGATTTGCCGGGCGGCGCTACGGCCCTGATTGGAGGTACCAGCGCCATCAACTACGACGTCGACCAGGCGAATCAGCGCGACATCGAGATCATCGTCCCGCTGGCGCTCCTGGTGATGGCGGTGATCCTGGCGATCCTGCTGCAGGCGCTGGTCGCGCCGCTCGTACTCCTGCTCAGCGTGGTCCTGTCGTTCGCCTGCTCGCTCGGAATCTCGATCCTGATCATCCGCTACGTCGTCGGGGACGCCGGATTCGATTCCTCGATCCCGCTGTTCGCGTTCATCTTCCTCGTCGCGCTGGGAATCGACTACACGATCTTCCTGATGGCCCGCGTCCGCGAAGAGGCTCGCACGCACGGCACACGCGAGGGGATGCTCCGGGCGCTCGCCGCCACCGGGGGGGTGATCACGAGCGCCGGCATCATCCTCGCGGGCACGTTCTCCGTGCTGATGACGCTCCCGGTCAGCTTCACCTTCGACCTCGGGCTGATGGTGGCGCTCGGGATCCTGCTCGATACGTTCATCGTGCGGACGATCATGGTGCCGGCCGCCGTCGAGGTGATCGGCGACAAGATCTGGTGGCCCTCAACGGCACGCGCCGGCGGTCGTCTCCGAGAGGAGACGGGGGAGCACCGCATTCCGGAGACCGCCGAGGCGGAGGCCTAGCGCCCCTTCCAGACGGGCTTGCGCTTCTCCGCAAAGGCGGCGACGCCCTCGCGGAAGTCCTCCGAGCGGAAGCAGGACTCGCGCAGCTCGACCAGCTCGCGCTCCTGCTCCGGTGTCAGCCGCTCGTATGAGTTGAGCGTGTCGATCGCGTGCTTGTTGCCCCTCATCGAGAGCGGCGCGTTCGCCGCGATCTCCGCCGCCAGCTTCACCGCGGCGCTCTGGAGCTCACCGTCGTCGGTCACCCGGTTGACCAGGCCGATCTCCTCGGCTCGCTCCGCCGGCACGTTGTCGCCGGTGAGGAAGAGCTCCTTCGTCCGGGGCACTCCGATCGCGTCGATGAACCGCTGCAGCCCCGTGTGGCCGTAGATCAGCCCCAGCTTCGCGGGCGGCATGCCGAGCTTGGCGCCGCGCGCGCAGATACGCAGGTCGCAGCAGAGGGTGAGCTCGAGCGCCCCGCCGAACGCGTGCCCGTTGATCGCGCAGAGCACGGGCCAGGGGTGTGCGGCAACCGCGTCCAGGCCGCGCGCGAAGGGGTGGGCGACCAGGGATTCGGCCTCGGACTCGAACTCGTGTTCGGAGAAGCCTCCGATGTCATAGCCCGCTGAGAAGATCCCGTCGGCGCCGGTGAGGATCACGCAGCGCACCTCGATGCCACGGTCCAGGGAGGGCATCGCCTCGGCAATGCCGTTCAGCGTCTCGTGGTCGAGCGCGTTCCGCGCATCCGGCCGATCGAGCGTCAGCCTGGCGACCGCCTCCGCCGGCTCATCGAGCCGGAGCTTCCCTCCCGCCAGTTCCTCGGTCATGCCCCGAGGCTATTCAAGGACGACCAGCACGTCGCCCTCTGAGACCGACTGGCCCTCCTCGACGCGGATCTCGGAGACCTTGCCCGGGTCCTCCGCCTCGACGGGCATCTCCATCTTCATCGACTCGAGGATGACGACCGTGTCGCCCTCGTCGACCTGGTCGCCGACCGCGACTTCGATCTTCCAGACGGTCCCCGTGATGTGCGCCTCTACGTCCGCCACGCGCCGCGGGGACAATATCCGGCGGTGATGCCGGAAAGCACGGCCGGGCGGGTGGCGATCATCGCGGCCCGGAACGAGGCGGACCGAATCGGCGCGACGCTCACCGCACTCAGAGGGGCGATGCCCGACGCGCGCCTGCTGGTGGCCGATGACGCCTCGACCGACGAGACCTCCGCGATCGCGATGGGGAGCGGCGCCTGGGTGGTGAGCCGCCGCCGTCCGCACGGCAAGGGCGCCAACGTGACGGCCGCTGCGCAGGCGGCGATCGGCGAGTTCGGCGACGAGGCGACGGTTCTGATCTGCGACTCGGACCTGGGAGAGAGCGCCGGGCTACTGCCCGCCCTGATGGAGGCGGTGGAGCGCGGAGACTGCGAGCTGGCGATCGCCGCCTTCGCCGAATCGCGCGGCGGGGGCTTCGGGATCACGCTCGGCTACGCGCGGAGGGCGATCGAGCGGAGCTGCGGCACGAGGCTGGAGGCGCCGCTCTCGGGACAGCGCGCACTCAGGGTCTCAACCCTGCGCGAGCTCTTGCCGTTCGCGGACGGCTGGGGCCTCGAGACCGGCATGACCATCGACGCAATCCGAGCTGGGCTGCGCGTCCGGGAGGTCGAGCTGCCGCTCCAGCATCGCGCCACCGCGCGCACCCCGGCGGGGTTCCTGCACCGCGCGCGGCAACTGCGCGACATCCGCCGGGCCGTCCGGGCACGGGCCAGATAGCGTCTCGGCCCGATGATCCTGGCGATCGACCAGGGAACCACTGGGACCACCTGCATCGTCTTCGACGAGCAGGGGAGCCCACGGGGCCGCAGCTACAGCGAGTTCGAGCAGCACTTCCCGCGGCCGGGCTGGGTCGAGCACGACGCCGCGGAGATCTGGGAAGTGACCCGAAAGGTGGCGGTCGCGGCCCTCGCGGACGCCTCGGTGCAGGGCTCGGAGCTGAAGGGCATCGGGATCACGAACCAGCGCGAGACGGTCGTCGCCTGGGACCCCGCGACCGGCAAGCCGGTGCACCGCGCGCTCGTCTGGCAGGACCGCCGCACCGCCGCCCGCTGCGATGAGCTTCGCGAGCAGGGATACGAGCCTCTGGTCCGAGAGCGCACCGGCCTGGTGATCGATCCCTACTTCTCCGGGACCAAGATCGAGTGGCTGATCAGGAATGCCGACCTTCCCGAGGGCACCGTCTTCGGCACGATCGACTCCTGGCTCGTCTTCAAGCTCACCGGCCGCCACCTGACCGACTACTCGAACGCCTCCCGGACGATGCTCTTCGACATCCGCCGGCTCGGCTGGGACGAGGAGATCTGCGCGCTGCTGGGCGTCGACGCCGGACTCGCTGCCCGAGCCGGTGCCCTCCTCGCAGATCTACGGGACCACCTCGGTCTTCGGCGGGCGAGGTGCCGGTGGCCGGGCATCGCCGGCGATCAGCAGGCCGCGCTCTTCGGCCAGGCGTGCCAGCAGCCGGGGGAGACGAAGAACACCTACGGCACCGGGCAGCTTCGTCCTGCTCAACACCGGGACCGAGGCGCCCGATCCGGGAGAGGGGCTGCTGACGACAGTGGCGTGGGGAATCGGCGCGGGCGAGGTCGACTACGCGCTCGAGGCGGCGGTCTTCGTCACCGGGGCGGCCGTGCAGTGGCTCCGGGACGGTCTCGGGATCATCTCCGAAGCGGCGGAGTCCGAGCCGCTGGCGGCCTCGCTCGAGTCGAATGACGACGTCTACTTCGTGCCCGCGCTGACCGGGCTCGGCTCGCCGCACTGGGACCCATATGCCCGGGGGACGATCGTCGGGCTCACCCGCGGGTCGGGGCGGGCACACCTCGCGAGGGCCGCCCTCGAGTCGATCGCCTACCAGACCGTCGATGCGGTTCGGGCACAGGAGGCCGCCTCGGGGGAGAGCGTGCCTTCGCTCAAGGCCGACGGCGGCGCCGTCGTCAACGGATGGCTGATGCAGTTCCAGGCGGACGTGCTCGGCGCGCCGGTGATCGTCCCGGAGGTCTCCGAGACGACCGCACTCGGAGCCGCATACTTGGCCGGCATCGCGACGGGCCTCTGGACCGCCGAGCAGGTCCGCGAGATGTGGCGCGAGGCGGCGCGCTACGAGCCGCGGATGGAGGAGGGGGAGCGGGAGGAACTGCTCGGCCGCTGGCGGGAGGCGCTCGCCCGCTCGCGAGGCTGGAGCCGCGCGTAACCTGGCCACGAGGAACGGGTAGGAATCAACACGTGGCGCCGTCCTCGACGGCGTTTTTGTGAGAGATATGGCCCAGGTGAACCCCAAGGACATGAAGCCGCAGGTCTACAAGGACCCGCGACCGGCTGAGATGTTCACGCAATACCACCGGAGCGCGCGGAAGGGGCCGGGCTGGATCTACGACTTCGTGCGGATGATCCTCACGCTGCCGACGATCCTCTTCTACCGGGCGCGCGCGATCGGCGTGGAGAACGTGCCCCGCACCGGTCCCGTGATCCTCGCCCCGAACCACTTCAGCCAGTGGGACCACTTCTTCGCCGCCGTCTACCTGCACCGGAAGGTCCAGTTCATGGCGAAGTCCCAGCTCTTCAGGAACCCGGCAATCAAGTACATCTTCAAGCACGGTGGCGTCTTCCCGGTGCGGCGCGGTCACCACGACGAGGAGGCGTTCACCACCGCGAACCAGATCCTCGACCGCGGCGGCACGATGCTCATGTACGCGGAGGGCGGCCGGTCGCGCACCGGGGACCTCGGGGAGCCGAAGCGCGGCATCGGCAAGATCGCACTGGAGTCAGGTGTTCCCGTGATCCCGGTCGCGATCCACGGCTCGGCTCACGTGCGCGGCTGGAGGAGGCTGCAGTTCCCGAAGGTAACGATCCAGTACGGCGAGCCGATCACGTTCCCGGTCAACGCGGACCCGGACCGCGACGAGCAGCAGCAGGCCGCCAACCAGGTTTTTGACCGCGTCCGAGCGATGTACGTGGACCTCGAGGAGAACGGCAGGCGCGACGTGCTGCGGCGGCTCCGCGAGGGCCTGCCGGGCGCTTCGCCGGACCCGAGTACCGTCCGCCGCTACTCCTCGTAGCGCGGCTCGAGCTTCTCCCAGAACTCCGGGTCGTGGCCCGGAACCATGAGCGCGTAGGGGTAGGTCCGCCGGTAGGCCTGTAGCTCGCGCAGAGAGCGGCGCCAGTTGTGCTCGTCGTCGATCAGCGTCGGCTCCGCCCGGCCCTCGAACTGCTTCCAGTCGTAGGCGGCGTCGCCGACGATCACGAAGTCGCGCCGCGGCAGCTTCAGGATCACCGAGGTGTGTCCGGCGCTGTGGCCCGGCGTGTAGGCGAGGCGCAGCGAGCCGTCGCCGAAGAGGTCGAAGCTGCGGCCGAAGGGGCCGTACGACTCGATGAAGTCGGCATCGAAGTCGACCGTGAAGTACTCGAAGGCGTAGTCGTAGTGGGCGCGGTTGTAGCCCCGGAGCTGCGGGAAGGAGCCGGTCGTCGCGCCCTCCCACTCGGTGGCGCTGAACACGAACCGGGAATCGGGGAACGCCTCGATTCCCGAGGCGTGGTCCTCATGCAGGTGGGTGAGGACGACGAAGGCGATGTCCGAGGGAGCGAGCCCCCGCTCGCGCAGCTGGGAGACGATGTCCTCGCCCTCCTCGATCCGGTAGTGCCGGGCGGTCCACCGGCTGAACTTGTCGCGCGGGTTGCGGACCACCGAGGGATGGAGCCCCGTGTCGATCAGGATGTTGCCCAGGCTCGGGTGGCGAACCAGGAAGGCCGGCACCGGCCGGGACTCCCAGGAGTCCGGCGAGGAGCCGAAGCCCACCGCGCGAAGGCGCTTGATCAGGCCCGTCCCGGCTCGGTCGAAGAAGGTCGGCGGCCAGACCGTGTCGCCGGTCTTGAGCGGCTCGATCACCACCGTTGCGCCCTCGGTGCCGCCCTCGAGCGGCTCCCGCAGCGGCGTGGGCTCCGCGTTCACCTTCACGTGAGCCAGCCTATTCCGGCCGGGGGGACGCAGTGGGCGGTTTCATTCCCCCTGGTCATATGCTCAGGCGCGATGGCGGAGGGGACGAGCTCGCGCATATTCGCGCCGGGGCTGCTCGAGGGGCAGGTCTGTGTGGTGTCGGGCGCGGGAACGGGACTCGGCAAGGCCACCGCGCTCGAGCTGACGACGCTGGGCGCCACGGTGATCGGCTGCGGGCGCCGGTCCGAGCCGCTGGAGGCGATGGTCGACGAAGTCTCCGCGCGGGGTGGCAGAGCGGAGTTCGAGGCACTCGACATTCGCGACGACGAGGCAGTCGACGGGTTCATCGACGGCGTGGTCGAGCGTCATGGCCGGATCGACCTGTTGGTCAACAACGCCGGCGGCCAGTTCCTCAGCCCGGCCGAGGCGATCACGCCGAAAGGCTTCCGGACCGTGATCGACCTCAACGTCCAGGGCACCTGGCAGATGACCCACGCCGCGGCCACCAAGGCGTTCATCCCGCAGCAGGCCGGCAAGGTGATCAGCGTCACCGTCTCGCCGCACATGGGCTTTCCGGGGATGGTCCACACCGGCGCCGCCCGGGCCGCCGTCGAGAACATGATGCGGACGCTCTCCGTCGAGTGGGCGCGCTTCGGGATTCGGCTGGTCGCCGTCGCGATCGGCCAGTTCGACACCGAGACGCTCCGCACCAAGTACCCGCAGGCGATCGTGGACAACGTGGCGGGCACGGTGCCCCTCGGCCGCCTCGGCAGCGAGGACGAGATGGCCTGGCTGGCCGCCTACCTCGCCTCGCCGGCGGGCGACTTCTTCTCGGGCTGTGTGATCACCGTGGACGGCGCGCGCGACAACTGGTTCGGCCAGTGGCCGCCGGGCGGCGCCGCGGGTGAGGGCGGCGAGCCGTTGGCGGAGGAAAGGCGGAAGGACTGAGGGGTCTTCTCGCTCTGGCGACCGCGGTCGCAGTGCTGATGCTCGGTCAGGGGACTGCTGCTGCTGAGGGCTGCCTCTATCAGGGCGACGCGGCGAGCGCCTCGAATCAGGCGCGTGTCGAGCGCTCCCTGCTCTGCCTGACCAACGCTGTGAGGGCCCGGTCGGGACTCAACCGGCTTGTCGCGGATCGGCGGCTGAACGCGGCGGCCCGGGATCACAGCGCCGACATGGTGGCGCGCGGCTACTTCAGCCACACGAGCCCCGAGGGCGACTCGCCGAGCGACCGGGCCCAGGCTGCCGGGTATCCGGCAGGTGCGGGCGAGAACATCGCGGCAAGCAGCGCAGGGACGGCGATCTCCGTCTTCTCCCTGTGGCGCGCAAGCTCGGGGCACAACGCGAACCTCCTGGGCTCCTACTCCGCCATCGGGCTCGGGGCGGCTGCAGGCTTCCCCGGCGGAGGGGACGGGATCACGGCGACCCAGATGTTCGGGCGCGTGGCGGCGCAGGGCAGCGATACGGGCCTCGACCTCTACTTCCCGAACGAGCGCTGCGCGTCGGCGAAGCTGCGGAAGCTCGGCCTGAAGGCGCGGCTGCGAGGCGCGAAGAAGGCCCGCCGCACCAAGCTGCGGCGGAAGCTCCGGCATGCGAAGCGCGCCGTCGCCGGCGCCTGCACGGGGCCCGCCGAACAGCCGTTCCTCTAGCCGGGCGGCCGGAAGGCGATCTCGCCGAGACGCCTGTAGCCCTCGACGGAGGGGTGGATTCCGTCAGCGGTCCACTCGCGCTTCATCACGCCGCCATGTTCCGGGTCCTCCAGCACCCGGTGGAAGGGCAGGACGGTGGCCCCTGCATCGCGCGCCATCGCGGCGATGCGGCGGTTGAGCTCGTCGATCACCCGGTCGGCCCGAGGGGCGGGGCCGTAGGGCAGCACGTCGGCCACGGCGACGTCCAGGTTCTCCTCCTTCGCCGCGCGGACCATGCCCCTGAGGTTGGCGAGGACCGCCTGCGGCGGGAGCCCGGTCGCGAGGTCGTTGATGCCGCCCTGGATCACGACCGCGTCCGCCCCGACCACACAGCCTTCGAACCGGCGGGCGATCTCGTCGGTGCGCTCCCCGCGGCCGCCGCAGTTGCGGAACTCCAGATCGGGATGCTCCTTCTGCGCCCAGTACTCCCACTGGCTCTCTGGGTCGTCTCCGAGGCCCAGCTGTCGCCGGAGGGCGCGGTTGGGGTCATAGCCCGGGTTCCCCGCGGTGATCGAGTCGCCGATCGCAGCCACGAGCCGGTGGTCGTCGCCGGATCCGCTGCCACATCCAGCCGCCGTGGCGACGACGACGGCCGCGGCGACTGACGCTGCTCGTCTCAGGAGTACATGCCGGTGAACTGACCCCCGGTCACGTTGATGACCTGCCCGTGGATGAAGTTCGAGAGCTGCGAGCTCAGGAACAGGACCGGGCCCGCGGCGTCCGAAGGCTCCGCCGGCCGGCCGAGCGGAATCGTCAGTCGCGCCATCTGGCGCATCTGCTCCGGGTATCCCGAGTGAGACCTCCTCGGTGCTCTCTCCCGCCGCCTGCATCGTCTCGCCCATCTCCTTCGCCTGCGTGAGGCGTGTCTCGACGAAGCCGAAAGCGACGGCGTTGCAGTTGATCTTGAACTGCCCCCATTCCTTGGCGGCGGTCTTGGTGAGCCCGGTGACGCCCGCCTTCGCGGAGGAGTAGTTCGCCTGCCCGGCGTTGCCCATCGTCCCCGAGATCGAGGTGATGTTGACGATCTTGCGGAAGACCTCCTTGCCCTCCTGGGCCTCCTGCTTCGCCGCCTCGCGCCAGCTCGGGGCCAGCGCGCGGATGACGCGGAAGGGGACGACCGTGTGGATGTCGAGCATCGCCTGGAACTGCTCGTCGGTCATCTTGTGGATGACGCCGTCCCAGGTGTAGCCGGCGTTGTTGACGACAGCGTCCACCTGGCCGAAGGCGTCGATGGCGGCCTTGACCATGTCGTCCGGGGTACCGGGCTTGGTCAGGTCCCCCGCGAAGACGGCGGTCTCGCCGTCGATTTCGCCGGCCGCCTGCTCCGCCACGTCCCCGTCGAGGTCGTTGATCAGCACCTTGGCTCCCTCGGCGACGAACAGCTCCGCCGTGGCGCGGCCGATCCCTCTCGCCGAGCCGGTGATGATCGCGCACTTTCCGTCAAGCAATCCCAAGGTCATCGCCTTTCATGCGAGGGTGCGCGCCAGCGCAACCCGTTTTTGTGAGGGTGGAAGGAGCGGGATTCTTACCGAGTCAGCCGAATCGGTACGTCGCGATCCCCTGCGCCACGACGGTGCCGTCGGGTTCGGTCACGGTCACCTCGCAGAAGCTGAGCCGGCCGCCCCGCTTGGCCACGCGCCCCTGCGCGCGCAGGTCGACGGCGCTGGCCGCCGAGGCGAAGTTGATGGAGAGCGAGACGGTGGATCCAGCCGGGTTCTCGGGGACCTCGTCCGTGGCCCAGGCGGCGGCCATGGCGGCCGTGTCGATCAGCGCGCCGATCGCGCCGCCGTGAACGACGTCCCCGATCGTCGCCAGCTCGGGCTTGAAGGGCAGCTCCAGGACGGACTCGTCGGTGCCGAGCGAGATGACCCTGATCCCGAGCTGCGCCGCGTGCGGGGAGTTCGGAATGAACTGCTCGATGATCTCGCGGCGGTTCGGCATCTCAGAAGCCGAGGATCGCAGGGCCGAGTGAGAGGACGTCGCGAGGATTGACGCCGTGCTCCTCCTCGAACTTGTGCTGCAGCCGGTCGTCGAACAGCGCGAGCAGCAGCTCCTCCCGGCTCGAGCCGAACTTGCAGGCGGCGCGGTCCAGGGCCTCCAGCGAGATGTCCTGCAGTGCGCCGGTGATGCCGCCGACGTCGGGCAGCTGCCGGTCCTCGCAGGGGTCGCCGATCTTGACGGTCTCCCGGGTGGAGTTGGCATAGGCGATGCCGTACCCCCCGGCGGCGATCAGAGCGGCGATCGTCGCCGCAGCCACCGCGGGGCGGGTCACCACCCTCGCGGCCCGCCCACCCCCGGTCAGCAGCACGAGGGCGGCGAGCAGCGCCAGGGCCGAGGTGACGATGAACGTCGGCCGAAAGGCGGACCGCACCGCACCGGTGACGACCCCGTCGAGGCGGTCGCCGAGGTTCGCCATCTCCGTGGCCTCGTCGCCCGACAGCCCGGCCTCGGCCTTCTTGATCTCCTTCTGGAGCTGGCCGCGGGGGTCGTCGGTGTTCAGACCGCCGAACAGATCGGGCGCGATCTCGATCTTCTTCTCGGGTGGCAGCTTGGCGTCCAGGACGGCCGCCGTCCCCTGCTCGCGGGCGGTGTCGATCGTCGAGGTCAGGTTGGAGGAGATGAGCGGGGCGAGTGCCGCGAGCGCCACGGCGATGCCCGCGTGTCGGATGGAGAGCAGCCTGGCGCTGTCCGAGCGGGTCCGCTCCGGGATCAGCTCACCGGAGAGGGCTGGCAGGGCCAGCCCCATCCCGGCGCCCGCCAGCAGCTGGGGGATCACCGTCCACCACGCCGACGCGCCCGGAAGCAGCGCGAGGCAGCCGACGCCGCCGGCGACCAGCAGGCAGCCGCCAACGGCCCGGATCTCGGGATCGCCGGGCACCCGCGAGGACGCGATCGCAGCCACGGGCAGCACGCTCACCGCCAGGGCGGCCGCGAGCGGCTCGATGCTCCAGCCCGAGACGAGCAGCAGCACGACGAGAAAGACGACCGCGGTGAGTGAGGCTGAGAGCAGGGCCAGCGAGATCGCCGGCCGCCATGGGAATGGGGAGGAGGAGCCGCCGGCGTCGCGGGAGGCTGCGTCCGCCGGTTCGGTCCTCGCCACCTGCAGCGCGACCAGCAGCCCCGGGAGCACGATCGGCCCCTGCGCGAAGAAGATCGCGCGCCAGGAGAACGCCTGGGTGAGCGCCCCGCCCAGTGCCGGGCCGACGGCGATCCCGAAGACGGAGGCCGCAACCCACAGCCGCCGCCCAGGACCGGGCCTCCCACCGTCGAGCAGGGCGAAGGCTGCGACCAGGCCGGCGGCTGCGCCGAGCGCCTGGACGCCGCGCAGGACGAGCAGGAGGCCGAGGGAGTCCGACGCGCCGCAGCCGATCGACGCGACGAGGAAGAGCCCGAAGCCCGCGGCGCCGACCGGCGCATCGCCGAAGCGGCGACAGAGCCAGACCGCCGGAAGCAGGGCGATGGCCAGAACCGCGGTGTAGACGCCGATGACGAGGGCGACGCCCTCGACCGTCGCCCTCAGCTCGACCAGGATCGAGGGCAGCCCCAGGGTGACGATCGAGGCATCCGCCAGGGCGATTCCCGCGGCGAGCGCTAGGAAGGTGCGCCTCACGGCGCAAAGCTAGCGCGCAGGCCCGGCCGGCTTGGCCGAGCGGAGCCCGTGGCCGCCGGGGTTCGGCGGAGGGAGAGTTCCGCCGACGCTTCGAGCTCCGACGGCCGTGTGAGCAAACGTCTCCCGCATCAAGCTAGTCGGCGAGCTGCGACCGCCACTCCCTGCAATCCCGCTCGGTCAGCCCTGCGTCCTTGGCTCCGTGCGCGGCGCCGTGTCCGCGTTGCTCTCCGCATCGGTTTTGAATTCGTGCACTTCGCCGTTGGATTCCGCTGCCAGCCCGACGGCCGGGTGGCGCAGTCGCTGCGCCGCCTCGATTGCCTCCCGGCGAGAATGCACTTGGAGCTTTCGCAACAGGTTCTTGGCGTGGCTGTAGACGGTTTCCTCCGAGAGGACAAGGGCTTCGGCGATCTGCTTGGTGTCCTTGCCCTGGCAAAGGAGATCCAGAACCTCCCATTCGCGCGAGGTCAGCGGGCTTCTTATTGGGCGCATGCCCGTCCCGTCTTCGGGGAGACTGCGCAGCCGCTCGATCAAGCGCATCGTGAGCCTCCGCGAGATCGCGGCCTCACCACGGACCATGCGCTCCACTACCCGAGGAACGGTCTCGATGGGCACGTTCTTGGACAGGAATCCTGATGCCCCAGACCGCAGGGCCTCCAGCTGGGTCTCCTCTTCGTCCTGCCAGGAGAAGAAGAGGACGCGGATCTCAGGTGCGGCGGCGAGGATCTGCCGCGTCGCGGCCAGCCCGTCCAGATCCGGGAGGGAAACCTCCATCAGAGCCACCTGGGGGCGGTAGTAGAGGCAGAGCTCAACGGTCTCAGGGCCGGTCGATGCTTCGCCAGGGATGACGAAGCCCGCCCCGTCTTGCAGCGCCTGCCGAATGACCCGCCGGGCCAGAGGATCCGAATCCCCAATGACGACGTGAGTCGCGTTCACTCTCAGCTTGCCCATCCCGGTCATCCCTTCCCGGTGTTGTCTAAATCGACTGATCTTCCCGCGCTGGTTGTACGTCGATTCTTACCCCAAACTCCGGGGTTATGCCAACTAAAGCGCACAAACTCCGGACAGGGTTACGCCCGCGATGAAGCCCTCGGGGCGTGACGAACGCGGTTGACGTAGCGGATCGCCTCGTCGCGCGAATGCATGTTGAGCTTGCCGAGCAGGTGCCTGACGTGGCTCCGCACGGTCGCCAGGCTGACGTCGAGCTGCCTGGCGATCTCGCCAGTCGTCGTGCCTTCGACCAGCAGGTCCAGCACCTCCCACTCCCGTTCGGTCAGCGAGCTCCGAACCGGGCGAAGCCGATCCAGCTCGGCGCGCTCGAGCATCCTGACCTGTTCCAGCACGCTTGTAGCAAGCGCCCGCGTCACCGCCGCCTCGCCGGCTCGCACGCCGCGCAGGACGCGGGGCAGGATCCCGAGGTCGATTGCCTTTGACAGGCACCCCGCTGCCCCCATCCGCAACACCTGCATCTGAGTGTCCTCGGCGGGCTCGACCGCGAGCATGATGACGCGGGTTTGCGGAGATATCGTGAGCATCTCACGCATTGCCTCGGTGCCACTTCGATCGGGCAGCGAGAGCGCCATGAGCACCATCTCCGGCCGCTCGTCCCTGACCAGTTCGACCCCGGTGGAACCGTCCGGCGCCTCTCCGACGATGGCGATGTCGTCTTCGGCGGCAAGACCGGCGCGTACGGCACGGCGAGCGAGAGGGTCGCCGTCCACGATTGCGACGGCGACCACTGAGGATGACCGCGCTCGAGGCGAAACCGCTTGCGCCATCTCCATCGACGGAACATTTAGTGCAGCCTGAGCGCAATCGGCTGGTTAAGTTCGAACCCAGCGGGGTTAGCGACCTCCCCAACCCCGCCCGAAAACCGGGTAGGAACCCCCCATTTTTTGGCGGGCAGATTGTCCCCCTGCAGACGGGGGCAAACTCCCCCATCGGCGGAAGTGACGCGGCGAGAGACTTCGCCGAACGCGTATCTCCATCACGCGTGAGATGAGGGCTGCGGCGTCAGCAGGCCCTCTGGAAGAGGAATCGGTGCCAAAGGAGGTTTGGCTAGCTCTGGGTAGGGTTGCGGAGTCGTTCAGCGGCTTGGATCTGGCGATCCTCGCCGCCGGTTTGTTCGCGGTGATCAGTTGCGAAGCCGTGCTGCGGATCCTCTCGAACAGGGCAGGCCGATCGCGCCTTCTCGTCACGCGCGCCCGGGAGCTGGTCGGCGTGCTTGGGACGCAGGTGGCCCCGGCGGCGACGGCTGG
>CAWDQZ010000022.1:0-9452 GCA_963804595.1 uncultured Solirubrobacterales bacterium
AGAGCCTCGCCGCCAGCGCCTGGGCGACAGACGACGAGAGCGTCGAGGCCGTGGAATCAACCGACTGCGAGCTTCGCCCTTGGGGTGCTCTGGCATCCGGAAGAGGACCCGGCGGACGCGATCATCCCGACGCTGGTCTCGCGCGCTTCGGCCTGATTCGGCCACCTCGCGGGGTGGCCGCAGGATCGCGATCTCCTCGGGGACGTTCTCGAGCATCCAGGCGACGTCATCGGCGCTGAAGCCGTCGCCGTTCTTGGCGGCCGCGGGAGCGACGACCCGGTCGAAGTGCTCCTCCTCCATCAGCAGGCGGAATGCGTGGCGGACGCTCCGCCCGGGCTGGATCCGGGAGTCCACCGGCACGCCCTGCTTCGCGGCGCGCTGCTCGATCGCCTCGAGCAGGGGCAGGGCGGTCTCGGCCTCCTTCCTGAGCGGGGTGTCGAGCTGAACGGCGAGGGGGACAATCGCGATGTACGCGGGGACGAGCGTCGCCCCCTCCACCCGGGCCGCCCGTAGGGCGACGTCGAAGGCTCGCGACGAGAGGGCCTCTCCGACGAACGGGAAGAGGATTCGCGATGGCGGCCGGTGAGATCGCCGCCTCGGTACGGCGACGCTGCAGCTCCCGCCTGAGCAGCAGGCCGATGGCGGCCAGGAGGATCACGGCGATGACGATCTCGGCCGCGCTCATCCCTCGCCCTCCTCGCCTCGGAGGGTGCGGTCGGCAACGACCCTGATGTCGACTCCGGGAAGGGAGTCGATCAGTCGGGTGGCCATCGACGGCCTGAAGCGGTTGAGGCCGGTCCTCGGCGACGGCGTGCCGATCAGAACGTAGGTGCTCCCCTTCTCCTCCGCCACCTCGTTGACAGTCTGGACCAGGTCGTCTCCCTCCTCGACCAGGAGATGCGCACCGAGGACCGAGGCCAGCCGCCGGATCGCCTTGAGCTGCTGCTGCTCCTCGTCGCTCAGCTTCTGGCCCGGCCGCTTCACATAGAGCAGGTCGAGGTCGGTGCCCAACCTCTGCGCCGAGCGCCAAGCACGCCGGACCAGCCGCTGCGACTTCGGCGTCGGCTTGACCAGTGCCAGGAGCCTCTCGCCGACGGCCTGCGTCGCGGCGGAGTCGATCATCCGGTCCTCGCGCTGGCCGACCACCTCGCGCACCAGCCGCTTGGACTCGACCTCTTCGGCGACCTGCCGGAGAGCGACCTCGCGGAGCGCGTTGAGGTTCTCGATCTTGAAGAAGTTGTTGAGCGCCGAGTCGATGCGCTCGTTCGGATAGATCTTGCCGGCACGGAGGCGGTCGAGCAGAGTCTCGGGCGTGAGGTCGATCAGCACGACCTCGTCTGCCGCGTTCAGAACGGCATCGGGCATGGTCTCGCGAACCCGCACGCCGGTGAGCTCGCAGACGCTGTCGTTGAGGGTCTCCAGGTGCTGGACGTTGACCGTCGAGTACACGTCGATCCCGGCATCGAGTACGTCCTCGACGTCCTCGTAGCGCTTCTCGTGCTCGAGGCCCGGCGGATTGGTGTGGGCCAGCTCGTCGATCAGGGCGAGATCGGGAGCGCGGCGGATGATCGCGGGCAGATCCATCTCCTCGAGCTCCAGGTCGCGGTACGGGACCTTCCGGCGCGGGATCACTTCCAGGTCGCCCGCCTGCTCGACGGTCTCCATCCGGCCATGCGGCTCCAGGTAGCCGATCACGACGTCCCGCCCGGATTCCCTCTCGGCTCGGCCCTCCTGCAGCATCCGATAGGTCTTGCCGACTCCGGCAGCCATGCCGAGGAAGACCTTGAGCCGGCCCCGTTCACGCTGCTCGGCCGCGACCGCCGCCGGCGCATCATCCTGTACGCGCTCGGGCATCACGCAAATCTTCCTCTCGCGCGCCCAGCGCCGCCTTGATCAGATCGAGCTCGCGGCTGAGCGCTGCGGGATAGTCGGGGGAGTAGAGCGGGCCGCCACCGTCGGTGAGCAGGAGCTCGAGCCTCGCGACACCCTCCGCGTACACGGGGCTGTCGGAGACCAGAAGCGTTGCGATCGCCTCCAGTTCCCCTTGGGCGGCGGGGACCTCGGGACGGCTCGGTGGAATCCGGGAGCTCGGCATGGCCGGCGGCCGCCGGGCGGCTTCGACCACCTCACGCACAAACTCGGCGAGGCGCGCCCTGGTCTCAGGGCGGGTAAGGTGCCGCGCCCTCCTCGCCAGGACCGCGGAGGTGGATGGGTCGGCTCCGCACGCAAGCGCCCGGTCGAGCGACCGCCACCTGACCCGGGCGAGCGCGGCGATCAGCAGGCGCTTCAGCCCGAGCTCGCGCGGCGCGAGCGGCTGCAGCTCATCAACCCGTGGGTGAGCGCTCAGATCAAGCACCGAACACCCCGTGCACGATCAGGTCGATCAGCTTGATCCCGATGAACGGAGCGATGATCCCGCCAAGGCCGTAGATCAAGAGGTTGCGGCGAAGCAGGGCGCTTGCGCCCGAGGGCCGATACCGAACCCCGCGCAGAGCCAGTGGGATCAGCAGCGGGATGATCAGCGCGTTGAAGATGATCGCCGAGATGATCGCCGACTCCGGGGTTCCCAGATCCATGATGTTGAGCTTGTTCAGCGGGCCGTCTGCGCCCGAGGACGTCGCATAGGTCGCGGCGAAGATCGCGGGCAGGATCGCGAAATACTTGGCGACGTCGTTGGCGATCGAGAAGGTGGTGAGGGCGCCGCGAGTGATCAGGAGCTGCTTCCCGACCTCGACGATCTCGATGAGCTTCGTCGGGTTGGAGTCGAGGTCGACCATGTTCCCCGCCTCGCGGGCCGCCTGCGTCCCAGTGTTCATCGTCACGCCGACGTCCGCCTGCGCCAGGGCCGGGGCGTCGTTGGTCCCGTCGCCGGTCATCGCGATCATCCGGCCCCCGGCCTGCTGGTCCTTGATCAGGTCTAGCTTCTTCTCCGGGGTGGCCTCTGCCAGGTAGTCGTCCACGCCCGACTCCTCGGCGATCTTCGCGGCGGTGAGCCGATTGTCACCGGTGATCATCACCGTGCGGATTCCCATCGAGCGGAGCTGATCGAAGCGGTGCTGCATGCCCTCCTTGACGACGTCCTTGAGGTAGATGACGCCGAGGACCTGGCTGTCACTGGCTACGGCGAGCGGCGTCCCCCCTTCCCGCCCGATGCGATCGAGGTCCTCCTGCAGCTGCGCAGGGACCGTGCCGCCCTCTGACTGGACGAGCTGGATGATCGCGTCGCCCGCGCCCTTTCGCAGCCGGTGGCCGTTGACATCGACGCCACTCATCCGGGTCTGGGCGGTAAAGGGGACGAAGGTGGCCTCGTGCGAGCCCATCTCGTGCTCACGGATCCCGTATTTCTTCGCCAGGACGACGATCGAGCGGCCCTCGGGGGTCTCGTCGGCAAGCGAGGACATCTGCGCGGCCTCGGCGAGCTCCGCCTCCGGGACTCCCGGCATCGGGATGAACTCGGTCGCCTCACGGTTGCCGAGCGTGATGGTTCCCGTCTTGTCGAGCAGCAGGACGTCGACGTCGCCCGAGGCCTCGACCGCACGGCCCGAGAGAGCCAACACGTTGCGACGCACGAGGCGGTCCATCCCGGCGATGCCGATGGCCGAGAGGAGCGCTCCGATCGTCGTCGGGATCAGGGCCACGAGCAGCGCGATCAGTGTCGCGACCGACGCCGCGGTGCTCGAGAACTCCGCCATCGGCCGCAGGACAACCACGACCGCCAGGAAGATGATCGTGAGGCCCGAGAGCAGGATGTTCAGCGCGATCTCGTTCGGGGTCTTGCGGCGCTCGGCTCCTTCGACGAGGGCGATCATCCGGTCGAGGAAGCTCTTGCCGGGCTCCTGAGTGATCTCGACGACGACCTGGTCCGACAGCACCCTGGTCCCGCCGGTGACGGCGCTGCGGTCGCCGCCGGCCTCACGGATCACGGGGGCGGACTCGCCGGTGATAGCCGACTCGTCGACCGAGGCGATGCCCTCGATCACGGTGCCGTCGCCCGGGATCACCTCCCCCGCGCTAACGACCACGACGTCCCCCTTCTGCAGTTCCGAGGCGGTGATCTCGCGGCCGTCCTTGAGATGGGCGACCGTCTCGGTCCTGGCGGCGCGCAGAGCGTCGGCCTGCGCCTTGCCGCGGCCCTCGGCCAGGGCCTCGGCGAGGTTGGCGAAGACCACGGTCAGCCAGAGCCAGATCCCGACGGTGAAGGTGAACCAGGCCGCCTCGTTGCCGCCCCCGAGTGGGGGATTGCCGAAGACCTGATTGATCCAGCCGATCGTCGTGATCACTGCGCCGACCTCGACCACGAACATCACCGGGTTGTGGATCTGGTGCTGCGGGTTGAGCTTGCGGAGGCTGGCCACCAGAGCGGGCCAGAACAGAGAGCGGTCGAACATCGACGATGCCCTGCGCCGCTCCGCCGTCTGGGCCCGGCCTACGACCGTGTCATTCATCAGGGCTGCTCCTTGTCGAGGGCGATGTTGAGTTCGAGCACGTTCACTCCCGGCTCGCCGAGGACGCCGAGGGCGCGACCGTCGGTGTTGTCGTCGATCAGCTGGTTCACCCGGTCCAGCGGTATATGCCGGACCGCAGCAATCCGATTGGCCTGGATCCCTGCGTTGGCCTGCGAGATGTGCGGGTCCACCCCGGAGGCCGAGCTGGTGATCGCGTCGACCGGGATGTCGCGTCGCGTGAGGCCGGGGTCATAGGGCCGGTTGAGTGCCAGATAGGTGCTGATGTAGCCCTTGAATTGCTGCATCAGGGCCTTGTTGTTCGGCCCGAGGTTGTTGAAGAAGGTCACGTCGGGGCTGTAGGTGGTCACCGACGGCCGCGGCTGGAAGTACTTCGGGTCCGGCGTCTTGATCTGCTTCTTCGCGTACTTCGGCTTCTTCGAATTGTCGTTCGGGCGTCGGACCATGAAGCTCTGGCCGATCAGCTTCGAGCCGACGACCTTCCCGTCCAGCTTCACCTGGCTGCCGTCCGACTTGTTCGGGAAGAGGACCTGCGAGACGCCGGTGGCGATCAGCGGATAGGCCAAGCCGAAGATCAGCGTGAAGGCCACCGCGGCGATGATTGAGGCTCTGATGTCTCTGCGCATTTCGTTAGGCGATCAGGTCGGGAATCCGAGTTGGTCGGTGAGGCCCTGGACGACTGGGCCGAGCAGGACTGCGGGGAAGAAGGTGAGCGCCGCAACGATCACGATCACCGCGAGCAGCAGGATCACGAAGGTGGGGTTGTCGGTTCGGAAGGTGCCCGGACCGGCCGGAACGATGCGCTTCATCGAGAGCGAACCGGCGACGGCCAGAGCCGAGAGCAGGGGAACGAAGCGGGCAGTCAGCATCGAGAGTCCGCCGAGGATGTCGGCGAAGCTGATTCCATAAGCGCCCGCGTTGCCGGGGGCATTGGGCTGGACGAAGCCCGTGTAGCCGGCGAATGCGGATCCGTTGTTGTTCGCCTGAGAGGTGTAGGCGTAGAGCGTCTCGGAGAACCCCTGCGGTCCCGGGTTGAAGATCGAGGGCGTCCCGTACTTGCTCGAGATGGCGATCCCGGTTGCGATCAGAGCCACCATCGGCGTGAAGAGCAGCCCGATCAGCACCAGCTTCATCTCTCGGGCCTCGACCTTCTTGCCGAGGTATTCCGGCGTTCTCCCGACCATCAGGCCGGCTATGAACACCGCCAAGAGGACCGTCAAGAGCATCCCGTACAGACCCGAGCCGACGCCGCCGAAGATCACCTCCCCGGTCATCATGTTGGTCAGGGGGACGAGGCCGCCGATCCCGGTGTAAGAGTCGTGGGACGAGTTCACGGAGCCGTTCGACGCGTCCGTGGTGACGTTCGCCCACAGCGCGCTGTCGGTGATGCCGTTCCGCTGCTCCTTCCCCTCCAGGTTGCCGCCGGTGGTGCCGTCGGCGACGGCGGTGTGCTCGCCGGCGACGTGCTGTGCGGGAGAGCCGTTCTGCTCGGCGGCGTAGGCGACGCCGAAGAGGCTGACCGAGAAGACCACCATCGTGGCGTAGAGGGCCCAGCCCTGACGACGGTTGCCGACCATGCGGCCGAACTGCGCCGTCGCCGCCGCGGGGATCAGCAGGATGAAGATCACCTCGACGAAGTTCGAGAACTGCGTCGGGTTCTCGAATGGGAAGGTGCTGTTGACGTTGAAGAAGCCGCCGCCGTTGGTCCCCAGCTGCTTGATCGAGATCTGGGAGGCCGTGGGACCCATCGCCAGGGTCTGGTCGACTCCGCCGAGCCCGTGGATCGTGACGTAGCCGCTGAGCGACTGGATCACGCCCTGGGAGGCGAGGATCAGGGTCCCGATGACAGCGAGCGGCAGGAGGATGTACAGCAGGGTGCGCGTCACGTCCCGCCAGAAGTTGCCGAGCTCCTTGACACCGCGGCTGGCGAAACCGCGGATCACCGCGGCCAACACCGCCATCCCGACGGCGGCCGAGACGAAGTTCTGCACGGCCAGGCCGGCCATCTGGGAGAAGTACGACATGGTGGTCTCGCCGCCGTAGTACTGCCAGTTCGTGTTGCTGATGAACGACGAGGTGGTGTTGAAGGTCACGTCCCATGGCGCCGAGTTGAAGCCCTCCGGGTTGAAGGGCTGGATGTTCTGGGTGCGCAGGATCGTGTAGAGGACCAGGAAGAAGACGAAGCTGAAGACGACGGTGGTCTTGCCGTAGCTCTTCCAGTCTTGCTCGGTGCGTGCCGACGGACCGAGCAGCCGGTAGATCAGCCGCTCCAGCCAGCCGAGCGGCCGCTCGAGCAGAATGCGCTCGCCCTGGTAGACGCGCGCCATGTAGCCGCCAAGCACCGGCACAAGCGCGGTCAGGACAGCGAAGTAGATCGCCGCCTGCAGCCAGCCGTTGACGGTCACAACCGCTCACCCCGCAGCAGCGCGTAGAGCAGATAGATGAACAGCAGGATGGAGACGAACAGCAACGCCCCCTCCGCGAAGCTCATATGCGGTCCAGCCCGTCGATGAGGAAGTAGAGGGCGACAAAGACCACCAGCGCGATCCCGATCGAGATCAAGTCCATGGGATCAGGATCTCCCGGGGCGTATGAAGGCCGCATTCAGGTTCAGCGCCGCCGGCTAAAGATGGCGTGAAGACGAGACCACATTCCGATGGTCCGCGACCTCAGTGGCCTTTGTCGTCAGCCTCCAGAGCGGTCTTTTGTCTGCAACCGGGGCGGTATCCGCGTTTCAGCCATCTTTAGACCTGGATTCCTGCCCGCGGTGGGCGATAGAGTCCGCATGGACTCTTGAGATGACCGCTACGCGAGAGGAGGAGGCTCGATGGGAACAGAGAACCAGGGGATCGCGACGATTCTCGGCGTCATCGCAGTGGCCTTTTTTATACTGCTCATTGTCAGTTACATCGTCGGCAAGGTCTGAGCCTCAGGCACCGAACCGATAACCCACCCCGGGGTCCGTCCGGACATATCGCGGACCGTCGGAGGGCTCGATCTTCCGTCGCAGATTCGCTATGTGGGTCCGCAACGTCTGCGTGTCGTCCTCCCACCCGGGTCCCCAGACCTCGGTCAGGAGCGCTCGATGCGTCATCAATCTGCCCCGGTTTCGAACGAGGGTGCTGAGTAGGCGGAACTCGATCGGGGTCAGGTGGACCTCCGCACCGTCACGCCGGACCGAGTGGGCAGCCAAATCGACCTCCAGGCCGTCGAGCGTCACGGCCGGCTCCTCGTCCCCCTCCCCGGCTCGGCGGAGCGCGGCGTTGAGGCGCGCGACCAACTCACGGGGGCCGAACGGCTTGGTGACGTAGTCGTCCGCTCCCGCCTCCAGCGCCCGGACCTTCTGCTCTTCCTCTCCCACGGCGGAGAGCAGCAGGATCGGCATCTCGCTCCACTCCCGAATGTTGCGAGTGACCTCCACCCCGTCCTCGTCCGGCAGGAGCAGGTCGATGATCGCAGCGTCCGGCGGCTTCACGGACGCCGCGTTGAGCGCCTCCTCGGCATTGGCCGTCTCCACCACCTCGAAGCCGGCGTCCCGCAGCACGACGCGGAGCGCCCGTCGGATCTGCATTTCGTCGTCGCAGACGAGGATTCGCTGGCTAGCGGCAGCCGGTGACGCGGGGCGAAGCTCCGAGGCTCGGCGGCCGCGCCGTGCCCGAGCGGAAACTCGACCACGAACGCCGTGCCCTGCCCAGGTAGCGACTCGACCGAGACCTGGCCGCCGTTCGCCTCGACGAACCCCCTGACGATTGCCAGGCCCAGCCCGGCGCCGGGATGGGAGTCGCTACCCGAGCCGCGGTAGAAAGCCTCGAAGATTCGCCCCAATTCCTTTTCGGGGATGCCCGGCCCGCGATCCACCACCCTGATCACCAGCCTTCCCGAGACCTCGCGGGCCCGGACCGAGACCGGCTGGCCGTCCGAGTAGCGGGCCGCGTTCGAGAGCAGGTTGACGAACGCCCGCTCGAGTTGAGCCGAGTCAGCCCGGATGAAGGGCAGGCCCTCGTCGATCGAGAGCTTGAAGCTGTCGCGCTCCAGCGCGAGGTCATCGAGAGCGGCCTCGATCACCTCCTCGATCGACGTCCAGTCCCGGGACGGCTCCGCGGTTCCCGTCCGCAGGCGCGACAGATCCAGCAGGTTGTCCACCAGCGCAGCTAGCCGCTCCGAGTCCTCCACGATCGCCGCTCGCAGTTCCTGCCTGTCGGCCTCGGTGATGGTCGGAGAGCTGAGCATCTCCGCGGCGGCGCGGATCGCGGTGAGCGGCGTTCGCAGGTCGTGCGACACGGTGCGGAGCAGCGCGGTCTTGATGTCGTCGCTGCGTCGCAGCGCCTCGGTCTCGACGGTCGTTCGAACGAGCGCCTCGCGATCGATCGCCGCCGCCAGCAGGGCCTCAAGGCCGGGCACGAGCCGCTCCTGTACCCGGGCGAGGGACTCCGGATCGATCTCTGCCGGGAGCACCAGCGTTCCCACGCGGCTCTCCCCGCGGGAGAGAAGGAGGTGAGCCTCCCCAGATAGTCGGCTGCCTCGCCCAGCTGCAGCGATGCCGAGGGCAGCTCGAGCGCCGTCGCGATCCGCTCGGCCGCGACGGGGAGTGCCGCGTCGATGCTCGGCCGGCCGAGCAGGACGCGCGCGAGCTCGGCCATCAGGTCCGCCTCACGGCGCCGGGCCTCGGCCTCCTGCGCACGGGCGCGAGCGATCTGGGCGAGAGAGCTCGCGACTATGGCGACAGCCAGGAAGACACCGAGGGCGACCCAGTTCTCGCCATCGCGACCGTCAGCCTGCCCGTCGGGAGGACGTGGAAGAAGTTGAAAGCGAGTGCGCTGAGCAGTGCCGTGAACAGGCCCAGCCCGAGACCCCAATAAGTCGAGACGAACAGCACCGCAAGGAGGTAGACGACTCCGAGGGAGAGCAGCGGGGGCGACGATGCGAAGCGCATAGGCGACGAGGGTCGTCAGCCCGACGGCCACGAGCGAAACGACGAAGCCCAGGACC
>CAWDQZ010000023.1:0-80126 GCA_963804595.1 uncultured Solirubrobacterales bacterium
ACGCCGGATCGCGGCAGAGCGCCTCGCCGCGGAACTGGGGCTTGCCCCGGGCTCCCTCGCTGACCGCTAGTTCACCACCACGGCGCTTTCAGCCGGACCGACAGCGCCTCCCCCTCGAGAGCTGATCGACTCCTCGCGCGTCAGCCGGTGCGCGAGGTAGACGGGAATGATCGAGAGCAGGACGACGATCACGGCGACCACGTTCACGATCGGCAGGTTGTGGGGGCGGAAGAGATTGCTGAAGATCCAGATCGGCAGGGTCTGCTCGCCCGCGCCGATGGTGAAGTTGGTGACGATGATCTCGTCGAAGGAGAGCGCGAAGGCGAGCAGGCCGCCGGCGACCAGCGCTGTCTGGATGCTGGGCAGGGTCACGAATCTGAGCGTCTGCCAGGTGTGCGCCCCGAGATCGGCCGAGGCCTCCTCGAGGTTGCCGGAGACCCGCCGCAGCCGGGCGATCACGTTGTTGTAGACGACGACGATGCAGAACGTGGCGTGGCCGGCGATCACGGTCAGCAGGCTCAGGGGGATGCCGAGGACCTGGGTGAAGGTGTTGCTGAGCGCGACTCCGGTGACCACGCCGGGAAGCGCGATCGGCAGGATCACGAGGAAAGAGATCGTCTCGCGGCCGAAGAAGCGGAAGCGGGCAACGGCGAAGGAGGCGAGGCTGCCGAGCAGCAGGGCGATCGCCGTCGCTACCGCCCCGACCCTGATGGAGGTCCAGAAAGCGTCGCGCGCGCCCTGGTTGTCGATCGCCTGGCCGAACCACTCGGTGGTCAGGTGGGGCGGAGGCCATTCGAGGTTCGTCCCGCCGTTGAACGCGTACACCGCGATCACGATCAGCGGGATGTAGATGAAGGCGAGCGTGATGAACACGCCGCCCCTCAGCAGGTTCCTTGTCGCCGGCGAGAGTCTCACAGGTGCTCGAACGCTCCCAGGCGCCTGGCGATGACGAGGTAGGCGATCATCACCACGATCGGGACGACCGCGAACGCCGACGCCAGGGGCAGGTTGTTGGTGTGCTGCGCGAAGATGACATTCCCGATGAATTGCGTGTCTGGTGAGACGAGGGTCGGGGTGATGTAGTCGCCGAGGGTCAGCGAGAAGGTGAAGATCGAGCCGGCGACGATGGCCGGGAAGGCGAGCGGGAACACCACGCTGCGGAAGGTCCGCCAGGGGTTCGCCCCGAGGTCCTCCGAGGCAGAGATCATCGAGTTCGGGATCCGCTCGAGGCCCGCGTAGATCGGCAGGATCATGTACGGCAGCCAGAGGTAGCTCTCGACGAGCCAGACGGCGGTGGAGCCGTATCCGGGGCCACTGAGGCCGAACGGGTTGAGCGCCCAGTCGATGAACCCTCCCGTCGCGAGCATCGACTGCCAGGCGTAGACCTTGACCAGGTAGAAGGACCAGAGCGGCATCAGAATCGCGACCACCAGCAGACCCTTCACTCGCGGGCTTGCAACCTTCGCCATGTAGAAGGCGACCGGGAAGGCGAGCAGGGCGTCGGTCACCGTGGCCGCCGCGGCGATCCCGACCGTCCGCAACGCCACGTCGGCGTAGACCGACTGCTGGAAGAGCTCCTTGTAGTTGTCGAAGGTGAAGCCCTTGACCAGCTCGCCGCTGACGGCGTTCACCGACCAGAACGAGGCGATCAGCAGGACGGCCAGCGACCCGAGATACCCGATCACCAGCCAGGCGATCGGGCCGCTCAGGAGCGCCCCGATCTGGAGGCCTGAGCGGCCGTGGAAGAGGTCGGCGAGCCTGCGGCCCACCGACCTCTTCTCGGCGCCGGCGGTTACGCCGGCGGCTTCCACGGCCCTTTGGTCATGGCCTGATGTCGGCCAGCGACATCACCCCTTGATCTCGGTCCAGGCCGAGACCCAGTCGTTGTAGTCCTTGCAGGCGGTGCCGCGGTTATCGCCGCAGTCCGCAAGGGGCGTCTTCCAGAAGTAGACCCGCTTCCAGAAGGCCGGATCCGCCGCGTGGTAGTTGTCGCAGAACTTCGGATCCGGAGGGAGACCCAGCGCCTTATCGGCCGACGAGATCTCGTTCGCCTCGCAAGCCTTGCTCTGCGCGGGGGCCTCACCGAACCACTGCATGATCTGCGCCTGAACGGGCGCCGAGGTGACGTAGTTCATCCACTTGTACATGCAGTTGGGATGAGCTGCGTTCTTGGCGATCATCCAGGTGTCCGACCAGCCCGTGGCACCCTCGCTGGGGACGAAGCCCGTGTCCGGGCCTGGCGCCGCCACCGGGACCTTGCTGGCCAGCAACGTGAAGTACTGGTACTGCCACGTCGAGCCGACCTGGTCGTCACCGCTGGTGAACAGGTTGATCTGCTTCAGGTACGAGGACCAGTAGTCCCCGACGTACGGATGCTGCTGCTTGAGCAGGTCGACGGCAGCGGTGAACTGCTCGTCGTTCAGCTCGTACGGATCCGTGATTCCCAGATCAGGCTGGTGTGCCTTCAGATACATCGCGGCGTCCGCGATGTAGATCGGGTCGTCGTAGACGCTGATGTGACCCGAGTACTTCTTCGCCTGATTCGGATCGAGGATGATCGACCACGAGGTCGGGGACGGGTGCACGTCGTCCGTCCTCCACATCAGCAGGTTCGCGCCACGCCCGTGCGGGATTCCGTAATGCACCCCGTCGAACGTGTTGTACGGCTGGTCCTTCAGGTCCGCGAAAATCGTCTTGTAGTTCGGGACGAGATCCACGTTGACCGGAGCGACATCGCCGCCCTCCACCAGGCGGGCGGTGGCGTTCCCCGAAGCCGAGACACCGTCGTACTGACCCGTGCGCATCAGGTCGACCATCTGGTCCGAGGTGTCACCGACCTTGACGTTCACCTGGCAGCCGGTCTGCTGCTCGAACGGGGTCACCCAGTCGACGCCCTTGGTGATCGTGCCGTCCTCGCAATAGCCGGCCCAACAGATGATGTTGAGCTGGCCCTCACCGGCTCCGACGGACTTGAGCGCCTCGCCGTTGCTGCTGCCGCTGTTATCACTCCCACCACCGCAACCGGCGATCAAGAGCGCGGTTGCCGCAAGCCCCGCGACGATCGCCGCGGGCATCCAGGCGGGGTGAGCTCTGAATCTGCTCACTTTCCTTCCTCCTCTCCCTCTACGGCGACGGTCTGATCCGCTCGCCATCCGATTTTGATTTTCCGGCCGCGCTGCGCCTGGACCTCGGCTGAGGTTGTCTCCAGGTTCTGGCGGACGACTTGAAGCTCCCCGCCTGCTTCGAGATCGACGAGATAGCGGGTGATCATGCCCGCGTAGGAGACGTCCTTGATCGTCCCCCCCTCGATGTGCAGCCCGCTCGGGGCCTCGCCGTTCTCGACGATGAAGATCTTCTCCGGCCGAACGGTGAACCGCGTGCCGTCCCGCTCGAGCAGGTTGGAGACCCCCACGAAGCCGGCCACGAAGGCGTTGTCCGGCCGCTCGTAGATCTCGGTCGGCGCGCCGACCTGTTCGACCCGCCCGTCGTTGAAGACGGCGATCCGGTCCGACATGGTCAGGGCCTCCTCCTGGTCGTGGGTCACGTAGATGAAGGTGATCCCGACTTCGCTCTGGATCGTGTTGAGCTCGACCTGCATCTGCTCGCGGAGCTTCAGGTCGAGGGCGCCCAGCGGCTCATCGAGGAGGAGCACCCTGGGCTCGTTGACGATCGCCCGCGCCAGCGCGACACGCTGCTGCTGGCCGCCCGAGAGCTGGTTCGGCTTGCGTGACTCGTAGCCGGCGAGCCGCACGGTGTCGAGCGCCTCCGAGGCGCGGCGCCGGCGCTCCTCCTTCCCGACCCCCTTGACGCGCAGTCCGTACTCGACGTTCTCGCCCACGGTCATATGGGGGAAGAGGGCGTAGTCCTGGAAGACGGTGTTGACCGAGCGGTCGTACGGCGGCTCGCCCGTGACGTCCCGGCCGGCCAACTCCACCAGACCGGAGTCGGGCTCCTCGAAGCCGGCGATCATTCGGAGCGTCGTGGTCTTGCCCGAGCCCGACGGGCCAAGCAGCGTGAAGAACTCGCCGCGCTTCACCTCCAGATCCAGCGAGTCGACCGCGACCACGTCGCCGTAACGCTTGCTGACTCCGACCAGGCGGACGTCCGCGGGGTCGCCGTCCGGTCCCGGGCCGGGCTCTGCCTCACTGCTTGCGGCCGTAGCGGCTACCGCCGCCTCCTTCTCCTCGGACGATTCAGCGCGTCGGATGTGCGCACCGTATAACGCCCACCGGTGCGGAACTAGGTATATCCGAGGCGATCCCTGCCTCGCTAGGCCGGGGTGGCCAATCTTTCACGGGACGCTTGTACGTCCCGACTGTGACGGTTGGGCTAGAACCCCGGGAAGTACTTGCCCATGAAGCCGAGCGGCTTGCGCTTTTGCTTGCGCCAGCGCGGCCCGGAGCCCTGGTTCCAGCGGTCGCCGCCGGAGGAGGTGTCGAAGCGCTTGCCCGCGATCACCATGTAGGCGTGGCTCGCGTTGCCGTAGACGGTGATCCAGCGGCCCTTGCCCGGCAAGCCCCAGCTCGAGGCCAGACTTCCCGAGGTCATCGGGCTCGTCAGCAGGCCTGCAGCGTGGAGGACGTAGCTCACGGCGCCTGAACAGTCGTAGCCGGAGGCGTAGAAGCTCCTGTGGCCTCCGCCCCAGACGTAGGGGAGGGTATGGATCGCGTTCGCCGCCGCGATCGCTGACTGAATCTGGGCGGGCGCATCCGCGGGAGCGACGGCGGTCCCGTCCTTGCGGATCTTCGCCCTGCCCGGAGGGCCGACGGGAGCCGGCGTGGTGGTCGTGGTGGTCGTGCCGCCGGGTGGGCCGGACCCGCCGGTCTGCGCGGCCGCCGGCACGGTGATCGCGAACACGCACAGAGCTGTTGCCCCGGCCAATACGAGGCGACGGTTGCGGCTAAGTGTCTGGCGCATCCAACAGTTCTCCTTTGCGGGCCTGCGGGGTTAGCTGACGGGCTAGCGCTGAAGGAGCCTGCGCCCCCACCCTCGCTTCCGGTGGGTTCGCCCCAGTATTTGGTTCCCCCGCTCCCAACACCCGGTGGTGATGGGACTCGGCGTAACTGGCGCGGGACCTTACCAAACGTGAAAGAACGTTTGCAATCGAGATCCGCGTGTTAGTGCTTACTCGCACGATCCTGGGATTCGACGGCCACCGCGGTACCCCTGCCGGGCTGGACCCAGCCCCGCCGTCCGGACGAATGACCGACGCGGCGACGCGGCCCGGGGAGAAGGAAACGGGCCGCGTCGCGCGTTGTGGGGAGAGGAGGCCTTGGCTAGAGGCCGGGGGAGAAGCGAGAGGAATATCCGCCCGCCTCGCGCAGGCTGGTCCGCCAGCGCGGGCCGCTGCCCTGGCTGAGCGAATCGCCCGCCTGCGAGGTGTCGAAGCGGAGTCCCGCGACGATCATGTAGGCGTGGCTCCGGCTGCCGAAGACGGTGAGCCACTGCCCGATGCCCGGGGCTCCCCAGCGGGTGCCGAGCGCGCCGGAGACCATCGGCCGGCGGAGCAGGCCCGCGGCGTGCAGCACGTAGCTGACCGCGCCTGAGCAGTCGTAGCCCCGTGACTTCCACTTGGCGTGACCGCCGCCCCAGACGTAGGGCTTCGTGCGGATCCGGTTCGCCGCGTTGATCGCCTTCCGGACCGGCCTCGGTGCGCCCGCGGGTGCCGTGGCCGAGCCGTCGGGGTTGAGCACCGCCGTGCTGCCCGACGGTGCGGGAGTCGTCGTGGTGGTCGTGGTGCCTCCGGGTGGTGCCGCTCCACCGGTCTGTGCCATGGCAGGCACAGCGCCCGCGAGCGAGGCGACCAACAGCAGCCCTGCCAATCCAACGTTCCTGCCTCTGCTCTGTGTGTCTGACCGCAAACCGTTCTCCTTCGTCGGCCTACGGGGTTAGCTGACGGGCTAGCGCTAAAGGACTCGCGCTTCCACCCTTGGTGGATTCGCCCCAACTGCTCTGGTTCCCCCGCTCTCGCCCCGCACTGGTGGGGACGAGATTCGGCGTCTGGTCGGGCGGGAACGCTAGCAGACGATCCGGAGCTGTGAGTAGGTGCTCACAGAATTCCCGGAACCTGCGGCAACGGCTCCTACAACCCCTGCCAGTGGCGCACGGCGAAGCCCGCCCCGGTGCGCAGCGTGTAGCGCCAGCGCGGGCCGCGTCCCTGGTCGATCCACTCGCCACGGGGCGAGGTGTCGTAGCGCAGGCCGGCGATCACCATGTAGGTGTGGGTCCGGTTGGCGTAGACCGTGATCCAGCTGCCCGGCCCGAGCGAGCCCCAGTAGGCGAGCTGCCCGGAGACCAGCGGCGAGCGGAGCAGGCCGGCCGCGTGCAGCACGTAGCTGACTGCGCCCGAGCAGTCATAGCCCCTCGCCCTGAAGCTGCGATGGCCGCCGCCCCAGATGTAGGTCTTGCGGTGGATCCTGTTGGCGGCCTTGATCGCGCGGGCCACCGAGCCGGGGGCGCCGGCCGGGACGCTCGCCTTGCCGCCGGGGAGGATCGTCGCCACGTTCGTCGGCAGGGCGGCCTCGCCGATCGGGGCGCCCGGGACGGCCGTCGTCGTGGTTGTGTCGGTGGTGGTCCCGGTCTGACCCGCCGCCGGGCTGGCGGCGGTCAGCGCGGCTGCGAAGAGCGCACCTGCCAGCACGAGCCGGCGGCCTTGGCGTGTTCGGCGAGACAGCTTTGAATCCCTCCTCCGGTCCCTTCCTCATCGGTTGGAACTGGGCTCCCGCTTGAGCGGAAGACCGTATCAGAGCAGGGGTTTTCCATGAGCGGGCTTTAACAAAGGTCCCGGCCGCACCAGTCGGGTAGGTTGGATTCGTGGAACTCGCGGGGAAGAGGATGCTGCTCAGCGGGGCCACCGGAGGCCTCGGCCGCGCCATCGCGGTCGAGCTCGCCGGTCAGGGCGCCATCCTCGTCCTCAGCTCCCGCAGGGGCGAGGAGCTCGAGCGCCTCGCGCAGTCGCTTCCGGGGGGCGCGGACCGGCATTTGAGCGTGGTCGCGGACCTGGCCGAGCCCGGTGGCGCGCAGGATCTGGTCGAGCGCGCGGGCGACCTCGATGGCCTGGTCGCCAACGCCGCCCTGCCCGCCACCGGCCGGCTCGAGCACTTCAGCTCGGAGGAGGTCGAGCGGGCGCTGCGGGTCAACCTCGAGTCGCCGATCCTGATTGCGCGCGCGCTCGGCTCCAAGCTGGCGGAGAAGGGGCAGGGACACCTGGTCTTCATCTCCTCCCTGGCGGGCAAGGTCGGATCGCCGCGCTCCTCTCTCTACAACGCCACCAAGTTCGGCCTCCGCGGCTTCGTCTTCGGCTTGCGTGAGGACATGCACCCCCACGGCGTCGGCGTCTCGGTCGTCTCCCCGGGGTTCGTGCGAGACGCGGGCATGTTCGCCGACGCCGACGCGAAGCCACCCCCGGGCCTCGGCACCACGACGCCGAAGAAGGTGGCCGAGGCCGTCGTCCGCGCGATTCGAGAGGACCGCAACGAGATCACGGTCGCGCCGTTTCGCCAGCGCCTCGTGGTCGAATTCGGCTACCGGCACCCGGAGTTCGCGGCGCGCGTCCAGCGCGCCGGCGGGGCGGTGAAGATCGCCGAGAATCTCGCGGCGGGTCAGACCGACAAGCGTTAGGATCCTGCGCGCGTCAAGGAGCGACGCGCGGCGCGACGAGGGACGCGCGGCAAGGAGAGAGAGGAGAGGCAGATGCGGAAGCTGGTGCTGCTTGTTTCGGTGATCGCCGGATCGCTGCTCGTCGCCCCTGTGGCGCACGCGGCCATCCCGAGTGCGCTCGGGATCACCTGCACGGTGGCGACGGACGACGTGCGCGAGTGCGGCAACAGTGCGCCTCGCAGCACCGCTGCGTCCTGGGACGGCACCCCGATCGACGTCAACATCGCCTTTCCGCCGGCGAGCGGCACCGACGGCGACTACCCGCTGATCATCGTCGGTCACGGCTACGGCGGCAGCAAGATCGGCTTCGGCGCCCCGGACTCGACGGACGGACTTCGCCACTTCACCAGCCAGGGCTACGCCGTCTTCAGCATGACCGATCGCGGCTTCCACGAGTCCTGCGGCTCCGATGCCTCGATCACCGCCGGCGGCGCGGCCTGCGACAACGGCTACATCCATCTCATGGACGACCGTTACGAGGTCCGTGACGCTCAGTTCCTCGTCGGCGAGCTCGCCGACGAGGGCCTCGCCGACGGCCAGAGGATCGGCGCGACCGGCGGCTCCTACGGCGGCGGTCTCTCGCTCCAGCTGGGGACGCTGAAGGACCGGGTGATGATGCCCGACGGCAGCCTGGTCGCCTGGACCAGCCCCGTGGATCACATCCCGATGCGGATCGCCGGTGCGGCTCCCAACATCCCGTGGAGCGACCTCGCCTATTCGCTCACCCCGAACGGCCGGCAAGCTCGACTACGTGGCCGACCCGGCCTACACCGGGAGGATGGGCATCGAGAAGGAGTCGTTCAACAACGGGCTCTACCGGTCGTCGTCACGCTGGGCGCCGGGAAATACTGCGGCCAGGCTCCCTATCCCTCGCCCTGCACGGACTTCGGCGCCGACGTCACGGCGTGGAAGACGCGAATCGAGCAGGGCGAGCCATACGACGGCGATCCCAACGCTCAGGCGGTGCTGAACGAGATCCAGGCACACCATTCGGGGTACTACATCGACCATTCCGAGCCGCCCGCCCCGCTGATGATCTCGAACGGATTCGACGACGACCTCTTCCCGGCGGACGAGGCGATCGGCTACTACAACCGAATTCGGTCCCAATACCCCGACGCGCCGATCTCGATGTTTTTCGGCGACTTCGGCCACCAGCGCTCGCTCAACAAGGACGCGGACAGCCAGGCGCTTGACGCCGCCCAAATCGCCTGGCTCAACTTCTACGTCAAGGGAGCCGGGTCGCAGCCGTTCCAGGGCGTCACCGCTTACACGCTGACGTGCCCCCCGGCGGGCGACCCGACGCCCCCGCGGGACTTTCCCTCCGGCGGTCCGTTCCAGGCGGGAAGCTGGGCCGGCCTCGAGCACGGGGTCGTGCGCCTACGTGACGGCGCCACCAAGACCATCTCGGCCACGGGAGGGTCGGCTTCGGTGGATACGACCTTCGATCCGGTTCGGAACGGCGTCTCCGGTGGGACCGCCTGTGATACGGCGCCGGCCGATGATCTGCCCGGCGTGGCCACCTACCGGGCCCCGGCCGCGCAGGGCAGCGGCTACACGCTGCTCGGCTCGGCGACAGTCGTCGCGACGATCGCCTCTCCGGAGGCGAACAACGAGCTCGCCGCGCGGCTGCTCGACGTCGCCCCCGACGGGACGGAGACCCTGGTCGCCCGGCAGCTCTACCGGCCGGACGTCGGTACCTCACGGCAGGTGTTCCAGCTTCATCCGAGCGGCCACCTGTTCGCGGCCGGGCACGTGGCCAAGCTCGAGCTGCTCCCCAAGGACGCGGGCGGTGGCTCGCTGAACAGCTACGGGCGGCCGGCGAACGGCCAGGGTGACATCACGGTCAGCAATCTCGACCTCCGTCTGCCGGTGGCCGAGGGTCCCGGCGCCGCCGGCGGCCAGGTGACCGCCCTGCCCGCGCTGATGCTGCCGTGCGGCCAGGAGATCGCGCCGCAGTTCTCCTCATCCGAGTTCGTTCGAGCCACGCTCGGCAACGGGAAGGCCAAGCGCAAGGGCCGCAGCCTGACGGTGCCCGTGGACTCCGCCCCGAACGGCAGTGCCTGCAAGGTGCAGGTGAAGCTGGTCGGCAAGAAGCCGAAGAAGAAGGGCAAGGGCTCGGCGGCCGCAGCCAAGAAGAAGAAGAAGGGCAAGAAGCGCATCCTCGGCAAGGCCAGCGCGACGATCGACGCCGGGAAGTCCGGCACGGTGAAGGTGAAGCTCTCCAAGAGCAACGCCCAGGCCCTCGGTAAGAAGGTCCGGGTCGAGCTGACCACGCTCGACCCGACCGGGAACACCGTGCAGAACGCCCAGGTCAAGGTCTCGGGCAAGAAGGCCAAGAAGCACAAGAAGAAGTAGGACCGGCCGGCAAATGGCCGGGAATAGACTGGGGATGTGAGCCCGAAGGACAGCTTTGGAGCGCAGGCGACCCTCGAGGTCGGGGGTCACGAGTTCGAGATCCACCGGCTCGACTCCCTTCAACAGCGCTTCGACGTGGCCAGGCTGCCGTACTCGCTGAAGGTCCTGCTGGAGAATTCCCTCCGCCTCGAGGACGGAACCTCTGTCACCGCGGATGACGTCGAGGCGATCGCCAGCTGGGACGCGAAGGCCGAGCCCTCGGTGGAGATCCCGTTCCAGCCCGCGCGCGTGCTGATGCAGGACTTCACCGGTGTGCCGGCGGTGGTCGATCTGGCCGCGATGAGGGACGCCATGGAGGACCTCGGCGGGGACCCGTCGGCGATCAACCCGCAGGTCGACGTCGATCTGATCATCGATCACTCAGTCCAGGTGGACGCCTTCGGCAACCAGCGGGCCTTCGAGGTGAACGCCGAGCGCGACTACGAGCGCAACGGCGAGCGCTACGCCTTCCTGCGCTGGGGCCAGACCGCCTTCGAGCGCTTCCGGGTCGTTCCGCCGGCGACCGGCATCTGCCATCAGGTCAACCTCGAGTACCTCGGCCAGTGCGTCTGGACCCGGGACTCCGATGAGGGCACGCAGGCTTTCCCGGACACCCTGGTGGGCACCGACTCCCACACGACGATGATCAACGGTCTAGGGGTCCTCGGCTGGGGCGTCGGCGGGATCGAGGCCGAGGCGGCGATGCTCGGTCAACCGATCTCGATGCTGCTGCCCCAGGTGATCGGCTTCAGGCTCACCGGCGAGCTGCCCGAGGGCGCGACCGCAACCGACCTCGTCCTGACCGTCACCGAGATGCTCCGTGAGAAAGGCGTCGTCTCCAAGTTCGTCGAGTTCTTCGGCCCGGGGATCGCCGGCCTCGGACTGGCGGACAGGGCGACGATCGGCAACATGTCGCCGGAGTTCGGCTCGACCTGCGCGATCTTCCCGGTCGACGCGGAGACGCTGCGCTACCTCGAGTTCACCGGGCGCCCGACCGAGCAGATCGAGCTCGTCGACGCCTACACACGCGAGCAGGGCCTCTTCCACGAGCCCGACGCCGAGGAGCCGACCTACTCGGACACACTGGAGCTCGACCTCGGAGAGGTCGAGCCCAGCATCGCCGGCCCGAAGCGCCCGCAGGACAGGATTTCGCTGTCGGATGCCAAGGGAGCCTTCATCGAGGCGATGACCGAGTGGGACCCGGACGCCGGCGATGAGCTGGGCAATGGCCGTGACGAGGCGATCGCCGAGTCGTTCCCGGCCTCCGACCCGCCCGCCGAGGACCACGATGGCGCCGGCGGAAAGCCGCGCATCTACGTGGACAGGGGCGACGTCGCGGTGGAGGTAAAGACCAGCGATGCGGTCGCCGTGCAGCTCGAGAGCGGCGAGACCGTCGAGCTCGACCACGGCCACGTCGTGATCGCGGCGATCACGAGCTGCACCAACACCTCCAACCCCTCCGTCATGCTGGGGGCCGGGCTGCTCGCCAAGAAGGCGGTCGAGAGGGGGCTGCGCCGGCAGCCTTGGGTGAAGACCTCGCTCGCACCCGGCTCGACGGTGGTGACCGACTACCTCGAGAAGTCCGGGCTCGACCGCTACCTGAACGAGCTTCAGTTCAACCTCGTCGGCTACGGCTGCACGACCTGCATCGGCAACTCGGGCCCGCTGCCCGAGGCGATCTCGAAGGCGGTCAACGACAACGACCTGGTGGTCTGCTCGGTCCTCTCCGGCAACAGGAACTTCGAGGGACGGATCAACCCCGACACCCGGGCCAACTATCTCGCCTCGCCGCCGCTGGTCGTCGCCTACGCGCTCGCCGGACGCATGGACGTCGATCTGACCTCCGAGCCGCTCGGCAGCGACTCCGACGGCGAGCCCGTGTACCTCTCGGACGTCTGGCCCAGCTCCGACGAGATCAAGCAGGTCGTCGAGGACGCGGTCCGAGCCGACATGTTCACCAGGAGCTACGCGGACGTCTTCACGGGCGATGAGCGCTGGAAGGACATCGAGGTCCCGGAGGGCGACCGCTACACGTGGCCGGACTCGACCTATGTGCGCAAGCCGAGCTTCTTCGAGCGCATGGATCCCGAGCCGAAGCCGGTCGAGCCGGTCGAGGGCGCGTGCGTTCTCGCCGTGCTCGGTGATTCGGTGACCACCGATCACATCTCGCCCGCCGGCGCGATCAAGAGGGACAGTCCGGCCGGGAGCTGGCTGATCGACCAGGGGGTCGAGGTCCGCGACTTCAATTCCTACGGCTCGCGCCGCGGCAACCACGAGGTGATGGTCCGCGGCACGTTCGCCAACGTCCGCCTGCGTAACCGGCTGGTCGAGCGCGAGGGCGGCTACACCCGCCACTTCCCCGATGGCGAGGAGACCACGATCTACGAGGCCGCCATGAAGTACGCGGAGGAGGAGGTCCCGCTCGTGGTGCTCGCGGGCAAGGAGTACGGCTCGGGATCCTCGCGCGACTGGGCGGCGAAGGGCACCAACCTGCTCGGCGTCCGGGCGGTGATCGCGGAGAGCTTCGAGCGCATCCACCGCTCCAACCTGATCGGGATGGGCGTCCTGCCACTGCAGTTCGCCGACGGCGAGTCGATCGGCTCGCTCGGCCTCACCGGCACGGAGACCTTCACCGTCGGCGACCTCGAGAACGGCGAGGCGAAGAGGGTCGAGGTCACCGCCTCGCGCGACGACGCGGACGACGTCGCCTTCGAAGCGACCGTTCGCATTGACACGCCCAACGAGGTGAGCTACTTCCAGAACGGCGGCATCCTGCACAGGGTGCTGCGAGACCTGCGCTCCCGCGCCTAGAAGTGGTCGACCGAACCGGGGTGGTCGCCGGGGTGCGGACGCACTGGCGCGAGAGTCCCCCGGAGGACCGTCCGCCGGTGCTCTACCTCCACGGAGTGCCCACGGCCTCTTGGGACTGGATCCCCTACCTGGAGCGGATCGGCGGCGTCGCCCCCGACCTGCCGGGGTTCGGGGAGTCGGCGAAGCCCGCCGACTTCGACTACACGATCGACGGCTACATGCCCTGGATCGACGCCTTCACACAGGCGGTCGGGCTCGAGCGCTTCTCCCTGGTCGTACACGACTGGGGCGGCGGTCTCGGTCTTGCCTTCGCGCAGCGCTGCTCCGCAGCGGATCGAGCGGCTGGTGATCCACACCTCGGTCCCACTGCTACCCGGCTACCGGTGGCACTGGGTCGCGCGCGTCTGGCGGACGCCGGGCCTCGGCGAGCTCTTCATGGCCACGGCGACCAAGCCGGCCTTCAGGCAGCTCTCCCGCATCTCGAACGCGAGCAAGGGCCCGATGCCCGGCTGGTTCGTCGATGGAGTCTGGTCCGACTTCGACCGCGGTACTCGCCGGGCGATCCTGCGGCTATACCGCTCCGCTGATCCCGACGTGCTGGCACGGGCCGGTGAGCACCTCGGTGAGATCGATTGCCCGGCGCTGATCATGTGGCCGACGTATGAGCCCTACGTGGGGCCGGAGTGGGGCCCGCGCCACGCCGCGGCGATCGGGGAGAACGCCCGCCTCGAGATGATCGACCGCTCGGGCCACTGGACGTGGGTGGACCGCCCCGACATCATCGAGAGGGCGGCGGAGTTCCTCGGCGCCTGACGACGGTCGGTGGCGGCTGAGCCCCTACCTCTGCCCCGGCTCGGCAGCCGGACGCAGCAGGTGGCGCTCGACGACCACCGGCACGAGCAGATCGCGGTATCCGTGGTCGTCGAAGAGAACGGTCACCTGGTCGCCGTCGTAGCGCTGGACGGTGCCGTCGCCCCAGCGTTCGCTGATCACGCGCTCGCCCACGGCGAATGGCTGTGCCCGGGCTTCGTCGACATGACCGGCGAGGTCGTTGTCGCAGTTGCCGCATGGGCCGGCGTACGGCTGACCGAAGTAGGTGAGCAGGAAGGAACGACGGCAGCCCTCGTGCTCGGCGTACCGGCGCATCATGTCGAGGCGCGAGCGCTCGATCTCCGTCTCCCGCTCGGCCTCGGCGCCGGCCGCCGCCACCACCGCCTCGACGCTGAGCGCGCCGGTCCAGGTGATTTCGCCGTCCGCGTCCGCGTCCGCCGCGCCGAGATCGACGAGCTTGAACAGTGCGGCGGTCGCCTGACGAGTCTCTCGCGCCGGCTCTCCGGACGCGAGCCGCGCCGCTGCGTCCCCGACGGCTGCCGCTGAAACTGGTCGAGATGTCAGGTGGACAGCCGCCCCGAAGTCCTCGGCCCGGTGGAGGAGCCGCGCTTCCGCCGGCTGGCCATCGCGGCCGGCTCGGCCGATCTCCTGGTAGTACGAGTCGAGCGACGGCGGGGGATCCAGATGCACGACCCAGCGGACGTCCGGCTTGTCGACGCCCATTCCGAATGCGACTGTCGCCGCGACGATGCGAGTCGATCCTTCGAGGAAGGCGTTCATGGCGGCGTCCCGCGCGCGCGGCGCCATCCCGGCGTGGTAGAGGGTGACGCTGTGCCCCGCGTCGGCGAGGGTGTCCCGGGCGGCCTCCGCGTGCGCGTGCGTCGCCGCGTAGACGATGCCGGAGCCACCGAGCTCGGTGGCAGCAGCCGCGAGCTCGAGCTGCTTCTGATCGGGGGAGTGGACCCTTCGCCCCGAGAGCAGGATGCGCGGGCGATCCAGGTCGCCGATGACCACTTCGGGATCGCGCAGTCCGAGACGCGCGCGGATCTCGAGGCGCACCGGCTCCGACGCGGTCGCGGTCAGGGCCATGCGTACGGGGTCGCCGAGGGCGGAGGCCTGCGCGCCGACTCGCATGTACTCCGTTCGAAAGTCGTGACCCCACTGACTGATCAGGTGCGCCTCGTCGACCACGAACAGACTCGGTTTCGCCAGTCGAAGCACAGCTCGGGTCTCGTCGTTGCTGAGCTGCTCGGGCGAGAGGAAGACGAACGCGTCGGGTCCACAGGCGGCGGCGAGCGCATCGGCGCGCGCACGCGCAGGTTGCTGTGAATTGACGACGACGGCCGCGATCCTCGCGTTCCGCAGATGAGCGATCTGGTCCTCTTGAAGAGCGATCAGCGGCGAGATCACGACCGTCGGGCCGGGGCGAAGCAGCCCGGCCAGCTCGTAGATCGCGGACTTTCCGGCCCCGGTCGGCAGGACCGCGAGCACGTCACGCCCCTCGACCGCCGCAGAGGCGCCGCGGAGCTGCTCCGGGCGCAGCCGGCGGAACCCGAGTCGCTCGCGAGCGAGCGTCCGGATCGAATCTTCTGGCTCACTCGGCTTCACAGCTCGAGTCTGCCGAAAAAGAGCGGCGTGGCGGGGCCGCGGGAGGCAGGGGGTCCACACGGCCCGCGCCACGCCTGCGCGTCGGTAGCCAGGGAGGGATTTCCGACGCGATCGTCCCGGGAGGCGGGACTGGCCCCGGGACGAGTCTTATGAAGGTAGTACGTCCTCCCGCCTTCTCCGAGCGATATTCGCCGATTGCTCTGGCGGTGTCAACCGCTTTTCGTTAACCGGTCAAATGGACTTTGCGACACCCCACCCCCGGCGCTCGATCAGCTCGATCCCGATGACGGTGCCGAAAGGCCCGACGGGAGTCAGGCTCGCGGCGAGCAGGGGCCAGGGCGCCTCACGACGCATGACCGCCCAGAAGATCAGCGCGAGGAGCCCGAGGTAACCGACGCCGTGGAGCAAGCCGAAGAGGGAGGTCTGCGAGTCATAGCCGGCGGCGATCCAGAAGAAGAGCAGCGCCGCGAACAGGCCGGACTCGAACCAGGAGACGTACTTCACCAACTTGAACAGCGCGCCCGGAACGGGCTTGGGGAGTGCCTGGGCGTGCTCGACCGTGGCCACGCGCCCAAGCTAGCGCCTGCGTGGACTCGACCATAGGTCGAAGCGATCAAGATCATCTTCCGACCGGCTGTCCATGGTTCTCGCGACCTCGAACATCCAAAATGCCCGCCATGGAGCGATTTCACGGAGACAACTCCAATGTGGGCATGAGGAGGCTCGTGCGGTTCCAGCGCTCGTATCGGTGCGCGGGCTGCGCCGCGGAACACCACTCATGGGCCCGACTGAGCAACTGTCCCGATTGTGGCCGCTCCCTCTCGGTGGCCGTGATCAGACGCGCAGCGCTAGCGGCAGCCAGGCCGCTCTACTAAGAGCGAGGGGCATAGGCCCCGAGCGGTTATGTGGGGCGGCCGCTTGCTGCCGCGATCTGATGGCGAAGCCGTGGCTAAGCCGGATCCGCGCGGCCCATCAGGGCCGTGAGGACGATCCGCTCCTGCTCCTTGGTGTGGGCGACCGCATAGCCCTCGCCCGGGCTGGCTCGAGGCGGGCGGCCGACGTAGCCGAGCTCGACGCCCTCCGGCAGCAGCTCCGGCATCCGCCGCTGCATGACTGACCAGGCGCCCATGTTGCGCGGCTCCTCCTGGACCCAGACGATCTCCTTCAGCTTCGGGTAGCTGGCGATCAGCTGGGTGAGCTGTTCCTTGGCGAACGGATAGAGGAGCTCGGCCCGGGCGATCGCCACGTCGTCGATTTCGTTCCGCTTGGGCGCGGCATCGATGTCGTAATAGATCTTGCCGCTGCAGAGCACCAGGCGCTCGACCTTTCCCTTGTCCTTCACGTGCGGGTCGTCGAGCACGAACTCGAAGGAGCCCGCGGTGAGGTCGTCGAGGGTCGAGGTGGCGCGCGGCAGGCGCAGCAGGCCCTTGGGCGTGAAGACCACCATCGGCCGCGCCTTGGCGATGTGGGCCTGGCGGCGGAGCAGGTGGAAGTACTGGGCCGCGGTCGAGGGGTTGGCGAGCCGGATGTTGCCCTCGGCGGCGAGCTGGATGAAGCGCTCGATCCGCGCGCTGGAGTGCTCCGGCCCGGCGCCCTCGTAGCCGTGCGGCAGCAGCAGCGTGAGCCGCGAGGTCTGGCCCCACTTCGCCTCCGCCGAGACGATGAAGCTGTCGATGATCACCTGCGCCGCGTTGCCGAAGTCGCCGAACTGGGCCTCCCAGAGCACCAGGCTGTCGGGCGAATGCGCGGAGTAGCCGTACTCGAAGCCGAGGCAGGCCGACTCCGACAGCGGGCTGTTGTGGAGCTCGAGCGGCGCCTCCGCCTCCTCGAGGTTCTGGATCGGCGCGTAGCGGAGGCCGGTCTTCTCATCGTGGAGGACGAGGTGGCGGTGGGAGAAGGTGCCGCGTTCCGTGTCCTGACCGGTCATCCGGACGTGGACTGCCATCCGTGAGGAGCGAGGCCAGCGCGAGCGCCTCGGCATGGCCGAACTCGATCCCGCCATCGTCCATCGCCTCCAGACGCTTGGAGAGCGGCTTGCGGAGCTTGCGGTGGATCGTGAAGCTGTCCGGCACCCGCAGCAGCTCCTCGTTCAGCTTGCGGAGCTCGTCTTCCGGGACGGCGGTGTCGACGCTCGGGCTGCGGGTGCGGTCGAGCTCCGAGGTGCCCGTCTGAGTCGGGTCCGCGTACTCGCCCGACTCGATCTTCTGGCGGAGATCGTCGTGCGCCGTCTTCAGCGACCTCTGCCGCTCCTCGTTGCGCTCCTGGACCTCGTCCGGAGTGACGATCCCCTGCTTGACGAGCTCCTCGGCATAGAGCTGCGACACCGGCGCGTGCTCCTTGATCTTCTGCGCCATCAGCGGCTGGGTGTAGGCCGGCTCGTCCGTCTCGTTGTGGCCGAAGCGGCGGTAGCCGATCAGGTCGATGACGACGTCCCGGCCCCAGCGCTCGCGGTAGGCCATCGCCAGCCGGGCGGCGGCGAGACAGGCCTCCGGGTCGTCGGCGTTCACGTGGACGATCGGGACATTGAAGCCCTTCGCCATGTCCGCGGCGTACGGGGTGGAGCGCCCCTCCTCGGGATCGGTCGTGAACCCGATCTGGTTGTTCTGGATGATGTGGACGGTGCCGCCGGTCGCGTAGCCCTTCAGCGACTGGAGGTTGAGCGTCTCGGCCACGACGCCTTGCGCCGGGAAGGCGGCGTCGCCGTGGAGCAGCACCGGGACCGCGGCCATCGGGTCGTGCTCGAGCCGACCGTCCTTGCGGGTCGTCTGGGACGCGCGGGCGGCGCCGGTGACCACCGGGTCGACGTACTCGAGGTGACTCGGGTTCGGGTAGAGCCGCACGCCGATCTCCGAGCCGTCCTTCGCCTCGTAGACGCCGCTGTGGCCGTAGTGGTACTTGACGTCCCCGGTGCCCCCTGTCGGGATCGCGGCGAGCGACTTGACGGCCTCGATCGCCTTCGCGCCCTCGAACTCGGCGAGGATCGCCTCGATCGGCCGACCGATGTTGTGCGCCAGGACGCTGAGGCGGCCGCGGTGGGCCATCCCGATGACCACATCGTGGGCGCCCTCCGTGTGGGCCATCTCAAAGACCTCGTTGAGCATCGGGACCACCGTGTCGAGGCCCTCGATCGAGAACATCTTCTGGCCTAGATAGGCCTTCTCGAGATAGCGCTCGAAGCCGAAGATCTGGACCAGCTGGTTGAGCAGCAGGTGCTTCTCGTCCGGATCGAGCGGCTTCCGGTGCCAGCCGGTCTCGATCATGTCCCGCAGCCACATGCGCTGCTGGTGCGAGGAGAGGTGCTCGATCTGGTACGCGATCGTCCCGCAATAGGCCTCCCGCATCCGCGGCAGTGCCTCGAGCAGCGTCTCGCCCTCGACCCCGATTCGGAGGATCTCCGCCGGGATCTGAGACATCAGCTCCGGGGTCAGGTTGACGTTCTCGGGCTGGAGCGCCGGGTCGCCCTTCGGCTGGGAGCCGAGCGGGTCGAGCCGAGCGGCGAGGTGGCCGTGGGTCCGGTACGCCTTGAGCAGCGAGGTCGCCGCCTGGACGGCCTGCAGGAGCTCGTGGTCCGGCTTGGGGCCGGTTGGCCCGCTCACTCCCGGAGCCCCCGGTGCGGCCAGCGGCGGCGCCGAGGCCGAGGCGGGGTGCGCGGCGGCGATCGGGCCCGGGTCGATGCCGAGGTCGTTCGCCACCGACTCGTAGAACTCGTCCTCGTCCTGAAGCAGCTCCTCGATCCGGCGCAGGAAGGACCCCGACTCCGCCCCTTGGATCACGCGGTGGTCATAGGTCGAAGTCATCGTCATGACCTTCGAGACGCCGAGCGCCTTGATCTTCTCGGTCGGCGCGTGGCGCCACTCGACGGGATAGGCGAGTGAGCCGGCGGCGACGATCGTGCCCTGGCCGCCCATCAGGCGCGGCACCGAGGCCACAGTCCCCAGGCCGCCGGGGTTGGTCAGGCTGACGTTGGTCCCCTGGAAGTCGTCCGCGCTGAGCTTGTTCTCCCGCGTCTTGGTGATCAGCTCCTCGTAGTAGGAATGGAAGCCGGAGAAGTCGAGCTGGTCCGCCCCCTTGATGCAGGGGACGAGCAGCGAGCGCTGGCCCCTGCGCTCGACGTCCACGGCGATGCCGAGGTTGATGCTCCCGGGCTCCACGACCGTCGGCTTGCCGTCTGCCTCCTCGTAGTGGCGGGCCATCACGGGCCACTCCTGCGCGGCCTTGACGATCGCCCAGGCGATCAGGTGGGTGAAGCTCACCTTCATGCCGCGCTCCTTGAGCACCGCGTTCAGCGCCTTGCGCTTGGCGTCGAGCGTGTCGACTGCGAGCTCGCGGAACGAGGTCGCCGTCGGGATCGAGCGGCTCTCGTTCATCGCCCTCGCAAGGCTGGCGGCGGGCCCGCGGAGCGGCTTCGTCTCTCCTTCCACCGCGGCTGCGCCGCCACGCCGTTGCCTCCTCCATTGAGGACATCGGCCTTCGTGATCTTGCCTCCGGCTCCGGTTCCCTTGACGCTCTTCAGATCGACGCCGTTCGCCTGCGCAGCGCGGCGGGCAACTGGAGTGGCTTTCGCGCCATCGCCTGACTCCGTGGAGGTCGCGGGCTCCGCGACGGCCTCGGTATCGGCGGGCACGGCGGTGGAGCCCGACGGCGCGTCGCCCTTCGTCATCTCGGCGAGGGGCTTGCCGACCTCGACCGTCTCGTCGGGACCGACCAGGATCTTGGTGATCGTGCCGGAGGCGGGGGCCGGGACCTCGGCATCCACCTTGTCGGTGGAGACCTCGACGACGGTGTCGCCCTCGGCGATCTGGTCGCCCTCGGAGACGTGCCACTCGAGGACCGTGCCCTCGGTCACCGACTCTCCCATCTCGGGCATGACGATCTCGAGGCCGCCGCCCTCCAGCGTCTTCCCGGCCGAGACCGACGCGTCGTCGGTGGTCGCCTTCTCGCCGCCGTCGGAGCTGGGCTCTTCGGCGGCCGCAGTGGCCACGCCGTTCGACTCCGCCTCGGGGTTGGCGCCCTCGTTCTCGGTGTCAGTCTCCTCGGCGGACGCCTCGGACTGCTCGGGCGGGCCGCCATTCGGATCGATCTCGGCGAGCGGCTTGCCGACGTCGATCTCCTCGTCGACCTGGACCATGATCTTTGTGACGGTGCCGGAGGCGGGGGCGGGCACCTCGGCGTCGACTTTGTCGGTCGAGACCTCCACCATCGTCTGCCCTTCCTCGACCGAATCCCCCTCCGAGACATGCCATTCGAGCACGGTGCCCTCGGTCACCGATTCACCCATCTCGGGCATCAGAAGCTGGACCGTCTGCTTAGTGGCCATTCCCCTTAGTAACTGTATGACGTTCCCTGAGGCTGCTTCGCAGGAACGCTCTTACCCGATCCGGGCGATGAGATCGACGGCGGGCCAGCCCTGCTCGCGGAGGAATTCCCGGGTCGGCGCGGTCGTCTCGCAGAAGGCGCATGCGATCTCATCGGAGAACCCGACCGGCGCGGCGATCGCGATCGGCATGTCGCACGCCGGGCAGGCGAGCGAGCGGCTCCCGAGCCAGGCCGCTTTCTCGGCCGGCCGGAGCTCGACGCGCCCGGCCGCGGCGCTCAGGCGCTCGTCGCGCTCTGCGCCGGGGTTGCTCGCCGGGTCGTAGAAGATCCCCACGCGATGATTATTGCGCTCGCAGCCCCTGGGCAAAACCCCCGAGCGGCTCAGGCCGCGTGCGGTGTAAGTTCCGCTCTGAGCGTGGAACGTTGGGAGAGGTGAGATGAGCTACTTCGTCACCGGCGCGACCGGGTTCATCGGACGCAACCTGGTCGAGCAGCTGCTCGAGCGCGAGGGGACGATCTATGTGCTGGTGCGGGAGGGCTCACGCGGCCGGCTCGAGGAGCTCCGGAACCGCTGGGGGGCGGAGGGGGACCGGATCGTCCCGGTGACCGGCGACCTCTCCCAGGAGAACCTCGGCTGCGGCGACCAGGTCGACGAGCTGCGCGGGCAGATCGACCACTTCTTCCACCTGGCGGCGATCTACGACATGACCGCCGACGCCGAGAGCCAGCGGATCGCGAACGTCGAGGGGACGCGGCACGCGGTTCAGCTCGCCGAGGCGCTGGACGCCAAGCGCTTCCACATGGTCAGCTCCATCGCGGCGGCCGGCCTCTACAAGGGCACCTTCACCGAGGACATGTTCGAGGAGGCCGAGCAGGTCGACAACCACCCCTACTTCCAGACCAAGCACGAGTCGGAGGCGGTGGTCAGGGAGGAGTCGCAGGTGCCCTGGCGGGTCTACCGGCCCGGCATCGTCGTCGGCCACTCCGAGACCGGTGAGATGGACAAGATCGACGGCCCCTACTACTTCTTCAAGCTGCTGCAGCGCGCCCGCAACGCCCTCCCGCAGTGGTTCCCCGGCGTCGGAATCGAGGGGCGCAGGATCAACATCGTGCCTGTCGACTATGTCGCCAGGTCGATGGACCACATCGCCCACATCGACGGGTTCGACGGCCAGGCTTTCCACCTCACCGACCCGAAGCCACTGAGCGCGGGCAAGGTGATCAACGTCTTCGCGAAGGCGGCCCACGCGCCGGAGGCGACCATGCGCATCGACTCGAAGATGTTCGACTTCATCCCGAAGCAGGTCCGCAGCGGGCTGACGATGCTGCCACCGGTCAAGCGGATCACCGACCAGGTCCTCGCGGACCTCGGCATCCCGCGGTCGGTGCTCGTCTACATCAACTACCCCACCGACTTCGACTCGACCAAGACGCAGACCGCGCTGGAGGGGACGGGCATCTCCGTACCGCCCCTGCCGAGCTACGCGGACAAGCTCTGGGACTACTGGGAGCGCAATCTCGATCCCGACCTGTTCAAGGATCGCTCGCTCTCCGGCGCGATCGGTGGCAAGACGGTGCTGATCACCGGCGCGTCATCGGGCATCGGCAAGGCGACCGCGATCAAGTGCGGTGAGGCCGGCGCCAAGGTTCTGCTCGTAGCGCGCACCCCCGAGAAGCTCGAGGAGACGAGGGAGGAGATCGAGGAGGCCGGCGGCACGGCGTTCATCCACCGGGCGGACCTCTCGGACCTCGACGACGTCCAGCGAATGGCGGCCGAGGTGCTCGACGAGCACGGCCGCGTCGACATCCTGGTCAACAACGCCGGCCGGTCGATCCGCCGCTCGGTCGAGCTCTCCTACGACCGGTTCCACGACTTCGAGCGGACGATGCAGCTCAACTACTTCGGCGCCCTGCGACTCATCCTCAGCCTGCTGCCGGAGATGCGCAAGCGGAGAAACGGGCGCAAGGGCGGCCACATCATCAACATCAGCTCGATCGGCGTGCAGACCAACACGCCGCGCTTTTCGGCCTACGTCGCCTCGAAGGCGGCGCTCGATGCCTGGTCTCGGTGCGTCGCGTCGGAGGTGGTCGACGACGGCGTCCACATCACCACGATCCACATGCCCCTGGTGCGGACCCCGATGATCGCCCCGACCAAGATGTACGACGCCTTCCCGACGATCACCCCGAACGAGGCGGCGGAGATGATCACCAGGGCGATGATCACCAAGCCCAAGAAGGTGGCCACCCGCCTCGGCAACTTCGGCGAGCTGCTCTACAACGTCGCGCCGAAGGCCTCTGACGCGATCCTCAACACCGCCTACAAGCTGTTCCCGGAATCGAGCGCCGCGAAGGGCAAGGCCAGGGAGGACGGGAAGCCGGGCAAGGAGAGGAAGGAGGAGGAGCTCTCCACCGAGGGCGTGGCCTTCGCCTACCTGATGCGCGGAGTCCACTGGTAGAGCGGTGGCCACCGCGCAACGCCGGCTGAAGCACTGGGGCTGGGGCTACGAGGACCAGCAGCCCGCGAAGGAGGAGATCGAGCAAATCGCCAGGGCGGTGACCGACCGCCTCGGCTTCGAGATCGATGAGATCGAGGAGCCGGTCTCCCTCGACGCGGTCGAGCTCCGCGAGCCTCGGCTCAGGGCTCCCAAGCGGTTCGCGCAGATCTTCTCCGACGACCGCTACGACCGGCTCTCCCACGCCCTCGGCAAGGCCTACCGGGACATCGTCCGCGGCTTCCGGGGGGAGTTCCCCAATCCGCCCGACCTGGTGGCCTACCCGGAGTCGGCTGAGGACGTCGACCTGGTCCTCAACTACTGCGCCGACGAGAAGGCGGCGGCGATCCCGTACGGCGGGGGTACGAGCGTCGTGGGCGGAGTGGAGCCCAGGGGCTTGGATGACTACAAGGGCGTCGTCTCGATCGACATGCGGCGCATGGACCGGGTCCTGGAGGTGGACCCGATCTCGATGGCCGCGAGGATCCAGGCCGGTGCGACCGGGCCGCGCCTCGAGGAGCAGCTCCGGGAGCACGGGCTGACGCTCCGCCACTTTCCCCAGTCGTTCGAGTACTCGACGCTGGGCGGCTGGATCGCCACCCGTGCCGGGGGGCACTTCGCCACGCTCTACACGCACATCGACGACCTCGTCGAGTCGATCCACGCAGTGAGCCTCGACGGGGAGTGGGAGAGCCGGCGGCTTCCCGGGTCGGGGGCCGGCCCGAGCCCCGACCGGATGCTGCTCGGCTCGGAGGGCATCCTGGCGGTGATCGTCGACGCCTGGGTGCGGGTCCGGGAGCGGCCCACCGAGAAGGTCTCCGCCGCGGTCGCCTTCGACGACTTTGCCTCGGGGGCCGAGGCGGTCCGGGAGATCTCCCAGGCCGGCCTCTATCCGTCGAACTGTCGGCTGCTCGATGCGGTCGAGTCGGAGACCTCCTCCGCCGGTCCGCCCGGCAAGGCGATCCTCGTGCTCGGCTTCGAGTCGGCCCACCACCCGGTCGAGGACGCGCTCGCGCTGGCGATCGAAGCCGCCGCCGGTCACGGGGGCGAGCCCGGCGAGGTCAAGCTGCAGACGGCCGACCAGCCTGGTGCGCAGGCGCGCCGCGAGGCCCCCGCGCCGTCCGCTCCCGGCGACGACCCGGTCAACGCCTGGCGCCACGCCTTCCTCTTCGCTCCTTACCTGCGGGACTCACTGGTCGCCTGCGGGGTCCTGTCCGACACCTTCGAGACGGCGATCACCTGGGACCGGTTCCCCGACTTCCACGCCGAGGTGACCGACACTGCGATCAAGGCCGTTGCCGAGGCCACCGGTGGGCCCTCGGAGGGGCCGGGGTCGCCGCGGATCAGCTGCCGCTTCACCCACGTCTACCCCGACGGCCCGGCGCCGTACTACACGGTGCTCGCCCGGGCCCGGCGGGGCGACGAGGTCGCTCAGTGGGACGAGATCAAGGCGGCGGTCTCCGATGCCGTGATCGACGCCGGCGGGACGATCACGCACCACCACGCCGTCGGCCGGGACCACCGCCCCTGGTATGACCGCCAGCGGCCCGATCCGTTCGCCGATGCGGTGCGGGGTGCCAAGCGGGCGGTCGACCCGACCGCCGTGCTCAACCCAGGGGTCCTGATAGATCCGGCTCGCGACGAATAAAAGCGTTCCCGCGGTCTGATTCCGGTCACTACCCTTCCGAATCCATGGCCGGTCCCCTGACCAGGGAAAGGCCCGAGACGCAGGCACCCGAAGCGGCTGCCGACGTCCCGGCCCCCACGCCCCGCCGCGGCACTTTGCGCGCGGTGATCGTCGCCCTGCGTCCGCAGGAGTGGGTCAAGAACCTCCTCGTCTTCGCCGGGCTCCTGTTCTCGGCGAAGTTCAGGGACTTCGACGCGGTGGTCGACGCGACGATCACCTTCGCCGCGTTCTGCATGGTCGCCTCGGCCGGCTATCTCGTCAACGACGCGCACGACGTCAACGAGGATCGTCAGCACCCGACGAAGCGCTTCCGGCCCATCGCCGCAGGGGAGCTCGCCATCCCCACTGCGATCGGGCTCGCGATCGTGCTGGCCGTCGCGGCGCTCGCCGGCTCGGCGATTCTCGAGGGCCTCGAGGTCGGCGGCCTCGTCCTGGCCTACGGAGTCGGCACGACGCTCTACTCCTACGTGCTCAAGCACGAGGTGATCCTCGACGTGATGACGATCTCCGGCCTGTTCGTGCTCCGGGTGCTGGCCGGTGCGGTGGCCGTGGGCGCCGATGCGTCCGCCTTCTTGCTCCTCTGTACTGGCATGGTCGCCCTGTTCCTGGGATTCACGAAGCGCCGTCAGGAGGCCACCTCAGAGCTGCACGCGGGAACGAAGAGCCGTCCGGTGCTCGAGCACTACTCCATCCCGTTCCTCGACCAGATGGTCGCGATGGTCACCGCCGCGACGGTGATGAGCTACGCGATCTACGCGGTCAACTCGCCTCTGATCGGCTCGAAGATGCTGGCCACCCTGCCGCCGGTCCTCTACGGCATCTTCCGGTACCTCTACCTGATCTACGACCGCAAGGACACGCGCTCAACGGACTCCATCCTGCTCGAGGACTACGGGATGATCGGCGCCGGCGTCACCTGGGTGGCGAGCGTCGTCATCCTGCTCGCGATTTACCACTGAGCTCCGCGAGGCGGGCGGCGCTCGTCTCGTCCATCGGCAGGAACGTCTCGATCGCAAGGTTTGCCGCGGTCACTTCCAGCGGAGCCCCGAGCGTCGCGATCACGGTGAAGAGGCGGACGTCGCCCAGGCGGGTCTGCAGCTCGAGTGAGACGACAGGCTGGGTGGCCGGCGAGCCCGGTGGTTGTTCCGGAAGGTAGGACTCGACCTCCTCGAGCAGCTCGCCGAGCGCCTCGTCGCCGTCCTCGCGGCTCCTCCGCCTGAGCTTGTGGATGAGCGGCGCGTTGCAGGCGGCGGTCATCGACGAGATCCGCGGCAGCCCACCCGGGTGGACCCCGAGGCGGAGCATGTTGATCGGCGGCTCGAGCAGTGCCGGATCGACCCCGCCCCAGAGCAGCGCGGCGGCGCGATTAGACTCGATCAGGTTCCAGAGGCCGTCGACGATCAGGGCCGGGTTCGGCTCGTGAGCTTCGAGGAGGCGCGTGAGCGATTCGCGGAGCGGCTGCATCACCTCACCGTCGTAGGGCTGCTCCAGGTAGGGCGGCGCGAAGCCACCCGCGAGCAGGAGCCGGTTCCGCTCGGCGATGGGCAGGTCGAGATGCTGGGCGAGATGAATGAGGAGCTGGCGGCTCGGCTGCGAGCGCCCGGTCTCCACGAAGCTCAGGTGCTTGGTGGAGACGTTCGCGTCGAGAGCCAGCTCGAGCTGCGTAAGGCCGCGTCGGCTGCGCCAAAAGCGGACCAGCTCGCCGGCGGTGCGGGGCTCCTGCTCGGTCTGCACGACCACTCGGCCAACGTTACATAGGAGGTAATCGACTCCCTCCCTCCTCTGCGCGACCTTGTGATCGGCATCCGATTGAGCAAATCGAGGAGGTTCGGAAATGAGCAATGCAGTCGAGTTGGCGGATCGCTACGTCGCCCTCTGGAACGAGCCCGACCCGCAGCGCCGGCGCCAGATCGTCGAGGAGCTGTGGACTGAGAACGGCTCCCACATCCTCGCGCCGCCTGAGGAGATCCGCGAGGTGGCGGAGCGTCCGGGACTGGGGCTGACTGCGATCCTTGAGGCACGGGGATACGGCGAGATCCAGGCCCGCGCTACCACTGCCTATGAGCACTGGGTCGGGTCCGAGGGGCTCCGCTTCCGTTGCAGGGACGATGCCGAGCGCCTTCACGACGTCGTCAAGTTCCATTGGGAGGCGGTCTCCCAGGAGGGTGAGGTGATGGCCGTCGGTCTCAATTTCCTAGCGCTCACGGAGGACGGTCGCATCCGGCGCGACTACACGTTCGTGGTCGGGTGAGCCGCTGACTGGCCAGTCGGCCAGTCAGATAGGCTGACGCCGTGGACCTGACCCTCACCGAGTCGGAGGCCGCCTTCAGGGACGAGGTGCGGAGCTGGCTCGAGGAGAACCACCCCGGACCGGCGCCCGAGGGTGACGACGCCGCGGAGTTCGAGTTCCGCCGCGCCTGGCAGAAGAAGATGCACGAGGCCGGCTGGGCCGGGATCTCCTGGCCCGAGGAGTACGGGGGCAAGGGCGCCACCCTGATCGAGCAGTCGATCTTCAACGAGGAGCTGGCCCGCCAGCGCGTCCCCGCGCCCGCCAACGTCCTCGGCCTCGTCATGGGCGGCCCGGTGGTGATCGCCCACGGCAACGAGGAGCAGAAGGAGCGCTACCTCGAGCCGATCCTCTCGGGCGACGAGATCTGGTGCCAGGGCTTCTCCGAGCCGGAGTCCGGCTCCGACCTCGCATCGCTGAAGACCCGCGCGGTGAAGACCAACGGCGCCTGGAAGGTGACCGGCCAGAAGGTCTGGACCACCTACGCGCACGAGGCGAAGTACTGCATGCTCCTTGCGCGCACCGACCAGGACGCCCCCAAGCACAAGGGGATCACCTACTTCATCCTCGACATGGATCAGCCGAATGTCGACGTCCGGCCGCTCCGCCAGATCACCGGCGAGGCAGAGTTCAACGAGATCTTCCTCGAGGAGGCGGAGATCCCCGATGAGAACATCATCGGCGAGGTCGGCGGCGGCTGGCAGGTCGCGATCACGACCCTGATGTTCGAGCGGGCCGGACTCGGTGCCGTGGCGGTGGTCGGCCTGAAGCGGACGATGGAGGACGTGATCGCCGCCGTGCGCGAGCGCGGCCTGGACGAGGACCCGATCATCCGCCAGAAGATCGCCGGGCTGCAGATCGGCATCGAGGCGATGCGCCTCGGCTCGCTGAGGGCCCTGACCCAGACGATGAAGATCGGGATCCCGGGGCCCGAGGGATCGCTGTCGAAGTGGGAGTGGGCGGACTACAACCAGGCGCTCACCGAGCTGGGCAACGAGGTCCTCGGCCCGGAGGGGATGCGGGTGAACACGGACTGGAGCTACCGCTTCCTGCGCTCGCGCGCGAACTCCATCGAGGGCGGCACCACCGAGGTGTTGAAGAACATCATCGCTGAGCGCGTGCTTGGCCTCCCGAGGCTGAGGTAGCCGATGAACTTCGACCTGAACGACGAGCAGCAGGAGATCAAGCGGACTGCGCACGAGTTCCTCGCCTCGCGCTTTGCGCCCGCGAAGGTTCGTGAGCTCGCCGAGGCCCGCTCGTACGACGACGGGCTCTGGAAGGAGATCTCGGAGCTCGGCTGGCCCGGAATAGCGGTCGCCGAGGAGGACGGAGGCCAGGGGCTCGGCATGGTCGAGCTGGCGGTGCTGCTGGAGGAGTCCGGCTACACCTGTGCCCCGAGCCCGCTGCTGGGGACCGCCGGGGCGGCGCTCGTGATCTCGGCCGCCGGCACCGACGAGCAGCGCGCCGAGTGGCTGCCGAAGCTGGCCTCGGGCGAGGCGACCGGCTCGTTCGGAGGTTTCGCCGACGGGCGGAGCACGCTCTTCTGCGACCTGCCGACGGCCCACGTGGTCGTCACCTTCGACGGCGAGGGGGCGCTGATCGCGCCCGCCTCCGAGGTCGACTTTGAGCCCTTCGAGGCGATCGACGCGACTCGCTCCTACGGCCTCGTCTCCGAGGCCGCCGGCGAGCGGCTCCCGGGCGAGGTCGACGGCGGGCGGGATCGCCTCGCCGTCGCGATTGCCGCGGAGCTCACCGGCATCGCCCAGCGGGCGATGGAGATGGCGGTCGAGTACGCGCGCGAGCGCCAGCAGTTCGGCCGGCCTATCGGCTCCTATCAGGCGGTCTCGCATCGCTGCGCGGCGATGCTGCTCGCCACCGAGGAGTCGCGCTCGCTCACCTATTACGCGTCCTGGACAGCCGACGCCGAGCCGGAGTCGCTGCCGATGGCCTCCGCGATGGCCGGGGCTCGGGCTTCGGACTCGGGATGGGAGGTCCCGGCCTCGGCGTTGCAGGTCTTCGGAGGGATCGGCTTCACCTGGGAGCACGATCTGCAGTTCTGGCTCAAGCGCGGCCGCGTCGCGGGCCGCATGCTGGGCACCCCTCGGGATCACCGCGAGCGGGTTGCGGATCTCTCCGGCCTCGGCGCCGGCGAGCCCGCCACCGTCTAGCCGCGGTCAGTCCTCGGCCAGTTCCGCGACGTAGCCGACCCCGTCGAGGTCGGTGTGCGTCAGGTACTGCAGCATCACCCGCTCCACCCCGATCTCCTCGAGCTTCGTCAGCTTCTCGCGGATCTGGGCCACGGTGCCCACCAGGGAGTTCGGGCGCTCGGCCTGGAGATAGGCCTCGGGGTCGGTCGCGTCATCGCCGCGGACCTCGGCGGTGGCGTGGGCACGCTCGAGCAGGTCGACCTCGTCCGAGCCGATGATGCAGCTCGTCATCAGCGAGATCACCGGCTCGGGACCGCCTGCCGCCCGCCACGCCTCCCTGACCAGGGGGACCGCCTCGCCGCACTCCTCGGCAGTCATCATCACCAGGTTGTACTCGTCGGCCCAGAGCGCGGCCAGCCGCAGACTGCGTGGCTTCGCCTGCCCGCCGACGATCAGGTTGGGCGCGGTCGGCGGCTTGGGCAGGGCGTTCCCCCTGACCGTGTAGTGCTTGCCCCGGAAGTCGAGCGCGCCCTCCTCCCACTCGCGCCGGACGATTTCGATCTGCTCCTCGAGCAGCTCGAAGCGCTCACCCAGCGGCGGGAATGGAAATCCGTAGGCGACGTGCTCGTCCTCGAGCCAACCGGTCCCCATCCCGAGTTCGATCCGCCCGCCGCCGGAGATCTGGTCGGCGGTGACCACGTTCTTCGCCAGCACCGAGGGATGGCGGAAGGTGGCGGGGGAGACGAGGGTTCCGAGGCGCAGGTCCGTTGTGACGGCGGCGAGTCCGGCGATTGTCGCCCACGCGTCGAGCGAGCCGCGGTCCGCTCTGCCCATCACCGTGAGGTAGTGGTCGGAGCGGAACAGCGCGTCGATCGGGCTCTCCTCGCAGGCCCTGGCCAGAGCGAGCCAGTCCTCCCAGGTGACGGACTCCTGTCCCTCGATCATCAAGCAGACCCGCATCAGTGCTCGACCTTCGCGTCGGAGATCACCCGCATCTTGCCGCCGTGCCGGAAGTGGACGTCCACAATTTCATTCTTGCCGTAGCTGCCGAACAGGCCGAGGAGCATCGCCGCCCAACGCGCGCCGCTCACCTTCTCCTTGACCAGGGGCCGAGAGAAGACGACCTCGCGCCCGTGCAGGGAGTAGTCCGTGCCCTCGTGCTGCTCCGTGCCGTTGATGAAGACCTGGATCGGGCGCTCGGCTCCCTTCGGCAGGCGCACGCGACGACCGACTTCAACGCTCTCTGCCATCGGTCGCAGCTTATTCCCGCGACCTCAGCGCTCGAGCGCTTCCTGGAGGCGCTCGAATGCCTCGTCCAGCGTGTCCGCGCCGATCCTCTCCTTGCGGATCGCGCCGCTGTAGGGGATCACGGTGCCATCGCCCATCACATCGATGCCGCCCTCGGGTGCCCGGATCAGGCCGGGGCCTGAGATCTCGATCCGCGCGTGGACACGCTGGTCGGGAGCGTGGGTCCGAAAGACGCTGATCGCGGGCAGTCCACTCTCGAGCCTGATCTCCTCGACCCGACGCTGTGCCTCATCGATCGCCTCGTCGAGCGAGTCGAACTTCTCCCTTCCGACACTCGACCCGTGCCGGACCGTCACCTTCCACTTGCCCACGCGCGCGCAGACTAGCCTGGGATACTGCGCCGATGCCCGGGGAGAACGTGGACCGCCGCCGCGGAGCTCTTCGATCCCGAGGTCGAGATACACCCGCCGGAGGGCGCGGTCGGCGGCAGCATCCAGCGTGGCTATGAGGGGATCGTTCGCAACTGGAGCGACCTGCTCGCGACGTTTGACGAGTTCCTGATCGCCCCCCTGGAGTTCCGGGCGGCCGATGGCCAGGTCATCGTCATCCAGCGCAACATCGGCCGCATGGGCGAAATGGAGGTGAATGAGACCCACTCGGTCCTCTTCAGCTTCCGAAATCGCAGGATCGCCCGGATTGACGTGTTCGCCCACCCGGAAGGTGCGCTCGAGGCGGCCTCCGTGCGCTAGGCGCCGCGCCGCGGGCGCTTCGGCCGCTTCGCCGGCGGCCCGGTGATCTTCTCCGGGCCCTCGCGCTTCTCGGGCGGGGTGTAGTCGACGTCGCGACGGCCGGTGTAGATCTGGCGCGGCCGCGCGATCTTCAGCTCCGGGTCGGAGTTCTGCTCCATCCACTGGGCGACCCAGCCAGAGGTGCGCGGGATCGCAAAGATCACCGTGAACATGTCGGTGGGGATCCCCATCGCCTCGTAGATCAGGCCGGAGTAGAAGTCGACGTTCGGGTAGAGCTTGCGCGAGGTGAAGTACTCGTCATCGAGCGCCCGCTTCTCGAGCTCGGTGGCGATGTCGAGCAGCGGATTGTCCCCGGTCGCCTCGAGCACCTCGTCGACGTGCTTCTTGATGATCCGCGCACGCGGGTCGTAGTTCTTGTAGACCCGGTGGCCGAAGCCCATCAGCTTCTCCTCGCGGTTCTTGACGCCCTCGAGGAATGCCGGGATGTTGTCGACGGTCTCGATCCGGCGGAGCATCGCCAGGGCCGCCTCGTTGGCGCCGCCGTGCAGCGGGCCGTAGAGCGCCGCCACGCCGGCCGCGACGGCCGAGTAGGGATCCACGCCGGAGGAGCCGACGGAGCGGACGGCGTTGGTCGAGCAGTTCTGCTCGTGGTCCGCGTGAAGGATGAAGAGCACGTCCAGCGCCTTTGCCAGGCGTGGATCGGCCTGGAACGTGTTCTCCATCTTGAACAGCATCGAGAGGAAGTTCTCGGAGTAGGAGAGCTCGTTGTCGGGATAGACGTAGGGGAGCCCCATGCTGTGGCGGTAGGCCCAGGCGGCCAGGGTCGGCGTCTTGGCGATCAGGCGAATCGCCGCCATGTAGCGCTCCTCCGGATCGTCGATGTGCTTCGCGTCCGGATAGAAGGTCGAGAGCGCGCCGACGTTGGCGAGCAGCATCCCCATCGGGTGGGCGTCGTGGCGGAAGCCTTCGTTGAACTTCTTGATGTCCTCGTGGGCGAAGGTGTGGTGGGTGACGTCGAACGTCCAGCGCTCGAGCTGAGGCGGAGTGGGCAGCTCGCCGAAGATCAACAGGTAGGCGACCTCGAGGTAGGTCGAGTGCTCGCAGAGCTGCTCGATCGGGATGCCGCGATGCTGCAGGACCCCCGCCTCGCCGTCGATGTAGGTGATCGCCGACCGGCACGAGGCGGTGTTCGTGAACGCCGGGTCGTAGCCCATCAGGCCGAAGTCGTCGTCCGAGATCTTGATCTGCCGCAGGTCCATCGTCCGGACGGTCCCGTCGCTGATCTCGAGCTCGTAGGTCTTGCCCGTGCGGTTGTCTGTCACGCTCAGGGTGTCACCACCCGAGGCTCCGTCCCGCGAGGCGTCCGCCTGCGGCTGCTGCGTCTCCTGCTTCGTCGCCATCAAACCTCCTCGACATGAAACGGATCGCGCCCGGGGGCGCGCCTCGCATAAGGCGTACCCACATATCTTCTCACGGTGGCGATGTCGGCAGACCGACTGAACAAGGAGGAGACGCTGGCCCTGTTCTCGGGCTTGCCGCGCCGGTACGACCTCGCCGGCGCCCTGCTCAGCTTCGGCCAGGATCCGCGCTGGCGCCGCGAAATGGTCGGCAGGGTCGAGGCGAAGCCGAATCAGCGCGTTCTGGACGTCGCCACCGGCACGGGCATGGTCGCCACTGCGCTCGTGAGGCGGTATGGCTGCTCCGTCGTCGGCTTGGACCAGAGCCCGGAGATGCTCTCGGGCGCCCGGGCGAAGCTGAATGCCGACCGCCGGCTCGGGGAGCGCATCGAGCTCGTTCGAGGCGAAGCCGAGTCACTTCCCTTCGGCGACGGCGAGTTCGACCATCTCACCTTCACCTACCTGCTCCGCTACGTCGAGGATCCGGGCGCCACCCTGTCTGAGCTCGCCCGAGTGGTGAAACCGGGCGGCAGGGTTGCCTCGTTGGAGTTCATGCTCCCGCCGGACCGACTGGCCCGCTCGCTCTGGCGGATCTACACGCGCCATTTCATGCCGGTCCTGGGGCGCCTGGTCTCTCCCGATTGGCAGGAGGTGGGTCGCTTCCTGGGGCCGAGCATCACGGACCTCTACGGTCGGCTGCCCCTCGACCGGCAGCTCGGGCTCTGGCGAACCGCCGGGATCGAGCGGGTGCAGGCACGCGTCATGAGCTTCGGGGGCGGCGTCGTCATCTGGGGGACCCGTGCCTGAGGAGGGACTGAAGCGGCCGGCGTTCTACGCGATGCGGCGAGGGGGATGGCGCGACCTGGTCACGGTCCTTCATCCTCCGTACACGGCGTGGAACCTCGCCAACGTCTGCTTCGGGGCGGCGGCGGCCTCCCAGATCCACACCGACCGGTTCGTCTCGACCCTGGCGGCCTTCTTTCTCGCCGTCGGCGTCGGAGCGCACACCCTCGACGAGCTCAATGGACGGCCCCTGAACACACAGCTGTCCGACCGGACGCTGATCGCGCTCGCCGTCGGCTCGCTCACCGGGGCGATCGGCATCGGCATCGCGGGCTGCGTGATCATCTCCGCCACCCTGATCCCCTTCGTGCTCGCCGGTGCGTTCATCGTCGTGGCATACAACCTGGAGCTCTTCGGGGGTCGTTTCCACACCGACTTCTGGCTGGCAGCGGCCTGGGGCGGGTTTCCAGCGCTCACGTCCTGGTGGGTGAACACCCTCTCGTTCGGCTCCGCGAAGACCGTCGTGGCGGGTGCGCTCGTCACCGCGGGCTGCTTCGGCCTGACGACAGTGCAGCGTCGCCTGTCGACTCCGGTGCGGCGGCTGCGGCGGAAGACCGTCTCCGTGAGCGGGGAGCAACGGCTCGAGGACGGGACCGTGATTCCGCTGACCGCCTCGGAGCTCGCCGGGCCACTGGATGGATCCCTGCGCAGCCTGTCCTGGGCGGTCGTCGCGCTGTCGATCGGCCTGGTGGTGATCCGCTATTGACGGCCGGCGCCGGCTAGGCAGGCGACGTCTCGAGCGCCACCCTGAGTGACTGGGCGTCGAATGAGCCGCCGTACAGCCGGCCGCCGACGAAGAAGCTGGGCGTCCCGGTGACGCCGCTTGCGAGGCCGCTGTCGAGGTCTCGCTGGACGCGTGGGCGGTGGACCTCGGAGTCCAGCTCGGATCCCACCCGATCCGTGTCGAGACCGAGCTCATCGGCGTAGGCGATCAGGTCCTCGCGGGAGAGAGTCCCGCCGGACTCGTACATGCGGTCGTGCATCTGCCAGAACGCGCCCTGGGCCGCCGCCGCCTCGGCCGCCTCCGCGGCGCGCTCGGCGTCCGGGTGGATCTCACGCAGCGGGAAGTGGCGGAAGGCGAACAACAGCCTGCCGGCCATCTGATCCCGGATCCGGCGCAGGATGGGGTAGGCCGCGGTGCAGTAGGGACACTGGAAGTCGCCGTACATGACCAGCTCGAATTCCGCGCGGTCGGGCCCGTCGATGTGGTCCTCCGCGGAGAGCGGGGGCGTCAGCTCTGCCATCGCGAGCGCGATCGTATGCTCGGCTGCGCCAGGAGGGCCGCCTCAGGCAGGACCTCTTCCGCCGCATCCAGGCCGACCTGGACCTCGACGAGGCGCGGCTGCGGACCTAGTCCGTCGGAGTGGACTCGATCTCGAAGTGCGTGATGCCCTGGAAATCGCGCAGGCGCTCGTCGATCTCGTCCTTGGTGAGGCGCTGGATGCGCTCGGTTCCGAAGTCCTCGACGTTGAACGAGGCGAGCACCGACCCATAGGCCATTGCCCGGCGGAGGATGCCGGGATCGAGCACCGAGTTCCCGGCGGCGCGCCGGCTGTCGAGGTAGCCGAGGAAGCCGCCTGCGAAGCAGTCGCCGGCGCCGGTCGGGTCGCGAACGTCCTCCAGCAGATAGCCGGGGATGGCGAAGAACTCGTCGGGGGAGAAGAGGGCTGCGCCATACTCGCCGCGCTTGGCGATCACCACGCCGGGCCCCATCTCCATCGCCGCTCGCGCAGCGCGAGCCAGGTTCGGCTCGCCGGTGAGCATCCTGATCTCGGCGTCGTTCAACATCAGGCAGTCCACCTCGGCGATCGCGGCGACCAGCGCGTCGCGCGCGCTCTCGAGCCAGAAGTTCATCGAGTCGAGGGCGGCGAACTCGGCATCGGACGATTCCCGGACTCGCCGCTGCAGCTGAGGATCGATGTTCCCCAGGAAGAGAAGCTCGGACCGCTTCGCGTCGTCTGAGAGCTTCGGGTCGAAATCGGCGAAGACGTTGAGTTTGGTGTCGTCGGTGTGAGCGACGTTCATGTCGTACTCGTAGTGGGCCCGCCAGAAGAAGGTCTGGCCGCCCTCGATCCGCTCGATGTCATCGGTGATCACGCCCCGGTCCCGGAGGACCGCGAACTCGTCGTCGCCGAAGTCGTCGCCGACCGGCCCCACGACGCGCACCTCGGTGAAGAAGCTCGCGGCGAGGCTGAAGTGCACGGTGGATCCGCCCAGCATCCGGTCGCGCTCCCCGAATGGGGTGCGCACGGAATCGAACGCGATGCTGCCCACGACGGTCAGTGCCATACGCTTCGGGAGTGAAGGCTATTCAGATCGAGGAGTTCGGCGGGCCAGAGATGCTGAAACTGGTCGATCTGCCCGATCCGGAGCCCACCGACGGCATGGTGGTGGTGGACATCAACCGCTCCGGCGTCAACTGGGCCGACACGCACGCGATCCGCAATGAGTATCTGGCGGAGCAGGAGCTGCCACTCGTGCCCGGTGGGGAGATAGCCGGCACGACGAATGATGGCCGGCGCGTCGCTGCACTGCTCAACAATGGCGGCTACGCCCAGAAGGCGCTCGTCCCCGAGGCCTTCCTGGTTCCGCTGCCCGACGAGGTCTCCGACGAGCAGGCCGCCGGGCTGTTGCTCCAGGGCCTCACCGCACACGCCCTGCTCCACTACTGCGCCCACATCGAGGAGGGCGAGACGGTCGTCATCGAAGCGGCGGCGGGTGGAACCGGGTCGCTGGCGATCCAGCTGGCGAAGCGCGCGGGCGCGAAGGTGATCGGCCTGGCCTCGAGCAAGGAAAAGCGAGCATTCGCCGAGAAGCTCGGGGCCGATGCAACCGCTGATTCCCGAGCTGGCGATCTGAAGGAGGCCATTCTCGAGGCCAACGACGGAGAGAGGGTCGACGTGGTCCTCCACATGTCGGGAGGCGGTTTCGAGGGGGAGCTGGCCTCACTCGGCATGCTCGGCCGCATCGTCGTGTTCGGCAACGCGGGACGGGAGCCCAGTGAGGTCCACACGAACTACCTCCTCCAGACTTCGAAGTCCGTGCTGGGGTTCTGGCTCGTTCCGCTGATCGCCCGGAAGCGAGAGTTGATCGCCTCGATGCTCGGCGATCTGCTCGGCGCGGTCGCCTCCGGCGATCTCGAGGTCATGATCGCCAACACCTACCCGCTCAGCGAAGCCGCACGGGCCCACGAGGACATCCAGGAGCGCCAGACGACAGGCAAGCTCCTGCTCGACCCGTCAGCCTGATGAACGACGACACTGAGGCCAGGGCGCGCGAAAGCGCGACCCGCGATGCGGAGCCGGTCGCGACCTCCTTCTCCGACCTCGGCCTGTCCGAGGGACTCCTCCAGACGCTCGACGAGCTGGGCTACACCGAGCCCACACCGATCCAGGCGCGCGCGATCCCCGAGGTCCTCGGTGGCCACGACGTGATCGGCCAGGCGCAGACCGGCAGCGGTAAGACGGCGGCGTTCGGGCTGCCGATGCTCGAGTACATCGACCCCGAGAACGAGGAGACTCAGGCGTTCGTCCTGACCCCCACCCGGGAGCTCTGCATCCAGGTGACGCAGGCGCTGCGCGCGTACGCCGAGCACCTCGACGGCGTCAACGTGGTCGCGGTCTTCGGCGGCGCGCCGATCCGCGACCAGCAGGCCAGGCTGCGCTCCGGCGCCCAGATCGTGGTCGCCACCGTGGGACGGATGATGGACCTGATCTCGCGCCAGTCGCTGGTACTGACCGCCGCCCGCTACGTGGTGCTCGACGAGGCCGACGAGATGCTCGACCTGGGCTTCATCGAGGACGTCGAGCGGATTCTGCGGATGTGCCCGAGCGGGCGCCAGACCCTGCTCTTCTCGGCGACGATGCCGGGCCCGGTCGCGAAGCTCGCCGAGCAGTACATGTACGACCCGGTCACGATCCGGGTGACGCCGCGGAAGCTCACGGTCGATTCGGTGGAGCAGGCCTACGTGAGGGTCGAGCCGCGGAAGAAGCTGGAGCGCCTCGAGAACGTCCTGAGGGCGGAGGAGCCCGAGCAGGCGATCATTTTCGTGCGAACGAAGATCGGCGCGGCGCGGCTCGGCAAGCAACTGGCGGACGACGGGCTGCGGGTGAAGGCGCTGCACGGCGACCTCAGCCAGGGCCAGCGCGACGGGGTGATGATCTCGTTCAAGGAGCACAAGACACCGCTACTCGTCGCGACCGACATCGCGGCGCGTGGCCTCGACATCGAGCACGTCACCCACGTCATCAACTACGACATGCCGAACAACCCCGAGGTCTACGTCCACCGGATCGGGCGGACGGGGCGAGTGGGGCGGACGGGCAGGGCCATCACCTTCGTCACCTCGAAGCAGGAGGGCGAGCTGAAGGAGATCGAGCGGGTGGTGAAGGCGCACATCGGCGAGTGGGAGCCTCCCGAGGAGCGGCTCGAGCACGCTCCGGCGCCGCGCCGCCACGAGGGGCCGCCTCCCGAGCCCACCAACGGCTCCGTGAAGCTCTTCGTGAACCGCGGCAAGCGCGGCGGGATCAGCGAGGAGGACCTGACCTGGGCGCTCCGCGAGGGCGCCGTCCTGCCGGAGGACGCGATCCGCTCCATCCGGGTGATGGACCGCTTCTCATTCGTCGAGGTGGCCGCCGATCAGGCGGAGCGTGCCGTCGAGTACCTCGACGGCACCAAGCTCAAGGGCAAGCAGATCCGGATGGAGATCGCCCGCAGCTAGGCGCCGTCGACGCCGTTCCCGACACCCGAGTTCCCCGCCAGCTCCTCGATCTTCCCGATCAGGTCCTCCCACTCGAAGGGCTTCGGGATGGCGTCGGAAGCGCCGAGAGAGCGCATCCGGTCGGGCTCCTGGGCGTCGAGGTGGGCGGAGATAATCAGGACGGGGATCTTGGAACCCGACTTCTGGAGCTCCTCGAGCACCTCGGTTCCCGACATGTTCGGCATCATCGCGTCGAGGAGGATGACGTCGGGTTCCTGGGAGCCGGCCTCCCTGAGCCGCTCGAGGGCCTCGAGGCCGTCGGTCGCCGTGACCACGTCGTAGCCCTCCATCTCCAGACGCCGCTGGAGCATCAGCAGAACCGTCTCTGAGTCGTCAGCGACGAGGAGTCGGGTCAAGTGGCTGCTCCCGCTTTCGTCCTGCTCGCGGGTTCCGTCCGCGTCGGTCGGCCATCCTTGGCGATCGGCAGCACGAAGCGAAAGGTAGCGCCCTCACCTTGGGTCGAGTTTGCGGAGATCGCGCCGCCGTGGAGATCCACGAGCGACTTCGCGATTGCGAGTCCGAGGCCCGTTCCGCCCACCTCCTGAGTCTCGCCGCTTTGTGCCCTCCAGAAACGGTCGAAGACGTGCTCGAGCTCCTCCTCACCGAGCCCCGGGCCGTCGTCCGAGACAGCGAACTCGATCTCATCACCCACCCGCGTGGCCGCGAGCTTCACCTCGGCACCCTCATGCGCGTACTTGTTCGCATTCGTCAGGAGGTTGGCGAGCACCTGCCCGATGCGGTGCTCGTCCGCCTCGATCTCGGGAAGGTCCGGCTCGACGCTCACCGTGAAGTTCTGGCCGCGCTCCTCGAAGTGGGGCCCCATCTGGCGCCCGACCCGCTGGACGAGCGGGCCCACCGGGGTCGGCGTGGGCTCGATGCGGAGCTTGCCGGCGTCGCTCCGGGCGAGGTCGAGGAGGTCGTTGATCATCTTCTGGAGCTGCGCGGAGCTCTCCGCGATCACCTCGGCGGCCTCGTACTGGCGGGCGTTCAGAGACTTCCTCTGGGCGGTCAGCATCTCGGCGAAACCCTTGACCACGGTCACCGGAGTGCGCAGCTCGTGCGAGACCGTGAGCACGAAGTCGTCCTTCATCTGCTCGACCCGATCGCGTTCTCGTGCGTCGCGTTCGAGCGAGTTCGCCATCTCGTTGAAGGCGCGGCCGAGGGTGGCGATCTCCACTGGGCCACCGACCTCGACCCGCGTGCGCAGGTCGCCGCCCGCGAGCCGCCTGGCCCCCTCGACCAGCCGTCCGAGCGGCGCCCGCATCGAGTTGATCAGGCCGGAGAACAGGATGAGCGCGGCCAGCAGCGCCCCCGCCAGGCCCGCCGCCACCAGCAGCGTGGTATTTCGCGTCTCGGTGCGCGCGTGGTCGCGCGAGGAGTCACGAGCTTCCCGCGTGGTGTTGGCGAGCGCCTGCCCGCTGTCGGTGACGGACTTGGTCAACCTGCTCTCGACACCGGGCGGGGGGATGTTGCCGTTTACCAGCGGCTGGGCCACCCTCTTGCGCCAGGCGGCCTCATTGGCAACCAGTTGGTCGAGATTGGCGGAGAGCTCGGCGTCGCTGCCGGTCAGATCCCGAGCGCGGCTGACGGTGTCAGAGAAGTTGGCGGCGGCGCGGTTGATCTCGGTCTGGCTCGGCAGCTTCTGCCCGGTCGGCGGCCTCACCGCCGCCTGCTCGAGGATGAAGGCGGAGCGGAGACTCTCGCTCTCCAGCTCGAGCTGGAAGAACCGGGAGATGTCGTCCTCGTAGTTGACCCGGACCTGAAAGAGCCGCCCGACCCCAAGCAGGGAAACAAGCAGGAGCAAAGCGAACAGCACCAGAAAGCCGATTCGCAAGCGCGAAGTCAGGGAAGGGTTGAATCTCATCTTTTTTGCTGAGGCCCGTTGGAAGCCCTTAGACTACGCCCGCAAGGGGACCACCATGGGTAATGGATTGCTTGCGTCATGGCGCCGCCGGATCGTGGCGCGAGGATTTGCCGGTGCGGTTCTACTGGCCGTTCCGGTCGCCGTCGCCGCCGCGATCGGCTTCGGGACGGGGTTCTCGGGCGTCACCGGCGGGCTCTCCGCGGTCATCGGCGGCCCGAGCGGCGCCCCGGGCTCGGCGGCCGCCAAGCACACCAGAAGCCTGAACCAGGCGGTCCTCGCACTCGCCAGCAGCTCCACCGGCCCGAGTTCGAACTCCGGCGGGGGCGGCTCGGCGGGCGGGGGCGGCGGCAACGGCGCTGGCGGTGGCTCGACCGGAACCGTCGGCGGCTCCGGTACGGGTACGGGCGCGAGCACTGGAGCGGGCTCCGGTGTCTCGGGCGGCGGTTCCACGAGCCCCTCGACCCCCTCGATCCAGACACCGAGGGCTCCGAGCGTCCCGCTTCCCGGCGGGGGCAGCACCGGGAACGCCACCGACTCGGTCAACGGCACCGTCGACAACGTCGTCGGCGGCGTCAACAACACGCTCAACGGCCTGCTCGGCAAGTAGGGGGCCTTCGGACTGCCTCGGGGTGCTGCCCGATAGAACGGGTGCCACCTAGCGGTGGCGCCTCTGATCTACAGCCTTGCTTCGGCGGCCTCCTGGGGGATCTCCGACTTCCTCGGTGGGCTCCAGACCCGGCGGCTGCCCGTGCTCGCGGTGCTGGCCGTCTCACAGCCCGCCGGATTGGTCCTGGTCGCACTCGTGATTGCCCTCACCGGCGCCGACCCGATCTCCGCGGGCAAGCTCGCCATCGCCTTTCTGGCCGGCGCCGCCTCGCTCGGAGGGCTGGCGGCCTTCTATTCGGCGATGGCGATGGGCACCGTCAGCGTGGTCGCTCCGATTGCGTCACTCGGTGTGATCGTGCCCGTCGTCATCGGGCTGGCCGAGGGGGAATCGCCCGCTGCGATCCAGCTCGCCGGCCTGGTCCCCGCGATCGCCGGGGTGGTCGTGCTGAGCTACGAGGAGCGGCCCGAACAGCCCGAGAGTGCCAAGACGGCTCGTCTCTCGGTCGTTCTCGCGATCGTGGCCGGCCTCGGCTTCGGGATCTTCTTCACCGGCCTCGACGCGGCGGCGGCGGACCGGCCTGGATGGGCGATCCTGGCGGTGCGCATCGGCGGCGTCGCCACGGTTCTCGCGGCGCTGCTCGCGACTCGGACCCGCTTCGACGGTGTGGGGGCCGTCTGGCCGGTGCTGATTGTGATCGGTGTGTTCGACGCGCTCGCCAACGCCCTCTTCGCGATCGCGTCGACGAAGGGAGTGCTTCCGGTGGTGGCCGTCGGCAGTTCGATGTACCCGGCGTTCACCGTGGCCCTGGCCCATGCCGTGCTCGGCGAACGCCTGGCGAGGCTGCAATGGCTGGGCGTGATCCTGGCGCTTGCCGGGGTGGCGATGATCGCCGCCGGAAGCTAGCCGGGGCGCTGGGCCGCGACGTCGAGCTCGATCCCGGTCAACTCGGTCAGCCTGGCGATGGTCTCGGCTGCGCTGCGGTGGAGGACGGCGGTCATCCCGACGGCCTCGGCTCCCTCGCAGTTCTCGCGCAGGTCGTCGACGAAGATGCACTCCTCGGGCTTCACCTCGAGCCGATCGGCGGCCAGCCGGTAGATCTCGGGCTGGGGCTTGTGCATGTGGACCTCGGCGGAGATCACGGCCGTGTCGAAGAGCTCGGTCAGCAACTGGCGGTCGTAGTGGTCGGTACTCCACGAATTCGAGATCAGCCCGGTGAGCGTGCCCGAGCCCCGGAGCGCCTTGCAGGCGCTGACCATCGCCACGTCGGGCTGCATCCCCTCGAACATGCTGTCGATCAGCCCCTCGGGGTCCTTGAGCCCAAGGCGGCGACCGAACTTCGATTCGAACTCGCCCTCGGTGAGCTCGCCGGTCTCCAGCCCGCGCAGGTCGGCCAGAGCTTCGGGGTCATGCCGAAAGAGATTCTTGATCGTGTCCGGATCGAGCCCCTCGTTGCGGAGGAACTCGGCGAAGCTGTCCCAGACCGAGGTGGTCAGGACACCGCCGAAATCGAAGAAGACAGCCGCATATGCTCTCGGCATGGAGGAGCAGGCTAACGAGGCGACGACGGACGCTGCCCCGGACGGGATCGACCGCGCGGGGATCGAGGGCTGGTTCGAGGAGAACGTCCCCGAGGTGGAGCTGCCGCTCAGCTTCGATCGGATCTCCGGCGGGCGCTCGAACATGACCTTCGGTGTGCGGGACCCCGCGGGGCACGCCTGGGCGCTGCGCCGGCCGCCGCTCGGCAAGCGGCTCGGGTCCGCCCACGACATGGGACGCGAGTTCTATGCGATCTCCTCCCTCCAGGACACGCCCGTCCCGGTCCCGCCCGTGGTCGGGCTCTGCGAGGACGAGGAGGTGAACGGCGCGCCCTTCTACGTGATGGGTTTCGTCGAGGGACCGATCCTGCGCTCGGCCCAGGACGCGGAGACGTTCGACGAAGGCGAGCGGAGGGCGATCGGAGAGCGCGTCGTGGACACGCTCGTCGCGATCCACGAGGTCGATCCCGGCGAGGTCGGGCTCGGGGAACTGGGCCGCAAGGAGGCCTACGTCGAGCGGCAGCTGCGGCGCTGGCAGGGCCAGTGGGAGAAGTCGAAGACGCGCGAGCTGCCCTCGGTCGACGAGGTGCACGAGCGTCTCTCCGCCCGCATCCCCGAACAGGGACCGGCGACGATCGTCCACGGCGACTACCGGCTCGACAACATGATCCTCGCGCCCTCCGGCGAGGTCGCGGCGGTCGTCGACTGGGAGCTCTGCACGCTCGGCGATCCGCTCGCGGACGTCGGCATGCTGCTCGTCTACTGGTCGGAGGCGGGCGACGACTTCATGCCGCTCTTCGCCCCGGCGACGATCGCGCCGGGATTTCCCAAGCGCGCCGATGTTCGTGAGCGCTACGCGGAGCTGTCGGGACGCGACCTGAGCCAGATCGACTTCTTCGTCGCCCTCGGCTACTGGAAGCTGGCGATCATCCTCGAGGGGGTCTACGCCCGCTATGCGTCCGGGCAGTACGGCAAGACCGACGAGGGTTTCCAGGAGTTCGCGAAGATCGTCGAGAGGCTGGCCGACGCGGCGAAGGACGCAACCGACCGGCTGCCCTAGGGTCCCCCGCTCAGGGTGCGGCGGGCACCACGACCAGGGTGCCGTCGCCGTCGGGCAGGTCCGCGGTGTCGAAGCCGGGCTGGTCCAGCTTCTCGACCCGCGGCATCAGCGAGAGGAACGCCTCCTCGGTCTCGAGGAAGCCGATGCGCCGCGTCCGGTAGTGCATCGGCACGGCCCAGCGCGGGCCGAGCGTCTCGACGACCTCGGCGGCGGCCTTCGCGTCGATCGTCGGCCCACCGCCGACCGGCACGAAGAGCAGCTCCGTTCCCTGGAGGGCGGCCTCCTGCTCCGGGCGCAGCCCGGCCTGGCCGAAGTCGCCGAGATGGGCGACCCGGATCCCGCCGAGATCGAAGGCAAAGATCGTGTTGGGGCCGCGCTGCGTCCCGGCCGCGTCGTCGTGTTCGGAGGCGATTGCTACCACCTCGCCGATCGGCGACTCGAGCGTCCCCGCGGTCGAGCGAAGCACTTCGGGGCTGCCCGCGACCCCCGCCGTGCCGTTGTGGTCAACATGTTCGTGCGTGATCAACAGGAGGTCGACATCATCGGCCTCGATCGCCGGGTACTCGAACTCGAGCCCGCGGTCCGCGGCCAGGCCGGACATGTCGCCGAACGGGTCGATGAAGACCTTGGTGCCGTCCGCCGTCAGGGTGAAGGCGGACTGGCCGTGCCACTCAACGCGCATGCTGTTCCTCCAGTGTCTGGATTTGCGGTCTCCGCGCCGGCTCGCCCGCGGGCTCATCGGCGTGGTGGTAGCGGCCGCCGCGGAGCAGGGAGGCGCCGGCGGCGACCAGGCAGGCGACGATGGCGAAGCTGAAGGCCGCGGTGAGGCCGTCTGAGAACGGCCCGGCGATCAGGTGGGGGAAGAAGGAGTGCCCGGTGAGCGCGGCCTGCTGCTGAGCCGGCAGCGAGGCCAGCACGTGCGGCCCGATCAGGTGCTGGATCGGGTTGTACCCCAGGAAGGCCGCGAAGAGGACCGAGATCGGCGGCACGTCCGCCGCCTGGTGAGCGGCGGAGGCCGGGACTCCGTGCGCCTGGAGCCCACCGCTCAGGGTGGAGCCCAGGGTGGAGGAGAGCCCGATCACGAGCAGCGTGAAAAAGATCCCGATCGAGATCACCTGCGCCGAGTTCTGGAAGGTCTGGTTCATGCCGCCGCCGACGCCGCGGTCGCCCGCCGGGAGGCTGTTCATCACCGCCGCGCGGTTCGGCGAGGCGAAGAGCCCCATCCCGATTCCGGTGAGCAGCAGAATCCCGGCGAAGAGCGGATAGGCGAAGTCGATCGGCAGGGTCATCAAGAGCCCGAAGCTGAGCGCGGAGAGGAGCATCCCTCCGGTCGCGAAGGGACGGGCGCCGAAGCGGTCCGAGAGATAGCCGGAGGTGGGTCCCGCGACCAGCATCCCGACGGTCAGGGGCAGCATGTAGATGCCGGCCCAGAGCGGCGTCTCGGTGAAGTCGTAGCCGTGCAGCGGCAGCCAGATGCCCTGCAGCCAGATGATCAGCATGAACATCAGTCCGCCTCGGGCGACCGCCGCCAGGAAGGTCGAGAGGGTGCCGAAGGTGAAGGCGCGGATGCGGAACAGGGGGAGCCGGAACATCGGGTCCTTGGCCCGCCGCTCGACCAGGACGAAGGCGATCAGCGAGGCGAGGGAGCAGGCGAGCAGGAGGAGAACGCGCGGGCTCTCCCAGCCGGTCGGCGAGCCGCCGTACGGGCGGATCCCGTAAGTGACCGAGACCATCGCCAGCACCAGGCCGAGGGCGAAGGTGAGGTTGCCCCACCAGTCGATCGAGGCCGGCCGCGGAGCGCTCCGCTCCTCGAGCTTGAGGTAGGCCCAAACGGTGCCGAACAGCCCGACGGGAACGGAGATCAGGAAAACGAGGCGCCAGTCGATCGGCGCCAGCAACCCGCCGAGAACGAGCCCGACGAACATGCCGCTGACGCCGACGATGTTGTTGATCCCGAGCGCCATCCCGCGCTGGTTCGCGGGAAAGGCGTCCGTGATGATCGCCGCCGCGTTGGCGAGCAGGCAGGCCCCGCCGATTCCCTGGACGATCCGGAAGACGACCAGGTAGAGCGCCCCGGCCTCACCCGTCATCCAGTCGATCGTGAGCAGCAGAGAGGCGACGGTGTAGATGACGAAGCCGAGGTTGAAGATCCGGACCCGGCCGTACATGTCGCCGAGCCGGCCGAGGCTGACGATCAGCACGCTGGTGACGACGAGGTACCCGAGGATCATCCACAGCAGGTAGAAGCTGTTGGAGGGGATCAGCGGGTCCAGGTGTATGCCGCGGAAGATGTCCGGCATCGCGATCAGCGTGATCGACGCGTCGAGCGTCGCCAGCAGAACCCCGAGCGTGCAGCAGGAGAGGGCGATCCACTTGTAGCGGTCCTCCATCGCCATTCAACTGTACAGGTAAACTGCACAAGTTACCTGCCGAGTTCGGCGCTATATTCGAGCCATGGCGACCAAGACCCAGACGGACGTCCCCGCGACAGCGAGCGAGCTGCGCGTCGTGCTGGGTCAGCTGTTCCGCCGGCTGCGCGCGGAGCGCCGCTTTCCCCTTCACCATGCGGCCGTCCTGGGGCGCCTCGATCGCGAGGGCCCCTCGAGCGTCAGCGACCTGGCCTCGGCGGAGCGGGTCCGGCCCCAGTCGATGGCCCAGACGGTGAGCGAGCTCGAGTCCCAGACCCTCGTCGAGCGCAGTCCCGACCCAGACGATGGCCGGCGGGCGCTCGTCGAGCTGACCGCGGCCGGGCGGGAGACCCTCGAGGACGACCGCCGCCGCCGGGTCGGATGGCTCGTCTCGGCGATCGAGGAGCTGCCGCCGGAGGATCAGAAGACCTTGGAGCGCGCCACCTCGATCATCGGGCGGCTTGCCGAGAGCTCGGGCTAGGTCCTCGCCTCGGCGGGCTCGGGGGACCCGCCGGTGCCGGTCACCGGAGCGTGCCGCTGTCCATTGCCGGAGTCGGGAGCCTCGTCCCGCTTTGCCGCCCGGTTGAGCTCGCGGCGGGCAATCACCATCTTGTGGACCTCGTCCGGACCGTCGGCCACCCGCAGCATGCGCATGAAGCGCCACATCCCGGCGAGCGGCGTGTCGTCCGACATGCCGAGCGAGCCGTGCACCTGGATCGCGCGGTCGAGGACGTCCATGACGACGTTGGCCGCGACCACCTTGATCATCGAGATCGCCTGGCGGGCGCGGCGCTTGCCCTCGGTGTCCATTTGCCAGGCCGCGTAGAGCGTCAGGAGTCGGGCCTGGTCCACCTCCATCCGCGACTTCGCGATGAAGTCCTGGACGAACTGCTTGTCGGCGAGCGGACCGCCGAACGAGTCCCTGGAGTTGGCCCGGTCGCACATCATCTCGATGGCGCGCTCGGCGGTCCCGATCGCCCGCATGCAGTGGTGGATCCGGCCGGGACCGAGCCGGTCCTGGGCGATCACGAAACCGGCGCCCCGCTCCCCGAGAAGGTTCCCCTCGGGCACCCGACAGTCCGTGTAGCGGATCTCGCAGTGGCCCGGTCCCTGGTCGTGTCCCATCACGGAGACGTTGCGGACGAGCTCGAAGCCCGGCGTGTCGACGGGCACCAGGATCATGCTGGCCCGCGTGTAGGGGGGAGCGTCGGGGTCGGTGACCACCATCGCGATCGCGAAGTCCGCGCCGTTCGCCCCCGAGGTGAACCACTTGTGCCCATTGATCACCCACTCGCCGTCGTCCGTCAGCTCGGCGCTCGTCTGGAGCGTGGTCGGGTCGGAGCCGGAGACCTCGGGCTCGGTCATCGAGAAGCAGCTGCGGATGTCGCCGTCGAGCAGCGGCTGGAGGAAGCGCTGCTTCTGCTCATCGGACCCGTGGTCGACCAGGATCTCCATGTTGCCCGTGTCGGGCGCCGAGCAGTTGAACGCCATCGGCGCGACCACGGGGCTGCGGCCCATCTGCTCGCAGAGGATCCCGTACTCCCAGTTGGTCAGGCCGGCGCCGTACTCGCCGTCCGGCAGGAAGAGGTTCCAGAGCCCCTGCTCCTTGGCGGTCTGCCGGATGCCGACGAGGATCTCCGGGTAGGCCTTCCCGGGCTTGACCTCGTCGTCGATCGCCTTCATCGCCTCGGCCTCGACCGGGTAGACGTGCTCGTCCATGAAGGTCCGGATGCGCTCGAGGAGGGACTCGACCTCGGGAGAAGGTTTGAAGTCCACGCCTGAAAGCTACCGGGAAGCGGCTACGCGCCGCCGGGACCCGCCGTGATCCCGCGATAGCGGGCGAAGAGCTCGCTCTCGGACTCGAGCAGCCAGGCGAGCGAGACGTTGTCGACGTCGGCCAGCGCGCCCTCGAGGATGCGCGGGCCCTCGCCGCCCGCGATCTTCGGAGCGATCGTCAGGAAGAGCTCGTCCGCGAGGCCGGCCTCCCGCAGCCGCCCGTGCAGGGTGGGACCGCCCTCGCAGAGGACGGAGCGGATGCCGCGTTCCTGGCGCAGCCAGGCGAGCGCCTCGGCGAGGTCGACCCCGTCGGGATGCCGAATGACTTTCACCGGGGTTGCGGTCTCTGGCGGTTCCTGATCGGAGGCGGTGAAGATGACGACGCGCCCGCCGCCGTTGGTGAAGAGTCCCGCGTCCCAGGGAAGCTCGAGCCGGTTGGAGATGATCACCGCGAGGGGATCGTGTGCGAGCAGTATCCGCTCGCGGTAGGCCCGTAGCTGCGGGTCCGGGACGATCCGGCCGTAGCGCTCTGCCCGCATCGTGCCGGCGCCGATCATCACGGCGTCGACGCGAGTGCGGAGCCGCAGCAGCATCTCGGTGTCGGTCGCGCTGCCGATCGGGCCGGATCTCCCGCCGATCGCCGCCCGGCCGTCCAGCGTCGTGGCGAAGTTGAGGATGAGGTAGGGGCGCTCGGGCAGCGCCAGCGGCTTGAGGTCGAGCTGGGCGAGCTGCTCGGCGACGGTCGTCTCGGCGGCGTCGGGGAGCAGCCGGCGGACCCGATGGGTCTCGCCTGGGATGCGGGACGGCGCGAGCTCCGTCCCCTTGCTCACCCGGCGCCCTCGATCTCGGCGAGGTGCTCGACGTTGGCGGCGTCCTCGGCGTCGGAGCTCGGTGAGGCGCCGAACCAGGCATCGAGGATCTCCCCGAGCTCCGCCTCAGAGGTCGCTCGGAGGCTGATTGCGAGGGCATTGGCGTCGTTCCACTTCCGCGCGCCCTCGGCGGTCTGCGCGTCGAAGCAGAGGGCGGCGCGAACCCCGTCCACCTTGTTGGCCGCGATCGAGGCGCCCGTGCCGGTCCAGCAGCAGACGATCGCCTGCTCGGCGCGCCCATCGGCGATGTCCCGGGCCGCGGCCTCGCTCCCCCAGGCCCAGTCGTCACGCTCGCCCTCGGCGAGCGCGCCGTGAGGGAGCGGCTCGTGGCCGCGGTTGCGGAGCTCCTCCAGGACCGCCTCGGCGACGCCCACGCGCTCGTCGGCGGCGACTGCGATCTTCATAGGAGGGTCAGTATTGCTTCCAGCCCGAGAACTCGCGGCCGGCGAACTCCTGCAGCGCCGCGACGTCCTCGGTGAACTGGGGGATCAGCGAGTCACGGATCGCGTCCGGCAGCTCGGGCTTCGGCGCGGAAGGGGCCTCGGGATCGTGCACCACCTTCTCGACGATCCAGCGAAGCCGCTCGGGGAAGCGGTCGAAGTTCCGATCGAAGGAGCGGAAGCCCGGGAGCTTGATCAGCTTCTCCATGAACTGGTAGCGGTCGGACTCCTTGGCCGTGGACTTCTCCCACTCGCGGGAGAACTGCTCTGAGTAGAAGGTGTCGTCGACGCCGGCGAAGCCGAAGGCCCTGCGCATCGTCGCCTCGCGGTCGGACTGGAGCTCCTCCTGGGTGATCACGTCGATCCGGTTTCGATCGAACAGCTCGAGATAGGGCTGAAGCTGCATCCAGTAGCGCGAGCGGGTCACGTAGGTCTGGTCCGGCCGGGCGAGGGCCTGCTCCATCGGCCGGGTCTCGTAGCCGGCGCCGACCGCATGGCGCCAGTGGGAGAGGATCCGCGAGATCGGGTCGCGGACCATGTAGATCAGCTTCGCCTCGGGGACGTGCTGGTGGATGCGCTCCGCGACGCCATGGAAGTAGGGCATGTTCGTGTAGTGAGGCGAGGACTCGCCGCGGACCGGGAAGCGGTCGTCGAAGCGCCCCTCGTACCAGTCGAGCCCGAGGTCCCAGTTGAGCTCCTCGACGAAGAAGTTGAGCTCCTTCGGCTTGGACATGTTGATCTCGGGATGGAGGCCGAGGTAGTGGTGGATGCTGGTCGTCCCGCACTTCAGCCCGCCGATGATGATCAGGTTGGGGAGGGCGGCGTGGCGGCGGCGGCGCCTGGGCACGCGGCCGCCGCGCTTCCGGTCGGCGGTGAAGCGCTCGCGCGCTCGCCTGCACATCGCCTCATCGGCGGGGTCGTGCGTTGGCGGAGGCATGGCTGGAGATTGGACGGCAGCCACGAGGGCGGGCATGTTAGCGGCGACACAGCCGCATATCCTGCGCGCACCATGGACGTATTTCGGACGCCCGACGAGCGCTTCCAGGACCTTCCCGGCTACGACTTCGATCCCAACTACGCCGCAGTCGACGGCCTCCGGCTGCACTACGTCGACCAGGGAAGCGGGCGCCCGATCGTCTGCTTCCACGGCGAGCCCACCTGGGCTTACCTCTACCGCAAGATGCTGCCCCCGCTGGTCGAGGCGGGTCACCGCGTGATCTGCCCGGACATGGCGGGCTTCGGGCGCTCCGACAAGCCGACGAATCGGGGCTGGTACAGCTTCGAAAGGCACAGCGAGCTGATCAGGGGGCTCCTCGCCGGGCTGGAGCTCAGGGATGCGATCGTCGTGGTCCAGGACTGGGGCGGTCCCGTGGGGCTGACCTGGGCGGTCGAGAACGAGGACAGGGTGGGTGGCCTGGTGATCCTCAACACGGGCCTCTTCACCGGGCGCGTGTCGAAGGGGTTCATGGCCTGGCGCGACTTCGCAGAGAAGAACCCGGATCTCCCCATCGGATTCGTGATCCAGGGCGGTACGGCCAGCGAACTACCTGACGATGTGCTTGCCGGCTACGAGGCGCCGTTTCCGACGGCCGAGTCGAAGGCCGGTGCAGCGCAGTTCCCTCTCCTGGTGCCCACTTCCGAGGACGACCCCATGGGCGCTCAGCAGCACCACGTCAGGGAAGTCCTCGAACGCTGGGACAAGCCCGCTCTGGTTGCCTTCTCGGACAGCGACCCTGTCTTCCCGTTCCCCAAGGCGGGTCAGAGGTTCACCGATGCGATCCCCACCGCCGGAGAGCAGGTGAAGATCGAGGGGGCGGCCCACTTCCTACAGGAGGATCGTGGGGAGCAGATCGCGGGCGAGATCCTCCGCCTCCTGGGTTGAAGGCCGCGCGGTTCCAGGAGCAGGTGTCGCGGCTTCCGTGGCGCGGCGCCGCTGAGGACCGCCCGGCCCTTCCGGTGCCCCCGGACCCGATGCCGCTGCTGCTCGGCCGTCGGTTCCGCAAGCGGTGGCGCTGGGTCGGCGCCTTCGCCGACAACCTGATCGTCTTCGCCGCGATCGTCCAGGTGGGCCCGGCGACGATGACCTTCTGGGGAATCTGGGACCGCGAGCGCCGCCGGCTCTGGGAGCGCACTCGGCGGGACCTGCCGGGCCGGCGGCGCGACGTCGTCATGCGAGGGAGCTCGGTCCGCGTGCGCACCGGAAGCATCGAGTTCGACCTGGAGCTCGATCAGGGGTATCCGATCGAGTGCATGTGTCCGAACGGGGAGGGCGGCTACTCCTGGACCCGCAAGGCGGCCGGCATGCCGGCCCGCGGTGAGGTCCGGATCGGCCGGAGGTCCAATCCGCTCGACGGCTTCGGTGTGGCAGACGACTCGGCGGGTTACCACCAGCGCTACACGTCCTGGAACTGGTCGGCCGGGGTGGGAACCGCCCGCGATGGCCGGAAGATCGCCTGGAACCTGGTCGCCGGGATCAACGATCCGCCGGTCTCGAGCGAGCGCGCGATCTGGGTGGCCGGTCAGCCCATGGAGCCCGGGCCGGTCTCGCTTCCAGGGCCTCGAGTCGATCCACTTCGAGGACGAGTCGCGGCTCAACTTCTCCGCCGAGACCCAGCGCACCCACCACGAGGGCATTCCCCTGCTGGCGAGATCGGACTACGAGGCGCCCCTGGGCACCTTCACCGGGTCACTGAACGGCCTGCCGATCGAGTCCGCCCTCGGGGTGATGGAGGCGCACGATGCCATCTGGTAGGGACGAGTGGATCGCCGTAGCCAAGGCGATCTACGGCCGGTTTGGGGAGGTGCAGGTCACGGATCGGGCCGCGGCGATGACCTACTACTCGATCCTCTCGGTCTTCCCCGCGCTGCTGGTCGTCGTCTCGCTGGTCACTCTGCTGGGCAGTTACCCCGAGACCTATCAGAGCATCGTCAACACCCTGCGCGACACGGCTCCGGGCCCGGCCGTCGACGCGATCGACAGCGCTCTCCGCAACTCGCTCTCGAGTCGTGGCGATGCGGGCGTCGTGCTGGCAGTCGGCCTCGCTCTCGCCTTCTACTCGGCCTCGGGCGCGACAGGGGCGGCGGTGCGCTCCCTCGAAGCGATCAACCGGGCCAGACGCGGCAGGGACTTCCTTCCCAACCTCGGGGTACGGTTCGGGCTCACAGCCCTCCTGGCCGTCCTCGTGCTGATCGCGTTCCTGGCGGTGGTCGTGGCCGGGCCCCTCTTCGGCAGCATCGCGGACGCCGCCGGCGTCTCGGGGGTTGTCGCGAGTCTCGTGGGGTACATGCGCTGGCCGATCGGTGCGGCTGCCCTGCTCGCCTCCTTTGCCATCGTCTACGCGCTGGGTCCGCGCCGGACGCCCGAGCCCGGCGATCGCTCGCTCCGTTCGGTCCTGCCGGGAGCCGTGGTCGGCACCGTGTTGTGGTTCGCGGTCTCGCTGCTCTTCACCGCCTACGTCTCGCACTTCGGCTCCTATGACAAGACGTACGGCACGCTCGGCGCCCTGATCTCGCTGCTGATCTGGCTCTGGCTCGGCAACCTGGCGTTCCTGATCGGGGCGCTCTTCAACGCCGAGACGAGGCGGGTCGGGGGCGAGCGTCCGTGACGGTCCCGCTCGCGATCGACCTCGGCCAGAGCTTCGACAGTTTCCGTCACGGCGCCGAGGAGTTCTTCCACCGTCTCTCCGACATCGGCTGGCCGTCGATGGTGATCGCGCTGCTCTTCTACCTCGCCCACCTGCTCGCGCGCAGCCGCGCCTGGCAGAACACCCTGCGGGCCGCATACCCCGATCGCTCCGTCCCCTTCTCGCGGATCACCGCGGCCTATCTGGTGGGGGCGGGGATGAACAGCATCGTCCCCGCACGGGTGGGCGACGCCGTGAAGATCCTCCTCGCCAAGCGCTCGATCCGGCGCTCCACCTACACGGCCGTCGTCTCCTCGTTCTTCGTCGGGTCGGTCTTCGACACGACTGCGGGGGTCCTGGTCTTCGTCTACGCCCTCACCCAGGGGCTGCTGCCGAGGCCGCCCGAACTACCTGACCTGCCCGCCTTCGACATCGCCTTCTGGGCCCAGCACCCGAGCCTGCTGCTGTTCACGATCACGGCGCTCGGCATCCTGGTCGTGATCCTCTTCGCGGTTCTCGCGCGGCGGGTGGAGGAGTTCTGGGACCACATCAAGCAGGGCGCGATCGTGCTCGCCACGCCGACTCTCTACCTGCGCACGGTCGCCTCGTGGCAGGCGCTCGGGTGGGTGATGCGGTTCTCCTCGTACTGGTTCTTCCTCGAGGCGTTCAACGTCGGTGGCTCCTTCCAGAACGTGCTTCTCGTGATGAGCGTGCAGACGGTCTCGAACCTGCTGCCGCTCACGCCCGGGGGCGCGGGGGCGCAGCAGGCGCTCCTGGTGGCGACCCTCGTCGGACCGGGACCGATCGCGGTGCTCACCTACTCGGTCGGCCAGCAGATCGCCATCGCCGCCTGGACCGTGGTCCTCGGGGCACTCGCGCTGGTCTTCGTCTTCCGCACGACCGACTGGCGCCGCCTGATGCGCAGTGCGAGCCGGGAGGCCGGCCAGCACGCCGGCTAGGCGGCCCGGCGAGTGGGCGCGCGGCGTCGCACGGCAGCTATTCGCTTCGTGCGAGGGCCCCGCGCACGCGCCGGCCGGCTGCAACCAGACGCGCGAGATATCCGCAGTACGGGGCCCCGGGGCAGCGGGCGAACGACAGCGCCAGTGTCGCGGTCTGCTCGTCCTCCGCCTCGCGCGGGCGGGACGGCAGGAGCGCCAGCGCCAGGACGACGCCGACGGCGCAGAGCACCGCCGCGATCAGAAATGCGCCCTTGAACCCGTGCGTCAGAGCGAGCGGGAGTGCCGAGCCACCATCCAGGGCGCTCGTCGTCCGGCTGGTCGAGACCGAGGAGAGGATCGCCAGGCCCAGCGAGCCGCCGACCTGCTGGGTGGTGTTGAGCAGTCCCGACGCCAGCCCTGAGTCGCCGCTCGCGACGCCATTGGTGGCCGCGATCGTGATCGGCACGAACGACAGTCCCAGGCCCGTCCCTATCACGACCATGGCCGGCACCACGTGGCTCGCGTAGTCGCCGTGACCGGTGACTCGGGTGAGCAGCACGAAGCCGGCCGTCGAGACGAGCAGTCCGGTGACCAGCACCGGCTTTGGTGTGAAGCGGTCGACGAGGCGGGAGGCCAGCGCCGAGGCGCCGATCAGGGTCAGGCTCAGCGGCAGGTAGGCGACCCCGGTCTTGAGAGCGCTGTAGCCCAGCACCTGCTGGAGATAGAGCGTGCAGAAGAAGAACACCCCGAAGAGGGCCGCCGCCACCAGGAGCATCGTCGCATCGGCGGCGGCGAGGCTGCGATTGGAGAAGATCCGCAGCGGGACCAGGGGATCGCGATGGCGGCGCTCGATTTGCACGAAAGCAATGATCAGCGCGGCGGCGATGGCGAAGCCCGCCAGCGTCCGCGCCGAGGTCCAACCCCAGCTGTCGGCCTTGATCAGGGTGAAGACGAGGGCGATCGTGCCAAGCGTGATCGCGACGGCGCCTTCGATGTCGTAGCCGCGCCCCGAGACCCGCTCGGAGCGGCTCTCCGGCACGATCCTCGGAGCCAGCGCCAGCACGACGGCGCCGATCGGCACGTTGACGAAGAAGACCCAGCGCCAGCTCAGCAGCTCGACGATCACCCCGCCGAGGAGCAGCCCGATGGCGCCACCGGCGCCCGCGATGGCGCCCCAGACGGCGAGCGCGCGGTTTCGGTCCGGCCCTTCGGCGAAGGTGGTGAGGATGATCGAGAGGGCCGCCGGCGAGACCATCGCGCCGCCGAGCCCCTGCAGGCCCCGGGCGATCAGCAGCATCCCCTCGGACTGCGAGAGCCCACAGAGGAGCGAAGCGCCGGAGAAGACGGCGATCCCGGCCATGAACAGCCGGCGGCGTCCGAGCCGGTCGGCGGCGCGCCCGCCGAGCAGCAGGAAGCCGCCGAAGATCAGGGTGTAGGCGTTCAGCACCCAGGAGAGGCTCTGTTCGGAGAAGCCGACGTCGACCTTGATCGTCGGCAGCGCGACGTTGACGATGGTCGCGTCCAGCACGACCATGAACTGCGCCACCGCGATGAGCGCCAGCACGGCGTTCGCGTCGACGCCGGAGGCCGGGCGGGGGATTGAGCGAGCGGCGGCGGTGGACATTCGGGTCTTGCCCCCGCGCGACGCTACCACGATGGCGGTCCGTCTCGGGCTGGCTCCCGCCGAATGTAGAGCAGCGCCTCGGCGCCTGGGGGGGATAACCCGTTTCTTCGTGGCGGGAGCCTCGTGGCCCAACCGCTTCCTTGATGCCCCTAACCACGTAACGGTGGCGACATGGGCGGTGGGCGGGGGAAGAACCTCCCCAGAGGGGCCCTGGCACACCTGACCTAGAGTCCTGCTGACCAATTGGTGTCCCAGAGATGGCCCAACTTCTCAAGAGGCAGTCGACTTTGTCTGATCAGGCCACCACTCGCCCTGCCCCGACCGAGATCAATGGGGGCGGGAAGATGAGGCGGGGGGATGAGATCTTCGGGCGGCTCGTCGCTGTCCGCCGGGCCGGGCTGGGACTCAGCCAAGAGGAGCTGGCCGCGAGAATCGACACGAGCCAGGCCAACGTCGCACGGATCGAGGAAGGGCAATCGCCGAGCACCGAAACGTTGACGCGGCTTGCGACTGCGCTCAATACGGAGCCCGGGACAGGCGCGCCCTCGTCCCGGACGCGAATCTGGAACCTCGACGGCGAGGAGCGACGCCTTGCGATCGCGGTCCTGATTCCGCTGCTGGTGATCTTGGGGGGAGCTCTCTCGGTCGGTGTCCATGGCTTTGGGGGAGGTGGGCGATCTTCCAGCGCAGACGGCGGTGTTCCGTCCCGGCACTTGCCCCTTGCCGTTTCCGCTCCGTTAGCCGCTCCCGTAGCCGCTGGACGGACGCAAGGGGAGATCCGGAAGACAAAAAGGTCTGAGAAGAGGAAGACGAAGAGGCCTGAGAAGAAGAGACCCACCCCGCCCGCACCTGTGAGTGAGCCCTCGCCCGCGCCACCCCCGACCACCAAGAAGCGCAGCCCGGCCCCAACCCAACCGGCCAGCGGACCAGTAGCGTCACCACCTGCGCCCAGCATCACCGGCGGCGGCGGCGGCTCGACTGATTCTCCTCCGCAGCCTCCGCAGCCCCCGGAGGTCCAGCATGGCATCGGAGGCGGCGACGGCTCGCATGGCATTGCGCCCGTGGGCGGATGAGCCATCGGGGTCTGCCTCGCTGTCGCGCAAGGCCATTGGGCTCGGCTAGAGTGCGGGCTGGCTTGATTCGGCGCGGGACAGCAGCGCTCGTGACTGCAGGCGTCGCGGTCACCCTCCTCACCGCAGCCTCTCCTCGTGCGGTGGCACAGACGCCGGTGGATAGCGAGGCCCTGCTCAGCTATGTGACCACCGGCAAGCTGAAGGTCGGGAAGCGGATCTCCTACAGGTTCGTCTGCTCGACCGAGTGCCAGGTGACGGCCACCACGACCTTGGTGCTGCGGGGGCCGGACGTCGGTCCGATCGTGGACACGGGCTTGTTTCCGGCGGGAGAGATCATCGAGGTGTTCCTGAAGCCGAACAAGTCAGCTCGCCGCTCGATCCGGAGGCATATCGGCAAGTCCAAGCTGCGCACGTCGGTCACCGCGATCAACCCCGGCCCCTACGGCGAGAACGACACCGATACGCGCGTCTTCAAGTTCAAGCGCTAGGAACCCCGGTGAGGAGATGTCATGCCACCGTTCACGGTCAGCGGGCGGCGATGTCGCGCCTATCTGCACACCGAACGCATCCGGTCCCGCCAAAGAATCCTGGGGCGGCGCTCGGCCACCGGAAGGACCCGACCTTTTGGTGACTGGCGGTTTCGACACCCCGAGCCTCCGTGGAGGCCCGGATGAACAAGGCTCCTAGGAGCTACACCTAGCCGCCGGAATTCTTTTGAATGACGGCGAAGATGCCACGGTCGTCTTGGCGTCCGTGATCTGGCCGGAGCGGCTCAGCGTGGCAAGCGCACCATTGCTGCTCTGAATGAGAGTCCACGAACGAGTGGAGGCCACAGTTCAGATCGACGTCGTCCGCGACCAGCACGCCGCCCGGCTTCATGGCACCCCAAGCATGGTGCAGCTCGAATAGCAGGTTTCGCTCGGAGTGCCTGCTGTCGTGTATGAACAAATCGATCTCTCCGAGCTGAGCAAGGAGTCTCACGAGGCGGCGGCGGCTGGATCCGCGAACGTACGTCCAGCGATCACGAAGGCCCTCGGGCACGGCCGAGCCGATCTGCGCATGCAGATTTCTGTCTCGCGGAGGCGGAAGGTCGACGCTCCAGAGATGGCCAGTCCCGTTCTGCGCCAGAGCTTCGAGGATGAAGCGCGATGTGACGCCGCGAGCGACGCCCGTCTCAACCACCTTGGCCGGCTGCAAATGGCGCGTGAGACACCAGACGGCACGTACCAGCCCCGGCTCGCCGTCCCCCCAACCGCCGAAGGCGCCACGCCCCAGCCGGAAGCCCTTCTCTTCGAGCGATCCCATCACCAGCGGCCACAATTCCCAGAAGTCATCCGAGGCGGAGCAGGGCCACGGGGAGCCCGCGAACTCGTGGAGGCGTTGCTCCCAGTTCTCGTCGACGTCATATGGGCACGGCGGCCAGGGCATGAATCCGCCGACTCCCTTTGTCCGCGTGGCCCTGATCTCCTTGCGCTCCGCGACCCTCGCGTGAACGTTGAGGAGGCCTTCGACGGGGTCGCGCAGGAATCCAAGAGCTAGACGCCGTCCCTGGCTCAACTTCCGCAATTGTGCGTCAAACGTCATCTCTCTCGTGCCAAGCTCGCTTTTGTCAGTTCACAGTGAGAGAGCCGCGCCGGGGACGGTATGAGAGCCTCAGGGGGCGCTGTCTCTTGCCACTGGCCGCGCGGGCGATAATCGGCGCCGCGTACCAGCTGCCCACGACGAAGCGGTTGATCGGACCAAAACTCATCGCCGCCACAGTTCCGACGAAATGCAGACCCGGGATTGAGGACTCGAGCCCCGGCCCGAGCACCGGGTAGCCGTTACGAAGCTCGAGACGCTCGACGATCGATCGATCGAGGAACGGATAGCGCACGACATCGATGCGCCAGCCTGTTGCCAGGATCGCGTGGTCCACCTTTCGCTCGCTTCCGTCATCGAGCGAGATCCAGACGATGCCGTTCCGCGCTTCGGCCGACCTGATCTGGGAATCCATCGTCATCTTCACGTCTCGTACTCGCTCCGGCAGCCAGTCAGCGCCCGCTGGAACGACGCAGCGCGCCGTGGTCCATTCCCGCAGGGCGCTTGGCGACGCGCGCATCACGCCGGGCGCAGCCGCCAACCATCCGGAAACCCTGCCCCCCACATCCGTCGGCGGCATCATCCTCGCGCGAACTCGCGCTCGCAGCGAATCGGCGTCTCCAGCCAACCAAACCGGCGCTGGTCTCCGAGCGATCACCTCGACGGCCGCTCCCGCCTCATGCAGGAGCGCCGCCGACTCCAGGGCGCTCTGGCCGCAGCCAACGACCACCACCGAGCGGCCGCGGAATCGTCCGAAGTTCCGATGGTATGAGGAGTGAGAGACCAGCTCGTCCGACAGCTTGGCCAGCGGCGAGTCGCGCCAGGCGAAGGGTGAGATCCCGGCAGCCACGATCACCCTGCTGACCGTAGGCTCCGCACCGTCCTCAAGTCGCAGGGTGAACGACCGCTCGCCCCTCGGCACCACGGCGATGATCCGGCGCCCGTCCAGCTCCGGCACGGCCCGCTCGCCGTACCAGGCTCCGTACCTTTCGAACTCAGTGAGGGGGACCGGGTCCAGCCTGGGATGACCGTGCTCGGCTGCGAACGCGTCGAGCGACAGAGAGCCATCCGGATCGGCGATGTGTGAGGAGCGACGGCGGGAGCGCAGGATCATCTGCTCCGGCATCCGCTGCTGCCAGAAACGCATCTTCTCGCCGAAGGTGAGGACGTCGACGCCGGCCTTCTTCAGGAACCTGGTGCAGGCGAGACCGTAGGGGCCCGCCCCGATCACCGCGACCTCCGCGTCGAGGCTCACGCAGGGGAACCCGCGGTCGGAGTCTTTTGCTCGGCACCGGGCTGGGGTTGATGATTCTGCCGTCGGCTTTGACGTCTGCCCCAGACTGCCGAGATCACCCGCGCGAATAAAGGACCCGGGTCGGACAGCCGGAAGAGAGCATGTGCGGTACCCCGGCGGGGCCTGAGCACTGGTGCGACGTCCCTCAGCCCGCCGGACCTGAGCCGGCGCAACGCGTATCGGACGTCTGCATCCTCCCACCGGTACCAGACACCCGCTCGTGCATCGCGGAGCTCCGAGACGACAGGGTCCTCCAACAGCGAATCGCACCAGATCGCCGGCAGCGAGGCCCCTGCGTGCACCGCCAGCTCGAGGGATCCGTACACCCTTGGATTCAGGTCGATCAAGCCAAGATTGCCGTCGGGTCTCTCCATCAACTCGAGTTCGAAGATGCCCCGCCATCCGAGGCGATCGAGAAACGTAGCCGCCGCCTCCCGCAGCTTGGCGGGCAGCGCCAGCGAGACCGAGCAGGAAACGTTCCCCGCTTCGGGGGGCCAGGTGCGCACGTAGCGGCTATAGGCCGCCGCCACGAGCCCCTGGTCTGTGATTACGCCGCCGAGAGAGTGAACGGGACCTCGGAGGCAACGCTGCACCAGTACTGGCATGCCGAAATCCTCAGTCGCTGCCGCCAGCTCGCTCTCGCTGCTAACCCGCCGGCTGCTGCGCTCACGCAGCCCCATCCCCTCAGGCCGCGCCGACATATGCGGCTTCACCAGCAGCGGAAAGCCGATCTCATTCGCCGCCTCGCGCGTCTCATCGAAAGTGCGGCAGACCTCCGTGCGCGGCGCTGCGAGGAGAGTCGCTCCGGAACCTTCGAGGGCCGCAATCTTGGAGAGACACCGAAGGACCGCCTCCTGCCCGGGCAGGCCGATGGTGACCAGTTGCGAGAGGCGATCGCGATCCTCGGAAATCGCGAGCAGGGCAGCATCGCTCGCGGGCAGCAGTAGGTCGTATCGCCGACGGGCCAGAAGCTCGCTGAGCGAGTCCGCGAAGGCGGCTCTGTCAGCTCGCGGGTCGGGTGCCCATAGCCGCCGCGAGCAAGACCGCGACCAATGCACCGCGGCAGGGCCCCCAAACGCAACGGAGTCGACCGCGTATCCAGTCGAGCGAAGCGCGCGGCACGCTGCGAGAGCAGCCCGCTCCTCCCCATCCGTGATCAGGACGCGCCGACGCAGGCTGTCGGTCGGCTTGGTCATCCGGTGCCCACTCTAGCCTCGCTTTCCCGCCCGAGCTACCCCACGATTTACGGGGCTTTCGATGGGCCGGGCGGGACTCGAACCTGCGACCACGGGGAAGCGTCGAAAATCTAGAGGCAGCAGGTGCTCTCGACAGGTGGCCTCGCGCTCCTACTTTGCGCAAGCGGCGCACCAGCGGAAAGAAACGCTCCTTTCTATGCGAAGCGCCGCTTCTCGTCCAAAGCGACTGTGACCTGGACGCTAATTGGCGCGCCGCAGGGACACCGCGAGGCCGGCGAGCGCGATCCCGACCATGCCCCCGGCAGTGCCGAAGAGGATGTCTATCGCCGAGTCGCGCCACCCCGGCTCCAGGGCCGTGTCGAACAGTCGATCGCCGAGGTATTCGCCGAGCTCCCAGACGAGGGTGAGGACGATCACCACCGTGAGCGCCGCCAGCGCCACCGAGGGCCAGCCGCCGATCCGACGACGCAGCGCCTCAACGAGGGTCCACCCCACGAGGCTGCCGCCAACTGCGTGCGCGAACGCGCTCGTCTTCCACGAGTTGGCGGAGGGATGGATCCACAGCATCAAGAGGACGACCATGAACCCGAAGGCGACGGGTAGCAGCACCCTCCCCGGCACGCCGACGATCCCTGCGGCGATGAGCCCGGCGAGACACATCGCGCTCATGATCGTCGCGCCGCCGTTGTCCTCGTAGACGAAGCTGACCGCCGGCAAGGCGACGAGGGCTAGCGCAATCGCGAATGCGAGATCGAAGCGAGGGCGCGGGGTGTCCACGGCCAAGAGCGTAGGCCTCACACGTCGAGGTTGCACGATATGCGCCGGTTAGCACTGCCGCTTTCCATGCAAAGCGGCTATCTCGCGTCGCAGCTCTAACCGAAGGCGCGACCGCTCGGTCGTGAGACGATCGACCAGCGCCAGGGAGGTACCTCGCCCGGCGGGAACAGGTAGTGGTCGCGACCCGCGAGCGTCTCCAAGGGAACCAGCGCCGGGTCGTCCTCGAGATTCAGCCGCACCCTCGCGGCCGCGGCGATCTCAGCCGGCCCGGCGATGCGCACGATCCGGTCCCAATCAAGGCCGGGGCGATAGAGCCAGTAGGTCAGGCTCACAGGACCGCCCGCGGATCGGGCCTCCTCGATCGAGACGAACTCGGTGACGCGGCGTCCCGACGCTGTTAGGCCACGGCCCGGGCCGGGTGCGGCACAGCTGGCCCGCCGGCAGTAGCGGAAATCGACCGGCAGCTCGCCCGCGACGGCGATCGGCGCCGGCGCCAGGTATCGGGCGAGCTTGCCGAGCGGGAAGCCATAGGCGAGGGCGAGCGGGTTGCGGCCGCATGGCACCGGATAGCGCGGCGGGCAGGCGATCCGTCGGGCGAGCATTTCGCCGAGCTCTCGGTCGCCGCGGGTCGGTGGAGAGGCGACGAGCGCCGCGACCGCCACGAGGAGCAGGAGGCCGATCACCCCGGCGAGGGACAGATACTCCACCGAGGCCGCCCCCGTGCGCTTGGTTCTCCGGTTCGACACCGGGGCACGCTCTCCGACCAGATTGTGAGCGAGGCGCGCGCTTCGTCACCAATCGGAAGCGGATGTCGAGCGCGGTCTATGATCGACGCATGGAAGGCTTTGGCGGACTCTTCGGCGACCCGGAAGAGATGCGGCGTCGCATGGAGGAGCTTCAGGAGCAGATGGCCGGCGCCCAGAAGGTGGCGTGGGCGGACAACGCGATCAAGCTCGCGGTCGAGATGACCGTCGCCGCGATCAGCTCGCTCGAGCTGAGCGGCTCCAGCGATGAGCAGGCCGTACAGGTGCGCGACGCGATTCGGATCGTGTTCCCCGAGGCGGTCACGCTGGTGAGGGAGGCCCGGGAGGGCCTTCAGGACTAGCTCCCGCCGGTCCAGTGGGCCTGCCGGAACCCTCGGTCAGCAACACGGCGCTGGTCACCGGCGCCTCGTCGGGCATCGGCGCCGCGATTGCGGGCGAGCTGGCCGGGCGCGGTTTCTCGCTCATCCTGGTGGCGAGGCGGGGGGAGCGGCTTCGCAGCCTGGCGACCGAGCTCTCTGCCGAGCACGACGTTGAGGCCGAGGTGATCACCTGCGACCTCGGTCAGGAAGCGGAGCGGGACCGCCTCCAGGCGGAGATCGGCGGCTACGGCCGGTCGGTCGAAGTACTGGTCAACAACGCCGGCTTCGGGCACCAGGTGGACTTCGCGAGGAGCCCTCGCGAGCGCATGGTGGACATGGTCCGCCTGAACGTCGAGGCGGTGGTCGACCTGACCAGCCGCTTCCTCACCCCGATGGTGGAGCGGGGCCGGGGAAGCGTCATCAACGTCGCCTCGCTCGGCGCCTTCCAGCCGTTGCCCGGCTCCGCCGTCTACGGAGCGAGCAAGGCCTTCGTCCTCTCGTTCAGCGAGGCCATCCGCACCGAGCTTCGCGGCTCGGGCGTGACCGTCACCGCGGTCTGCCCTGGCCCGGTGCGCACCGAGTTCATGGCGGTCGCGGAGGTACCGGGTGTCGAGGACCGCACCCCGGGGGTCGTCTGGATGTCGCCGGAGGACATTGCCAAACAGGCTGTCGACGGAACGGCTCACGACAAGAGAGTCGTCGTGCCCGGCCTGCTGAACCGCGCCGGCGCGCTGGCCGGCCAGCACAGTCCCAGGGCCGTGGCCCTGCCGCTGATCAGCCGGATCTGGCGAAACCTCTAGGGCCCGCATGCCGACCCTGGAGGCCCGTGGTGTCGAACTGGCCTGGAGCGAGCGAGGTGAGGGCCAGCCGGTGTTGCTGGTGCATGAGACCGCCGGGAACGGCAGGGCCTGGGAGGCGGTCGCCGAGGGGCTGGCGGGCAATGCGCGGGCGATCAGCTATGACCGCCGCGGGTGGGGCGCCTCCAGCGCTCCCGAGGGGTACCGACGGACGACGGTGGAGGAGCAGAGCGAGGACGCCGCCGCTCTGCTCGAGTCCGCGGGCGCGGCGCCTGCGCTGATCGCCGGGGCGGGCGTCGGTGCGATGGTCGCGCTCGACCTGCTGCTCCGCCGCCCCGACCTGGTCACCGGGACCCTCCTGGTCGAGCCGCCGGTCCTGCAGATGCTTCCGCTGGCCACCGAGGCGCTCTCCGAGGACCGCCGTAGGCTCGAGCTGGCTGCCGGCACGGGCGAGAGCGTGATCGAGCTCTATCTCTCGGGTGGATTGCCGGTCCTGGGCGCGGAGGTGGTCCGCCTTCCGGACGAGCTCACCGCCGCCGCGAGGGAGCGACCCGCGAGCGTCGTCGCCGAGATGGGAATCGCCACGGGATGGCGTGCGCAGCTGCCGAGCCTGGCCGCGGCGGAGGGTCCCTCCCTGGTCGTCACGGCCGCCTCGACACCGCCGCTCGTGCGCGAGGCGTCGGCCGTCCTGGCGGACAGGCTCGCCGGTGCCGATCCCCGAGAGCTCGACTCCGGCCCGGCTCCGCCGCACATCGGCGCGCCCGACGAGGTCGCTGCGCTGGCGCGCGAGCTCATTCGGTAGAGGGAAGCCGCTCGGCCTGAATCTCGATCACGCCGCCGCGGCGAGCCACCACCGCGCCGGACTCGAGGACGACGGCGATGAAGGCCGTGGGGATCGCCGCGAGGACCGTGACCACCGCGTCCGTCCAGAACGCGGCCTCGCTGCGCCCGGTGCCCGGGCGCAGCCGGCCCGATGCGGTCTCGGAGGCGAAGTCGCGGTGGAAGGTGAGCAGGTTGAGGAGCGTCTGCCACATCGATGCCATTCCGGATCCGGCGAGGTGACGGATCCGCCGAATGCGCAGCCCTCGGCGGGCGAGGAGCAGGGAAGCGGCCCTCGGAGTCGGCTCGATGCCGTGGCCACCGGGACGGAGGGCGGCCCAGTTCTCCGCCCCGAGCCAGGTCTGAAGGCTCGCAGCGTTGGCCGCGCGGAAGGCGATCACGTCGTCGCGCTGCTGGGCGTCGGAGAGCAGCCGCTCCGCCGCTGCATCCGGCGTCGGAATCTGGCCGCGGACCAGGACCAGGCCGCAGTTCTCGCAGCGATCGATGACCTGGTCCTCGCGACTTCCATATCCGTAGGTCTCGATCCAGACGAAGAGCGGCTCGCCGCAGGCGGGACAGCGCGGGGTCTCAGGGCTGGCCGCCTGCTCGAGGCTGACGGCTCGCCGCCGCCGGGTTCCGAGTCCGATCGCCACCGAGGCTCAGGCCTCTACGGGAAGCGTCGATTCGATCCCCTCGACGTTCCAGCGCACGTCGAAGCGGCCGAGGCCCTCCAGGAACTCCTTCGGGTCAAACGCCTGCGAGGGCGCCAGGGCCCCGCGAGCGTCGAAGCCCCGCCCTGCGGCGATCCTCGCCCCCTGTGAGATCGCCGCGGCGGTCAGCCCGTAGACGTCCCTGCAGGTGATCACGCCCCGGCGCTCGACCTCGCCGCGCTTCGCCTCGCAGACGATCATGCAACGCATCCGCTCGCGCTGGGCGGCCGTCGGCCCCTCGGGTAGACGAGAGATCCCCGCCTGAGCGACCCGTTTGAGCGGCGTCCTCATCGCGAGCCCTGCCGGGCGTGCCAAGAGGGCGAAGAGCGGCGCGAGCCTCTCGCTGGCGAACGCCGACGCGTTGATGGTCGTGCGGACGTTGCTGGTGGGGATGTGGCGCGGGACGGTGATCTGCTCGCCGGCGGGGTAGCGGATCATTCCCCGGCGGCCGAACGGTGCCGGGAACTCGTAGGACCCGCGGTTGACCCGGGCGTCTGCCCGCTGCCATATCCCGTCGCGCCATTCGATGCCTGGGTCGCTGAGGATCTCGAGGGTGGTGCGAGCCGTTCCGCGGCTGGGAATGAAGCCCTGCCAGCAGTAGTGCAACGAGACGTCGTCCAACTCGGCCATGCCCTCCGCCGTGAGCGAGGCGATCATGTCGCCGGGCACGTAGTCGAAGCCCATCGCGGGGATCACCGCGACCTCGGCTTCCGAAGCGCCCGGCCCATAGCGCTCGAAGGCGAGCTTCATGTAGGGCTGCTCGCCTGTTGTGTCCAGGTAGTGGGTTCGCGTCTGCACCGCTGCGGCGAGCACGGGCTCGCCGTAGTGGACGAAGGGGCCTGCGCAGTCGACCACGACGGCGCAATCGGCGAGCAGCGTCCGGAGGGAGGTTGGATCGTCGAGCGTCGCCTCCCTGACGCCGACCTCGCCCTCGGTCTCGGACGCGAGGACGTCGAGCCTGCGCCGGTTCCGGCCCGAGATCACCAGATCCGCGCCCGCAGCCGCGAGCTCGGCGGTGACGAGCCGGCCGGTGTATCCGGTGGCCCCGTACACGGCGATCGGCCCTTGCTGCCCTGAGGGAAGCGCCATCGCGGCCAAGATACAGTCCCGCTGGTTGGAGGCCTCGACCCCCGAGAGCTCGCTGCCGAGCAAGCAGGAGCTGCTCGCCTTTCAGGCGCGCTGGATGCGGCCCGCCGGCATCTGCGCGATCCTCGGGGCGCTCGTCATCGCCGTATCTCTCCCCCTGCAGCCGTCCACCGGGGGCGACAACGACGCCGAGCGGCTCACCAAGTTCCACGATCAGTCGACCCAACTGATCGTCGGTCAGGGGATCCTGATCGGAGTCGCGATCCTGCTCTTCATCCCGCTGCTCTACGTGCTGATCAAGGCTGCGCAGGGCAGGACCGATCGCATCCGTCGGGGCATGGTCGCATTGGCCTTCGTCGGGCCAATCCTCTTCGCGGTCTCCGGGTTCCTCGTGGCGAAGGGACTCAGCGACACAGCGGACAAGTTCGTCAGCCAGGCGCCCGCAAAGGAGAGGCAGGCGCGTCAGCAGGCGACCGCCGCACAGGCACAGGGCACCGCCGGGCAGGCGACCACGACGACGCAGTCGACGTCCACGTCTGGAACGACGAGCACGTCGGGCACGACCTCCACCTCGGGCACGACCTCCATCCAGCCGACGACCACCACGCCGCGGACCCCCGAGCAGGCGGCCGCCAAGGCAAGGCTCGATCTCGCCAGCAACCTGATCGATGACTCCGGCCTGCTGAAGGCGGGGTCGCTGCTGCGGTTCGTCGGCCTGCTCTCGCTGGTCTTCGCCCTGATCTACATCCCGCTCTGGGCGATGCGAACCGGCCTGCTCACCCGGTTCTGGGCATTCCTGGGACTGGCGCTCGGCGTGTCGCTGTTACTGGTCCCGGTGGGGATCTTCGGTCTCGTTCTCTGGTTCGCGGCGGTCGGGCTCATGCTGGCCCGCTGGTGGCCGACTCCGCTGCCGCCGGCCTGGGACGAGGGGATTGCGATCCCGTGGCCGAGCCGCGGCGAGGACCTCGGCCCGCCGCCCGAGCGCAGAGCCGGGGAGACGATCGAGGGCAGCGGCCGCGAGGTCTCGGAACAGTCTCTGCCCGAGAACGGCGCCGGCGCGCCGTCAGCCGAGCCCGAGGAGACGCAGGGTCAGCGCAGGAAAAAGCGCAAGCGGCGCAAGTAGGTCAAGACTTGGGCGGCGGGGGCGCCGCCATCAGCTCCACCCGGTGACCGCCGGGGGCGATGGCGAAGGCGCGGTCGGCGCCCCACAGCTGGCGCGTGTCCTCGACCTGGAAGCCGGCGTCCCGGAGCCGCAGCTTGGCCTCCGCGTGGTCCGGTGCCACCACCGCCGCGTGTCCGAGCGCCGGGGCGGTGTGGGCCTCGGTGAGGATCAGGTGGATCTGGGTGGCGTCGCATTCCAGCCAACGGACCGAGTCCCCGAGGACGTCGGCGGCCGGGACCTCCTCGAAGCCGAGCAGTCCCCAGAACTCGACCGAGCGGTCGGCCTGATCGGGCGGGATCTCCAGTGAGACGTGGTGGAGCACGCCGCCAGGATTTCAGACTGTGGACCCTAGAAGATCGAGAACCAGCGCAGGCGGGGCCGCTCACGGTCCGCCTGTCTGGCGAGCAGGCCGACGGCGATCAGCCCGAGGCCGACGAGGGCGAGGCCGCCGACGGCCATGCCGGTCATCGGCAGGGTGTTCGCGTCCCCGGCCGCACTCGGCGACGCCGCCGCGGATGACTCCGAGTTCGAGGAGCCGCTCGAGCTCGACGATGCGCCTCCGCCGCCGCCGTTGCCTCCGCTGCCTCCGCTGCTCGACGCCAGTACCCGCACCGTTCCATGCATGTTCGGGTGGATCGTGCAGATGTAGCTGAAGGTGCCGGCCTGGCCGAAGGTGTGGGAAGCGCTCTGGCCGTTCTCGATGGTCGGGGTCTTGAAGCTCCCGTCATCGGCGGTCGCGTTGTGCGGGGCCTGGCCCGTGTTCTGCCAGGTCACCGTGTCGCCGACGGCGATCGTCACGGATGTGGGGGAGAAGAACAGGTCGCCCATGGTGACGCTGGCCGACGCCGACTTGTGCGCCTTCGCCGAAGCGCCGGTCGCCGGGCCGTCCGCTGGTGCCTGCGCGGGTTGAGCCTGTGCGGGCGGCGGGCTCGCTGCCGGGGCCGATCCGCCCTTGTCGTTGCCCGCCGAATCACCCCCGTTGTTGCCCTGGGGTCCGGGCTGGCTCTGCGAGCCACCACCCTGGTCGGCCGGCGGCGTGGCCGGGTCGGGCGTCGTCGTGGTGGTCGTCGTGGCGTCCGTGGTTGTGCCGGCGTCCTGTGCGGCCGAGATCGCGGGGATCGCGCAGCTCAGCGCCAGGACGAACATCCCGCTCGCCAGGGCCCTTGCTCCCTTCATCCCTCGCATCGTACGTGGCATTGACTGTTAGTCAACTACGGAAGGTCGGGGTTCTGGGATTGCGCTAGCCGAGCGCGCTGACGCCAGGCGGGGCGTCGGAGGGGGCGGGCTCCCGCTCCGCGACGGCCTGCTTGCGGTGGGTGCGGATCTCGCTCATGATCCGCTCGAGGCGCGGCTCGGTGGAGGCATCGACGTGGGTCATGGCCGCGGCGATCGCCGGATGCACCGCGGCGATTCGCTCGTGCATCGCCTGGGCGACTGCGCGGTAGGTCGGATGGCCCTCGCGACCCGAGCGCAGCTCGATCAGGTGGATCGCCTCCCGAGCGTTCAGGTCGAGCAGGTAGCGGATGCGGTAGCCGAGGCAGAGCGCGTAGGGCGCAGCGTCGGTCAGCCCGGCGTCCGCGAGCCGATCGTGCTCGACCCGGGAGAGCTCCAGAGCGCGCTCATACTCCCCTCCCGCGCCCGCTTCCCGAACCTCATTCGGGATCCCGGCGCCGAGATCGGGGCTGAGCCGCTGCCACTGGCAGGTCAGCATTCGGTGACGCTGCAGGTCACGGAACCCTCCGTAGTCCGAGACGATCTCGAAGCGGTAGCGGACGGCCTCCCAGCCGCGTCCCGGGCGGTGGCGGCGGTTGGCACGGTCCCCTGCGAGGTCGGTGATGATCTCCGCCTTCTCGTCAGGAGGCAGAGCTCGAACCCGGTCGACGATGGCCCGCTCGGAGCTGCTCGAGGACTCGAACAGCGAGGCGGCGATCAGCTCGTCCTCCGAGCCCTCGACGTCGATCAGCTCGACGGAGGGCGCCATCTCGTCTCCCTCTGGGCGGTCCAGCCCCATGCGGGCGACCCAGCGCTCCGCCGCGTCCCGGCGCCGCTCCAGGTAGGAGATCCATTCGCCTCCGCGTTCGGGCCGCTCCACCCGGGCGACGAAGCTCGGCATCACCTTCTTGAGCTCTTCGAGGATCATCGTCGCGAAGTGCCTGGATTCCGGGAGCGGCGAGGCCAGCATGCGCAGCAGCATCTGCTCGTAGGCCTGGCCCGAAGCGAAGATCCCCACATGACTCAGGGTCGAGGCGGGGAGCAGTCCGCGCAGCAGGTCGAGCGCCTTGGCCTTGATGGAACGCTGCCAGGCCGCCTCGGGCTCATCGCCACGCGGCCAGCGCTGCGCGGCCCACTCGCTCACCTGGGCGAGGGAGCGTGAGTAGATCCCGAAGAGCTCGTCCATCGCTTTCGCGTAGTCAGGCCCGAGCTCGTCGTCTCGGTAGAAGCGAAAGCCCCCGCCGGCTGACTCGGGCAGCGGTTGGTCGTAGGGGATGTAGCGGGTGGACTGCTCCAGGTAGGCGGCCAGGCGACCGCGCTGCAGGACCTTGGTGAGGATGTTCGAGACCCACTCGCAGGCCACGTGCGCGCCGCCGACCTGCGCGATCGAGTCGTCGCCGTAGCCCATGAAGACCCGCTCGTAGAGTCCGGCGGCGCGCTCGCCCTCCTCGCCCTCGAACGGCCGTCCGCCCTCCGGGACGTCCGCGGCGAACTCCTCCAGGTAGAGGCGGCGCAGCGTCCCGGGGTAGCGGGAGTAGCGCGCGAAGAGCGCTCCCTTGATCGTCTCCGGCAGGTTGACCAGGGCGAACACGGGCCGGTCGAGGTTGGTGAAGCGGGGAGAGAGGAGGCGACGTTCCTCCTCGGTGAATTCCTCGACGGGGTAGCGCACGGGCTGGCCAGCCTAGCTCTATCCCCAGATCGATTGGGCGATCAGAACGGCCACCACAGCGATCGCGGTCGTCCAGGCCACGGCCTGCGCCGCCAGCTTCGAATCCAGCCCGTAGACGTGCGCGACCAGCAGGGTGTTGATCCCGCAGGGCATCGCGGCGAGCAGCAGGAAGGGCCCCGGGAGGTCGATGAAGGGCAGCGAGAGCAGCAGGAGCAGCCCGGGGGCGACGATGAGGCGCAGGACGATCGCGGCCCCGATGGGAGGATCGAAGGGCGATCCCAGCCGGACCCGCTCGCCCTCGACCTCCTCGGCGAGCACCGCTCCCACCGCGAAGAAGCCGATCGGCAGCAGCGCGATCACGAACCCGCGCGAGATGTCGACCAGAACGTCCGGGGCGAAGGAGTTCGGGACGAGCAAACCGGCGATGGCGGCGTAGAGCGGCGGGTTCCTGGTGAAGAAGGCGATCACCCGGTCGCCGAATCCCTCGCCAACCTTCGTACCGAACGCGGCGCCGGTGCCGAACCCCAGCAGGAGCAGGGCGGGCGAGGAAACCCCCACGTCGTAGACGACCGCCTCGCCGAGCGCGTGAAAGCCGAGCAGCGAGGCGCAGAGCGGATAGCCGAGATAGCCGGAGTTCGCGATCAGGGTCGCGGTGATCAATGATCCCCTGGCCGGTCGGTTCAGTCGAAGCACCCGGGTCCCGATGAGCCAGGCGATGCCCGATGCGGCGAGCAGGGCGACCCACCCGATCACCAGTCCTGAGGCCTCGTCCGTGTCGATGTGGGTGCGCGCGAGGTTGAAGAAGACGACGAACGGGATCAGCGTGTAGAGCGAGATGACCAGCAGTCGCCGGGCCCAGCCGACGGCGGTGTGGGGCCAGCGGTGCTCAGCCGCGATCCCGGCCGCGCCCGAGACGGCGATGGCGACGATGGTGAGCAGGACACCCAAGCGCCCGCCATCCTCGCGGAGCCGACTCCCAGGCGCTCGCCGCTACCCCCTTCGCTCGGTCGCTCGCGGAGGTTCAGGTGGCGGGCGTGGGGATTAGTCCGAGCTGCTCGAGCATCAGCAGCCGGTCGAACATCAAATTGAACGAGACGTGCTTCCCATCACGGAAGCGAAGCACCTGGATGTAGTCGAGGCTGACGGGACGACCGGTTGGCTGGAATTCGCCTGCGGGGGTGCGCAGGACCCCGTCATGCGTTCCGGTGAAGGTGCGCTCTTCGACGGCGACGTCATCGATGACCTGGACGTCGTCGACATTGACATGCGCATCGGAGAACGCACCGAACCAGCTGGCGTAGAACTCAACGCAGGCGTCCTTGCCTTCGCCTCTCATCCCGCCAGGCGCCGTGAAGGCGACGTCGTCCGCGAGCACGTCGGCGAACCCATCGATGTCGTGGGCGTTGAAGGTGTCCGTCCCACGTTCGAAAGCCTCGCGGGTGGTCATCATCGAGATCTCCTTTTCGTCGGATGGCGCGCGCGAGCGATCGTCCTCCGGCGGCTCAAAGAAACGCTTAGGCAGCGGGACCCACGGGGCACCGATCCACGGACCGCACGGCCCGCGGCGAGCTAGATCGTCGTCGCCAGCGAGCCCGCGGCGTGCGAGGCCCAGTCGATCAACGGCGAGGGGGCGACGCCGAAGGCGATCGTCGCGGCGCCGCAGAGCAGAGCGGAGCCCACGATCAGCCAGCAGCGGCTCGCGCCCTTGGGTATGGCGTCGGCCTCGGGGGAGCCGCCCGCGATCGCGGGCAACCCGCCCGGCTGGGTGGCGGGCGGCACGGCGCTCGGTTCCGGCGACATCCAGACGGCTGCGATCACGCGCAGGTAGTAGGCGAGGGAGACCATCGTGCCGATCACGATCGCGACGCCGAGCCAGGTGTAGTCGCCGTCGACGCTGGCCTCGATCAGGAAGAGCTTGCCCATGAAGCCCGAGGTCCCGGGCAGGCCGGCGAGCGCGAGCATCCCAATGGTGAGCGGCCAGGCGAGCAGGGGGCGGGAACGCCCGATGCCGGCGACGGACTCGATGTCGTCGCCGTATTCCGTCTCCCGTTCACGGGCGACCACGACCGCGAAGACGGCGAGGTTCATCAGCGTGTAGGCGGCGGCGTAGAAGACCAGAGCCTCGAGCCCCTTCTCGGTCGCCACCACGATCCCGGCGAGCATGTAGCCCGCCTGGGCGATGCCGGAGTAGCCCAGCAGCCGCTTCAGCGAGTCCTGCCCCAGCGCACCGATGTTGCCGACAGCGATCGAGATCACCGCGAGAGCGGCGAGCGCCGGTTTCCAGTCATGGGCGATGGGGCCGAGGGCGACCTCGAAGAGGCGGGCCAGCGCGATAAAGGCCGCGGCCTTGGTGGCGACCGCCATGAACGCGGTGATCGGGGTCGGCGCGCCCTGGTAGACGTCGGGCGTCCACTGATGGAAGGGTGCGACCGAGGTCTTGAAGGCGAGGCCGGTCGCCACCATCGCGACGCCGATCAACACGATGGTGTCGTTGCCGTTGTCGCCGGCGAGTCCCTTCGCGATCCCGGCGAACTCGGTCGAGCCCGAGCCGCCGTAGAGCAGCGCGAACCCGTAGAGCACCGTGGCCGAGCCGATCGACCCGATGACCAGGTACTTGAGGCCGGACTCGAGCGAGCGTTCGGTGCGGCGGGCCGAGGCGCAGAGGACGTAGAGCGGGATCGAGAGCAGCTCGAGGGCGACGAAGAAGGCGATCAGATTCTGCGCCTGGGCTATCAGCGTCATGCCGAGGACCGAGCCGAGCAGCAGCGCATAGAAGGCGCCGTACCCGGCCTCCTGGGCCGCTGGCTCCCTGATCGACAGCACCACCACCATCGCGGCGGCGAGGCAGGCGATCAGGCAGATCGCCAGCCCGAAGGCATCTAGCCGCAGCGCACCCGCGACCAGGTCTTGCTGCTCGTTCCACTGCCAGATCGCGAGGCCGGAGGTGACCGCGAGCACCGCGATCGTCATGGCGGGCAGCACCCAGCGTGGCCACCGGAAGAGGCCGACCATGAGGACGATGACCATCCCCGCCGTCAGCGCGATCACGGGCGAGAGCCCGGCGTAGTCGATGTGGGGGGCGTTGAAGCTCATCGCTGCGCCACCTCGGTCGGTGCCGCGGCGGTGGAGCTGAGCTGGCCGCTCACCGAGTCATCCGCGCGATGCAGGATCAACCCCGGCCAGAGGGCGATGCCGACGATGCAGGCGACCAGGCCCGCAAGCACGGTCCCCTGGAGGAGGCCGACCTCCCTCGACTCGATCCCATCGGGTTTCCGGTTGTGCATCGTCGCCTGGTAGAGACGCAGCGCGTAGTACGCGGCGAGCGCGATGCCGGTCGCGGCGACGAAGGCGTAGACGATCTTCGACTGGAAGATGCCGTTGAGGATGTAGAACTCGCCGATGAAGTTCGCTGACCCGGGCATCGCCAATAGGGCCAGGGTCGCGATCAGGAAGAGGGCCGCCAGAACGGGCGCCCGCGTCGCGAGCCCTCCCATCCGCCGGATGTCGTCGGTGCCGGCGCGCTCGTACAGCAGCACCGCGATCAGCATCAGCGGGGCGACCACCAGCCCGTGATTGACCATGTTGAGGACGGACCCGTCGGCGCCGTCGGCGCGCAGGCTGAAGATGCCGAGCGTGATGAAGCCGAGCTGGGCCATCGACGAGTAGCCCAGGATCAGCCTGGCGCTCGTCTGGGTGAAGGCCATCACCGAGCCGTAGAGGATCGAGGCGACCGCGACCACCAGGATCACCTCCTGGAAGTGGGTCGTGGCCGCCGGGAAGATCGGCAGCACGACCCGCAGGAAGCCGTAGGCGCCGACCTTCGAGAGGACACCCGAGAAGAGGGCGAGGGCGGGAAGGGGCGCCACGCGGTACGCGTCCGGCATCCAGCCGTGGAGCGGGAAGGCGGGCATCTTCACCAGGAAGGCCGCCGCGAAGAACCAGAAGATCCAGTACTGGCTGCCGCTGCCGAGCGGGTCGGCGGCCAGGTGCTGGATGTTGAAGTCGATCGTTCCGCCGTCGGCGGCCAGGATGCCGGTCGCGATGGCTCCGGCCAGCATCAGGAGGGACCCGACCAGCGTGTAGATGAACATCTTGAGGGTGGCGGGCTGGGGCCGGATCGGCCCCTCGTCCTCCTCGGGCCGGCCAGGATGCTCCGTCCCCCAGCTCCCGAAGAGGAAGTAGAACGGGATCAGCATCAGGTCGAAGAAGAGGACGAACAGGATCAGGTCCTGCGCCAGGAAGGCGCCGAGCACGGACGTCTGGGCGAGCCCGAACATGAGGAAGTAGAGCCGGGGCCGCTCCGGCGGGTTGATCGCGGACCAGACCGTCCCGGCGAGCCAGAGGACCGTCGTGAGCAGGACGAGGAAGAGGCTGATCCCGTCCACCCCCAGCTGGTAGCGGACGCCGAGCGCCGGGATCCAGCTCGCATCCACGGTGTGCTGAAGGCCGCCGGAGGGGTCGAAGCCGATGACGATCGCGATCGCGATAGCGAGGGAGACGAGGGAGCCGACCGCCGCGACCCAACCCGTAAGCCGGCCGGGGAGGATCGCGGCGACGAGCCCGAAGGCGAGCGGCGCCCAAAGAAGGATCTCGATCACGGCGCGGCCCTCATGAGCTCTGCAGCAGGAAGTAGAGGCCGAGGCCGGCGAAGCCGGTCACCAGGAGGAGCGCGTAGGAGCGCAGATACCCGGACTGGGCGCCGCGGACGCCGGCGCTGGCGCCGCGGACCAGGTCCACCGCCGCCACGACGATTCCCTGCACGACGTAGCGCTCGAAGATCGCGTTGGCCCAGCGGCCGGTGGCGAGCGCGGGCCGGACGAAGACCAGGTCGATCGCCTCGTCGAAGTACCACTTCCGCTCGAGGAAGTCATGGAGCCGCGGCAGGCGCTTCTGGAGCTCCGCCGTCCAGCCGGGATTGCGCAGATAGGCGTAGTAGGCGATCGCGATGCCGAGCACCGAGATCAGGCCGCCGATCAGCAGGCCCCGGTAGGCCGAGGTCGTGCTCGGGCCCTGCTCGTAGAACTTCGAGTCGAGGAAGGACCCGTGCAGGAACTTGTGGACGACGTCGTCGACGCCCGGGATCTGCACGAACCCCGCGAACAGCGCGCCGAAGGCGAGGACGCTCATGGCGATCTTCATGGGCATCTCCCGCTCTGCGATCTGGTGGCTCGGGCCGGGGAAGCCCACGTCCGTGTCCTCCCGCTCCCCGGTGTCGGGGTTTTCCGGCTCGGCGTGGTGGAGGTGCCCCTGCTCGAGCTCCTTCGCCTCCTCACACGGCTCGCCGAAGACCACCCGGAAGCCGATCCGGAAGGAGTAGAAGGCGGTCAGCAGCGCCCCGATGTAGCCGCCGATCGTGAAGATCACGTACCAGCCGCCGCGGTAGGCGGCGAAGTCGAGGATCTCGTCCTTCGAGAACCAGCCGGAGGTGAGCGGGAAGGCCGCCAGCGCCAGGGCCCCGATCAGCAACATCGCCGAGGTGAACGGCATCGCGCGGCGGAAGCCGCCCATCAGGTCGATGTTCTGGCGGTTCGCCATCGCGCCGATGATCGAGCCGGCCGCCATGAAGAGGAGGGCCTTGAAGAAGGCGTGCGTCATCAGGTGGAAGAGGCCCTCCGAGTACGCCCCGATTCCGACTCCGACGACCATGTAGCCGATCTGGCTCATGGTCGAGTAGGCGATGATCCGCTTCAGGTCCGTGACGACCAGCGCGATGGTCGCCGCGATCAACAGGGTGGCGAGCCCGACGATCGCGGCGATGTCCGCGGCCGTCAGGGCGATCTCGAACAGCGGGTGGAAGCGGGCGATCAGGTAGACGCCGGCGGTGACCATGGTCGCCGCGTGGATCAGGGCGGAGACCGGCGTCGGGCCCTCCATCGCGTCCGGTAGCCAGGTGTGCAGCGGCACCTGTGCCGACTTGGCGAACGCCCCGACCAGCAGCAAGAGGCAGATCGCGACCACGACGCCCTGGTTGGTGTGGAACGTGTTGGGCGCCTGGCTGAAGATCGAGAGCAGGTCGAAGGTGCCGAGCTCCCGGAAGATGAAGAAGGCGGCGAGCATCATGCCGATGTCCCCGATCACGTTGATCACGAAGGCCTTCATGCCGGCGCGGGTCGCCGTCTCGCGCCGGTACCAGAAGCTGATCAGCGCATAGGAGGCGAAGCCGACGAACGCCCAGCCGATGATCAGCAGGACCAGGTTCCCCGCGAGCACGAGCAGCAGCATCGAGAAGACGAAGAAGTTCAGGTAGACGAAGAAGCGGTTGAAGCCCCGGTCCGAGGTCATGTAGCTGATCGCGTAGAGGTGAATCAGCGCGGACACCCCGGTGACGATCAGGCACATGTAGACCGAGAGCGGGTCGACCAGGATGTTCAGCTGGATGTCGAGTCCGGCCGCGCTGGCGTAGTCGTAGAGCGCCGAGGTGTGCTGTCGCGCGTCGACCGGGTCGCCGAGGAGCTGTGCGAGGGCGCCGAGCGAGGCGAGGAACGAGAGGCCGATCATCGCCGTCGCGATCCAGCCGGCGCTGCGGCCCGGGAGCCGGTTCCAGCCGAAGCCGATGATCAGCGTTCCCGCCAGCGGGAAGGCGAGCACCAGCCAGCCGTAGGCGGTCGCCGACAAGCGTTACCCCCTGAGGCTGCGCAGGTCGTCAACGTTCAGCGGGATGCGGCGCCGGTAGGCCGCGACGATGATGCCGAGGCCGACGACCACCTCGCAGGCCGCGATCACCATCACGATCAGCGCGAAGACCTGCCCGTCCTGGTTGCCGAGGGAGCGCGAGAAGGCGAGCAGCGCCAGGTTGCCGGCGTTCAGCATCAGCTCGAGGCAGAGCAGGATCACCAGAGGGCTGCGGCGGAGGAGAACTCCGGTGACGCCGACCGCGAACAACATCGCCGAGAGGACCAGATACCAGGTGATGTCCATCAGGAGTCGCTCTCCAGTCTGTGTCTGCCGGCGAGGACAACGGCGCCAACTGCCGCGACGAGAAGGAGGAGCGAGGCGGCCTCGAAGGCGATCAGGAAGCGCTCCAGCAGCAGCTTGCCGATCGCCGAGGGAGACCCGAAGCCGAGGTCGACAGTCGGGCCGCCGGTGTCGATCGCCTGCAGGCTCGAGCCGGTGATCGCGATCGCCAGCTCGACGAAGAGCGCGATGCCGAGCAGCGGCGCGATGAAGCGCTGACCCGGGATCGGCTCCCAGAGCGGCTCATCGACGTTGCCCACGTAGGCGGCGACGAAGACGTAGAGGACCATCACGGCCCCGGCGTAGACGACGATCTGAGCGGCGGCGATGAACTCGCCCTGCAGCAGCAGGAAGAGCCCGGCGAGCGAGATCAGGTGGACGATCAGGGCGAGGACGCTGTAGAAGGCATTCCGGAGGGCGATCACCGCGATCGCACCGCCCAGCGCCCCGATCGCTCCCGCGAAGAAGGCGACCTCCTTCACGCGTTTCCTCCGCGGCCGCTACTCGGAGAGCCCGACCGCCTCGAGCGCCTCCTCCTTGCTCTGGTAGAGGCGAACGGAGACCGGAGATCTGTCTCGGAAGGTCCACACCTGTGCACCCTGAGCCGTGACCTCGGCGCCACTGCCCTTGCCCCTCGCGCGCACGCCCCCCACGCGGACGACCTGGTCACCCGCGTCGATGATCTCCGTCTCGAAGTACTCCATCTCGGACCAGGCTTCAGTGGTTCTCGCGAAGCGCTCCTTGACGGCCTCGCGGCCGCGGTAGATCCCGCTCTCCGGGGCTTCCGAGCCTGACCAATCCGCCACGAAGTCATCGGGCGCGTACTTGAACGCCTCATCGAGATCCCCGCGGTTGACGGCGTCCCAGATGGCGCGGACGATGGCGATGTTCTCCTCGGACACGGTGGGGCTGTCATATCACTCACCCTCACGTCGGAGGGGCGTCCGGTCGATCGGCTCGGCCAGCAGCATCTCCTTGGTGAAGATCAGGTTTGAGCGGTTGTAGTCGGACAGCTCGTAGTCGTGGCCCATCGTGATCGCGTCGAACGGGCAGGCGACCTCGCAGTAGCCGCAGAAGATGCAGCGGGAGAGGTTGATCTCGTAGACCTCGGCATAGCGCTCGCCGGCCGAGACACGGTGCGCGGGGTCGTTCTCGGCGGCCACCACGCGGATGCAGTCGGCCGGGCAGGCGGCCGCGCAGAGCGAGCAGCCGACGCACTTCTCCAGGCCGCTGTCCTCGAAGCGATGCAGCTTGTGGCGGCCGCGGAAGCGTGGGTAGACCGGCGTCTTCTCCTCGGGATACTGGATCGTCACCGGGCCCTCGAGCAGGCGACCGAACGTCGTGCGCAGGCCGCGGAGCGTCTCGCCGAAGGCCCGGTAGGCGCCGCCGACGCCGCCCGGCTTGGGCCCGCGCTGCACGGAGATCACGTCGCTCTCCCCCTCCAGGTAGGGGAACTCGGTCCAGTCGGTCTTCTCCGTGTTGAGCTTCGCCTCCATCAGCTCACCGTCACGATCACCGCGGTGACCAGGATGTTCAGCGTCGCCAGCGGCAGCATCACCTTCCAGCCCAGCGACATCAGCTGGTCGTAGCGCAGCCGCGGCAGCGTGGCACGGACCCAGATGAAGAAGCAGACGAGCGTGAGCGTCTTCACCACCATCCAGACCGGGTCCAGCCAGCCGGGGCCCGGGCCCATCCAGCCGCCGAGGAAGAAGGTGACGGCGATCCCCGAGACGACGAACATCTCGAGGTACTCGGCGAGCAGGTAGGAGCCGAAGCGCATGCCGCCGTACTCGGTCATGTAGCCCTGGACCAGCTCGGCGTCGGCCTCCGGCAGGTCGAAGGGCGCCCGGTTGGTCTCGGCGAACCCCGCGATCATGAAGATCAGGAAGCCGACGATCTGCGGGACGATGTTCCAGATCGGGCCCTGGCCGTCGACGATGGTGGTCAGCGACAGCGAGCCGGTCATCAGGACCACACCCAGCAGGGCCAGGCCCATCGAGACCTCGTAGGAGATCAGCTGTGCGGCGGAGCGCATCGCGCCGAGAAAGCTGTACTTCGAGCCCGAGGCCCAGCCTGCGAGCAGCAGCCCGTAGAACGAGATCGAGCTGAAGGCGAAGAAGTAGAGGACGCCGATCGAGACGTCGATCCCGTAGAGCCCGATGCCGTCCTGGACATTGCCGAACGGCAGGATCGCCAGCGTGATGATCCCCGAGAAGATCACGATGGCCGGGGCGATCGCGTAGAGGAAGGGGATGGCCGCGTCCGGCCGGAACATCTCTTTGCCGGCGAGCTTGACGATGTCGGCCAGCGGCTGGACGAGACCGACCGGGCCCACGCGGTTCGGGCCGTAGCGGTTCTGGAAGCGGCCGATCAGCTTCCGCTCGACGACTGTCAGCACCGGGACGATCAGGAAGACGCCGAGGAAGATGATGAGCGACTTGACGACCATCACCCAGGTCGCCTCCACGTAGTTGACGTCCGCCAGCGGCAGGCTCACCGCTTCACCACCTCGATCCGCGGTGGGAGCCCGTTGGTGAGAAGGTTGCCGTTGAACTCGTCGGTCCCCTCGATCAGGAAGGCGGCGCCCTCGCGCATCCGCTCGCGGATCGCGACCGTCGCGTCGAGGCTGTGGCCGTTGACCGAGACCGTCACCTCGTCGCCGGGCGCGAGCTGGAGGGAATCGGCGTCCTTGGCCGCCAGCTCGAGCTTCTGCTTCGGCATCAGGAAGCGCAGCGCCGGATTCCGCTTGGTGACGTCCGACGCCCAGAGGTCGCGGTGGGTGCCGAGCAACAGCCCTTCGCCGTCACCCTCGCGGTGCGGCGCGGCGACGTCGTGGCGCCCCGCGGCGACCGGGGTCCACGCCTGCCCGGGTGCGCGATCGCCCCACCTCACGCCCGTGCCGCCGATCTCCTCGTAGGTGAGACCGGCGTAGAAGGGGACCTCTTCGACCACCGCGTCGAAGACGTCCGCCGGCGCCTCGGCGTCGAGGCCGGCGCCGAGCTCGGTGGCGACCGCGTCGAGAAAGCGCCAGCCGGGGATCATGCCGTCGGGGAGGGGGACGTTTCGGCGCAGACGCTGGAGCCTGCCCTCCGGATGGGTGACGGTGCCCTCCTTCTCCGCCCAGGTCTCGGCCGGGATCACCAGGTCGGCGAGCCTGGTCGACTCGTTCTCGAAGCCGGAGATCGAGACGACGGTGGACCCCGCCAGTGCCTTGCGCCAGCCCTCGGAGTCGGGGTAGGTCCGAACCGGGTCCGCGTCGGCGAGCAGGACGAAGCCGAGGCCATCGGACAGCAGGCCCTCCTTGATCTCGGTGCTGCCGCGCCCCCCGTCGATGGGCACCAGCCCGGGCTTGGTGGCCGGCAGGCAGCCGACCTCGCGGAGGCCGCGCGTGTTCGACTCCTCGGGGACCTCGAGCAGGCCCGGACCGATGCGCTTGTGCATGTCGAGCGCGTGCATGCAGGCGTGCAGCGCGTCGACCGCCTCGGGGTCGCGCCAGAGTCGCTCGCCCCAGATGATGACCTGGTCGGGGGCGTTTCGCAGGGTCTCCGCTACCGCGGCGGCCTCGTCCTCGAACGGACCGTCCGCGTCGTACCCGTCGGCGTCGAGGGCGCCGGCCAGGGCGCGAAGGAACGAGGCCGCGTCCCCCGGGGCGTAGCGGACCGCCTCCTGGGCGCCCCCGTCGAGGGCGGTCGGAT